>JADFZJ010000006.1:0-17195 GCA_015232555.1 Desulfamplus sp. | reverse complement strand
GCAGTTTAACAAAATAGTATCTGTTATTGATCAACAGATAGAAATACTTATTAAAAATAACGAAATTCTCACCACCACCCGCGACCGTCTCCTATCCCGCCTGATGTCTGGCAAGATTGATGTTGAGAATTTAGATATTTTATCACCAAAATCTATGATGGATGCGAACGATGCCTAATTTTATCTCAGAAGACCAGATAGAAAAAGCAGCCGTAAGCCTTTTAACTGATACATACGGCTACAGAACCATTAATTGCTACACCGCAGATGTTGATAATCTCAACGACAAATCCAACCGTCCAACAAAACAGGAAGTAGTTTTTCCTGATATTCTGAAAGAATACGCAGTAAAACTTAATCCATCTATTCCAGCACCTGCCATTGAACAGGCAATTGAAAAGCTGACAGCCCGCCGTTATTCCATGTCAAAAATAGTTGCAAACAGAGATATTTACAGCCTTATAAAAGATGGAATACCTGTTCAATATGAAAATGCTAACAGAAGAACAGAACACGGTGTTGTAAAGGTTATTGACTTTGAAAATCCGCACAATAACGATTTTCTTGCTGTTACCCAGCTATGGATAAAAGGTGATATTTACACTCGAAGACCTGATATTCTGATATATGTCAATGGGCTACCACTTGTCTTTATTGAGCTTAAAAACTCCAATGTTAAGCTGAAAAACGCTTACGATGACAACCTGACCAACTACAAGCACGATATTCCGCTTCTTTTTAATTACAATGCCTTTTGTGTGCTATCCAATGCTCTTGAAACAAGAGTCGGGAGTTTCACCGCTGGTTATGAACATTTTTTCAGTTGGCTGCGTCCTGATGATGAGACAGAAAAGGTCAACCGTAAATCCATTGAGCAACAAGGCACAAGTTTTGAGAGGCTGATACATGGTATTTTTCCAAAAGAGCGGCTGCTGGATTACATTGAAAACTTTATCCTTTATTACAAAAACAGCGTAAAGATAGTTGCACAGAATCATCAATTTATCGGTGTCAACAAGGCTATTGAGTCATTTAAGGAGCGTGAATCAAAACATGGTAAACTTGGTGTTTTCTGGCACACTCAAGGGTCAGGCAAGAGCTTTTCAATGATTTTTCTCTCAAGCAAGATATTTCGCAAATTTACAGGCAACTACACTTTTCTTGTTATAACTGACAGAGAAGACCTTGATTCTCAGATATACCGCAATTTTTTAGATACTGATAGTGTGAGCAAAAACGAAGCCGCACGTCCTAAAAATTCAGAAGAGCTTCGCCAATTTCTTGGTCGTAATATGCGAATGGTTTTTACTCTGATTCACAAATTCAGATATGACAAGGGCAGAGAGTATCCAACACTTTCTCTTCGCAACGATATTATTGTTATTGTTGATGAAGCTCATAGAACTCAATATGCCTCTCTTGCTGAAAATATGAGAAAAGGAATCCCGAACGCTCAATATTTTGCATTTACTGGCACTCCAATTCTTGGAAAAGGGGAGCAGCTCTACGAGGGAAAAACATACAACTGGTTTGGTGGATATATCAGCCAGTATAATTTTGTTCAATCCATAGATGACGGTGCAACTGTTCCCCTTTTTTATCAAAAACGTGTTCCAGAGGTTCTTATTCAAAATGATAATCTCAATGATGAGTTTTATCAGATTTTGGAAGATGAAAATTTAGATGAAAAGCAGCAGCAGAAACTTGAAAAAGAGTTTGCAACTGAAATTGAGGTTATTAAACGTGATGACAGGCTTGAGACAATAGTAAAAGATATTGTAAGCCACTTCCCTAATCGCGGATATTTGGGAAAAGGCATGGTCATTTCAATAGACAAGTTCACAGCAGTAAAGATGTTTGAAAAGGTGCAGAAATATTGGAAAGATGAGATTAAAAAAACAGTTGGATTAATCAGCAGGACATCTGACGAGATGAATAAATATCGTCTACAAAAGCGACTTGATTTTATGCGTTCGGTTGAAATGGGAGTTGTTATGAGTGAAGATGCTGGAGAAGAGGAGCGTTTTGAAAAACAGGGGCTTGATATTAAGTTTCACCGCAATAAGATGAACCAGATTGATGCAAATGGGCATGATATTGAATATCGTTTTAAAGACCCAAATGATAAACTCCAATTGGTCTTTGTCTGTGCAATGTGGCTTACAGGGTTTGATGCTCCTACAGTTTCGACGCTCTATCTTGATAAGCCAATGAAAGATCATACCCTTATGCAGACAATTGCCCGTGCAAACAGGGTTACATCTCACACAATAAATGGTGTTGAAAAGAGAAACGGCGAAATTGTGGATTATTACAATGTTTTCCGCAACATGAAAAAGGCTCTGTCTGATTATGCAATTGGTGATGATAAATCTGATGATGGTAAAGAAAACGAGGACAACACACCAGTTAAAGATAAGTCCAACCTGTTTAACCTGCTTGATGATGCAATTTGTCAGGGAGTTAAGTTTTGCGACTCATTGAATATCAATCTGAAAGATGTTTTAGACACAGGCAAAATCTTTGCTAAAATTGACCTGTTCAGCTCTTTTGCTGATAAGTTATTGGAAAAAGAGGAGTTCTGGAAAGAGTTTAAAGTGTATGAAAACACGGTGTCATCACTGTATGAGGCGTGCAAGCCTGAAATTCTTGAAGGTCAGTTTAATAATGCAAATAGTGCAGCAATACCAAATAAAGCAGCAATGCCGAATAGTGCAGCAACAGCAGATAAAGCAATATTTAAGGATTTAAAGTCAACTATTGCCGTGTTTCAATATCTGAGAGGAGTGGTGGAAAGTTTCATTGGTCAGGCAGATATTGAAGAGGTAAAGAACAAAATCAGTGAGCTTATGGATCAAAGTATTGTTGCGTCAAATGATGCCATATTCGCATCAGAGCCAAAAGCTAAATACCAGATTATCCAAAAAGGGAAGAGTCTTGATCTGAGTAAAATCGACTTTGCCAAACTCAAAGAGGAGTTTAAAGAAAAGGAGTTCAAAAATATTGAGATTGCAAATCTTCGTGCTTTTATTGAAGATAGGTTAGAAAAGATGTTAAAAGAGAACTCAACCAGAACAAACTTTGTAGAGAGGCTGCAAGAGATCATAAACAGATACAATGCAGGCGGAATGGCTACAGAAAATTACCATGAAGAGTTGGTCAAATATACTGAAGGTATGAGCAGTGAAGATGAACGTCATGTTAAAGAGGGTTTGACCAAAGATGAGCTTGAGCTTTTTGATATTTTGAAAAAAGATAAAATGACAAAAGATGAAGAGATAAAGGTTAAAAATGCAGCAAGGCATCTATTAAAACGCTTAACAGAAGAGCAGCCCAAGGTTCTTATACAAGACTGGTTTAAAGATAGTCAAAGCCAGTTCAGAGTTAAAGCTGCTATTGAAGAGGTTTTAGACGATGATTTACCAGAAACTTATGACAAAGAGCTGTTTAAGAAGAAAAGCCAGCAGTTTTATGATTTGCTTTATGAGTATGCCTCTAAAGGTTTTAAATGGGCAGCGTAAATTAAATTTTTAGTAGAGACAGAGCATTAATAACATTTTAAGAGGAAAGAGCCATGAACATAACCTTAGCAGAAAACGAAACAGCCCCGCCCCATCCTCTAAAGGAGTTCTGGAAATATTTTAGCGAAAACAGAGGTGCAGTCATAGGATTGTATTTTATTATTGCGGCTATTTTATTTGCAGTTTTTGCTGATGTAATTGCACCTCACAGTCCGTTTGACCAGTATAGAGATGCAATTTTACAGCCTCCGTTCTGGATGGAGGGTGGCGATAGTAAATTTTTGCTTGGCACTGATGATGTGGGAAGAGATATTTTATCCCGACTAATATTTGGGGCAAGATTGAGCCTGTTTGTTGGAGTTATAGTGGTTACCCTCTCATTGGCTGCTGGCATCGTTCTTGGTGTTACATCTGGATATTTTGGCGGATTTTATGAGACTATTATAATGCGGCTTATGGATATTATGCTTGCCCTGCCAAGTCTGCTTTTAGCAATGGCAATTGTGGCGATTCTTGGTCCGAGCCTTCAAAATGCCATTCTTGCAATTGCAGTTGTTGTGCTTCCACACTATGTCAGATTAACCCGTGCATCTGTAATTTCAGAGAAAAATAAAGATTATGTTACAGCTTCAAGAGTGAGCGGTGCAGGTGCAGTTAGAATGATGTTTGATGTTATTTTGCCAAACTGCATGGCACCTCTGATTGTTCAAGCAACTTTAGGATTTTCTGCTGCAATTTTAGATGCTGCTGCTTTGGGATTTCTTGGAATGGGTGCACAGCCACCAACTCCAGAGTGGGGTGCAATGCTTGCAAACTCGCTTCAGTTTATCCAAAGAGCGTGGTGGGTTGTAACTTTTCCGGGGGTTGCAATTCTTTTGACCGTGCTTGCATTTAATCTTGCTGGTGATGGGTTAAGAGATGCCCTTGATCCAAAAATGAAGAGATAATCATAAATTTTTTATATCTTTTTAAACTAAAACTTCAATTGCAAATACCTAAGGGTTAAAAATGGCAAATATACAATGACAAACTTAGTGGAAATAAAAAAATTATCAGTTGATTTTGATGGATTTAAGGCTGTAGATGATGTTGATCTCACGGTTGAAGCTGGAAAGGTTGTGGGAATTGTTGGGGAGTCTGGTTCTGGAAAGAGCGTAACCCAGTTGGCTTTAATGGGACTTATTCCATATCCAGGGATTATTGAGGCTGATACTCTGATGTTTAACGGAAATAACCTCCTGAAAATACCAGATAAAAAAAGAAGGCAAATCACAGGCAAAGAGGTTTCTATGATATTTCAAGAGCCTATGACAAGCCTTAATCCCTGTTTTACTGTAGAGTATCAAATAAGCGAAGCCTTAAAAGTCCATGAAGGGGGAACACACCAACAGAGACATCAAAGAGTCGTTGAACTTCTTACACAAGTTGGCATTCCAGCACCAGAGGGGAGATTGAAAAGTTTTCCCCATCAGTTGTCAGGTGGTATGTGTCAAAGGGTTATGATTGCAATGGCAATTGCCTGTAATCCAAGCCTTTTGATTGCAGACGAACCAACAACTGCCCTTGATGTTACTATTCAGGCACAAATTTTAGAGCTTCTTGTTGCTCTACAGAAAAAAAACAATATGGCTCTGATTTTAATAACCCATGATATGGCTGTAATTGCTGAAACAGTTGAAGATGTGGTTGTTATGTATGCAGGGCAGGTTGTAGAGAAAAACAGTGCTGAAAATATCTTTAAATCTCCTTCACACCCTTATACTTATGCTCTTCTCAATGCTCTGCCAGAAAGAAATCTCAACTCTAAAAGACTACCTACAATTCACGGCATTGTTCCCGGAAAATATAACCGTCCCAAAGGGTGTCTTTTTCACCCTCGATGCAGCTTTGTTCAAGATATTTGTAAAAAAGAGACTCCAGCCTACTTTCATAAAGACAAAGTAGAGGTGAGGTGTCATTTTCCACTTTAAACCTCCTGCTCTTAAGAGGAGGTGAATAACTTAGCCCCATAGCTTTAGCTTAGGGCTATAAATAAAAGTAATCCATTTTATGGAGTTTTGATATATGACTAAAAATCCTGTAATTTGTGCCATCAACCTTAAGAAATACTATCCAGTCAAGCAGGGTGGATTTTTTAAAAAAGATATAATCCTTAAAGCTCTTGACGGAGCATCATTTTCAATAGAACGGGGCAAAACACTTGCGGTTGTTGGAGAATCAGGATGCGGCAAGTCAACACTTGCTCGTTTGGTAACTATGATTGAAGAGCCTACTTCAGGAGAATTTAATATTGATGGTGTAAATGCTATAACCAGCAGTAAGGCTCAGAAGAAAACTCTCAGAAGCAAGGTGCAGATTGTATTTCAGGACCCCTATGGTTCACTGAATCCTCGTAAAAAAGTGGGTGATATTCTTGAAGAGCCTCTTAGTATAAACACTGACCTCACAAAAAGTCAGAGAAGAGAAAAATCTTTGGCAATTATGGAAAAGGTAGGCTTAACACCTGAGCAGTACAACCGTTATCCACACATGTTTTCAGGGGGGCAGCGTCAAAGAATTGCAGTTGCAAGGGCGTTAATGCTAAATCCAGCTCTTGTTATTGCTGATGAGCCTGTCTCTGCTCTTGATGTCTCTGTTCAGGCTCAGGCTTTGAATCTTCTTATGGATTTGCAAGATGAGATGAATTTAGCTTATCTTTTTATCTCACACGATTTGAGTGTTGTGCGTCTGATTTCCCATGAAATTATGGTTATGTATCTTGGAAGAGTGGTAGAGCAGGGAGAAAAAAACACCATTTTTGACAAGCCCTTACACCCCTACACAATGGCACTTCTTGCGGCAACGCCGTGTGTCAATGTTGATTCCAGACAGAAAAAGATACGTCTTGTGGGAGAGCTTCCATCACCGTTAAATCCGCCATCAGGGTGCACATTTCATAGACGCTGCTCTTATATGACTGATATCTGTAAGCATATTCCTCCTGAACCAAGAGAGATTGCAAATAGAATGGTCTCGTGTCATAATGTTAAAAATTTTATATAACAAACATGCAATTCTTTACACAACGAAAAATGAACGGCAGTTAAGATACTTTCATATAAAAAATGTATTTAAAATGAGCAGGCAGCAATGGGTAAATTTATTATAATTTTGAGTGTTCTACTTGTATGTATTTCATGCGGAGATAACAGCACAACTTCTCTATCTGGTAAAACAGACAATTATCCAGTAACTTACAGTTTCTTTGATGTAGGAGTAAATTCGTTTCTATCGCACAGCCTGAAAAGCAGACTTGACAGCGTACTTGGAGATCATGCAGTAGAAACACGCAACACAATAAATCTTAATATCAACAATGAGGGGTTTTTGAAAAATTATTTTCCATCTTTTGACGAGCTTAACCAAAGATTGAACTCGCCAACAGGAAGGATTATTCCACCCCCAGCAGATGTAGAGCGTAAAACATCTTTAATTGCAGAGCGTGTTGAGCATAACACAGTAAAACTTGGATACAGGTATGCTGTTAAAAAAAATCTGCCGTTTAATTATGTAGAATTTCTCTTTTCTGACTTTAACAACACTCCTCTTATGATAAGGGTAAAGTTTAAAAAAGATGATTTAAATGTTGTTGATACGTTGCACCAAAAATATGGAACTCCTCGTGAGATTCTGTGGAAAGAGGAAAACGGCAAATCTTTGTGCTGGGAGAACAGTGGAGATTTACTTATTCTCTCATTTGTTCCAGACCAGTTTGGCAAGCCTGTTTATGAAGTTGCAATCTACTTTGCAAAAAGACTTGAGGATTTGCTGGAAGCTGAACGCTTAGAAAGAGAGAGGAAACATAAAAAGGGTGTTAAATCTGGACAAAATGTGTTTTAGTATTGACTCTATTCATAACCAATTCAATTTTACTATTTTAAATATAACCAATTCAACTATTTTAAAGGAGAGCTAAAATGAGTGATTTAAATGCACAATTTGAGCAGGCGGGCAAGGATGTTCAGACTCTTTCAAAGAAACCTGATAATGATACACTTCTAAAACTTTATTCTCTATATAAACAAGGCAGCACTGGTGATGTTACAGGAAAACGCCCTGGATTGACTGATTTTAAAGGGCGGGCTAAATATGACGCTTGGGCTAAACTTCAAGGAACTGCACAAGATAAAGCAAAACAGGATTATATAAATCTTGTGGCAAAGCTGAAAGGTTAAATTGCAGCGAAGCTGCTTGATATTATATCAACAAATAAGACTTTTATATCAACAAATAAGAACTTTAATTCAATAGTATAAGGATTTTTAAACATGCCTCATTTGATAGAAGCCTCCCTGAGGGCTGATGGAAAAAAATTTGGAATTATCGCTTCAAGGTTTAATGATTTTATAACAGAGAGACTTGTAGGAGGTGCTCTTGATGGACTCATTCGCAGCGGTGCTTCTGATAGTGATATAACAATTATGAAGGTGCCTGGAGCGTTTGAGATTCCTCTTGCTGCCCAAAAGATGGTTAAATCAGGCAAATATGATGCTGTTATATGTCTTGGTGCTGTGATACGAGGTTCAACTTCACATTACGATTATGTTTGTGCCGAAGTTTCAAAGGGTATTGCGTCAGTAAGTCTTGAGTCTGGCATTCCAGTGTTATTTGGCATTTTAACTACTGACACCATAGAGCAAGCAATTGAGCGTGCAGGCACAAAAGCTGGCAATAAAGGATTTGATTCTGCTATTGCTGCTATTGAAATGGCAAACTTGATGTCAGATATTGCGAATAGTGATAAAACTTCAATATCAAAGCCCGCAGCTTCAGTTAAAGGTAAAAAGGCAGACTAACGTATGTGGTATCGGAGAGATGCACGTGAGCTTGCACTTCAAGCTCTTTTCTATTTTGATGTCAATAAAGGTGATACATGGGAGCTTTTTGAGCTGTTCTGTCTTGATTTTGATGATATGATAAATGGCAAGATTCTTGATTTTGATGAGATGACAAGCAAAGACTACCCTGATTCTAAAGAGCCTCCCAACGAAGATCAGAAACCCTTTTTTATTAATCTGGTCGAAGGTGTTGTAAAATACAGAGATGATATTGATGCTCTTATCCATTCGAGTTCAAAAAACTGGAAAATTTCAAGAATGCCTGTTGCAGACAGAAATATTATGAGGATTGCTCTTTATGAGATGCTCTACTGCTCTGACATACCAGTAAAAGTTTCGATTAACGAGGCTGTAGAGATTGGAAAAAAATATGGAACAAAAGACTCTGGTGCTTTTGTAAACGGTATTCTTGATCGTATTAGAGAGTTGAAAAATATTGATTAAATCAACAGATACCGCTCCAATTTATCAGATTATGGGGAATTTATAGTTTGGAAAGTTTGGAGAAGGGTTTCTGATTAAAAGGTGATGTTATGATAATTAAAACACTTGAAGTTGGTCCTATTATGGCAAACTGCTATATTGTTGGATGTGAGAATACAAAAGAGGCTGTTGTTATTGATCCTGGTGATGATGCTGATGAGATACTTATGCTCCTTGCAAAAGATAATCTTAAAGTAAAATATCTTATCAACACCCACGGACACTTTGACCATGTAGGTGCAAACAAGCGTATGAAAGAGGTAACCAAAGCTGATATTTTGATTCATGCTGAAGATGAGCCTATGCTCTCCCAGCTTGGACGTGCTGCTGCCTCATTTGGTCTTTTTGTGGACAACTCGCCCGGAGCCGATAAAAATCTTAAAGATGGTGATGATATAATCTTTGGAGATATAACATTAAAGGTTATGCACACGCCTGGACATTCCAGAGGCGGGATATGTCTTTATACTGATGGTCATGTGTTTGTGGGAGATACGCTGTTTTATGGCTCTATCGGACGCACCGACCTTCCTGGGGGAAATTACAACACTCTTATTGCCAGCATTAAAGAGAAACTTTTTACTCTTCCTGACAATACAGTAGTACATACAGGACACGGACCAGAGACTACAATTTTAAAGGAACGGAAAACCAATCCCTTTCTTATGTAAAATTTTTTATATAATGGTCATCTCTTGACAGATAAAAACTGTAGAGACGCACGGCTGTGCGTCTCTATTTGTATAATATCGTATTCTCTAATTGTACTGGAACATAAGCAAGCAGCTTGGCTGCGATTCTTGTTGAATTGAAATTCCTGAATAATAAATTAACCTTAACTGCTTTTTTACCTATCTTTTATTATGTCCCTCTCTCCTCTTTATTTTAATGATATTATTCCAAATATCCAAACTATCCACAGGTCAAAAGTGGAACTAACACAGCCCTTTGAGCAGATGGTCAAGGGATTTGCAAGAGAGACTGGCAGTGTGATTCTATTGAGCGGAACCTCTCTTGATTGTGCAAGATACAACATCTTAGCAGCAAAACCTTGGCTTACCATTATTGCTAAAGGTGAAAATATTGTTGTTTCGGTTGATGGTAAACCTTTTTCTTTTTCAGGTGACCCTCTTGAATTTGTCAACGATCTGATAAAGCACTGCTCAATTGACTACAACAAATTTCTTTCCCATACCAACCCTTCTCCATCTGATGAATACTCTACAAATCTTGATGGATATTCTAAGCATCTTAATGAATGTTCTACAAATCCTGATGAATCTTTATGTCCTGACCCGCCTGTCAGTGCAGGATTATTTGGGTATCTTGCATATGATTTAAAAGATAGAATTGAGACTCTCCCAAATACCTGCATAGATCAAAATCTGCCTGATCTCTATCTTTGTGCCCCTTCTGTTATTTTTGTACATGACCGCTATACTGATTCTGTGGAGAAAATTTTTATAGAGATAGATAAAGGATCGAGAGAATCAGAAAAAACTCAATCTGTTTTAGAATCTCAAACTTTCTCTATTGATCCAGAAGGATTTAGCTCAAACTTCTCAAAATTAGAATACATTGAGGCAGTTGAAAAGATAATTGAATATATCAAGGCTGGAGATATTTATCAGGTCAATCTTTCTCAGCGGTTTAGTGCAGGATTTCAGGGGGACTCATACACCCTTTTTTTAAAGCTGTTTGCGAAAAATCCAGCCCCTTTCTTCTCATTTATAAATGCAGGAGATCATCAGATTATATCTACCTCTCCTGAACGCTTTATCAAACAAAATGGAGATTTTATTGAAACCAGACCCATTAAAGGCACTATACCTCGTGGAAAAAAGAATATTGCAGAAATTGCAGAGAAAAATCTTAATAATAATGAATGCAAGAGTTTTAATAATTATGAAGGGATAATTTTTGACAATATTGAAGACAAGGCACTTGGTCAATCACTGTTAAATAGCCTTAAAGATGATGCTGAACTCTCCATGATTGTTGATCTTATGAGAAACGATTTTGGAAAAGTTGCTGTTGGTGGGACAGTGAAGGTTAAAGAGCATAAACGGCTTGAACCCTATGATAATGTATTTCATTTAGTTTCGATTGTTGAGGCAAGGCTTGCACCTGATAAATCAAGCGTTGACCTTATTCGTGCCACGTTTCCCGGAGGTTCTATAACAGGATGTCCAAAAATTCGCTCAATGGAGATAATTGATGAGTTAGAGAGCGTAAGAAGGCATGTTTATACAGGTTCTATTGGATATATCAGCTTTCATCGCACACTTGATCTCTCAATTGCAATAAGAACTGCTGTTGTGGCAGGCGGGAAAATAGGCTTTTCTGTTGGAGGCGGTATTGTTTTTGATTCTGACCCTGAAAAGGAGTATGAAGAGACTCTTCATAAAGGAAAAACCATTATGGAAACCCTTATTGCATCATCTAATAATGGAGAGGAACTAAATTCATCTGATTCATTAATTTCGACCTCTAAATTTAAGAAAACACCTAAAGCATGGGTCAACGGTAAAATTATTGATGAGAAAAAGGTTGTGATTCCTTTACATTATACAGGATTTCAATACGGTGCAGGACTATTTGAGACTATACGGGTTGAAAAAGGTAAGATACTGCATCTGCAACAGCACCTTGAAAGAATCTCTTCAAGCTGGAAGAGTCTTTTTAAAGAAGAGATTTCGCATATAGATCAGATTACATGGCAAAATGTGATTGATAATCTGATTCAACTGAACGGACTTGAGCAGAAGACTGCTGCTGTAAAACTTATGGTTGCTCAATCTGGCACAGGCAGATATGAGTCTGATTTTATTGCAGTTTTTGCTCGTGAATATACCCATCGTTTAAAAATTTCTGGTAAAAGCGGACTTGATTTAATAACATTTCCAGAAAGACGACACACCTATTTAGCTGCTCATAAGTCCCTTAATTATCTCTATTATCATCTTGCAGGTAAGTTTGCAAAAGAACACGGCTATGATGAATCGTTAATATTAAATGCAGATGGAACAGTCTCTGAAACTAATACGGCAAGTCTGATATCAGTCTTGGAAATTGAGCGTAAAGTTGTTATACCAAAATCAGATTATGCACTGCCAAGCGTAACTCTCAATGCAGCATTAAAAATATTTGCTCAAGCAGGGTATGAGATAATAAAAAGAGATATCACCCCCTTTGAACTTGTTTTAATGCAAAATATTCTGGCACTCAACTCTCTTATGGGAGCTGTAAAGGTGCTCTCAATAGATGGTCATAAAATTTTACATACATCAACATCAAAAGATTACTTATGTAATATTTTTAAGCAGATAAGATATTAGGTTTAAGGGTAAGAAATGAAAAAAGTATGGTTGAAGGAAATATGGTTCAAAAAAACAGAGTTTGTAAAGTTTACCTGTTATGTTTTTATGTTTATTTTTATATTATTGGGGAATTACAAGGCAATAGCAGGCGAAGCAGAAATAACTCCTTTTAGTAAAATAGAAGTTCAAAATAGAGTTATAAAAGCTCCAAAGGCATACTTTACAAATTCTGATTTCACCTTTGAACCAGTTGAAGATGGAAAAAAGGTCTATCACGATTTTACTGTCAAGAATATTGGTAACTCAACTCTGCTGATTAAGAGTGTCAAAACCGATTGTGGATGTACTGCTGTAAATTATGACAGAGAGATTTTAGCGGGCGAAGAGGGAAAGATACGGATCAATCTTGATACAACTGGTTATGCCAATAAAACTATCAGCAAATCAGTCAGGGTGCATACAAATGACCCTGAAAACTCGATTAAAGAGTTGAAAATATCAGGTTTAGTAGAGATTTTGGTAAATATATCTCCAAGGATTGTAAGGCTTTCTGGTAATGGCTCTTACAGTAGTAATATGATTAACGGAATGGGACATAATATTGAGATGAGAGTCAAAATAACACCATCTGTTAAATACCCATTTTCAATAACAGCACTTCAACTGTATGATGGAACTAATATAAATGCAGAGTTCAAAGCATCAAACTTACCAACTGGAAGCTGGGATGTTATTGTAAGAAATATCAGAAAAAAGGCTGGACGCTACTTTGATGAGATTACTCTTAAAACAGACAGCAAGATTGTGTCTGATATTAAAATCAAGGTAATTGGAAATATAACGGATTAGGTCGTGTTTTCAAATTAGTAGTAAAATGATCTTATTAATCATCAAACCTCTGACATAAAAAATTTAAAATAACGATTTAGGATGAAAATAGATATATGTCTTTAGATACAAAAGATATTAAGAAAATAAAAGCTGTAGTGTTTGATTGTGACGGAGTGTTGTTTGATACTGCTCATGCAAATCGTATGTATTACAACAGACTTCTTGACCATTTTGGAAAACCACAACTTAACGATGAGCAGTTCAGATTGGTGCACATGTTTACTGTAAAACAGGCTTTGGACTATCTATTTTTAGAATCAGAGTCAATGGAGAGTGTCTATAGTTTTATGAAAACTATGGGTTATAATGAGTTTATTAAATACATGAATCCAGAACCCGGACTTAAAGAGCTTTTAGATGATTTAAAGAGAGCCTCATATATAAGAGGTATTGCCACAAACAGAACCAATACAATGGCAGAGGTTCTAAAAAAACATGAGATGGAACCTTTTTTTGAAATAGTTGTAACAGCAGCAGATGTGAAAAATCCAAAGCCAGCACCTGACGAACTGCTTAAAATAATGGCAGAACTGAACCTGACACCAAAGCAGATTTTGTTTATAGGTGATTCTGAGTATGATCAGATTGCAGCAAAAGAGGCAGATACATGGTTTGCAGCTTTTAAAAGTCCATCATTAACTGCTGATTATCATGCTGTTAGCATGGCAGATTTAGGAAAGATGCTTGGATGCAATTAGCACACAAAACGCTATATAATACTTGCACGATTTTTGATATTAAAAAGTATGCTATCCATGATGGACCTGGTATCCGCACAACCGTCTTTTTTAAAGGCTGTCCATTATCATGCTTATGGTGTCATAATCCCGAAGGAATTAACCCTGCTCCACAGGTGATTTATGATAAGAAAAAATGTTTAGGCTGCATGGTATGTAATGATGGCTGTCCCCATAAAATTCTTTATCGACAGGCGGACGGCATCTATGTGAATAATGACAATATCCATTTATGCGATCAATGCTCCATCTTTACCTGTGCCGATTTCTGCCCTGCAAAAGCAAGAGAACGGGTAGGTAAAGTTTATAGTGTTGAGAAAATTCTGGAAATAATTAAAAAAGATATCTCATTCTACGAAGAGTCAAACGGCGGACTAACCTTTTCAGGCGGTGAACCTCTTATGCAGTGGATACCTCTGATCGAAATTCTCAAGGGCTGCCGTGATCTGGAGATTCATACGGCTTTAGATACTACAGGTTTTGCATCATGGTACATTATTGAGAAGGTGGCTGAATTTATTGACCTGTTTCTGTTTGATCTAAAAATCATGGATGATGAAAAGCATAAACTTTACACAGGAGTTTCTAATCAACTTATTTTAGAAAATCTGAGAAGGCTTGCGATAATAAGCAATAATATCACAATAAGAATTCCTTTAATTCCGGGTGTAAACGATGATGATACAAATATTGAGGCAACTGGAAGGTTTATTGCGAGCTTGGGCAGTAGAATCAATGGTGCAAACGATAAACAACAAATAGGTGTATCTTTATTACCTTACCATACTTTTCAGCAGTCAAAATATGTTAAATTTGGCATTGATTACAAAGCAGAAAATCTATTACCTCCAACTCAAGAGCAGATTAAAAGAGTAAGAAATAGGTTTGAAGCTTTGGGGATAGTTGTTACTGTGGGATAGTTGTACATAACAAATATGCAATGATTTACACAACGAGAAATGAAAGTCATTTAAGATGCTTTAATATAAAACAATAGCATCTTAATGGTAATGATAATTAAAATAGCAATTAAAGACGAAAAAAGCATCAATTCGCACGCCATTCTTATTTTACCTTTTTCTGGATTACCAAAACGTTTACCAATATATGGTTTTTCCACAAGTTTTCCGTGATAATAGTTTGGACCACCAAGTTTTACCTTAAGAGCACCAGCAAAGGCTGCCTCTGGATACCCTGAATTGGGGCTTTTATGATCTCTTCCTTCTTTAATAGCAGTTCTAAATGCAACTATTCCTCGTCTTACAGAGAGAAAAGCCGCAGCAATTGAGATTACAACCACAGAAATTCTTGCTGGAATAAAATTTGCCACATCGTCAATTCTTGCTGATGCCTTTCCAAACAGAATATATTTATCATTTTTATATCCAACCATTGAATCAAGCGTATTTATCATCTTGTAGGCAACTGCTGCCGGCACTCCAAAAACAAGGGCAAAACAGATCGGAGATAAAAATCCATCAACAAAATTTTCCGCCACTGTCTCTATAGCTGCCTTTATAACTCCAGTCTCATCAAGATATTTAACCTCTCTGCCAACAATCATGGAGACTTTAATTCTTGCAGCTTCAAGGCAGTTATCAGTTTTTTGATTATTAAGAGCAGAATCTACCTCTGATGCAGCTTTTTCTAATGTTCTGGCTGATAGGCAGAAGAACATCAAAATTACCTCAACTGCAATGCCAGCAAAAGGGTGAATCATAGAAAATATCTTGATTAATGCAAAGGCAAGACCCCATGAGGAAGATATGAGAAAAATTGCAAAAAGAAGACCTGTAACAAATTGATTTTTGGTAAATCGTCTGAAATAAGGTTCAAAAAAAGAGATTGCATTGCCCATCCAGACTACAGGGTGTGGAAGCCAGCGGGGATCGCCGAATATCATATCAAGAATATATGCAGCTAAAAGCGTATAGATTATAGAGTCATTGAACATTTAAATCCACCATAACAAATAGATAGAGTGAAGCTTTTTTGCTTTTTTATTAAAAGTAGAGACCCACGGAGGGGGTCTCTACAGTTTAGGTTAAATCTAAAAAAGATTATTCTGATAAAAGTTTTGTTAAAATTTCTGCTAATTTAAGATTTGTCTCTCTATCTTTTAGCGAAAATCTGACGAAGTGGTTTGAAAGTCCATCAAAATTGGCACAATCGCGAATTAAGATTTTATGTTCCCCAACCATTTTGCAAACCTGTTGTGATGTCATACTGCCTGTAATCTCTGCAAGAAGAAAGTATGTCGATCCAGGATAAAGTTTTAATCCGTTGCAAACATTTATGGAATTAGAACAGCCTCCAAGAGCATCTTGAAAGACTTTTTTCTCTGTCTGCACAAACAAACGTGTCATATCAAGAAATGGTCGAATTATTTCTGGACTTTTCAAAATATAGGAGGTCGCAGCTTGAGATAGAGCATTGACTGACCATGGCTGATAGTATTTCATCAACTTTTCAACAACATCCGGGGCGGCAGATAGATATCCTGTTCTCAACCCTGGAATTCTGAATATTTTGGACATGGAAGAGATCACAATCAGATTGGAAAATGAAGGCTCTGAAATCAGGCTTATCTTGTCTGCATTTATCAAGAATGGAAGATAGGATTCGTCAATAACAAAATATGTTGAAGGATGGGCTTTAAGAAGTTCAATAATGCTATCTTTTGGAATAAGTGTACCAGTCGGATTGTTGGGGTTGCAGATAATTACTGTATCAGCGTTCTTTGCCATATCGCTGATTTTGTTGATATCAGGCTGAAACATATTTTGGGCATCTGACATGCAAAATTCAAAATCTACGCAGTTCATAATACAGCCGTCACGATAATCTGAATAGGTAGGTCCAACAATGACAACCTTTTTAGATTGAATGGCTTGGGGAAGAGTATAGATAAACCATGTTGTGCCATTGCCAGCCGCGACACGATTAAGCGGTATATTGTAATATCTGCTGAATGCAAGGGTGATATCAGCAGCATCAGGCTGGGGAAGAGAGCGGATAAGATGGATATTAGCAGCAATAAACTCCTCTAAACCTTCTGGAGGACCTAAAGGATTGATATTGCTGCTCATATCTATTATCTCATCAATCGAACAGTTGTGCATTTTTGCTAAAGCCTGCACATTACCCCCATGACCTTTGATCATAATTTCAACTCCTAAAAAATTCTATACAATTTATAAGGTTATTTAAATCTGTTTTAAATTGATTTTAATACAAGTTTATGGCTCTCCGAGATTTTCCGTGGTTGACAAGTGCCCTATTTTGTAATAAGAAATTCAGCCCCAATGGTATCCAATAGTATTCGTTGTCTGAGATGTTGAATGTTAAATATCCCATAGCATCTTC
>JADFZJ010000069.1 GCA_015232555.1 Desulfamplus sp. | reverse complement strand
CAATATTTTAACCCCTGGTATTTCTAAATCTAATTCAAATCCCATATCTCTCCTCATTCATGGATAAATGAGAGTCATTATAAATAGCTTGTTGAAAATAACAACCACGGAAAATCTCGGAGAACCTTTAAATTATCGCCATGCCAGCAAATAGGAAAAGAATAGACTCTGTAACTTCACACATTGCACCTAACATATCGCCTGTAATGCAGCCCATCTTTTTTTTGTAAAAAAGGATAATCAGAAAAACTGTAAGGGCAAAAATCCCGTTTATAATCAAGCACTTTATGCCGAGCGTTAAAGAGATGAGAACTGGAATTAAAAGAAAAATAAAATCTTCAAATGGAAGTCTCTTTTCAAATAAATCGTAACCAGTGCCTTTGTCTCGTCCATATTTAAAATATCTAATGCCAAACAACATTGATGCTCTTGAATAAGATGGAATTATAAGCAAAATAGCTGCATTATGAAAATTTATGAAAAAATTTTGAGTTGAGTTAGAGAGAAAAACGTCTGCTCCATAAGGTAAGATTTTAACAGAATAGATACCAGCAACTTTAACGGCAAGAGATAAAAATATGGCAACAAGACCCATCATACCTGTACGGCTGTCTTTCATAATCTCAAGTGCACGCTCTTTAGAACGGTGGCTGAACAGTCCATCAGCAGCATCTCCAAGACCATCTAAATGAAAAGCACCAGTTAAGATAACCAGTACAAGAACATCTATAAGAGCTACAACAGGGGCAGACCAAAATAAAGATCCAACTGTATCTGCACAGATTAACAGAGCACCAATTATTAAACCTACCACAGGAAAAAAGCGGATCATGCCAGTTGGAGAGAATGGGACGTTTTTGCCAGCAGGAATGATGGTTATAAACATTATTGCAGAGCGTAATTCGGGTATGGCACGGGAAAAATCGTATTTCATTTTTAACATAATTTTACACACAAAGTATCTTTAACTGCATATTAAGAGTGAATCTCATCTTTTACGCTATGGTAGAAAACACCTCTTTTAGATTCAACCTACTCTTTTACGGTATGGTAGAAAATACCCCTTTGCTGAGAGACAGAGGTTATCCTTCCAGTCTGCTCTAAAGTTGAGAGATATTTGTTTATCTCATTGATGTGCAAGCCAAGAATGGAGGCTAAATCTTCAGGAGTAGATGGTCTTCGGTAGATGGTCTCTAAAATAGCAGACTCTATATCGTTTCGATATGCTTTGGTCTCCTGACGTTTAGATGAAGCAATAATCTCTACAAGAATGTGTCCAGACTGGATAACTGATTGAATTTCCTCAAGCAACTGCCTTGAAGCGGGGATTAAATTCTCAAGAGTTCCCGGGCGATCTAAGGTGTTGAGCTGTACCACATCAGGTTTGATTTTGCAGCAGGCGTTTTTTAGAAGCTCAAGATCACGTTTGCTGTCATTAAATCCCGGCAGAATAAGAATCTCAAGAGCCATCTTACCTTTATAAATCTGCCTGAAATCGACAAGCCCTTGAATATAACTATCTAAATTGATTTTGCTGTGAGGTCTGTTGATGAGCTTAAAAGATTCTATTGATGCTGCATCAAGAGAGGGCATAACAAGATCAGCCTTTAATAGAGCGTTTCTGACAGATTCATCGTTTAAAAGAGTTCCATTTGTAAGAACTGCAACCTTAATTTTATTCTTTACGCTGCTTTTATATGAACCGCATGAATCACAGAACTCTTTTTTTGTTTTAATATAATCTATTACATTTCCGATTTTAGAGTTTAAAGTAGGCTCTCCTGATCCTGAAAATGTTATATAATCAGGGGTAGGGTGGTTTGTGAAATAGTGATCTAACTCCTCAATCACATTTTTGTAGGGCACATATTCTTTTCGTTCAAGAGTCAAATTTGTAGTATTTCCACATTCGCAGTAAACACAGTCTAAGGAGCAGATTTTATGTGTAACCAAATCCACTCCAAGCGAGACTCCGAGTCTGCGAGACGGAACTGGTCCAAAAAGGTAGTTATACATAGCTTCCAAACAAATCGTCTTAATAGTTTTTTATATGTGTTAGAGCAGCCTTTTTGCATTTTTATTGAAAGTAGAGACGCACGGCCGTGCGTCTCTACAATTTACAATTTAAAACGGGATATCATCTTCAGGTGGAATATTTGAAGGTATTCCTGCATCAGGCTGCATTTGCGGAGAAGGAGTCTGTTGATATCCTCCGCCCATGTTCTGTTGAGGCGGTGGAGGCGGTTGTTGCTGTCTTTGAGGCTGGTATCCTCCTTGCCCGCTTCCCTGCTGCTGATATCCGCTTTGTCCCCCGCCCTGTTGTGTGTAGCCGCCGCTGCCAGCTTGTCCCTGCTGATTATACCCTCCTCCATCTTGCTTTGGATCAAGAAACTGAACCGTATTTGCAATTATATCGGTGCTGTAATGTTTTTGCCCATCTTTATCATAAGAGCTTGTCTGGAGTTTGCCCTCAACATACACTTGTCTGCCTTTTGATAAATATTTTGCACAAACTTCAGCAATTTTATCAAAAACCACAACTCTATGCCACTCTGTACGCTCCTGCTTTTCACCAGTATTCTTATCAACTCGCTCTTCGCTTGTGGCAACAGAAAATCTGGTAACTGCGAGTCCCTGTGGAGAATACCTAAGTTCAGGGTCTGCTCCAAGACGCCCAATAATCATAACTTTGTTAAGACCAGCCATTGATGCTCTCCTTTAAATAAACTATTGAATAAATTAATAAAAACGTGCAGAATTAAATTAAATTTTTTTTTAAATATAACAGTTGATTATTTTAAAATGAACGCTCTGAGTTTTACCTGATATAACTCTTGATCATTTTAAAATCAACGTTCTGACTTTTACCTGAATAATGAAGAGGTGTCAAACTGAGACAGAAAATGAGAAAGATTATCTTGATTATAGTGCGTTTAATGCCGTTGTTGTTTTACTTTGCCATAGCTGCCAATACAGTGCTTTGTCTGATACCAACAGCCGCAATTCCAGATGTTTTTAATTTTTGGGATAAAGCCCAGCACGCATTGGCGTTTGGAATACTTGCCCTTATAGGCTGCCTTGCGTATCCTCAACAATGGAAAAAGATATTTATTGGATTGATCATTTATGGAGCAGCCATAGAGATTATGCAGGCAGCTTTAACATCAACAAGGTTTGGAGACTGTTTTGATTGGATAGCTGACATGATTGGTGTAGTTATTGGAAGCGGTTGCTATGCTCTATTCATCAAAGAAAAGTTAGAAATTATTCTTGACATAAATTTGGGTCAGGTGTAGAGATTTGATTAAATATTTAATCAAATCTCTACATAATTTTTCTTAAATAGAACATTTTTGTATAAATAGAACCTTTATAGAATAGGGCTTTTAACGACACATCAGAAGATAAAGATACATCAGGAGATAAAAATGGCGTTATCATTTATGGAGGGGAACGAAGCTGTTGCACGGGGTGCCATGGCTGCTGGATGCTCCTTTTTTGCAGGATATCCAATTACACCTGCCAGTACAATTTTTTCCAATATGCTCACTATGCTGCCTCCAAATGGGGGAATCTGTATTCAAGGAGAAGATGAGATTGCATCTATGGGTTACTGTATAGGTGCTTCAATGGTAGGCAGAAAAGTTTTAACTGCAACCTCAGGTCCAGGCATCAGCCTTTACAGTGAACAGATATCTTTTGCAATCGGCAGTGAAATTCCAATAGTTATTGTAGATGTACAGAGGCTCGGACCATCTACTGGTTCGGCAACACGAGGGGCAGACGGCGATATTCAATTTTTAAGATGGAGCAACACAGGCGGGCTTCCAGTAGTTGTGCTTGCACCAAAAGATGCTCTTGACTGCTATACACTTACAGTTCATGCTTTTAACTTTGCTGAGATGTTAAGATGTCCTGTATTTATTGCCTCAAATAAAGAGATCGGCATGACAAGGGAGAGTGTTGATCTTGGATCTGTTGAGCTTCCGCCGATTATTGAGAGAAGATATTTTAAACCAAGCTGCGATAATGTTCAAAACCAAGCTGATAATCTTGATAATCCAACGGCGGGTCAAAGCAGCAGCTATCTGCCGTTTAAAGCTGATCAAAACTCTGCCCCTGATTTTCTTCCAATAGGAGATAAAACTCTTGTCCGCCAAACTTCTTCAACTCATGGATCTGACGGCTACATCACCATTGATCCTAATATTATCCAAGCGAGTCAGGATAGACTTATAAATAAAATTTTAAGTGCTGAAGAGCAGTTGACGCTTTATGAAGAGAATCACCGTAAAGGTGCAGATACTCTTGTAATAAGTTATGGAGTTACATCAAGAGCTGTTGAAGATGCCTGTTCAATGCTTGAAAAAAAAGGTTGTCCAGTCTCAACGCTTACCTTAAAAACGCTATTTCCAGTTCCTAAAAAGCTGATTGTTGACAGGGCTGCCTCTTACCGCCGTATTGTTGTAATTGAGATGAATATGGGACAGTATGTTGAAAATATTGAGAGATTGATGTTTAAAAACAACATGCAGGAAAAAAAGATAGACTTTTACGGGCAGATGAACGGAGTTCTTATTACTCCAGCAAAGATTATGGAGGTGATTCAGAATGGATAGTTTTCTTAACAACAAACGCCCCCCTGTATTTTGTCCTGGCTGCACACATGAGCGGATAACAAAAGCTGTTGATGCTGCACTTGTAAAACTTGAAATTCCAGCAGACAAGACTGTAATTGTTAGCGACATCGGCTGTTCAGGTCTGTTTGACACATTTTTTAATGTTCATGCACTTCATGGACTTCATGGGCGGGCACTTACTTATGCTGCTGGAATTAAACTTGCCAATCCTGAGCTTAATGTTATTGTAACAATGGGTGATGGCGGTCTTGGAATAGGCGGTGCACATGTTCTTGCAGCGTGTAGAAAAAACCTTGATCTTACCTTGATTATTCTTAATAATTTCAACTTCGGCATGACTGGAGGGCAGTACTCTGTAACAACACCGTCTGCTGCTGTTGTTGGTTCAGAGTTTTTAAATCAGGCTGAGATACCAATTGATATCTGCAATGTTGCCAAAAGTGCGGGTGCAACTTGGATAAGACGCTGTTCTGGACACGATTCATCTCTGCCTGATATTCTTTGTGAAGCTGTGAAACATAAAGGATTTTCTATTGTTGAAACTTTGGGATTATGCACAGGCAGATATACAAAACGGAATCAGCTTACACCAAAAGTGATAGACGAGATGATTGAACATCTTCCTGCTTATCTTGGATTGGTTGAACAAAACCAACGGTCTGAATATGGTGAGCAGTATAGAAAACTTGCTGGAGAGAAAAAAAAATTTTCAGAGCTTATGCAGGTAGAGAAGATGTTTGACCTAAAAGATATCAAACGTCAGGAGATTGTTATTCTCGGCAGTGCAGGCATGAGGATTGTAACTGCTGGTGATATGGTCTGTTATGCCGCAATTTCAGCAGGTCTTAACGCTTCAATGAAAAATGATTACAATATCACAGTTCTTAGAGGGCAGTCTGTAAGCGAGCTTATTATCTCGCCTGAAAAGATAGGCTATGCAGGCATTGAGTCGCCTACTGTTGTAATTGCTCTAAGTGATGAGGGTGTGCAAAGAAGATCTAAGATGTTTGGAAAACTTACATCTTCAACTCTTCTGCTTAAAGAAAAGAGTGTTGCAATTCCAGAGACTCATGCAGATGTAGTTGAAGTTGATTTAAAAGAGCATCAAATTAAACGGCAGGATTGGGCATTGGCATCTTTAGGATTTATTGCAGGAAGAGGGCAGGGGATAACAATGGAAATGCTTGATTTTGCTCTAAAATCAAGATTCAAACCCGCGTTGTATGAGCAGGCAGTAGAGATTTTAAATAAGTTGTCATCTATATAAATTCTCAACTAATTCAAAAAGTAAGGAGGGCAGATGGAAAATCATACACAAAGTTATCCTGCCGTGGTTTTAAGTTGTGGATATATATCAAAATCCAGCGATATTATTGATAAAGCACAAAAGGTCAATCTTGATACACGCATTCTGTATGAAGCTGTAATTGATCTTGCTTCAGAGGGGCTTGTTACAGCAGGGTGTATAAATATGGCTGCTGGAATTTTGCTTGAAGAGCTTGATCTGCCAAACTATTTTTTTGAAAACATTAAAAAAGAAGCACTTGAACACATCCTATATTCAATTGCTATAAGCATGAGATTTAAAGATGATAAGGTGATTCTTTACGGTCTTGTTGCTGATATTGATTTTAATTTAGAGCAAAATAATACCGATGCCCAAAGAGTAAGAATTGCCACTGAAGATACCAGAGACAGAATGGAAAATATCCTTGCAACCCTTATGTCTGGGCATCGTAGAGAATACCATTACAGCCTTAAAAGCAATTATTACACATATATAATAAGACCTGAAACAGTACAAGATTTTACCAAAGAGGAGTTTGAGCAGTCGAGATTTTTATTCAATCTTGCTGGAGATTACAAGGCAACTCCAGAACCTACCAGAAGGCGTTATGAGAGTGTTCTTAAACTATGCGAGCAATCTGTAATGCCTTTGATAGAGTCTTTTAATCTTCCAGCTACAGGCGAAACTCGTCTTATGTTTAACAGCGATTTTCCAACACCTCAGCTTCCTGTATTGAGAAAACTTTTTCAAGAACACGGTCTTGTTTTAAATAGAGCCTATTGGGAACCATATTGGGGAAAATCGTCTGTTCCATCATCAATATGCTCTTTGTATGCACTTGGAGAGCTATCAACTAAAAAAGAGAAATCTCTTATTGATGATCTCTGTGCATATCTTTCATTTAGAGTAAGTGAAATAACAGAGCTTTATGTTCAGGGAACGCTTACATTTAAAGAGATGATATTTGCTGGCAATGCAGTTGATTTTACCCACATGTTTATATACAAAGAGAGCGAAAATATTACAGATAGAGAGATAATGTCAAGCCTCTCAAATAAAGATTATAAAGATGCCTTTGCTGCAAGGGTGCACACATCAAATAAGTCAACATATACTTATGACACTATTATGGAGTGTGTAAAAAGAAACCCTGATCTGATTAAGTTTATGTTTGATATTTTTGACAGCCGCTTTAATCCATCTTTAGCTAATCGAATTAACAGCGAGCAGTTAGTTCAGAAATCTGCTGAATTTAATAAAATTATATCTGCTAAATTCATGGATTATAAACCTGGACATGATATTTTCAGATTTATGTTTAAGTTTGTATCCTGCACTCTAAAAACCAACTTTTATAAGCCAGAGAAGAGATCATACGCTTTTAGATTTGACAACTCAATTCTTGATCCTCTTGTGTTCAATCAGTTTGTCTATGGTATTTTTTATGTAAATGGACACTATGCAAGCGGCACGCACATGAGAGCAAGCGATATTGCCCGCGGCGGACTGAGATTGATACGTGTAACTCCATCTAACCACAATGCAGAGCTTGATAATGCAGTGTTGCTTAATTATGCGTTGGGACCAAAAGCTCAGAGGCTTAAACATAAAGATATATGTGAAAGCGGATCAAAAGGTGTTGTTGTCCCTCATGCAGATTATGCAGTTGGTTACAGCCTTGACGCACTCTATGATTACACAGAAGGGATAATGGATTTAATGTTAGGGCATGATACTATTATCGATTATTATGGCAAACCAGAGATGATCTTTTTTGGTCCTGACGAGGGAACTGCTCCTCTTATGGACTCAATCTCATATCATGCAAAAGAGCGTGGATATAAGTATTGGCGGACAATCACAACAGGTAAGAGTTTTGGAATTCCACATGACACTTACGGCATACTTGCAAACGGCGATCTGTTTGGTCTGTTTGACAGAGAAGAGCATGGCACAGAACTGCAGATAAATGGAAAATCTATCGTAACAACAAAAGATATGAATCAGATAATGGAGAGTATTAATTTTCCAATATCCACAAGCGGCATGACAACCACCTGCATTATGAGTGCGTTCAGAACCATGATAGACCACTATGGAGCAGAAGAGGCAAACCTGAACCTTATGATGACAGGCGGTCCTGACGGCGATCTTGGGGCAAATCAGATTCAGTGTTATAAGGGAAAAATCTGTCTTATAATAGATGGAGGCTCAATTTTATTTGATCCAAAAGGTCTTGATAAAAAAGAGCTGATGAAGATAGCCTTTATGAGGCACACATCGCCGCGTGCAAACTCTCTTATGTTTCCTGTTGATAAACTCAGCCCAGATGGATTTATGGTTCCGATAAAATCAAAGGAGATAACGCTTCCAGACGGAACATTTATTCAAAACGGTGCAATGTTCCACCGTACTTTTTTAATTGATCCTGCAAACAGAAGATTTATCAGCAAGGCAAATATTGAGGCTTTTATTCCATGCGGAGGGTTTAAAGATACGATAAACCATGCCAATGTTCAAAATTTTGTTAATAATTTCAAAGAGCTGAAGTTTATTGTAGAAGGTGCAAATGTCTTTTTTGATGATGCTTCAAGACGCTATATTGCTGCTTCAACAAACATTAAACAGATAAAAGATTCAACTGCAAATAAGGGCGGAGTTTTCAGCAGTTCTATCGCAGAAGTTTTGACCGCATTTTTGCTTGGAGAAGATTATGAGGATAAACTTTTAAAAGATGTAGCTACAAAATGGGCATTGACAAAAGATATTATGCTGCTTGTGCAGAAATATTCTGCTGCTGAAACTGATATGTTAATCAAAATTCACGATGCAAATCCATCTGTTCCTCTGTTTGAGCTGTCTGAAAAGACAAGTGAACAGATTTTTGCTCTACAAGATATTTGCGAAGCTAATTTGTCAACAATACTTGCAGATGAACAGATTGTCTGGAAAATAATGGAAAACTATATTCCTCAAATTCTTATTACCAAACTTGGGAAAGAGGCTGTTTTGAAGACTTTAAACTCAGAAGAGCTTGTATCATACAGAAACGCCATTATCACCAAAAAGCTTTCTTCAATGGCATTCTATAAATATGGGATTGAGTGGGACAAATTTATGAACAAAGTAGAAAAGGATTTTACACAATTAATAAGCTAAGGGAAAAAATTATGGATTTTAAACTCTCAAAAGAACTTGAAATGTTAAAAAATGCAGTAAGTGAATTTGCAAAAAAAAAGATAGCTCCAAATGCGGATCAATGGGACAACGATCACTATTTCCCATATAAAGAGGCAATAAGACCAATGGGAAAGTTGGGATTTTTCGGCACAGTTATTCCAGAAGAGTATGGCGGCGATAACATGGGCTGGCTTGCTGCAATGATTGTAACAGAAGAGATTGCGAAAGCATCGTCATCTTTAAGGGTACAGGTCAATATGCAGGTTCTTGGCTGCGGATATACTATATACAAATACGGCACAGAAGAGGCAAAACGCAAATATGTTGAAAAACTCTGCACTGCTGAATATGTAGGAGGATTTGGTATAACCGAACCTGATGCAGGCTCTGATGTAATGGCAATGTCATCTACAGCAGAGGATAAAGGAGAACACTGGCTTTTAAACGGCTCTAAAACATGGATATCAAATGCAAGTTTTGCAGATGTTCTTATCTATTATGCCTATACAGATAAATCAGCAGGCAGCAAGGGATTATCAGCATTTGTTATTGAGCCTAAGAAATTTGCAGGCATTACAACATCTTCTCTTGATAAAATGGGGTCCCACTCTTCGCCTACTGGAGAGGTTTTTCTTGATAATGTAAAAGTGCCGAAAGAGAATATTCTTGGCAAACCCGGTGATGGAGCAAAGATTGTGTTTAGCTCTCTTAATCAGACAAGACTCTCTGCTGCTGCTGGAGGTGTTGGTTTGGCTCAGGCGTGTCTTGATGTTGTTACCAAATATTGTAATGAGAGGCAGCAGTTTGGCAAAAAGATTGGTGAATTTCAGATGAATCAAGATATGATTGCTCAGATGGCAACTGAAATTGATGCTGCACGTCTTTTAGTTTACAAAGCTGCATGGGAAAAGGATCAAGGTGAGTTAAACAATGGACTCAGCGTTGCAAAGGCTAAATATTTTGTAGGTGAAACTGTGACCAAATGTGCAAACTATGCAATGAGAATAATGGGTGCCTATGGTTACTCTACAGAATATCCTATTTCAAGATACTACAGAGATGCCCCTACTTACTATATTGTTGAGGGTTCAACCAATATCTGTAAATGGATAATTGCCCTTGATCAACTTGGAATCAGAAAGGCAAATAGATAATAGTATGATCTCCTAACATATATTCCAAAACCTTCTCGCTTATGCTCAATCGCATGCCACAGCACCCATATTGGTTTAAGGGGGTCTTATTTAATCAAAATACTGGTAACTGATAAGACCCCAATCCAATATGAGCTTTTTCTAAAAAAGCACTGGAGCACACTGGCACAGGCGGGATTATTTCATAAACTGAGTTTTTGATGTAACTTCTGCTTTAATACGGTTAAGCGTTTCGGTAAGTGTTGCAATTACATTTTCCCTTATATCACCTGCTACGGCAATATACATAACATCATCTCCGACATTTAATGGTCTATCTTCGGCAATATCAACTATTATCTCAACAATACCGAGCTTTGCTTTCTGCTCTTTAATAATCTCATTAAGTTTTTCATGATCAACTTTTATAGATAAACCTGTTACCTCTTTTCCATCTCTTGTAGTTTTACGCACAACTCCATTGTGATAGAGAACCATACCCGCTTTTGAATAGTCAGGATGTGCTTTAATTCTCTCTTTTATCTGTTCTAAATTCATCATAAATTATTATCTCCTAAAATATTTATCATTATTTGGTTTAATCTTTCTGATTCTAATGGAATTTGTGGTTAGTAAGTTCCGCCTGACATTAAAGCCAACAAAATTTATAACTTTCTCAGATTTGAAAGAATCTGTCAAAATATTCGTATGTGAGAAAAAACTGGACTTGATTTTAAAACTACAATATCCTCAAAAAAATAGTTCAATTTACAACTACAGCATTTATCGTATATATTCGTTTTTGTTATATATAAGGACTTTTAAATAATTTATGGACATATTTTTAACAGAAAAACATAGAATTATAAGACATACAGTCAAAGATTTTGCACAGCGTGAGATTCTTCCGATTGCAAAAGAGATTGACGAAGAAGAGCGATTTCCATGGGAAGTTGTGGATAAGATGGCAGCACTTGGCTACTTTGGCATTCAGGCACCAAAAGAGCTTGGAGGTGCTGGCATGGATACTGTCAGTTATATTATCATTATTGAAGAGATATCAAAAGCATCTGCATCTTTAGGATTGTGTGCCTCTGTTCACAACAGCGTTGCTCTCTATCCCATTTTGGAATTTGGCAACAAGTCACAACATGAAAAATTTATTCCAGAGCTTGCATCTGGCAAAAAAATTGGTGCTTTTTGTCTAACAGAACCAAATGCTGGCTCAGATGCCTCTGCTATTGAATCTACAGCTATAAAAAATACCAAAATTGATGGTGAGTATTATACGGTTAATGGAAACAAAGTATTTGTAACCAACGGAGGCGTCGCTGCAACCTGCCTGCTTTTTGTAAGAACTGATCCCGCAGTAGGAGCAAAAGGTATCAGCGTTATTATAGCGGAAAAAGGCACCGCTGGTTTTGTTGTTGGAGAGAGAGAAAATCTATCTGGTATGCGTGCAAATCCTGTCTGTTCAATTCGCTTGAGTGAGTGCAAAATCCATAAAAGCAATCTTTTAGGCAAAGAAGGGCAGGGGCTTAAAATTGGGCTTGCTGCTCTTGATACAGGACGTATTGGAATTGCGGCTCAGGCTGTTGGCATTGCTCAGGCTGCACTTGAAGAGGGGATAAAATACGCAAAAGAGAGAGTTCAATTTAATGTTCCGATTGCTAAACACCAATCTATACAGAATATGATTGCAGATATGGGAACTCAAGTCGAATCATCAAGGCTTATGGTTTATAGGGCAGCACTTCTTAAAGATATGGGAAAACCTTTTTCAAAAGAGGCTGCAATGGCAAAACTTATGGCAAGCGAGACCGCAAGCCGTGTAGCAGATATGGCGGTGCAGATTCACGGGGGATATGGCTATTCAAAATCCTATCCTGTGGAACGCTATTACCGTGATGCCCGTGTTACAAGAATTTATGAGGGAACAAGCGAAGTGCATCGAATGGTAATTGCAAGGAGCTTGTTGTCCTAAACTATAGTTCAGCCTCCAGAAAAATTACTGATAAAATTAATGATTTTAATATATTACAGGTACAAATAAATGGGACTTAACATCATCACCTGCGTAAAATCGGTGATTAACAATATCCTGCCTGGCAGCAACAGAAGCAGTTCAGCAAATATGGAGTTAAACCCTTTTGACCGACCAGCCGTTGAGATCGCTCTCTCTTTGATAAAAGAGCACGGTGGCAATTTAACTGTGGTCAGCATGGGACCAAAACCCGCAACCTTTGGACTTTATCAGGCTATTTCAATAGGTGCAGACAGAGCGATTCTGATATGTGATCCATCTCTTAAAGAATCAGATACATACATCACTGCAAAAGTTCTGGGTAGGGCATTACAAAGACTTCAGCCGTTTGATCTTGTTCTGTTTGGGACTCGTACCTCAGACAGCGATACAGGTCATGTAGGACCACAGACAGCCCAAATGTTGGATATTCCTTTTATAGGAAATATCCACTCACTTGCTTTAAGCCAGAAAAAAGAAAAAGAAGCTGCAGATAACGGTATCAAACAAGAACAGGATAAAAAAATAGCAGATACAGCTATCCGACAAGAGAGGATTGAAACCAATTGGATTGTTGAACGAAAGGCAGACGGCTATATAGAAAAATTTGAAGTTAAGGTTCAAAATAAGGCTGGATCAGCTTTTAGTGTCAGCTCTGCCGTTGGCGGCACCGATTTTACATCTCTTTATGGAATTGAGAGAGCCTTTACTGATAAAAGCATTGAGTGTTGGGATAATTCAATTCTGGGACTTACGCCTGAAGAGACAGGGCTTGTTGCATCTCCAACAAAAATTGTGGCATGGAATAAGGAGAAGCGGTTAAAAAGATGCCTGTTTATTGACGGCACACCTGAACAAAAAGCAGAAAATTTAGCTCAGAAACTATCAGAAGCAGGCTTTGCGGGGTAAAAAGAGTTATGATTAAACAAATCGAATCAAAAGAGTTTCAAAGAGATATATGGATATACGGAGATTTAAGAAATCACTCTCTTTTTGATACCAGCCTTAACGTGCTTTCTGGTGCTGGAGAGCTTGCTAAAAGTATGCAAGCAAGACGACTGCTTATACTTGTTCTATCTGATGGTGAGAATGGACAGATAAGTAAAGAGGTTGTCTCAAAAGATAGGGCAATTGAACAGGCATTGATTTGTGGTGCAGACAGTGTATTGCTCATTCAAACAGATAATTGCGTATCAGCAGGTCTATGCTCAGATGAATCAGACAAGTCTTACATTCTACCCCAAAAAATTGCAAAAATTCTTGCAGATGCTGTTAAACATAGAAATCCAGCAGTTTTTCTTTTTCCTTTGAATGATATTATGCGTGAGGTTTCAGCAAGATGTGCTTTTATATGCGGGTCTGGAATGATTGCAGATTGTCAGAATTTTAAGTATGAAAACAGTGAGATTTTGGCGATATGTCCATCTCACGGCGGAGAAATCATGGCTGAACTTGGATTTTCTGACTCATCAAAAACAGGATTTATTACAGTTCAGCCAAATGCGTTTAAAAAAGAGCCTGTAAGTTCTTTGTCCAATAGCCAGATCAGCATTGAAACGATTATCGCTGATACAGTCCCTGAGCCTAAAGATGTTTCAGAAATTTCATCAATTAAACGCCTATCTATAAAAAAAGATAAGTCAGAAGAATTAAGCCTTGAGAGTGCAGATAAAGTGGTTGTTGGAGGTGCGGGAGTTGGTAATATTGAGGGCTTTAGATATTTAAGAAGACTTGCTGCTGCTCTTGGTGCTCAAATTGGTGCAACAAGACCTCCTGTTTTATGGCACTGGAGTGATGATGACCGTCTGATTGGTCAGACTGGAAAAACTATAAGACCAGAGCTTCTTATAACAGTCGGTACATCGGGTGCTGTCCAATATACCGCCGGAATTTCAGATTCAAAGACTATTGTGGCAATAAACAAAGATCCTAATGCTCCAATATTTAGATTGGCAGATATCGGCGTTGTTGAAGATGCTGCTATTTTTATTCCAATTCTTACTGAAAAAATCCAGAAAATTGTCATGCGTTCGCTTGCAGATAGCCTTGCAGTAGGTGAGATGAGCAGCAACAAGGTATTGAATGATGCGGGAAATGAAATAGGTGAACAGAGTAGTTACAGCGAAAAGAGTTCTGATTTTGGTTCAAAATTGATGCAGATGAGAAAGGCACATCAATTGTCCCATGAAGAGCTTGCAAAGCGGACGGGCAGAAGTCCTGAATTTATTGAGGAGCTTGAAAATAACCGAACTACGCCGTCAGTCGGGTTTATGATTAAGCTTTCTGAAGTTTTTGGTATTGATCCTGAAACTTTTTTAAACGATGGCGAACGTGCTGCTCTTTCTGGCAACAGAGCAAAAGAATATACCAGAAGAACAGGCAACTACTATTACCAAAACCTTACACCAGGGGCAGAGAACGAACATCTTAGAGTCTTTATGGTTACTATTGAATCTAATAAAAAGCATAAACCAGTGGCATACAGGCATGAAGGTGAAGAATTCATATATGTCATGGAAGGAAATCTTGAACTGACTATTGATGGAAAGGTGCATGAATTGGTGGCTGGAGAGTCCATAAAGTTTAATTCTGAGACACCTCATCAACTAAAAAGTCTTGGTAATTATGATACAAGATGCTTGGTAACACTATATACTCCATAACAATTTTTGAAATGAGAATTATATTGACAACACAACATTTTAAAGGCTAAAGTTTGTTCGCAAACTTATGTCAATCTGCGTTATAAGATATATCTCTTTTTCTTTAGAACAGACTTTAGATGAAACATATTTTTCTAAATAGTATTAAATATTATTAGTTTTAAGAATTATAAAACAATTTGTATAAGCAGGTATTTTATAGAATAGAGTGTTAATTAGTAAAAAACAAAAACAATAATAATCAGGAGTTTTAAGATGACAAGTAACGTAACAGGGTCAGTAGTGGTGGTGGGAGGGGGCATATCAGGAATGCTGTCTGCTCTCGATCTCGCCAACTCAGGCTATTATGTTTACATTGTGGAAAAGGGTCCATCTGTTGGCGGGGCAATGTCCCAGCTTGACAAGACCTTTCCCACAAATGACTGTGCAATGTGAATTATCTCACCAACACTGGTCGAGGTCGGCCGGCATTTAAACATTGAACTTTTAACATTATCAAACATTATTGACATCAAAGGTGAGGCAGGCAATTTTCAGATTGATGTCATTAAAAAACCAAGATACGTAAATACTGATCTATGCGTTGGGTGCGGTGCTTGTGCAGAAAAGTGTCCAAGCAAAGATACAGATACTTACAACATGGGACTTATAACCCGTAAAGCAATATATGTTGAGTATCCTCAAGCTGTTCCATTAAAATATGCGATTAATCCTGAAAAATGCCTTAAACTTACTAAGGATAAATGCGGAAACTGCGAAGAGGTTTGTCCTGCAAAGGCAATTGATTACACCCAGAAAGAGGAGCGACTAACACTCAATGCTGGTGCGGTTATCTTCTCTCCGGGTTTTAAACCTTATGATCCAAAGATTTTTGATAACTACCAGTATTCACATTTGCCAAATGTAGTTACATCAATGGAGTTTGAGAGGATTCTTTCAGCTTCAGGTCCATCACTTGGGCATATTATGACCCTTCCAAAAGTTCCCATACACCCAACAACAAAGAAAGACAAACTTCTTGCTGAACGCAAAAAAGACCCAAAAAAAATTGCATGGTTTCAGTGTGTTGGCTCAAGGGATATGAACAAGTGCGACAACAAATATTGCTCCTCTGTATGCTGCATGTATGCAATCAAGGAGGCGGTAATAGCTAAAGAACATGCGGGTGATGATCTTGATTGTGCCATATTCTATATGGATATGAGAACTCATGGCAAAGAGTTTGAGAGATATTACAACCGTGCCAAGGAAGCTGGTGTCAGATTTGTAAGAACCAAGGTTCATACAATTAATCCTTTGCATGACTCTGATGATTTAAGTCTCCGTTATGTCTCTGACACAGGTGAAATTGTTGAAGAAATTTTTGACATGGTTGTCCTTTCTGTGGGTTTACAGATTGCTCCTGAGACAATAGAGCTTGCAAAAAAACTTAACATTAATTTGACCTCTGGCAATTTTGCCCAAACATCAAGTTTCTCTCCTGTTGAGACAAGCCGTAAAGGTATTTTTGTTTCAGGTGCGTTCCAGGGTCCCAAGGATATTCCACAGGCAGTTGTAGATTCAAGTGCTGCTGCTGCTGGAGCTGGTTCTCTTTTAAGTTCTGTAAGAGATACAATGACCAAAAAAGCAGAAAGCACTCCTGAGACAAATATTGTTGGAGAACGTCCCAGAATTGGTGTTTTTGTATGCAGATGCGGAACTAACATTGCTGGAGTTGTTGATGTTCCATCAGTAAGAGACTATGCCTCAACATTGCCGTTTGTAGAGTATTATACAGACAACCTCTACTCTTGTGCCCAAGATTCCCAGGACACCATAGCAAAGCTCATTAAAGAGCATAACTTAAACAGAATTGTTGTTGCAGCATGTACACCAAAGACACATGAGCCACTTTTTCAAGAGACTCTTATGAAGGCTGGTCTTAACAAATATCTGTTTGAGATGACCAACATAAGAAATCAAGACTCTTGGGTTCACAAGAACAATCCTGAACTTGCAACTAAAAAGGCAAAAGACCTTGTTCGTATGGCAGTTTCAAAAGTTGCCTTGATGGAACCGTTAAAAGAGGTTGAACTTAAAGTTAATCAAGCTGCAATGGTTATTGGAGCAGGGCTTGCTGGTCTTACAGCGGCAAAAAATCTTGCTGATCAAGGTTATGAAGTTCACGTTATTGAGAAAGATTCAAAAATAGGTGGACAGGCAAATAACCTTTATCACACCTATAAAGGCGAAAATATCCAGAAACAGCTTCTTGAGATAAAGTCAGATATAGCTAACAACTCTAAAATACATCTACATTTGAATACATCAGTTGAGGATGTTCAGGGTTTTGTTGGAAATTTTAAATCAAAACTCTCCTGCAATGGTGAAGTTTCTGAAATTGAGCATGGCGTGGCTGTTATTGCAACCGGTGGTGCGGGATTAAAGCCCTCTGAATATTGCTATGGTCAAGATGATAGAATTATAGCAAGCCTTGATCTTGACAGAATGCTCATGGCAAATGACCAGAATCTTAAAACAATGAAAGCTGCTGTGTTTATTCAGTGTGTTGGATCAAGAGATTCTGAACGCCCATACTGTTCAAGAGTTTGCTGCACACACTCAATTGACAATGCTCTTGAATTAAAGAAGATAAATCCAGAGATGGATGTCTATGTTCTCTACAGAGACATAAGAGCCTACGGAGAGAGAGAATACAACTATCAGAGAGCAAGAGAGGCTGGCGTTATCTTTATCCGTTACAGCCTTGATAATAAACCGCAAGTTGCCCTTAAAGATGGCAAGGTTCTTGTAACTGTAACTGACCATGTTCTTCAGATGCCACTTGAAATTGATGCAGATATATTGACTCTTGCATCTGCAATCGTTCCAAATAGAGACGAAAAGATTGCAA
>JADFZJ010000068.1 GCA_015232555.1 Desulfamplus sp. | reverse complement strand
CATTGATTGACACTAATTTAGGCTGTTAAGATATTAGTAATTATTTTAGATAGTTACGAAGAGTAGCTGAGGCCTATATCACAAATAAAAAATTATATCTACCACGGGAAAGCTCGGAGAACCAAAAATATTCAGCAAACTAAATTACAGTAAAATTACAACAAAAAAGGAAAAATAACCATGAAAAAAATAATGTATTGCATAGCAGTCATAGCAACAGCGGCCTCTTTGAGTTTATTTGGCACCAACCTGTTTGCATCAGACAAAGATGACAAGATCGAATCAGCAGCAAAAAACTCTTATGTGTTCAAGACATATCTCAAGAGTGATGACATTAAGATCAAGTCTGTTGACGGCGTTGTCATCCTTACAGGGACTGTTGCCGAAGAGTCCCGCAAATCATTGGCAGGGGATACGGTTGCGAGTATAGCCGGAGTTAAAGGAGTAAATAACGAACTGAAAATGAAAGACAAAGCACCTGATGCCCACTCTGATGCATGGCTCATTACTAAAGTAAAAACAACACTTTTTTTCCATAGGAACGTGAACGCCACGACAACTGAGGTTTTATCAGAAAATGGAATCATAACTCTTCGCGGTGATGCCGACAGTGAAGCCCAGAAGAGCCTTACTGCCGAATACGCCAAAGATGTTGAAGGTGTGAAAAACGTTAAAAACGAGATTATAGTGTTAAATCCCATGATGAAGAAGAGTGAGAAAAAGATGGATAAGAAGCTCAATACAATGAATGAGGAGATTGATGATGCGTCAATCACAGCTCTGGTCAAGACAGCATTGTTGTATCATCGCTCTACCAGTGGAATCAAAACAACTGTTGAGACAAAAGAGGGTGTGGTCACTCTTGGAGGCAGTGCCAGTAACGCTGCTGAAAAAGATCTGGTAAGCAAACTCTCGAATGACGTTCACGGAGTAAAGGATGTTGTGAACAACATGAAAGTAATGGGAAAATAGAGAGAGTAATAAATATCTCTTTTCGTTGATGAGAAGGCTGAAGGAGGTATTAAAATTGACAAAGTAGAATTATATGGAGAGAAAAAAAGATGAAGCTAAATAAATCTGTCATATCTGTTTTTACTATGATTTACCTTATTGTTTGTCTTATGTTTATCGCAGGGACTGCCCAAGCAGAAATCAAACCTGGTGCAATTACCATAAGCCCTTCTGTTGGTGGATATCTTTTTGAGAACGACCAGAATCTTGAGGACGATATGGTCTATGGATTGGGGTTGGGCTATTATTATGATGCACACTGGGGCGTTGAAGCTGTTTTCAATTATATAGACACAGAGATTGAGCTTGATACTGACGAACGCAATGTAGATGTCTATTTTAATCATATTGATGCTCTGTATCATTTCATGCCTTACTCCAAACTTGTTCCATATATCGCGGCAGGTGCAGGCGTTATTGTTTTTGATCCTGACGATGCACACACAGATAATGATTTTGCAGCCAATTACGGTGTCGGTCTTAAATACGCTCTGACCGAAAACGTCTCACTACGTGCAGATGTCCGTCATGTTATTAGCATTGACGACAGCACACAAAATAACCTTCTCTATACTGCTGGACTTACTATTTCATTTGGTGGTGATACAACAAAAGAAACATCTTCAACGGTTGAATATTCTGAAAAGGCTGACAATAAGGTAGTCCTCTTAGCATCTGAATCAGAGCTTGAACAGAAGGTTGAGGTTGCATCTGTTGAGCCGGCTGTAATTATTCTTGCTTTTGAGGATGTACATTTTAACTTTGACAAGTCAACACTTACGCCTGAAGCTGAGATGATACTCAAAAGAAACATTCAGATACTCAAAGATAACCCACAATCTCAAGTCAGAATTGCAGGTTACACCTCTGCTTCCGGCACTGATGAATACAACCAGGCACTAAGTGAAAGAAGGGCAACTGCTGTTCGGGAATATCTCATCAGCGAAGGCATCATTACACCAGAAAGGCTTTCCCAAATAGGCTATGGTGAGTCAAACCCAGCAATGCACGAAGAAGCACCTAAAGAGATTTACTCAGAGGCAGCAAAGGCAAATATGAGAGTCCTTTTTGAGATCATCGTTAGGTAAGTGAGGCAATATAATAAAGGTAATATAACTAATTAAAGTAAATTGAAAGGAGAATGAAATGTTGTGGACCATTGTTGTAATACTCTTAATTATGTGGGTTTTAGGGCTTGTAAGCAGTTATACGTTAGGGGGTTTAATCCATATACTGCTGGTAGCCGCTGTTATCGTAGTAGTGTTTAACCTAATCAGCGGCAGGAGAACAACTTAGCCGCAAAACATCAAGATGACAAATAGATTGCCTGCAAAACTTGAAATGATCCCTTAATTTTATTGGATAACAATCAAGTTATGCAGGAAATATAACATTATGAAAGGAGGCATCAGAATGAAAAAGTTACTTTTAAGAGTATTGCTTTTAGCATTACTACTTGTTCCTTTTCCAACTATGGCAGAGGTACGGTTAGGTATCAGCATTTCTATGCCTCCACTCATCGTATTTGACCAGCCACCAGAGTTGATAGTTCTACCTGAGACGTATGTCTATGTTGTCCCTGACATTATTGATGAGGAGATATTCTTCTACGATGGCTGGTGGTGGCGTCGGTGGGAGGAAAACTGGTATCGTTCGCGGGACTACAGTTCGGGTTGGGATAGCTATGAAGATGTCCCGTCTTTTTACAGTGCTATACCATCGAACTGGAGGAATGACTACAAGGCGTACAACTGGAAAGGACATCAATGGATTCATCAGCGAATATCCTACAAACAGGCTGAACAGAACTGGAATATCTGGGAACAGGGCGGTTACTGGGAGAAGCGTTCCTGGGATGTTAAAGGTCTTGATCTTACAAGTATGAAATGGAAGTCGGACTCAGGCATCATCATTTCTGCACCATCACCTATCATATTTACCTCACCACCTCAATTGGTAGTGGTACCGGAGACGAATATCTACGTCGTCCCGGCTGTAGCTGCTGATATATTCTTCTACAGCGGCTGGTGGTGGCGTCTGTCAGAAGGAAGCTGGTATCGCTCGCGGAGGTATTATTCAGGTTGGGTTGACTACCCAAGTGTTCCATCTTTTTATAGAGAGATTCCCACAGACTGGCGAAGTGACTACAGGAAGGAGCGTTGGAGAGGGCATCAATGGAAACCTGAACTAATACCTCACGAACAAGTTCAGGAGAGCTGGAGCCTATGGGAAAAGACCAATCATTGGGAGAACGAACGAACATGGGGTGTCGAAAATATGGAATCGGTGAGGCGGTTGAAACATCAATCTATAGATGTACAACAAGGAACGCGATCTCAACAACAATCGATAGACGTACAACAAGGAACGCGGTTAAAACAAGAATCCATAGATGCTCAGCAACAACAATCTCGCCAACAGGTAAAAAAGGTCAAAACAAAACAGTTACATCAAAAACAGACCGAAAGAAAATCTCAAAAGATCAAACGAGAATATCCACGACAACAATCTAAAAATGTCAGGCAACAACAATCTCGCCAGCAGGTAAGAACGGTCAAAACAGAACAGTTACATCAAAAACAGAGTAATAATAAACAACGTGGTAACAATAAACGACACGAAAACAATGGAAAGAATAAACAGCACCAAAAAGGCAGGGAAAAATGAAAACAACCACAATTATTGCCATCATACTTATTATTATAGGGATCGCAGCGTTCGGGTATCAGGGAATCACTTACACGAGTAAAGAGAAGGTTGTTGATCTCGGTCCGCTGCAAATGACCGCAGAGACAACTAAAACTTTTCCGTTGCCGCCAATCGTTGGAGCTATAACGCTTGTGGGCGGCATAGTGTTGCTGTTAGCGGGAAGACGGAAAAGTTAAATTAATACAGAGAGATCACAGTGATACCTTCCTCGGTTGACGAAAAAATTGGGGGTGATGAAGACTGAAAAAAATGGAGTATATAATGGAACAGAAAATTCTAAACTATCTCCCAACCAAAGCATTTAATGTCAAAGATCAATCCAGCAATGACTGTATATTCAATGATGTGTGCTTCAAGGAGATGGTTGATGCATCACCACTGGGCATATTTGTTTCTGATGAATATGGGTGTTGTGTATATACCAATACAGCATATCATAAGATATCGGGTATGACATTTGAACAGATATTAGGTACACAATGGAGTGTTCCGATTCACCCTGAGGATCGACCGCGTGTCATTGCCGAGTGGCGTGCTTCATTGGATAGAGATACTCCATTTCAGACCGAATTCCGATTTGTGAAAAAAGATGGCACCATTATATGGACTCGTATCACCAGAGCCGCCATGACCAGTGGAATGGAATCAAACGGACATGTTCAGACAGTTGAAGATATATCCGAGCGTAAGTCAATAGATTGTATATTGTCAACCGCGGAGGAGGAACTGTTCGAGGAAAAGGAACGTGCTCAGGTTACGCTTAACTCGATTGGTGATGCAGTGTTAGCAACAGACATAGATGGTAACGTAACCTATCTGAATTTAGTGGCGGAAAATATGACCGGCTGGTCTCGTGATGAGGCTTTGGGTCAACCGCTTTCAGAAGTGTTCAAAATAATAGACGGAGCGACTCATCAAGAAGCAGTCAATCCAGCCAAAAGAGCAATTGATGAAGACAGGATTGTAGAGCTATCAGCAGATTCTGTACTTATCCGTCGTGATGGATTCGAGTCCCCAATTGAGGACTCCGCTGCCCCTATCCACAATAGGCACGGACAGGTCACTGGTGCAGTGATTGTTTTTCATGATGTAAGTGAATCACGGGCAATGATGCTCAAGATGTCCCATCTTGCCCAGCACGATTTTCTTACGGGTCTGCCCAATCGGGCACTGCTGACAGAACGCCTATCACAGTCCATCAGGCTGGCACACAGGCATAATAAGCGGGTTGCGTTGATGTTCCTTGACATGGATCATTTCAAACATATCAATGACTCAATGGGACATTTAGTCGGAGACCAGTTGCTTCAGTCTGCTGCCGCTCGACTGAAGGCATGTGTCCGAGATACAGATACAATATGCCGACATGGCGGTGATGAGTTTGTGATACTTCTATCGGAAATTGAGCATCCGCAGGATGCTGCACAGGTTTGTGAAACGTTGCTTACCGCTTTTACCAAGCCACACTTAATAGGTGAACACGAAATCTATATCTCTTTTAGCATAGGCATCAGCATCTATCCTGATGATGGTATGAATGCTGATGCTGCAATGCAGAATGCAGACACCGCAATGTATCACGCCAAGGCAAATGGTCGTAACAGATACCAGTTTTTCATTGCCGACATGAACACTCAAGCACTTCATCGCCTGTTTGTCGAAAATAGCCTTCGTCGTGCTTTAAAGCAGGGTGAGTTCTTGCTGCATTACCAGCCACAGATAAATCTTGTATCAAACGCACTAATCGGTGCCGAAGTGCTCATCCGCTGGCTTGATCCCAATCTCGGGATCGTCTCCCCAATGCAGTTTATTGCAGTTGCAGAAGAGTGTGGACTTATTCTTCCCATAGGAAATTGGGTGCTGCGTGAAGCGTGCAGGCAAGTCAAGGAGTGGATAGACTCTGGTCTTTCTGCCGTGCCTGTAGCAGTCAACATTTCCGCTTTGGAATTCAGATACAAAAGTTTTTTAGATGGCATTGCCTTGATCCTGCAAGAGACTGGCTTGCCGTCTGAATATCTCACATTGGAATTAACTGAAAGCATTCTCATGCAAGACGCAGACTCTTCAACATCAGTACTTCAAACACTCAAGGATATGGGTGTGAAGATTGCCGTTGATGACTTTGGTACCGGCTACTCGAGCCTGAGTTATCTGAAACGATTTCCGATCGGCACACTTAAGATCGACAAATCTTTTGTGTGCGATGTTACCACTGATTCAGACGATGCAACTATAGTAAGTGCAATGATTGGAATGGGAAGAAATTTGAATATGAAAGTCATAGCTGAGGGGGTGGAGACAAAAGAACAGCTTGCATTTCTAAAGAGTCATGAATGCCAAGAGGGTCAAGGTTTTCACTTTAGCCATCCCTTGCCTGCAGATGACTTCGCACTTTTACTTGATACTGATAATCAAAAGCTTCCATGAGTAAACATAAAAAATTTTTCTCAAAAGGGAATCCGCTTCTTTGCTGTTCGCAAGAAACAGGAAAAGTTGATTGAAGCTAAACCAAAACTAATAAGAAGGAGAATATGTTATGAAAACAAGATTTGTTATTTTTTCCATGTTTCTTGTGCTCGTGCTATTTAGCATTACCAGTTGTCGCAACTCAGGTGTACCATTTGTAGCAGGTGCGGTAGTTGGAGCAGTAGTAGCCGACAGTGTAATTAGCAACAGACATGAAGATAACCGTAGTCGGTGCTATGAAACTGTAAACGGAGAATGGAGGCAAGGTCGTTACGGAAGAACATACTGGCAAAGGTTCAGCCATCCAAGACGAGTAGAAGTGCCTTGCAATTAGATACTAATCTAATTGCAGTGGGGAGCAATTTCCCGATGGTTGCGGCGGATGGTTCATTTTTTGTAATGTGCGAGTATTGCTAAAATCAGACAACAGATCATAAATTTACCCAAAAGGCTATATATGACCTATGGTCATATATAGCCTTTTAAATATTGTTTTTAATGACAACCTCCTGAATGCTTTTTGAAGTGATTATCATTAAAAATCAGAGTGATAGGCGATAAGTCTTGAAGATTGTAAGATTGGCATAAAAATTGAGTTGTTCGTTTGAGTTCTTAAAAAGGAGACAAGGGCTCCTTAAAAACGACAAATTTTTTGAGTTCTTAAAAAGGCAGCAAATGATCTTTAAAAACGACAGATAAAAGGAGACTCTTATGTTGCGGGAAATTGCTGCAATACTGAAAATCGGGTGGGGAAAAGAGAGGAATCACATTTATCGACCACGTATTTGTCCATGACTGAACAGGATTTTTCTCAGCATGGAATCCGCCTGCTTATAATAGCGGCAGCACTGGTGATAATCATCAGAGGCATTAATCAGGCACAATCCACCTTAGTCGGATTGCTTGTCTCGGTTTTCCTTGCCATACTTGGAAAGCCTCCGTTATTGTGGCTTCAGCACAAACGTGTTCCTACTGTTGTAGCTGTGCTGCTTGTGGTTGCGTGTATGATAATCATACTGCTAATTGTTGGGGCGATTGTAGGTGCGTCCATCAACAGCTTTTATACCGAGCTGCCTGCCTATCAAACTCGAATAGAGGAGCAGGTCTCATCATTTAAGTCGTTTTTAGCAACCAAGGGAATACGAGGGAGCATGGGTAATGTTTTGCTCAGATTTACCAATCCTGGAATGGTAATGAATTTGACTGCCAACTTATTGACAGGTTTTGGCTCTGCTCTTTCAAACATGGTACTGATTTTTCTCACCGTAACTTTCATACTTTTAGAAACCGTAAGTTTTCCCGTCAAGCTGCGAACGATTCTCGGCAATCCCTACCAGATGTTTCCCCAGTTCACAAGGTTTGTAGATGATATTGAACGCTATATGGTCATTAAGACTCTAATCAGTCTTGCCACCGGTATTTTGATAGGAATATGGCTCTCAATTCTTGGTGTGGACTTTCCCATTCTCTGGGGGTTTGTCACTTTTTTGCTTAACTATGTTCCGAATGTAGGCTCCCTAATTGCCGCTGCTCCCCCGATACTTCTTGCTTTTATCCAATTGGGTATATGGCAAGCCATAATGTCAACTGCTGGATTTATTGTTGTCAACTTCATACTTGGCAATGTGATTGAAACGCGGCTTATGGGGCGGAGGCTTGGACTCTCCACCCTGGTTGTCTTTCTCTCGCTTATTGTCTGGGGAAGTCTGCTTGGACCTGTTGGCATGGTTTTGTGCATACCGCTTACCATGACCCTGAAGTTTGCATGTGAAAACAATAAGGAGACTTACTGGATAAGTGTATTACTTGGTCCTGAGGCACCTTATGAAAGCATTGAACAGGAGCCAAAAGAACAGAGCGATACCGATAAGGTATCTGAATAGAGAGTAAAATTTTTTCATGTCCGCTATCAGGTTTTTAAGGAGGTGATTTTATTTATAAGATGTCTTGCCTGTAATTTTCAAGTTTGAAATTAATGACTCATAAACATTTAACAAAGGAAAAGGAAAAGATGAAAATTGAAATGAAAAGGACAATGATGTATCTCCTATTCGGGCTGCTTACAACTTTGCCAACAGCAGCACTTGCGATTGAACTGACTGATTATTCTGATCCGACTTATCAGTATCAGGACGCGGAATTAGGTTTGGAGTTCAATATGAGTGACGGAAATCAGGATCAGTTTAGCTATGACGGAATGCTTAATGTAAATTATGAGATGGAATACAGCACTCTGCCTCTCAAATGGGATGTGTCCCTCAATGGAAATACCGATTTCAGCAAAGGTGCCAATGATGGAGACCATTCAAATAAAAACATAGTTATTGACGGAGATACTACCGTTAAAAATTACTTTGGAGACTACACAGGTGCTTTTGTATATGGTGGGTTAGCTCTTGGTGTCCGCGATCTTGAGGGGACAGATGATAGCGACCCCTATGCAAAAGTCTCTGTAGGTTTAGGATATGGCAGAATCACCAATGCAACCCCTCTGATGGAGGCTATAAGATGTATTGAGGATTTGACCAAATACTGTATTATTTCAAGTACGGTTACAGATGCTGTTTACCTAAAACTTGCTGATGTAATTTCAAAAGAGTCTGAATATAAAAGTCGCTACGGCAAAAGAGAGTACGAAAAATATTGGTATGAGAGTATGGAAATTGTTTTTAAAGAGGCTGGAATATTAAACGATGAGTCTCTTGGTGCTCTTGGAATCATAAGAATACAGGATATTCTTACCAAAGAGCAGGTAATAACTCGTAAACATGGATGGGAAGCAGGAGCACAGTTGGATTATCTGATCTCCGACTACTCGGGAGAGGAAGGAGACCCAGGAGTCGGCATATACTATGAATACGCAAAACCATACGGCTTACAATGGCAGCTAATCGATAGAATTGAGTATTCCACAATTCTTGTTGATGGTCATTTTGGTGACTCAGCCCACAAGATATCCAATTCCCTTGAACTTGATTATGAGATATCTGACAGGATAGATTGGGAAAACAGTTGGAAACTCGACATTATCATCGAATCTGACTCGGACGATGATGATACCTATATGAATATGGTGGATACATCTTTGCGTTTTTATCTGTCCAACCACATTGACGCCAAGACTGGTCTCCAATTTAACCATAAGGATCAGGGAGATAATCATGATGATAAAATAGATAGCCGGTTCTACTGTCAGATTATTTATACAATATTCTGATATCAACCTGATGCACAACTCCATAACGGCATAAATACTCTCTCCAATTTATTGCTGTTGTGTTTATGATGAGTTGTGCATCACCCCACCCCGCTGCCTCAGCTCATAAAGCCCCGCTTAATTCAACATAATATCCTGCTTATCAAAGCCAATAAATAAGATATCGTAACTTTGATATTTTTATTTTTAAGCCTGCCTAATTATCCACTACAAACTAAAAAGAGTTATTTTAAAAGGGGCTTATATGACCATAGGCTAAATATGACCTTTTTATATGGTTTTCAACAACGGTTCTTAAATTGGTCTTTTTAACGTATTATGCTTATAAATCAGAATGATAGATACTGGTATTCTAAAAGTTGAAACGATGGCACAAAGATTGAACTACATAAAGCAGTAAAGCCAACAAATCGCCTTTGAAAACCATAAGGGCACTACCCATAAATCAACATAAAAAAGGGAGAAAGTATCATGAATCAAGCAGTTTTTATCAAGCGTCTTTTTGTAGTATTGGTCTTATTTGCATTTCTTGCAGGATGTGCTTCGAGTCGTAAGCAGGAGAGCACAGGGGAGTACATTGATGACTCTGTACTTACCACCAAAGTTAAAGGGGAAATTTTTAATGATCCGGAACTTAAAGTGCTCCAGATCAATGTAGAATCTTACAAAGGAGTCGTACAGTTAAGTGGATTCGTAAATTCATCACGGGCATCAACAAGAGCTGCAAGGTTAGCACAATCAGTTAAGGGCGTAAAAGGCGTAAAAAACAGCATTATAGTCAAATGAGCTGGCTGGAGCTAATATGTTCTGTATGGAACACTATTTTATCTATTGAACACTATTTTAGACTGGAGAAAGAATCATGTCACTTGGCACAATTTTAATCATAGTTTTAGTACTTGCACTTTTGGGAGTAATCCCTGTGTGGCCTCACAGTGCGTCGTGGGGATATATGCCCAGCGGTGGAGTAGGGCTGATAGTGCTTATTGTTGTGATACTGCTTTTATCAGGAAGACTGTAAGCTGTAGTAAAGTCAACTCTTATAAAGCAGTCAGAATAAGCTTAAATTAAAACACAAATCAACATCAATCCCCGTCAATTCACATCAACCAACATTAATCAACATAAACTAAAATCAATATTAATTGAGACAGGAGCAAGACCATGAAATCAAGTACAAAAGACCATGCAGAAGGTAAGATGCACCAGGCGAAAGGCAAGATCAAAGAGGTTGTAGGAAAAACAGTCGGAAATCGTGATTTAGAAACTGAAGGTAAAAACGAGAATCTTGAGGGAAAAGTTCAGGATAAAGTCGGCGATATCAAGAAGGTTCTTGGTAAGTAGCCTCTCCATTTTTGTATGGTGATGGTTGGAAAGCAGTCACCTGCTATAATTGATGGCAGGTGACCAATAATAAAATTAATGAAAAGGGGTGTAAAATGAAAGAAGCAACATCAAGCAAATCAGTAACATTAAAGAGCGTGCTTACAGCCATCATTGTTATATTTTCTCTGAGTTTGATGGCAGGATGTAGCGTCGGCTTAGAAAAGGGTCCGGCATACAGAACAGAGTATTCACAATATCCTCCTGCATTAATCAAAGCGGATCTGGCTTTGGAAGAAGCTCGCAGGGCGGGCAAAGATAGTGAATGTCCCGAAGAGTTCAATGAATTAAAAGCAATGGTTGACAGAGCATATGAGATTTACGATCCTTGCATCAGACAGGCTGCTATTGATATGGCTGAAGCTGCTATTATCAGAATCAATGCTCTTTGTCCGATGAGCAGAACCACTACTCAGAGCACTCAAGTTTACTACGAGCCTAAGGTGGTTACCACAACAGAAGGGGTTACTGTTCTTGCTTTTGAAGACATACATTTTGATTTCGACAAGTCAACACTTACACCGGAAGCACAGGCAATACTGAAAAGAAATATCCAGATGCTAAAAGACAATCCACAATCTGAAGTCCGTATTGCAGGCTATACATCTGCTTCAGGAACTGATGAGTATAACCAGAGTCTGAGTGAAAGAAGAGCAACTTCTGTAAGGCAATACCTTATTAATGAAGGCATCATTACACCGGACAGACTTACAAAAATTGGCTATGGTGAAGACAATCCAGCAATGTACGAACCATTACCTAAAGAGATATATTCACCAGAAGCAAAGGCAAACATGAGAGTTCTTTTTGAAATTATCGTAAAGTAGAAAGATCGGTTAAGGGGTTGACAGGAGAGATGTTTTACATCTTTCCTGACACTTAATTTTTAAGCAACAATGTAAAACCCGCAAAGATTCATATTAGCATATGGTTATATACGACCTTTTAAGCAAGGAGAAAAGTTCCATGAGTAAAGCATATTTTATTATTCAGGAATTTCAATCAAACAATAATTGCAGCGAAGCTGTTTATGTTCTCGGGCATTTTTTTACAGGACTTCTTCTGCTTGCTTTTCTTTCTGGCTGTTCAGGAACACACAATCGGACAACCACCGGAGAATATACAGACGACGCTTCAATTTCCGATGAGGTTAGGGCAGGACTGTTGGATGATCCTGAAATAAAGGTCTTCCAGATCAAAGTCGAATCTTTTAAGGGATTCGTTCAGTTGACTGGCTTCGTGGATTCTGCACAGACCTCAGGCAGAGCTACTAAAATAGCCAAGTCAGTCAGAGGGGTCAAATATGTTAAAAACAGTATTGTACTCAAAAAGTAGCATTACAGGAGACAACAAAATGAAAAAATTACTCGCAGGGACATTGCTTTTAGCATTGGCACTTGCTCCTGTTCCAACGATGGCGGGTAGCAATATAGGCTTTAGCCTTTCTCTGCCTTCCATAGTATTTGAATCATCACCTGAGCTTGTAGTGCTGCCCGGGACAAATATTTACGTTGCACCGGATGTAGATGCAGAGATATTTTTCTACAATGGATGGTGGTGGCGTCCATCACAAGGACGCTGGTATCGCTCGCGTAACTATGATGCAGGGTGGAGTCACTATCAAAGAGTTCCATCTTTTTATAGACAGATACCCTCAGGCTGGAGAAATGATTACAGGCATAATCGTTGGCAGGGGCGGGAATGGCACCAACAGCGAACTCCTTACCATAATGTTCAACGCAACTGGAATCAATGGGAAAAGAGCAGGTATTGGGAAAAACAGAACAATTGGGGTGTCCGTGATTCTAACCAAAGAGACAGAGATCGTGGACGAGACAGGGATAACCGCCAAGATAGACAAGATAGACGTGATAGACGTGATTACGAGCAAGAGCGTAATAACAGAAACGAAAGGTTAGACCAACAAGAACAGAAAATCGACAACCAGAGAGAACGGTTAGAACAACAAGAACAGAGAATCAACAACAGAAACCAACGCTTAGAACAACAAGAACGGAAAATCAACAACCAGAACGAACAGTTACAGATAGAAGAACAAGAACTTAACAGACTTAGGTATCGAGAGGTTGAAAGGCAGCGGAACTAAACATAAGAGAAATTCCCCCTGCTGTAAATGGCAGGGGATATTACAACAGGAATGAGAGATGGACATAATCAGAACAATCATGAAAGTTTCCCCTGAAAAGCAGAAAGAGGTTCTTCAAACGCTTATTTCATTGATTGAACCGCTTGGTAAAAAAAACGGGTGTCTGAGCTATGGCATTTACTGCAATATTGAAGACAAAAATATTTTCAATCTCATTTCAGAATGGGAAAACCGTCAACATCTTGATAACTATATTATGTCAGGCAGATTCAGCGTTCTGCTTGGAACAAAGAGCCTCCTGTCCAAACCGATAGAAATTAAGATTTTTACTGTCTCGGATTGTGAAGGAATAGAAGCTGTTGATGCTGTAAGAAAAAAGATCAAACTTATCTATCCTATCCTGTATTGATGAAGATTCAAAAACCGATAGAATGCTGATTTCTGTGATTTCGCTTATTATATATTCAAACTAATCAGGGTATAGCAAAAAATCGCGGGTACTATTGAATTTAGAACAGTCTCAGGAAAGAGGTGAGTTATGAAAAAGAACTCTATAATTTTAGTTGCAGACGATCCACCAAAAAACTGTGATCTTTCTGAGGCATTTTTTGTTCCACCGGGAGAGGAAGCCCTTGAATATGCTGAGAGTATCATAAACACGTTACATGTACCCCTGATCGTTCTGGATCAAGATTTGCTGAATATAGATACTGATATTTATTTTGTGAACAAACCCACTATGGTTCAATGCAACATTCGAGATATAACCGAGAGCAGGCAGGCAAAAGAGGAAAAGAAGTTACTTGAATCCCAAATCCAGCAAGCAGAGAAAATGGAAGCCATCGGTACACTTGCCGGTGGAATTGCCCATGATTTTAACAACATTCTTTCTGCTATTATAGGTCATACTGAAATATTGCTATATGACATTCAAGAAGAGAGTCCATTTCGAAGAAGTCTTGATCAAATATATTTTGCGTCCATGCGTGCAAAAGCTCTGGTCAAACAAATTCTTGCTTTTTCACGCCAAAATAACAATGAATTAAGATTGATGAATATACAACATATTATAAGGGAAGTATTAAATCTTATTCGTAGTTCAATACCAACAACAATTGAGATCTGTCAGGATATAAGTCCTGACTGTGGAGTAATCAATGCGGATCCGACCCAGATTCATCAGATAATAATGAATCTCGCAACTAATGCGTATCATGCAATGGAAGAGACCGGCGGGATACTTACCGTCAATCTTAAAGAAATTGAACTGCATGAGCCTGAGATGAAACCTGGAAAATATGCCTGCTTGACCGTAGCAGATACAGGCACAGGGATAGATGAAGATATTAAAGATAAAATATTCGACCCGTTTTTTACCACCAAAGGACAAGGTAAAGGGACAGGAATGGGACTTGCGGTTGTTCATGGTATTGTAAAAAGCTTGGCTGGAGCCATTAAAGTATTTAGTGAACCTGGCAGAGAAACAAAATTTCATGTTTATCTGCCTGTTGCCGAGAGCTATGTTCAACAACATGAGATAGAGGTCAAAAAGGCACTCAAGGGAGGTAGGGAAAAGATTCTTTTTGTTGATGATGAAGACCTGCTCATTGAACTGACACAAGAGATGCTGGAGCTTTTAGGCTATAATATTACATCATATAGCAGCAGTATTAAAGCACTTGAATCTTTCAGAGCTAACCCTGATAAATTTGACATTGTTATAACTGATATGGCAATGCCGCACATGTCAGGAGACAAATTAGCAATTGAATTGCTCAAAATACGTCCTGATATTCCAATATTGTTATGCACAGGGTTTAGCGACCTCATGTCTAAGAAAAAAGCTCTTTCTATGGGTATCAAGGGTTTTCTTATGAAACCTGTTTCAATGGTCGATTTTGCTCATAGCATACGTGGGATATTGGATAACGCAGCATATGAAAAATCTTCTTAATGGCGAATTTTCAGGTGCAAAAAGTATTTTACGAAATTAAATTTAGCAAAAAAAAGAGATACTATGAACATTCTTCTTATTTACCCTAAATTTCCAGATACATTCTGGTCTTTTACATACGCTTTAAGTTTTATTGGGAAAAAAGCGGCATTCCCACCCCTTGGTCTGCTTACTGTAGCGAGCCTGCTGCCTGAGGAATGGTCAAAGCGTCTTGTGGACGTGAATGTTGAAAATCTTACGGATAAAGACCTTTTATGGGCAGATATGGCATTTATCGGAGGCATGGCGGTTCAGCGAAAATCGGCTGAACAAATCATAGATCGTTGCACTGCCTTGAATTTGCGAGTCGTTGCAGGAGGACCTCTTTTTACCTCTGAACCCGATGAATTCAAGTATGTGGATCATCTTGTGCTTGACGAAGCTGAACTGACACTTCCAGCTTTTTTAGCAGATCTGCAAAACAAAGAGCCTAAGAAAATTTACAGGGCATCAGGTTTCTGCGATATTCACACCACTCCTTCTCCATCATGGGAGCTTGTAGAAACCAAACGATATGCATCTATGAATATTCAGTTTTCCAGAGGATGCCCGTTCAACTGCGAATTCTGCAATGTTACTACTCTGTTCGGTCACAGACCCCGTATAAAAACATCGCAACAGGTTATTGAGGATCTGGATCGGATTTATGCTTCAGGCTGGCGAAGCAGTATATTTTTTGTTGACGACAATTTTATTGGAAATAAAAACTACCTTAAAACAGTGCTGCTTCCTGCCATAATTGAGTGGCGAAAAAATAAAAAAGGGTGTGTTTTTTTTACAGAAGCCTCTATCAATCTTGCCGATGATCCTGAACTTTTAGAGATGATGGTAACAGCCGGATTTGATTCTGTTTTTATCGGTATTGAGTCTCCTGATGAGGTAGGTCTTACAGAGTGTCATAAAACTCAGAATAAAAACAGAGACCTTCTTGAGAGTGTCTCTATTATCCAGCGTTCAGGCTTACAGGTGATGGGTGGGTTTATTGTGGGATTTGACAGCGATAAGCCATCTATTTTTCAGAAGCAGATCGATTTTATTCAGAAGAGCGGAATCGTAACCGCAATGGTCGGAATGCTTCAAGCTCCTCCGGGAACACGTCTTTTTGACAGGCTTCAACGGGAAAGCCGGGTAGTCAATACTTTTTCAGGAGATAATGTTGACGGAACAACCAATATCATTCCTCAAATGGGGATAGACAGTCTTCTGGACGGATACCGGACAATCATGAAACAGATATATTCTCCTAAAAACTATTACCAACGGATTAGAACACTGCTCAAGGAGCTTAAGAGACCTGAAATCAAACAACCCGTAAATTTTCAGCGGTTTCTTTCAGTATTCAGATCTGCTTTCCGGCTTGGATTACTTGGAAAGGAGCGGTTTCAGTACTGGCGGCTTATGTTTTGGACAATGATTCGCAAGCCTGGACTTATGCCTGTGGCAATAACGCTGTCCATATATGGTTACCATTATCGTAAAATATGCGAACTCTATATTCTTGAAGATGGAGGGCATATTGTGCAGCAGTAGTGCATTTAAATAGATTTTTTGGTGTGGAAATATAGCAGACACACCTTAAATATCAGTGTCTTTTTTGATACTGAATAATAAAACGGCTGCTATACAAAATTTAAGGAGATTTAATATGCCGAACAAAGATAGAAAAGGTCCACAGGGTCAGAGCAGTGGAGCAGGAAAAGGTAGTGGTGCAGGAAAAGGTGGTGGAGCAGGAAAAGGCGATGGAGCAGGAAAAGGCGATAGTCGTGGAGGCGGTCAAGGCAGTGGTAACCATCCATCTGCTAAACCTAAAGAAGAAAAAGGTAAATAGTTAAAAGATTGATTGCCTGAGGAATATTTTCCTCAGGCAATCTTGTTAAAAAGGAGAACAGAAGTATATGACCGAAAATAATATCAATGAAATATCGATTTTTGTGGAAAAATTAAAAGGTCATATATGACTATTGGGTAAATATAACCTTTTTTAGATGGCTGTTTATACCAGCCATCTAATTTTTTAGAAACTCTATTGTGATTTAAAATTAGTAGGATATATGAAATGAGACAGCAGCACAGCAATCTGGCACAAAGTGTGCTTATACTTGGGCGTCATGGGACTAATTCCTGCAAGGGAATGTCCTTATTTCACAGGAATTTCAATCAGCAATGATTGCAGCAAAGCTGCTTATGTTCAAAAATACTCAAAAAAAGGAGAATTAAAATATGTCCAGGACAACAAATGTTTTAAAAAGAATGGTACAATTGAGTCTTTGGGTGGGCGTGGGATTCGTTGTGCTTCTTTATGGAGCGTCTATATCATTGGCTGCTATACCACTTGGTACGGCGGACAAATTTGGTGTCCTGGGTGGCTCAACAGTAACTAATACAGGTGCGAGCAGCATCACCGGCGATTTGGGCATCTGGCCCGGTCTTGCGTATCCTGGCTTTCCTCCAGGGACAGTTCTCGGGACGATACGCGCCGGCGATCCAGTCGCGAGTCAGGCTCAAAGTGATGTTACTACTGCGTACAATTTTTTGGCGGCTATGCCGTGTTCTATCCCTGCCAACCACTTGACCGGTCTGGATTTAGGTGGAATGACGCTTGCCCCAGGTGTTTACTGTTTTGATACGTCGGCTCAGTTGACAGGCACTCTCACTCTTGATGCACAGAACGACCCGAATGCCTCTTTTGTTTTTCAGATAGGAAGCACGCTCACGACCGCACCTAACTCGGCTGTGAACCTTATCAATGGTGCTGCAAATTGCAATGTGGAAATATACTGGCAGGTTGGAAGTTCAGCGACTATTGATTTAGGCACTCAGTTTGCAGGAAATATACTTGCAATGGCAAGTGTAACCCTGAATACCGGAGCTACATTGTCCGGCAGAGCCTTAGCACGGACTGGTGCAGTAACTATGGATACTAATAGCGTTTCCATGTGTCATAGTGCATTACCACTACCACCCTGTCCAGCGATCACCCTCACGCCGCCGCCGCTTGCTCAGGGAATCAAGGATGTTCCTTATAATCAGAGCATCACCGCTAATGGCGGAGAAGCACCATATACTTTCAGCGTAACTGCTGGCATGATTCCAACCGGGCTTTTGTTCACAAACGGACTTATATCTGGAACACCAACCACACACGGAACATCTACTTTTACAGTTACCGCAACAGATGCCAACGGCTGCACAGGCTTGCAGGCTTACACTATCGTAATCAATGCACCAGTCTGCCCGCCCATTAGTCTCTCGGCACCTCCTCTTCCACAA
>JADFZJ010000067.1:4295-18467 GCA_015232555.1 Desulfamplus sp. | reverse complement strand
AAATTATCCGTAACCCTGATTCTGGCACTTTGAATCCACAGATTCCTATTGTCGCAATGACGGCAAACGCTACAAAAGAAGACCGTCAACAGTGCTTTGACGCAGGAATGAACGATTTTATCATAAATAGCTGATTGTTCTGTAAGAAAATCAGTAAAGTAACGACCTATCACTTCGCTTCTATCGTAACCTAACACTTCAAGCCAGTAATCGCTGACACTGACAAATTTTCCAGTCCTGTCTATTGAATGGAGCATGGCTGGTGTATGTTTGTAGAGTTGGCGATATTTTTCCTCACTTACCCGTAAAGAATCATGCTGCTGTTTAATCCTCAGATGAGTCGTAACTCTTGCTTTGACAATTTCAGGGCTGAACGGTCTGGTAATGTAATCCACAGCTCCTGCCCGCAATCCCAATTCCTCACCTTCAATGTCATTTCTTGATGTGATAAATATAATGGGAATGTCTGCTGTGGTGTCATCGCTTTTCAACTGCCTGCAGACCTGATAGCCATCAATACCAGGCATTATAATATCAAGCAGTATAATATCAGGTAAATGCAGCTTTACTATAGAGAGTGCACGTTCTCCATCTGTAGCACAGATTACATTGTAGTCTTGTTTGATGATTTCATTCAGAATTTTTATATTCGACGGAGAATCATCAACAATCAATACTTTTTTATTCTCAGACATTGAACGCACATCCTCAATAATTCACGGTCATAATTAGAATTTTAGCTTTAAGATTGAAAACTATGATCAAACCCTTTGATAAGTCCGGGTTTTACCTGCATTTTAATTCTAAATATTTTACCTCGCGGGGCAAATTGACGCACAATGTTAAAAGATTGGAATTCTGTTGTTTCTGCCTCAAAATTTTTTAAATCTGCTCCAGCTTTCATAGCCTTTTTCTCTAAAAGAGCAAGAGCAGTTTTTATGGCATCCTCTTTAAGATATGAATTTGAGACTGAAGCTGTAAAGTTCTCCTCAGGAGAAGAGGCTATGCCCCGCTCTGTATCAACAAGAAGAGAGACCTCGCATGTTGTTCTTGCAAGAGCAGCTCCAATAGCATTAGCAACACCGCTGTTAGGCACAACTTTTGTTTTTATACCTGATATTTTCTCAATTTCGCCTGCAAAATATGGAGCAGGTCCTCCAAGAAGAAGTATAAGCTCTGGTTTAATCTTATATCCTTCAAGAAATTCATGAACAGTATAAACAGGTTTTCTATTTATCTGATCAACCATAAGATTTGCAACTCCAACAATGGTTTCACATGTTTGGCGGAATATTTTTTCAGCAGTTTCACGGATAGACATTTCAAGAGTCTCTGCAAGCAGGGCTAACCCCTCTTCAGCGAGTTTTTTGTTCCCGCCACTCATAATGCCAAGCCAGATCATAGCATCAGTGGGAGTGAGTGCAGGTCCTCCGAATGCCAAAGCATGCCCCTGTCTGCCAGGTCCTATAATCAGAGCCTTAATTTTTTTTCGGGAAGATGGCTTGTTACCGCTTTTTTCGCCGTCTGTATTCTCAACATATTTATCTATAGCTGTGACTTGACTATCACCGCCAATTCCTCTTGATGTTGTTTGAAGTGCCCGAATTAAACTCTTATATTTTCCACGCCCGATTCCCACTGGTTCTAAAAGAGGGGCTTTATTAACAAGAATGGCAATATCCGTTGTGGTTCCGCCGATGTCAAGAACTATAACATCCTTGTTTGGAGGTGCGTGGCTGATAGAACCCATTACACTTGCAGCAGGACCTGACAAAATAGTCTGCCCAGGAAATTCCATTGATGTCTCTAAATTCATTGTACCGCCGTCAGCCTTTAATATTTGAATTGGTGCTTTTAACCCTTTTTGTTTGAGTGTATCATTTACAGCATTAAAAAAATTTTTGTGCATACTATAAACAGCAGTATTAAGGTGAACGGTTGCGATTCTTCGAGGGAAATTGAGATTTCCTGATACACGGTGTCCAAGAAAAATGGTGTGAAAATTTTTTTTCAGTATATCTCTGATTTCAAGTTCGTGGGCAGGATTGCGGGGAGAAAATTTACCAATAACACCGACATACTCAATCCCACTGTTTTTGATCTTTTCCGAAATATGTTCAATCTCTTCTCTATTAATAGGAGATCTCTCTCTGCCTCGGTGATCTATTGATCCGGCTACTGTATAAAAATGTTCACCTCTGCGAAACATTTCTGGATCAATGCCTGGTCCTGATGAAACAATTATAGCTACAGGATCAAGCTGTTTCTGAACTACGCTGTTGGTTGTCAGTGTAGTGCTTATGACCACTCTTTTGACTTTAGATGATTCAATGCCGTCAAGCAGCAGATCAAATCCAGAAAGAACGGTGTTGAAAAGGTTTGAGGTATTGGTCGGGACTTTTATGTCTCTTACAAGTCCGTTTTCACTTAACAGAACGGCGTCGGTATGGGTTCCGCCAACATCAAGTCCAATTATCATGGCGTTTTCCTGTGCGTTATTAGATTATAAATTTAAAGAAAGAAATATTCTCAATACTTTGTGATTTGTAGTTACAAAACAGCCAAAAATTCATCCGCAAGTTGGCGTAGCAACTCCTCTTCCAGTGGAGATATAGTTGCCAACGCCCATAGATCGTAAAAAGGGTATGGACGCCGTTTAGCTGCTATCATGGCAAAACCTGCTGCTTGTAGCGTTCCTGTCAGCACTTTCTGTGTAAAACCACACCTGTGTGCCATAAATAGATTACCCCTTGCCATGGACAGCCGATGCCCGTAAAGAATATCAAGAGGGGCAATAGGTCCTGCCGGAGAAGTGTAAGCTGGATCGGTGAGTTTATCTCCCGCAATTAACTCACATACAGACTGCAAATCAGGACAGGTTATCACGGCAAATCCATCAGTCTTAATCACCCTTCGGAACTCGGCTAATGCTCTTGGGACTTCATGAGGATAAAGGTGCTCTATGTTGTGGCTGGAAAACAGGGCATCAACAGACGCATCAGGCAGGGCAGACATGTCAGTCATGGTGCCGACGATGTCAGGAGCAACATTTTTATCTATGTCAAGACGAAGCTCTTTCCATTCTGCAGTATTGAAGCCCTTTGTCGTCTTGTCTTTTTGCTTTTGACCGCAGCCCACATGAAGAAATGTTTTCATAGAAAGTCCTTATCTATACTCTAAGCGGTCATAAATTGAACTTTTTATATCTAAATCTAAGTAGAGACGCACGGCCTTGCATCTCTACAGTTTAGCTAAAACTCAATTTATGACTTTGAAAAGTATATATCTATATTGCTTAATACGTGATTCAATTCTTATAAGTTAAGAAATATCCTGTGAATTTTGGTTGTAAAAAAACAATCTGTATCAAAATATAATAACTATTTTTGAGATAATCAGAAAACAGAAATTATGTCAATCATATTTTGATTAAAGCAATCTGGTGTTACGTGAAAGCTATCAAGTGCCTGCTGATGACGTAATGAAAAAATGAGAGATAAACGTTCTTGATTAAAAGTCTGGTATGTAGTAGTGAAATCTGAATAAATTAATAAACTCAAATATTCATTTATGAATATCGTAAAGTAGCTGATTATAAGGCGACTAAGTTACTTATAAGTATGGTAATAAGTTATAAGTATTTATTATTACATGAATTAAATTAATTGATTTGGAAGGAGTTTCTGCGTGTCTGTGATTGAATGGAAAAAAGATGGAACAGTAGCAGTAGTTACTATGTGTAATGGAGCAAACCGTCAGAATTTAACCTTTGCTAATACCATTAATAGTGTATTTGACGAGGTTCTGGCTGATGATACGGTATTTTCTTTGGTGCTTACATCATCAGACGAAAAGAATTTTTCACAGGGTGTTGACATTGACTGGATGCTTGGAAAAATTGGTGAAAAGGACTATGATAGTATCAAACAATTTATGTATGGGATGAACAGTGTATTTAAAAGAATATTGACCATGCCCATTCCTGTGATATCTGCAATCAATGGACATGCGTTTGGAAATGGAGCAATGCTTGCATGTGCTTGCGATTTCAGATTTATGAAGAGAGACCGCGGTTTTTTTTGTTTTCCTGAAGTAGATATAAATATACCCTTCCTGCCAGGAATGATAGCGTTTGTACGTAAAGCTATACCAGAGTATAAGTTCAATGAGCTTAAACTTACTGGAAGAAGAGTTGGAGCAGACGAACTTGAGCAGCACCATATTATTCAAAAGGCGAGTGCTGATATCAATGAACTTAATGCCGATGTGATGGCATTTGCCCGAACCTTTCAGAAAAAGCGGGGAATATTTGGAGAGCATAAACGAAGAATGTATAAAAGTATTATTGCTGTAATGGAGCAAGAAGACCCTCAGTTTATAGATTCTTTAAAACTTTTTGTTGAGAGTTAAATCTCTACCCAGCTAACTTTAATTTGCTTTTTAAAAAGGGGGGATAGGAAAAATGTTGGAAAATAAAATACCTAAATATTATTCTGATGTTGAAAATTGTGTTGATGATCTCATTGCAAAAGTCGGGAAAAAGATTGTACTTGCTGCCCCTCTTGCCCTTGCAAAACCGAATCATCTTCTTAATGCACTTTACAGAAGGGTCAAAGAAGATCCAACTCTGCATTTTACTTTGATTACAGCAGTCTCATTGGAAAAACCAACATGGTCAAGCGAACTTGAAAGACGTTTTATGCAGCCATTAGTTCAAAGAATATGGGAAGATTTTCCAGATTTAGACTATGTTCTTGATATGAGGAAAAACCAGATACCGCCAAACTTTGTCCTTATGGAGTTTTTTAATAAAGCTGCTGGCTGGATCGGTAATGCTCATGCTTCCCAGCATTATCTTGGCTCTAATTACACTCATGCTGTGCGGGATGCTATTATAAATGATTGTAATGCACTGGCACAACTTGTAGCAGTAAAAGAGGTTGATGGAGAGAAACGTTTCAGTATGGGTTCTAACCCTGATACCCATCTTGACGGAGGGAGAATTCTTAAATATCTGCGTGAAAAAGGTAAAAAAGTTGCCATAATTGCTCAAATTCATCGTGATATGCCGTTCATGTACGGTCATGCTGCAATAAAGCCAGATTTTTACGACATGGTAATTGATAATCCTGATTACCATTTTAAGCTTTTTGGTGCACCGAAAGAGCCTGTAAACACAGTTGACTGGATGATTGGAATGCACGCCAGCACACTTGTAAAAGACGGGGGCACAATTCAGGTAGGTATAGGCTCTCTTGGTGATGCTGTTGTTGCTGGTATTGAGATGCGTCACAAACACAATGACACATACAAACAATTTTTAAACAGCTCTGGTATTTATGACAAATTTAAAGATTTAATTGATTCTGTGGGCGGGATTAATGCTTTTGATAAGGGTCTTTTAGGTTCATCTGAAATGCTTGTTGACAGTCTTATTGAACTGTTTAAAGCTGATATTATTAAAAGAAAAGTCTATGAAGATGTAAGGCTTCAGAGGGTAATCAATGAAAACGAATTCAGTGATGATCAGGTAGAAGAGATATTTAAAGAGATTGTAAGAAAAAAAATGGTTCATACACGGATAAAGAGGAGTGAGTTTGACTTTTTCCAGCGGTTCGGCATTTTTAAGCAGGATTTGATCTACGATAATGGGTGTGCCATTTTAAACGGGAAATCATACTCTCTTGATATGTCTGTAGATGAGAACCTTAATGCTGTCGTCTCCTCATGTCTTGGCAATACCCTTAAAAACGGAATCGCACTCTATGCAAGTTTTTTTATAGGTCCCCATAGCTTTTATGAAGAGCTTCGTAATATGGATGATGAGAGACTCAAACTTATTGATATGAGAAGCGTGGACTATCTTAACCATCTATATGGCAACGAAGAGATTAAGAGGTTGCAGAGGAGGTATGGCAGATTTATCAATGCTGGATTAATGGCAACTCTAAGTGGTGCAATTGTAGCTGATGGGCTTGAAGATAACAAAATAATAAGCGGTCCTGGTGGGCAATATAATTTTGTCTCAATGGCACATGAGCTGGAAGACGGCAGGGCTGTTACCATGATCAGAAGTTACAGAGGCGAGGGTCAGAGAGCTGTTTCAAATATTGTTTGGCAGTATGGACATACTACCGTCCCAAGACATTTGAGGGATATTGTTATTACAGAATATGGAATTGCCGATATAAGGGGAAGAGAAGACAGCGAGGTTATGAAACGACTTATCTGTATCGCTGATTCCAGATTCCAGGAGGATCTGCTTTATAAAGCTAAGACAGCGGGAAAAATAGAGCTTGACTGGCTGATTCCCCGCCGTTTCAGAGAGAACTTTCCTGAAGTTCTTGAGACACAACTTGGAGCTTACCGTATGCAGGGTTTTTTTAACGCATTCCCATTTGGAACTGCTCTTACAAAGGAAGAGATTACGCTTGGAAAGGCTTTAAGAGCATTTAAGGAGCTTGCAGCCCAGAACAAATTTGCGATCATGCCCGGACTTATCAGTAAGAGTATTGGTGGGATACCTGAAAAAGCAATGCCTTATCTTGAAAGAATGGATCTTGTAGAACCCAAAACTGTTCAGGAACGCATGATGCAAAAAATGGTTATTTTTGCATTAAGCTCATCTGGACAGATTTAGAATAAATAAGAATAATGGTGATAAATCATGATTTATCACCATTATCTATTTTGCGTCCACAGCATAGTTATGCTTAAAGCAACATGGGAACAGTCAGACTGCCATCCATAAGAAAAAGAATATCTGCATTGTCTCCCTTCTGCTTGATTGCCGTATCCAAAGCCTCCTGAAGAGAAGCAAATGGTCTGATAAATAGCTTTGCTAAGGTATCAGGTTCAATGTCAGTTACACCCCACATCTCTGCCCAGAGTCCTATCTCTGCCATCTTTGCAGCTTTATGATATCCCAATTTGTAGCCCTTATCAATGGTCTCAAGTACCTCTTTAGGAGTGCTGCAACTGCCAAGAAGATCAGCAAATGCCTTGCCACCAATCCCGCATCTGCATTTTGCAACAAGAATTAAGATACCATTCTCTTTAAGTGCAAGTTTTCCATTATCAAGTCCCTTTTGTGCCTGATAAAGATCAATATCTGCTGGAAACTTTACTACAGATACAACAATATCAGCCTTTTTCTTTATAGGAACTGCAAAGACCTCATTTGCTCTGTCAATAGCAGCCGCAAATGAAGCGTGAATATCACCAGCAGTAACTGCATAGATTTTATGATTTTTATCAAGCACTGTCATTATTGAAAAAATCTCTTTTTGAACAGTTTTAAGAGCATCAATCATATCCTCATGTACAGGATTTCCCTCAAGTGCAAGGGCACACGCCTCTGGAACTAAAGCAAGTTTATGGTTCTGTTCAATTGTTTTATAAGATGCAATACCAGGAAGAAAAGATTTTCTGCCGCCTGTATAACCTGCAAAATAGTGAGGTTCAACAGAGCCGATAATTATAATCTTGTGTGCATTGACTCCAGCTTTATGTACATACATCTCTGTTCCGTTTGAGGATTTGCCAAGAAATACCATCTCCTCATCTTTTTTGGCATCATGGACAATGATTTTATCCTTAACATTTTCATAATGAGAGCCAAATATCTGGAGATACTCCTCTTCTGTTGGTCCTCTGTGTGCACCAGTTGCAATTATAAAATTTATAGGGATGTTTTTCTTTTTTATATCACCCCAGATAACATCCAAGACAGTTTTGGTTGGAGTTGGGCGTGTAGCATCATTGACAATGACTAAGAGATCACGGGCATCAGATAAAAACTGTGTCAAAGTGGCACTTTTACAGGGGTTGTCGATTGCCTGCTGTATCACTGTAACTTGATTGCCAATTGCAACGTCATTTGCCTCAAGAAAACTTGTTTTTATCGAATCGCTTATCTCGGCTGTCAGTTGTCCATCTTTTCCGTATGGTAAACTTATTCTCATTACATATTTCCTTATATTTTCAACAATTTAAATTTTAAACTTGTTGGTATAGGTTTGACAACTTTTAAAAGGTTGTCAAACCTCTCAACTCTAATCTGATGAATATTTGGAATTCTTGATCTGTTGATTCATTGCCCGCTCATCAGCCAGAGGACCAAGTGTTTTTATTTTTTCCATAAACTGATCTATCGCTTTCTGAAAACCTGCCTTGTCTCCGTGTGCAATATGCACAAGTTGAAGTCTATCAGGATCCATATCAAGAGCACTCATAACTGGTTTAAGTTTTTTAACACGTTTTTCAGATGTGAGATAACCCTCATTTTCACACTCTCCTTCAGGACAGCAGGCAACCAGAACTCCCCAGGCATTTTCAAGAAAGGGATCAAGCATCAGGGGTATTGTCAGTCTGCCGCCACACATGGCTATCAAAATTTTATATTCAGGGTCAGGTTGCTCATAGATCGGCATATAAGATGATGATTCGAGCTCATAGGATGAAGATTGAAGCTCAGGATAATACGACCAGTTACACCCAAATACGATAACTTTTGCACTTTTTTTCTGGAGAAAATCTGTAATCATCCGATTTAGATATACCCTGTCCGTTCCATAGGTATGTGTTGCAGAGACACTCTGGTTGGGACACAGAGATGTGCATATACCGCAGCTCTGGCACAATATTGCATCTGTAATGACATGCCCGTCCTTGAAATAACGGGCATCATGTGGACATGCCCTGACGCAGGTGAGACAGTTTCCACACCCGCCCCCTGTAACTGAGGTGGTTCCTGTAGTATCAAATTCAGTTCCTACAAAATCAGCTCTGGCATCAGTAAGTATCTCTGTGAGAGGCACTCCGCTTGAACATGCAGCCACACACTGCTGACAGTTGAAGCAGGAGAAAATTTTATCTGCCATGTATTTTGATGGTTCAAGCTGACATGAGAGTAATCCATAAAGCATGATAAGTTTCGCCCGTGGGGCATCAGTTTCCCAGCGGGTGTGTTTAAATACAGGGCAATGCTCATAGCAGTATCCGCATCGGATACATTTATCAAGAGTATTACGCCATTTCAGAAGATGATCGAGTTCAAATTTTCTTTTTTTCATAAAAGTCTCCAAGGAAATCCCTATCACTCTTAGAATAGATACAGGGACGTTTTTGACTATAGTAGATACAGGGACGTTGACTTTAGGACTCCACAATATATCTTAAATCAGTTGCTGTTACCCAGTCATCAGGAGCGTCCATCATTTTGCCAGGGTTCAGGATGTTATTTGGATCAAAGGCATATTTGATCTTTCTTAGCAAATCTAAAGAGTCTGCTTTCTCTGCTTTGAATGCCCCTGCTTTTGAGAGTCCAATACCATGTTCAGCCGAAGTTGTGCCATTAACTGAGCGGACATACTCATAAATTTCAGCTACAGCTTTTCTTGCAGATTCCCACTGATCTTGATGGCTTGTCTCCATTAAAATTTTCGTGTGCATGCACCCTGAACCGCAATGACCATAAGCTGTCATAATTATGTTGTTCCGTTTTGCCACATCATGAATTTTTCTTGCAGTTTCTGCCATTTTTGAATATGGAACAGCCATATCATCTGCAAGAGAGGTGCTTGCGTGAAGTTCGCTGAATTTAGAGAGTGCTGGAAATAGCTTTTTTCGCCCCATAAAAATTTTTGCCCGCTCCTTTGCATCATAGCTGCTCTGAAGACCTGTTCCACTATGTTTGGCACATAACTCCTTCATAGCATTGATCTCGTAATCAACCGCCTCTTTTACCATGCCATCAGCCTCATATAGAAGCACAGCCTCAACATCAGGCAAACCTAAGTTCATGGTTTTATTGACGGCTTTTATTGCCACATTATCAACTAACTCAAGCATTGAAGGGGTAATTCCACCAGCCATAATATCAGCTATTGCATGACCTGCATCTTCAAGACGGTCAAAGTTTGCCATGCCAAGACACCTGAATTTTGGAATTGGAACAAATTTTAAAGTTGCCTCAACCACAACCCCAAGCGTCCCTTCTGAGCCAACAATCAATTTATGAAGCTGATACCCTGTTGCTTCAACCCTTGTTCTTGCACCAAGGGTTACAAGGTGTCCACCTGGCAGCACAACCTTCATACCAAGAAGAGAGTCCCGTGTTGCCCCGTATTTTACAGATCTCACTCCGCTTGCGTTGTTGCCAATTTCACCGCCAATTGTGGCTGTTCTGCTTGATGCAGGTGTTGGAGGGTAAAATACTCCATAAGGTTTAAGTGCTAAATTAAGATCATCGTCAACAACACCTGGCTCAACTCTGCAATAGACATCAGGTGGATTGATCTCAAGGATTCGGTTCATCCCTTTCATGTCAAGGGTTATGCCACCTTGTGATGGAACTGTCTGTCCGCACATTCCAGAGCCAGAACCTCTTGTAATAACAGGAATCCGCTCGTCATCTGCAAATTTCATAATAGCTTGAACCTGCTCTGTATTATCAGGTCTTACAATAACCCAGGGTCTTGCTCTGTGAACAGAGGCATCTGAGCCGTAAATAAACAGGTCAGCAGGATTATCCTTGACATTGTTTTCACCCACAATCTCTTTTAATCTTGAGATATCTATGGTTTTCATTACCCTTTCCTCATCATTGTTTTTTATATGAGCCATACTAAAACATTTTATGGAAAATAGTTTGTTAAAAGCATGACATTTGAAATAAGTATATATTCATAATCAGAAAAGCATTTACAGGTCAATGAAAAAGATTGTTCAAAAACATTATATATACAAGAGGTCTGGTTAAAAGGGTCAAATGAGATATCTCTCTTAATCTCTCTTGCTAAAAAAGACTGTGGATTTTATAACAATACAATGAGTATAAAGCAGAGGAACAAATAACAATGAAAACTGTAGAGACGCACGGCTGATGATTCACTAAATCAACAGCCTGTTGTAACCCAGACTACTAAAACTACTAAATATAACGGCAAGAATGGTAGTTCTAATGGCAATAACATTAAAGCATCTTCATTGTTCACCATGAAAATTATGAATTTTTCTTCTCAAATTTGGAACATATTTATTATTTTTCTATACCTGTTCTGGCTTCAACGCCTTTTGTGTAGTAATGTTTGATCTCTTTCATTTCAGTAACCAGATCAGCCATATCAATCAATTCCTGTGGAGCATAACGACCTGTTATAATTACCTCAACATGAGAAGCACGATTAATCAACAACTGCTTTAAGTCATCAAAACTGAATAAACCATAATACAGTGCAATATTGACTTCATCCAACACGACAACATCATATTCTCCTGATTGCAGAATTATCCCTATTTCAGCTAACCCATTCAAAGCTGCTGTATAATCTTCCTGAACAGGTTCGGAATAAATAAAACAACCTCTGCCATACTGTTTTAAGGTAATGTTTTCAATCGCAGGCAAAATATCCAGTTCGCTATAGTGCATACCTTTGATGAACTGACCTATATAAACATTTTTGCCTGCACCAGAAGCTCTCAAACAAAGCCCAAATGCAGCAGTTGTTTTACCTTTACCGTTACCACTATAAACCTGAATATATCCTTTCAATCAAATCTCCAATATAAATTTCATTTTTCATAAAAGTGTTGGTTTTATCATTCAAATCAGCTCTTTCATATTTTAGATAGACTCATTCATAAATTGCTCTTCCCTCAAAAGTATTATTCCCACAAACAGGATTTATTGAAATATCAATTATTTTTTGTGCCACAGTCCTTGCATGGACTGGTTTATATTTTGCTGGAATCATGAATGACAGACCACTTGCAAAATAGTTTCCAATTACCTCACCCCCTCTGAACTCCTGACGGTTTCCAAGCAAAAGAGATGGTCGAAGAATATTAACACTCCTGAATCCCATCTGCATTACAGCCTGTTCAAGTCTCCCCTTTGTAGCTGGATATAGAAAACCTGAATCATGATTAGCACCAATGGCAGAGACCAGAATAATATTTTCTGTTCCATTATCACGAGCAATTAAAGCTGTCTGCTTTGGGTATCCGTAATCCACTTTGATAAAATTATCTTTTGAACCAGCTTTTTTAGCAGTAGTCCCAAGAAGTGAAACCAGCGTCCTTGCTTTTATCACGTCCCGATACTGTTCAAGGTTATCAAAATCAACAATATGCTGAATGAATTTACCACCAGAATCAGGTATATTTTTTAATGCTCTTCTTGTGAGAATAATGACTTTATCGTAGGGATTATCGTTTTTGATGAGATTTATCAATACAGTTCCGACCATTCCACTTGCACCGATTATCATAATATTGTTATTCATAGACTATCCACCTTTTTCATTGCAATGTATAAATCCTCAACCTTCTTCCTTGCCCAAGGGGTTTTACGTAGAAATATCAAACTTGATTTCACTGACGGCTCACTCTGGAAACACCTGATATTAATAATCTTGCCCAATTCACTCCAACCATAATGATTAACGAGAATATTCAAGATCTGCTCTAAAGTAATCCCATGTAGCGGATTTTTCTTTTGTTGGTCATTCATAAAACAAAGTTCTTCCTTACTGAATTATATTTTTTTAATTATATCATATATACTTATAAAATCATCTGTAACAGTTTGTCTAATCATCTCTATTGTTTTAAACCTCGCTATGTGATGCTAATATCCTCTAAATAAATGAAAGCAGTAATACAGTTTTGGATATATGTTTAGAAGCACACAAGACAAGCTCAGGAGAACTATCAAACGCTGCAACTTCATATCCTTATAATTTATTTATTGAATATAGTCGAAACTGATATATCAGTATAGGATATTATCAATCCAAGCCAATACCTTTTTTTTCAGCTCTGGCAGAGGCTCAGTTTGTTCTGTCTCCCACTTTTGTAAAGTGCTGGTATCAACATTTAATTTTTTGGCTAATTCTTTTATAGACAAAAGCTGTTGCATTCTTATTGCCCTTAGCTTATCACCAAAATTATCAGTATTTTTGGGGTATTGCTTATGGGCTGCAAAATAAAATTGGAACAACTTATTTTTGAGGGATGTCTCTTGCTTATTTATATTAAGCCACTCAGCTATTTTTTTTAGTTGTTGAAAAGATGGCAATACCCTATTGACTTCCCAGTTAATAAAAGTATCCTCTAAAACGTCTATTAACATGGCAAATGCTTTGATTTGTAAGCCCATATCAAACCTAATCTGTCTAAGCATCTCTCCAAAGTTTGTAGGAGAGATAGGGTATTGAGGGTTGAAAGTATTTGGTGGAAATGTTAAGGAATAACAGTATGTTAAATTGTTGTCAGAAAAGTTGTTATGCTGTAACGCATGAATGTCCATCTCTACTTTCATATAAAATTATGGCAATATAAAAAAATTTAATACAAATAGGAGAAACCATGAGCAATATAAAACACAAGATTATTTTTCAGCCGCATAACAGAGAGATTAAAGTTGAAGATGGTGAAAATCTTATCCGAGCTGCTATGGAGGCTGGTGTCCATATAAACGCTTCATGCGGCGGTGAAGGTGTCTGTGGCAAATGCAGAATTATTTTAGAAAAAGGAGAGTTAGAAGGGGGAACAGAAAAACTCTCCTCTGAAGATATAGCTAAAGGATACCATCTTGCATGTATGTCAAAAGTAAAATCTGATCTGGTTGTCAGAATACCGGTTGAGTCAAATGTTGATCCAAGTGTTCTCAATCTTGCAGCATCTCCGCGACATACAGCAAGGATCAAGGAGTTCAAGCTGACTACCATAAAAGAGCAGGGTCTTTTAATCCCGCCTGTTGTTAAAAGATATCTTGAGCTGCCCCCTCCGAATGCCCAGGATAATTTGGCAGATGTCACAAGACTTCTCAATTTTCTTCAAATTCAGCATGATGAGCACCGTCTGCTTGTTGAACTTGATGTTATAAGGCATATTCCCGATATTCTGCGTAAAGGCGATTTCAAGGTGACCGCCACAATCATCAGGCCGGTGCGGGAAGACGGGAAAAACCAGATTACTCTCATTGAGCCGGGAGATACCACAGACCGCAACTTTGCTGTTGCAATGGATATTGGAACAACCACAATTTACGGTGAAGTGCTTGATCTCAACTCTGGTGAAATCCTGTCAAGTTACGGAGATTTTAACGGACAGATAAGCTATGGAGAAGATGTTATCTCAAGAATCATGTTCGCAGAAAAAGAAGGG
>JADFZJ010000067.1:0-4270 GCA_015232555.1 Desulfamplus sp. | reverse complement strand
CAAAAAAAGGTGGTAGAGACCATTAACCACGTTCTTTATAAAATCATCAAAAAAGCGGGAATCAGCAAAGATGAGATTGCAACCATAACATTGGCTGGCAACTCCACCATGACACAGTTGCTCCTTGGCATCAATCCGCGGTATATCCGGCGTGCCCCTTATGTCCCTGCATCCATTCTCTATCCTCCGTTTAAAGCCTCTGAAATCGGTCTTGAGCTTGGCAAACACACAATTGCCCTTATATATCCAGGAGTTTCAAGTTATGTGGGAGGCGACATTGTGGCTGGTGTCATGGCAAGCGGACTCTATCAGAACGACAAGCTGACCCTGTTTATGGATATTGGAACAAATGCCGAGATTGTAATTGGCAATAAGGATTGGCTTGCCTGTACAGCCTGTTCAGCAGGTCCAGCTTTTGAAGGAGGCGGGATCACCTTTGGAATGAGGGCAGCAAAAGGTGCAATTGAAGATTTTTCCATTGACCCTATAACTTTTGAACCAATGATTATGACCAAAGGAAATGTCAGACCAAAAGGTATATGCGGCTCAGGGCTTATCAATATTGTTGCCATACTTTTTGAGAACGGAATTATTAACAATCGCGGCAGATTCAACTATGAACTGAAAACAGACCGTATCCGTCAAAAAGACGGAATCTGGGAATATGTTCTTGTGCGGCAGCCTGAAACCCAGATCGACAGGGACATTACCATTTCAGAGCCTGACATTGACAACCTTATCCGTGCAAAAGGTGCAATGTACAGTGGTGCCATGACCCTGCTTGAAGAGGTGGGTATGCATATCAACGATATTGAAAGGATTATCCTTGCCGGCGGCTTTGGAAGCTATGTTGATTTAGAAAAGGCAATGATTATAGGTCTTCTGCCTGAAATTGACCCTAATAAAGTTATATATCTTGGCAATGCCTCTCTTTTAGGTGCACAGATGAGTTCGTATACAAATCTGTTCAGACGTAATGTTGTTGAGGTGGTAAAAATGATGACCAACTTTGAGCTTGCCGAGACCCCTTCCTATATGGATCACTATGTGAGTGCCCTGTTTATTCCTCATACAGAGATGAACTATTTCCCAAGGCTTAAAAAGAGGATGGAAGCACGAAGAGAGAGCAACTTAACAGTTCTTTAACTTTTGATGAAAAAAATAAAACCCTTGACATGATACTAAATACTGCTTAGTATCGTTATTAGCATATGCTCTTTATTCTGTTTTTATACTGCCATTCTATACACTCTATAAATAATTTGGGATTAAGATGGTTATTATAGTTTTCCAGATAATTAAGTCGGCAGAAGTGCTGTGAGAATAGAGGCAGTAATGCTGCAACATAGAAAAGGGGTAAATTGATATGATAGTCACGGTAGCAAGCGGTAAAGGCGGAACAGGCAAGACAACAGTTGCTGTAAATCTTGCTGTGATAGCACCAGAAGGAAGTGTTGAAGTTTTTGACTGTGATGTTGAAGAGCCAAACGCCCATCTTTTTATCAAACCTGAAAATATTGTGACCAAAGAGATTTCAACCATGATACCTGATGTTGATATGAATCTTTGTACCCTCTGTGGAGAGTGTGAAAAAATATGCAGGTTTAGTGCCATTACCATGATTGCAAAAAAGATAATGGTATTTCCCGAAATGTGCCACTCATGCAAGGGTTGCAGTATGGTCTGCCCAGCAGGTGCCATCAAAGAGGGGTCGAGGGTGCTTGGCTCTCTGCTCACTGGGCAAAGCAGCAGAGGCTTTAATCTTACATGGGGAGAACTCAGAGTCGGCGAGGCAATGTCTCCACCGTTAATAAAGCAGGTTAAAAACAAAATTGATAAAGGTATAGGAAAACTCTTTATAGTTGATGCTCCGCCCGGCACATCGTGTCCAGCAGTGGTAACTCTTAGAGATGCTGATTTTGCTCTGCTTGTAGCAGAAGAGACACCTTTTGGACTCAATGACCTTGCCCTTACAGTTGAGGGGCTGAAAAAACTTGGAGTGCCGATGGGAATTGTTCTCAACAGGGCAGATATGGAAAATGGTATTATTGATGATTATGCAGTTCGGGAAAATATTGAAATTTTACAGAGAATTCCATTCAGCAGAGAAGCAGCTAAGGTGTGTGCCAAAGGGCATTTTTTGGTCGATGAACTGCCTGAAATAAAGGCTCTTTTTCAAGATATCTATCTTAAAATCATTAACAATCTCAATAGTATCCAGAAGAGTGATAAAGGGGGGCAGTAAAATGAAGGAATTAACAGTTATAAGCGGTAAAGGCGGTACTGGTAAAACCAGCATTACAGCCTCCATTGCCTCCCTTGCAGAAAAAAGAGTTGTTATTGATGCTGATGTTGATGCTGCAAACCTTTTTCTTACACTTGAACATAAGGTGGTAGAGACAGAATCTTTTGAAGGGGGACACAAGGCGGAAATCAACCCCGATATCTGCACATGCACAGGATGTGGTGAGTGCTTTCAACGATGCCAGTTTGATGCAATATCTTTAAATTTCACCATTGACCACATCTCATGCGAAGGGTGCGGAGTGTGTGCCCATTTCTGTCCAGCAGATGCCATCTCATTTGAGCGTCAGATATGCGGAGAAAAATTTATATCAACAACAGCAAACGGACCTATGGTGCATGCACGGCTTGGAATTGCAGAGGAAAATTCAGGGCTTCTTGTGAGCCAACTGAGGCAAAGGGCAAGGCAGATGGCAAAAGAGCAGCATATTCCTTTAATCATTACAGACGGACCACCTGGAATTGGCTGTCCTGTGATTGCGTCTGTGAGCAATGCAGATGCTTTGCTTATTGTTACAGAACCCACTTTATCAGGTATGCACGACATGCAGAGGGTTATGAAACTTGGCAGACAGATGAATGCTGCAATATATCTTTGTATAAACAAGGCAGATTTAAATCCAGAGGCATCAGAAAAGATCAAGGAGTTTTGCGGTTCAAACAATATCAGATTTGCAGGTGAAATTCCGTTTGACAAGGCTGTTATTGAATCAATGAGAATGGGGCAGAGCCTTGTAACCTACTCTGATGGAGCCGCATCTCATGCAGTTAAAAAAGTGTGGCAGAATGTGTCCAGTTTTCTTGGTGAGACAAGGGATAGGTTAATTTGATTTTTTTTTTATTCTGTCCCGATAGTTTTATTTTTAGTTCTGCCTTTAAGGGCAAGATTGTTATAAAAAGAGGAGCTTTAAAATGAAAGCAGCAGTATCATCAAGCGGAAAGACACTTGAATCTGAACTTGATCCAAGGTTTGGCAGAGCATCCTATTTTTTAATTGTTGACACAGAAACATTTGATTTTGAGGTAAAACCAAATGATCAGAATATGAATCTGCCTCAGGGTGCGGGAATTCAGGCTGGTAAAATTGTAGCAGATTGCGGTGTTGAAGTTTTAATTACAGGCAATTGCGGACCTAAAGCATACAATGTTCTTGACGCAGTAGGTATTAAAGTTGTTACTGGAACTAACGGCACAGTTAGAGAGGTTGTGGAGAAGTTCAAAAACAATGCTCTTCAATATTCACAAGGACCAAATGTTGAGGGTCATTGGGTTTGATGTTTGATTTAACGTATGTTGCATATATTTAGCCTATATGTTCATAATGTTTAAATATAGATAAAAATTTATACTATAATAACTTTACAAAGTTGAAGAGAGAGGAGTTTTTATGAAATTTGCAATTCCGATGGCAATGGGTAAACTGACAGCACATTTTGGACATTGCAGAGAGTTCTGTTTTGTCACAACAGAGAACGATAAAATTAAAAATACCGAAGTTCTTGAACCGCCTCCCCACGAGCCTGGCGTACTTCCTAAATGGCTGCATGATCATGGTATCAATGTTGTTATTGCAGGCGGTATGGGACATAAGGCTCAGGAGTTGTTTGCTCAGGCAGGTGTAAAAGTCATTACAGGGGCACCAACTGAAACTCCTGAAAAATTAGTTTCAGATTATCTGGCAGACAACCTTGTAACAGGAGAGAATGTGTGTGGACACGATCCTGGGTCTCCATGCAACCATTAATTTATAGTTCTCCATGTAGCCATTAATTTTAGCTTTCGTCTGATTGAAAGTAGAGACATACGGACGTGCGTCTCTATTTTCTACATCTTAAAAGTTGAGTTTCTACATGCACGTCTCTACAGTTTAGATTAAATCTAAAAGGCTCTTCCCCTGTTTACTATTGACTCAATAAATCCAACAATAGCATCAGATATCCTCTCTCTTTCCCCACTTCTCAACATC
>JADFZJ010000066.1 GCA_015232555.1 Desulfamplus sp. | reverse complement strand
CAATGGTTAGCTAAAACAGTATTGTTGGTAGTATCAAAATGAAAATTTTTTATATATGAAATCGAAAGGTTTTTCTCTTGGCTTGTTACCACTGGAAAATTATAATTACTATTACGATGCTTAGTTTCACCTCTTTTATCAATATACTCTTTGATAAATGACAGGTGATTATCAATTCTTGATTTTGCTAATTCATGGCTTTTATTTGGAAGATCACTAAATTTGGAAAGAATGATATCCTTAAAGTTATTATCAATTTCTAATCCTATTGAATTTCTTTTTAAAATTGCAGCCGCTAATAAGGTAGTTCCTGTCCCAACAAATGGATCAAGAACAATATCCCCTTTTACTGAATACATATTAATAATTCTATATGGTAGTTCAAAAGGAAATGCAGCACTTCTTTGTCTGGTTTTACCATTAAACAAATTTTGATCGACACCTTTTAAATCCCAAGTATCAGAAAACCATGTGTTTCTTTCCTCCCAAAAAAACGCACTTGCATTTCTATTGTATTTTTCTTCTGCTGTTTTAAATTCTCTTCGATGCCCCTTCCTGAAAAGTAAAATATATTCATGTTCTAAGGTAACATAAGCACCCGATGGAAGCATTCCTGAACCCATAAATTTATTAGGAGAATTAGTTGTTTTTTTCCATAAAATTAGTGGGAGTATATCAAAACCCATTGTTATAAACTTGGAAGTAATCCTTGTGTGATTTGAATATAACTGAAAGTAATTACCAATTTTACGTGTTGCATCTCCAATATTTATTGCTACCCAGCCACCGGATTTAGTTACTCTGTCAACTTCTTCCCAAACTTTATCTAACTCCCTGTGCATTAATTCAAATGCACTGTTTCCATCATCTTTATTAAGTTGATCTGAAATTTGATTGTTTTGGTCTATGAATAAATTATCCCACATTTCTACCATAGGATAAGGTGGAGATGTTACAGTAAGAGATATTGTATCTGATGCGATGTTTCGTAAATAACGACTATCTTGAAATAAGAGTTGATGCCTGGTTTTCATTTTGACAACCGCACGATCTCTTTTCTTATTTCATCTATTATCTCGGTATTATATATCTTTTTATTCTTTCCTTCTTTGATAGAGAAAATATAAAAAACATTCCCTCCAAATTCATTAGTAAATTTAGAGTGGGTGTTTTTTTGTATCTCTTTTTCTTTAAATATTTGAGGTATGCTATTGATGTTTGAGACAGGTTTAATTTGTAGCCCAATGTATTTCTCGTTTACTTTTATAAAAAAATCAACATTGTATAGCCTATCCCACTTATCTGGTGCGGGTTCAATTTTAACATCAAGAATATTTGAGAGTTGTCCATAAATTGTTGAAATTTCAGTTGTATAACCATCGTAAGTTCGATTGATTACAAGCTGAACCATGTAATTTATACAATCATCCTCAGTTATTCCGTCAATTTCAGCATAAACAACCTCTGTTATTTTAATATGCAGTTTTTTGCCAAGTTCAACAATCTGGTCTTTATTCCTAACATTCTTGAAATAGTATTCTTCCCAATCTTCAAGTTTTTTAGGGGAGCATTTTCTGATTTCTTCTGAAACAGCACCAACATTCCTTTTGAAGTTCAATTGAAATCTGTTTAAAACGCTGTTTAAAATCCACTCTTTTGCCATTGAACTCTTCCTTTTTGCTGATTAACACGGATTTATATAATTCAGGATTCTCACTGTTCTTTATAAAAAGTAACCACAGGCTCTTTCAAAATGAGTGCAATCGCGTCCTCGCTTGTTTTTGCTATATCAGGAAACTGAAATGTAAGACCTGCAATCTGACGTAAGTTTTCACCTGTTCTGAGAATCAGGCGGGCAAGATCACCCTCTGCAAAAACTGATCGTTTGACCACATCTTCCCACGGTTCATTCTGTGCCCATGAAAAGACAGTGGCTGCTGGCTGAAGATAAAGATTGGGAGCATCAAATCCTTTAAGGATCATCCTGCCTGCAAAGGGTCGTAAGCCCTTTCTTAAGTCAAGAAATTCTCTTGTCAGAAGCTTTGGCAATACCTGCTTTAAAAGGCTTTCATCATCAAACTCTTTTTCGTTGACAAATGAAGCCATTATTGCAGCAAGAAGTGCAGGATCATTCTGGGGAAGCAGTCCAGTTTTCAGGCAGTGTGCAACCATAAGAGGTGCATCAATTCTTAACTTTGATGCCCAAATTCCATCATCAGTTAGAGTGCCGTCCTCGTTGACAAAACCCTCTTCCTGAAGAAAATCAAGGTGAGCTAAAAAATCTTCCCATAAATGTTCAAGTTCATGTCCATAAACTTTTCTCGCATACTTTCCCTGCTTTCCACGATTGAGCATGTATGATGCAAAAGATTTCTTCAACAGCTCTCTTATCTTTTCTGGTGAATGGGATAACAGAAGATTGAGGACCATTGAAAAATCAATTCTGATCTGGCTTTGGACATCTACAGGAGGGGAAGAGACCATACGGGCTGCATGATTTAAATCCATAAATTTCCCGGGAAGCAAAATTGCAAAGCCAATATTATCCATGCCGCGTCTGCCAGCTCTGCCCGTCATCTGCTGAAACTCGCTTGCTGTAAGTGGTAGAAAATCGGTACCGTTAAATCTGTCAGAGTTCAGAATTACAACGCTTCTGGCAGGAAAATTTACACCAGCCGCAACAGTTGATGTTGCAAACATGGCGTCCAACAATCCTTCTGACATCAAAGTTTCAACTACAACCTTCCATGCAGGCAGGTGTCCGCTGTGGTGTGCTGCAGCAGCAGTCTGCTCCACCTGTTCCCGTTGGGCGTGGCGGGCAAGATGAGGAGTGACAGAGACAAGTTCTTCCATCCGTTTAAGTAAAGCAGCCTTACGTTCAGGTTGGGCTGAGATAAATTCAGTGTTGCAAAGGCGAATCGCACCATCACAATCTGATCGTGATTTGAGGAAAAATATCGCAGGCAGAAGGTCGAATTTTTTTAATACCCGCATAATGTCAGAAAATCTTGGCAGTCTTCCAGGAAGTGATATTTCAGGAGGATTGGGGTCTTTTAAAAACTCTAATGTCTTTTTGTGTAAAAGTGCCTTTTTACCCGGCTGATGAGCATTTTTCAAGAGTGGCTGAAGAGTTCCTGAAGGGTGAAAAAAGAGCGGATAGAGTGGAACAGGTCGTCTGTGCTCTTGTATAACATGACATTTCTTTCCGCGAATAGTTTCAAGCCAGCCAGCTATGTGGTCAGGGTTGCCGATAGTGGCAGAGAGCATCAACACAGGGATTCTGACGGGCAGGTATATGAATATCTCCTCCCAGACAACCCCTCTCTCTTCATCTCCTAAATAGTGAGCCTCATCTAAAATTACGAGATCGCAATTTAAATCCTCTCCGGTGTGCATGGCATCATAGAGTTGATTACGAAGAATCTCTGTGGTGCCGATAACAATGGCTGCATCAGCATTCTCCTTAGTGTCTCCTGTCAGAATTCCAACATTTTTTTTGCCAAATATCTTGGAAAACTGGGCATAGATAGAGTTGGTAAGTGCTTTGAGTGGAGTTGCATACCACACTTTTTTTTTGTGACTTTTATGATCGGGATGGTCATATAGAGGATAATTCGGTTCCGCAGATTCGTTGGTCGATTCTGAAATCGGATGTGTTGGATTTGATGCAATAATTGCCTCTGCCGCTCTTTCAGCAATCCAAGTTTTGCCTGCTCCTGTTGGGGCAGTTACAAGACAGTCAGAATGTTGGATTGCATCAAGAGCTTTAAGCTGGAATGCATCAGGAGAAAATGTTCTTTTTTCAGGAACTCCAATTCTGGAGAAGACGCTGTTAAGTTCAATGTCAGCATCAGGCTTTATCAATATTTTTTTGTCGTTATCAGGTTGTTTCCTGATTTTATAATATCTTTTTTTCATGGAGGGCATAAAAGCACAAAATATTAAATCTTGCAACTGAATTACTATTCAGCAACTACAAACGAGTTTTTTGCCCCTGCTTGAGTTAGCTCTTCATTAAAACGCTCCGCAGCATCAAGGTCTCTGAATCTTCCCACTCTGACTCTGTAGAATTTGCCTCTTGCGTCTGTGTATTCGTTTATGTGAGAGTTGATATATTTTCTGCCAAGTTTAATCTTGAGCTTCTGTGCATTTGCTCTTACTGTAAATGCTCCAACCTGAACCGTAAAATTTCCTTTAAAATAGTCAACAGGCTTATATATTACGTTGCCGCGTTTGTCAGAGCCAGATGCCTCACCTAAAGCCACAACTTTGACCTGTGCAGTGCCAGGTCCTGCAACTCCAAGCATTTGAGCAGCCTTATAGGAGAGATCTATAATTCGTCCTGTCACAAAAGGTCCTCTGTCGTTTATTCTCAAATCAAGAGTTTTACTGTTCTCAAGATTATATACTCGCACCCATGTTCCAAGTGGAAGGGTTTTATGGGCAGCTGAGACCCCATACATGTTATAGGTCTCTCCATTTGCGGTTTTTCGTCCGTGAAACTGCTCACCGTACCATGAGGCGATTCCCTGCTGTACAAAACCTTGGGAGCTTGCAAGCGGATGATAATATTTGCCTTTGATTTTGTATGGTTTTGTGTAGGCAGTTCTTCTTGATGATGAGGAAGAGGTTGAACTTGATGAGGATGAGGAGGAAGAATCTGGGCGTGAATAAGTTTCAGCCTCCTCAGGGTCAGGAAGAACTGTTGCACTACAGCCTGTTATTGCAAGCAGAACAAGCGTGATAATAATGTGCTTTAATGGAGTTATCACAATCAGCAATCGGTCTATAATCGATTTAAAAGTTATCTCCATCAGCTTTGCACTTTCATATCCAGAGCACTTTTTATAACAGCATCCATTTTATCTGCAAAGATAAACTCCATGTTGTCCTTAACATTAACTGGAATCTCTTCCATGTCTTTTTCATTCCACTTGGGCAGAATAATTGTCTTGATACCAGCTCTGCTTGCGGCAATCATCTTCTCTTTTATACCACCGACAGGCAGAACATCACCTCGAAGGGTTATCTCTCCTGTCATTGCGAGGCTCTTTTTCACAACTTTTCCAGTTGCAAGAGATGTAAGTGCTGTAAGCATAGTAACGCCTGCAGAAGGACCGTCTTTTGGAATTGCTCCTGCCGGAACATGAATATGGATTTCATGTTCAGCAAAAAAGTTGGGTTCAATCTTAAACTTATCAGAGTTTGCCATAAGATAGCTCATTGCTGTTCTTGCAGACTCCTTCATAACATCTCCAAGCTGACCCGTTAGAATAAGTCCCCCTTTTGAGCCTTTCATGGCAGCAGCCTCAACAAAGAGAATATCTCCTCCAACAGGTGTCCATGCAAGACCAACCACAACACCTGGAACAGATATGTTTGTCCCGTTTTCAGGCATAATCCTGATTGGTCCCAAATATTCGTGCAGCTCTTTCTTACCAATGTTAATCTTGTCTATCTCCTCCTCTGCAATTTTACTTGCAACTCCACGACATATAGTGCCAATCTCCCGTTCAAGGTTTCTCAAGCCTGCTTCACGGGTATATCCTGCAATAATATCTTTTATGGCACTCTGGGCAAATTTTATCTGCTCTGTTTTAAGACCATTTGCCTCTCTCTGTCTTGGAATCAGATATTTTGTTGCAATTTTTAGCTTCTCATCCTCTGTGTATCCAGACAGTTCAAGAACCTCCATTCTGTCTCTTAAAGGTGCTGGAATGGTGTGCAGCACATTGGCTGTAGTAAGAAACATAACATCAGTAAGATCAAACGGTACATCTAAGTAGTGGTCAGTAAAAGAGTAGTTTTGTTCAGGGTCAAGAACTTCAAGCAGAGCAGAAGATGGGTCTCCATGATATGAGGAGCTTACCTTGTCTATCTCGTCAAGCATAAATACGGGATTGTTCTCTCCAGATCTTCTGATCTCCTGAATAATTCTGCCAGGAAGTGCCCCCACATAGGTTCTTCTATGACCTCTTATCTCTGCCTCGTCTCTGATACCTCCGAGTGCTATTCTTACAAATTTTCTGCCAAGTGCTCTTGCAATTGACTTTCCAAGCGATGTTTTACCTGTGCCGGGAGGTCCTGAAAAGCAGAGAATCGGACCTTTTGAGTCATTTTTAAGTTTTCTGACTGCAAGATATTCAAGTACACGTTTCTTTGGTTTTTCAAGCCCATAATGATCTTGATCTAAAACCTTTCTTGCTAACTTTATATCAAGCCTGTCCTTTGATTTTTTATTCCAGGGTAAAGATGTAAGCCAATCAAGATATGTTGATGCCACCACATATTCAGAAGATGATGGGTGCATTCGAGATAGCCGTTTGATCTCTCGCTCTGCTTCTTTGGCAGCAGCTTCAGGAAGCCCCTCTGACTGAACTTTTTTACGGTAATCTTCAACTTCAACGCTTTCATCATCTGTTTCACCCAGCTCCTCTTTAATAGCTTTTAGCTGCTGACGCAGATAGTATTCACGTTGACGTTTATCCATATCCTCCTTGACCTGACTTTGAATCTTTGAACCCATCTCAAGGATTTCAAGCTGGTCATTTACAAGCCGTGTTACTTTTTTAAGTCTATCCTTGACATCAATCATCTCAATAACAGCCTGCTTTTCCACAACTGGAGCATTGATTGTTGATGCCACCATATCTGCTAAAATATCAGGCTCTTGTATTGATCTCACCATTGCACCAATTTCAGCCGGCAGACCTGGCGAGAGATTCACGATCTTTTCATATTGATCAACAATATTGGACATAAGGGCAAGCGTCTCTTTATCATTAACCAATATATTAGTATTTTCAAGCACTTCAATATTTGCCTGAATGTATGGTTTTCCATCTAAATACTCTTTAACTTTGAATCGGCTCAACCCCTGAATCAGAAGCTGTGCCCTGTTCTCCTCCATCTTTGCCATTTTAAGAATTACAGCAACTGTTCCGACCGTATAAAGCTCTTCTGCTGTATGTTTTGAAGAGATATCAGACCGTTTTGAAAGAAGAAGACCAAGCATTCTATTACCTGCCATTGCTTCGTCAATCAGTGCAATTGCCTCTTTTTGCATGATAACAAGAGGCAGAACCATTTTAGGAAAAAGATTGGTGTCAACAATCGGAAGAATGGGGAGCGTATCTGGAATATGATCTGGATTGAAACTTAGTGATGTCTGATTTTCGTTCATGCAAGATTCCTATTTATGCAAAAGTTGTCGGTATTCAAATTTATTTTATTTTATCTAAAATTTTTGTCAAAGTTTATGCAACAGTGCGTTTTCCATGGATATTTTTATGAAAGTTCAATTTTTTGCGGTTTCTGCATAGGTATTTTGGAAAGACTGAGTTCAAGAAAACCATTGGAAAAAGAGGCTGATACCTTTTCAGGGTCTATCAGGGTGGGAAGATAGAGAATACGCTCAAATCCCCCAAACTGTATTTCAGCAAGTCTATATGTTCCAGGCTCGTCTGGCGGAGTTCGGCAGCGGTTGCCTGAAATTTTTACAGCCTTGTTGGTAACCTCAATTGAGATATCATCTTTTTCCACACCAGCAATCTCAGCCTGAATTATGATTTGCGTTCTTGTTTCAAAAATATCCATCTGGGGTTTCCAGAGCCTCTTTGTAAGGCAAAACATGGGATTAATTGAGTGAAACATGTCGTGAGCATGTTTTTCTCCTCGTGGTATTCTTCCAAAATCTTCACCAAAATGAATTTCGATATATTCCATAATGGAACTCTCCTGACTCTTTAAATAATGATTACAGATAATAATAAACACCGTTTTCTTGATATTTATTTTACAATAACATCAGGTTTTTATCTTGTAAAGTATCAATCTGTGAACAGTTGCCTCCTAACCATTTAAAATCTGACTTAAATCTGTTTGTATTCAAATTAAGTTTATGATTAAATACATTAAAAGGCTTATTAAATGTTATATGTAGCCGACCAATAATTTAAAGAACTACAGGAGAAAATCAAAGATTATGAGTAAAACAATTGAAAATCTTAAAGCTGCATTTGCAGGTGAATCTCAGGCAAGAAACAAATACACCTTTTTTGCAGAAGTTGCCCGTCAAGAGGGTTACCACTACATTGCAAAGGTCTTTGAAGAGAGTGCTGACAATGAAAGACGCCATGCCAATGACCATTTCAAACTTCTTGGAGGAATTGGTGATACTGTTGCAAACCTGAAAGAAGCTATTGAGGGCGAACATTATGAAACAGTAACCATGTATCCTGATTTTGCCAAAGACGCAGAAGCAGAGGGGAACAGGGAAGCTGCCAACCTTTTTAAGCAGATTGCAAAGATTGAGGCTCTTCATCGGGATAGATATCAAAGATGCCTTGATATGGTGGCAGCAGGTAATGTGTTCAAACGCGAGAAACCTATAAAATGGAAATGCAGCCAGTGCGGATACACCCATGAAGGGACAGAACCACCACAGAAATGTCCAGCTTGCAAGTATCCAAAAGAGTATTATGAGCCAGCAGATATGGATATATAAGAACAAGGATCAGCGAACTACAAAACCTATGCGAATCTATTGAAAAAGAGTGGCAGGGTATCTAAAACTAAATTAAAATTATAAAGTCAGAATCAGGATACCCAGAATAAAAGAATAAAGCAGGATAACCCAAATCCCAAAGCTCCTTCAATCCTGATTCTGACAACAATCCAGCCTACCAGTGGAGATTCCATGTTAAACAATCATATTGTCAAAGAGATAAAATCATTACCAATATAGGCTTTTCTTAGGAGAAAATATTATGGAAATCAAAGGGTTAAACGAACTGCTTATCAAGCGGTATTCTGATATATCAACCTATAAAAAGGGTGAGAAATATCTTAAAAAAGGAAACATCATCTCTTTAGAGCAGCATGGACATACTCTTTGTGCCACAATCGAGGGAGATAATAAAATTATCTTTGAAACTAAGATCATGTTTGACAACGGCGGTATTCTTGATACTGCATGCACCTGCGAAGGTGCTAACTGGTGTGAACATATTGTAGCAGCTCTTCTGGGAGTTGTTCATCATCCTGATACGATAAAACATCATCTTGATTTAAAAGAGCTTCTGCAGACAAAAGATGCTCAAGATTTAAAGGAGATTATCCTTAAAATTGCTGACAATAATACAGATATGGAACATCTTTTTGTAAAATATTTAAGTGAGGTGGATAGATACAACAGTTCAGTTATCTCTCGTAATGGCAGTGGTTCTATAGGTAGTAATAGTGCTATTTTGAAGGATAACAAGACAGATAGAGAAGGTAAGATAACAGTTATTGATCCTGCTCAGTTTACAAAAAAAGTTAGATATATCATCAAAAAATATGAGGGCAGACAAAACACAGATGATGCGATTTTAGAACTATCTGGAATTGTGGATGAGGCTCTTGAGTATGTCTCTAACAGAGATGGCAAAAGTGCTCTTACCATAATGGAGTCTATAATAAACAGCTATGTAGAGCAGTGGATGCAGCTTGACGGTTCACTTGGAGATACATCGCTGTTTTTTGAAGACTTAGATATGGCTCTTGCGAAATCGCTCCTTACCATTGATATGACACGGGAAGAGAAACGTAAATATATCAAAATAATAGAACAGTGGCAGCAAAAATTGAACTCTGACGGTGTTGAAAATGCTTTTGTGTTAAGCATATCTTCGCTTGTTCAAGGTTGGGACGACCCTGTTTTGAGATTGATTTTAATTGGTGAAAAGGTCTCCATGTCTGTCTGGGGAAAAAATATTCCTGAATACGCATCTCTTCTGACAGCAATCCGTCTTGAGATACTTGATATTCAGCAAAGATATGAGGAGTATCTAAATCTTGCTCTGCATGAAGAGTGTTATTTTGATTACCTGATGATGCTTATAAAGGTGAACCGTCCAAAAGATGTGCTGAAAAATGCTCAAACAATGCTCATATACAACTATCAGGCACTTACTTTGGCAGATGAGATGAGAAGAAACGGATATCTTAATGAGGCTGTAAAGATTGCAGAGCAGGGATTAACTCTTGAAGGAGAATCTCGTGCAAAACTTGCTTTATGGATAAGTGAACGGTATGAAGCTCTTGGAGAGCGAGAAAAATCTTTAGAAGCTATTATTATAGCATTTAAGGAGGAGCCGTCTCTCAATGAATTCTTACGGATACGTGAAATTGCAGATAAGGCTGAATGGCTTGATATACGTAACAATCTGCTTGCAGAGATTGGCACGATAACCTTTAATAAAACAACATTTAATCTGTCTGATATTATAGATATTTTTCTACACGAAGGTCTTATTAACAAGGCAATAAAGGTTGTTGACAAAGAGCGTGAACATTACAAAGAGGTGCTCAAAGTTTTAGATGCGGCAATAAAAGAGAAACCAGAGTGGGTTATCAAGAGTGCCTGTGCAAGGGCGGAAGAGATACTTGAACAGGCAAATGTAAAGCAGTATAACAAAGCTGCAACTTTTCTAAAAAAAGCTCAGATTGCCTACAACCAGACAAAAATGGCTAATTTATGGAGTGATTACAAACAGGACCTTTTAAAGAAACACGCTCAAAAGCCTAAATTAACGGCTTTGCTCGAAAAACTTTAATGTTTCTTGACCTCTTCACAGAACTCTTTAAAAGCTGGCTCAAGAGAAGCATACATGGTTCTGATATCTTCAATGCTTCCATTATTGCGGGCGGACTGCTCTATCTGCTTAGCAGTCTCTGATATACGGCACGCTCCAATAGTTAAGCAGGTACCTTTAATAGCATGTGCCTGAAAACCTATCTCTTTTAATGCCTTTTTTTCTATTTCAGCAGAGAGTTTTAATAAAAGTTTAGGCATATTTGTCATAAATCCTGAAATTACATGCTCATATACAGGCATATTATTGTCTATTCTACTTAAAAAAGACTCTCTTTCAAAAATAGGCAGATGATTTTTCATATTCTGCTCTTTGCATGTTGACTCAACCTCCCGTGCTTCGGATGCTGCGGACATCTTATCACCTGCTAATACTCCAGATATATTATTATCCATAGACATTGTTCCGATGTTCTTATTTATAGAACTTGCTGGCGAACCGTCTTTATCTAATGCAGCTACAGGAGATGAGACTGATGTTAATCTTAATCTATCAGGTACAACCCGCCGAATAGCTCTTACGATCTCTTCTGGTTTAAAAGGTTTTGCAATGTAGAAATCCATGCCTTCAGCAATACATTTATCCTTGTCATCTTTGAACGCATCAGCAGTCAGGGCGATAATTGGAGTTCTTGTTTTATCTGCATTAGAATCTTTCTCTTCTTTTGATTGTTTCCATATTTCATATTCTCTGATTTTACGAGTCGCTTCAAGCCCGTTCATCTCAGGCATGTGAATATCCATGAAAATAAGATCAACTTTATTTGCAGCATACTGTTTTACAGCATCTTTACCGTTTGCAACTTCAATTATGTTAAATCCCATTTTTGATAAATATGTCCGTATAACAAGCATATTTATGGGATTATCTTCAGCAATCAGAACCGTGCCTGTATAAGACGGAGGCATTCCAGCATTTTCAGGGTGTTTTTCATCTGATTGTTGGAGATTCTGCTGATGTGCGATCGGCAGAGGCAGATAAACATTAAAGCACGAACCCTCTCCTACAGTGCTTTCAACAGTTATGCTTCCATTCATTATTTCAGCTAACCTTTTTGAGATTGACAAACCAAGTCCTGTTCCTCCATATTTTCTTGTTACCGAGCCGTCTGCCTGCGTAAAACTCTCAAAAATAGATGCAAGTTTGTTCTCTGGGATGCCGATGCCTGTATCTTGTACAGAGATTATAACCGATAATATTTTCTGTTTATGATGTTCATCCTGACCACTTTTGCTCTCTTCTATAACATTTATAGTTTGCTTATTATTAATATGCTCAAATTCAACATCCGATTTTTTGACAGATACAAAAATCTCTCCGCTTTCAGTAAATTTCACAGCATTACCTATTAAATTCAACAATATCTGACGAATCCTAACTGGGTCTCCAACAACTATATTAGGTATATCTGGATCGATTTTTGTAGATAGCGAGATGCCTTTTTCGCTTGCTCGGTTGCTTGTCATAAAGACAGTCTTTTGAACTATATCAGGCAGATTAAACTCAATATGTTCAAGTTCCAATTTATCCGATTCGATTTTGGATATATCTAAAATATCGTTGATAATATCAAGCAGGGAGTAGGCAGAATAACGCAAATTATCAAGATATTCTCTCTGAGTATCAGTCATATCTGTGGTCAACAGTAAATCTGTTAAACCTATAACCCCGTTCATAGGAGTTCTGATTTCATGGCTCATTGTAGCAAGAAACTCACTTTTGGTACGATTTGCAACTTCGGCAGCCTGTTTAGCTCTTTGCAGCTCACTCTGCCTATGCCTAAGGTCATTGATATGCTGCCTGAGCATAAGATGATTTTTTATTCTTGCTTTCACAATAGAAGGGCTTAATGGTCTGCTAATGTAATCGACAGCTCCAGCTTGAAATCCCTTCTCCTCATCCTCAATCTCATTTTTAAATGTTATAAATATAATCGGAATATCTGATGTATCTGAATTGTCTTTTAAATGTTGGCAAACCTCATAGCCATTCATACCGGGCATCATAATATCAAGCAGAATAATATCAGGTATATAGCGTTTTACAATGGATATAGCTTTTTCTCCATCTGTAGCAACCATTACAGTGTATTCATCTTTAAGTATTTCATTAAGAATACGTATATTAGACGGAGAATCGTCAACAACTAAAACCCGTTTTTTTTCAGATATGGAATATATTTCATCCATTTAACTTATTCTCCTCAAGTATGGTGTTAAACTGGTTCTACCTTTAACCATTTATCAAGCAGTTTCAGAAATTCTTCCATTTTAAAAGGCTTGCTCAGATAGTCATCCATGCCCGCTGCAAGACATTTTTCCCTATCCTCCTTAAAGGCGTTTGCAGTCAGTGCAATAATTGGAATATGACAGCCATAGCCATCTTTCTTCTCTTTTGCACGAATTAGCTCTGTTGCCTCATAACCATCCATAACAGGCATCTGGCAGTCCATAATAATCATGTCATACCGCTTATTTGAAAAGGCATCTAACGCCTGTGCACCATCATCTACAATATCTGATTGACATCCTGTCCTTTCCAAAATGCTCTTAACAACAATCTGGTTTGTTTCAGAATCTTCTGCAATAAGTATATTAAATTGAGTATTGGCAAGGTTATCTGCCCTATTTTGATTTTGTTGTAACACAGGTTTATGGTCTATAATATCTTGACTAATCTCAACAGGGATTTTGAAGAAAAACTCAGAACCTTGACCCAACTCAGTTTTAACTAAAAGTTCTCCTCCCATTAATGAAACAAGCTGTGTAGAGATAGCAAGCCCAAGACCAGTTCCTCCATATTTACGGGTTGTTGAGCCGTCTGCCTGAGAAAAAGGCTTAAAGAGCTTTTTACAATCTTCTTCACTAATGCCGATTCCTGTATCTCTTACTGAAATGCCAAGCATAACCATATTGTTGGTGTGATGCAAATTATCATCATCTTCGCTATTTTGAGTAATCTTTTCTGTCCAAACAGTTATAATCACCTCTCCTTGTGATGTAAATTTAACAGCATTACCCACAAGGTTAATTAGAATCTGTCTTATACGCCCCTGATCTCCTTTAATAAAAACATCTGTTTCAGGAGAAATCAAGACAGCCATCTCTACCCCTTTGGATTGACTCTTAGCAGCAAGAAGATTTGTTACATCTTCCACAACATCCTCGATATTAAAAGGTATCTCTTCAAGTTCAAGTTTCCCAGACTCAATCTTTGAAAAATCAAGAATATCATTTATAACAAGCAGCAAAGATTTTCCTGAATCATTTATAATATTCACAAACCGCTGCTGTTCTTGTGTCAGTTTAGTTCCAAGCAGCAGTTCTGTCATACCAAGCACTCCGTTCATTGGAGTTCGTATTTCGTGACTCATGTTGGCAAGAAACTGAGATTTTGCCCTGTTTGCCGACTCAGCTTCTGATTTAGCCTTTTCAAGATTCACAACCATCTGTCCAAGATTGTAGTTCATCTTCTCAAGATTGTCGTTTGTCTCTTTAATCCAGTTCCATGCTTTTTGAAACTCACCCATTAATATACCTATCTCATCAGAGCGGTCTGACTCAAACGATACAGAAAGGTCTCTGTTCGCATGTATTGAAACTACGCTGTTGGTAAGAGATGATAATGGTTCAAAAATATATCTTTGCAAAAATATAATAATAAAGCCAAGAATAATTAGTCCAACTGAAATAGTTGAGATCAAGATAAACTTAGATACTTCTTTGCCACGCTGACTAATTTCTCGTTTAACAACAGCCTTGATTATAAAGGCAGGCTTACCTGCTATATCATTGTAAATTTGGAAGATTTCCATAGTTTGAGCACTTACATTTTGAATATAAATATTATTAACGGACATGTTCTGTAAATTAGGTTTAATAACTTTATCCTTTTGCTCAATAGGAATAATGGAAAAAACAACACGAGTCTGATTATTTAGGTTTTCAACCATTTTTTCTGTAAGGAAACGCCCCATAATAATGGTGCCTTGAATTGGTCCAGTGTGACTTGAGGTTAAAACTGGATGAGAAGAGAGCAATAGATAACCCTCTTCTGTTGCATAAACACCTGATTTAAAGCTGTCGATATTTTGATGATTCAAAAAAAAATGGAAGGGGTTAAAAATATTGGGGAAATCTTTAAGAGTTATTTTACGTTTCCAAGCTTTATCGTATATCTCTCCAAAAACAACCTCACCAGACAGATTTATGATATAAATAAGATGTGTACGGCTGGATAAAAAAGCTTCGGCAGGAAGGTTGGTTTCAATATATTTCGGGTTTCTATCTTGAACAAAGTTATATGTATCGTTCCAGTTACCCCAATCACTTGTTATTATATCGATAGAAACAATCTCTCGGTCGATTGCCATTTTGCACCGTTCAATATCTTTTTTGGCATCCATCTTTTCAAGTGCAATAAAGTCCTGAAGGATTAATTTGTGAAGCAGCACGGTATTAACAGCAATATAAACCACAAAAAAAATGATAATTATTATAACTGCTTTGTGCTTTATTTTCAGTTGACGTTCTATAATAACCACTTCCTTTTTTAGTTATTCAGGAGTTTCAATCCAACAATAATTGCAGCGAAGTTGCTTATTGCTTAGGCAATTTCAATCTAAAAATAATTGAAGCCAACAAGCCTCCTATGTTCCGAAAGTTTATCTTTTATCGTAATATATCTTAATCTATCATATATTAGCAACAACTCTGTCTCTGCCAAGTTTTTTTGCCTTATAGAGTCCTGCATCAGCCTGCGCAATAAGCGTAGATGAGCAATCTTGATTTGCAGGAATAGCAGTGGATACCCCGACACTTATAGTAACGCATGTGTGCACCTTTGAATACTTATGCGGGATTTCAAGACTTCTGACAGCAATTCTCAAATTTTCAGCCACCTGCACAGCACCATCAGAGTCTGTATCAGGAAGTACGACAACAAACTCCTCTCCTCCATATCGTGCTGCAAGGTCTGCTGGTCTTTTACAGTTTGAAGCAATGCACTTTGCCACCTGACGCAAAGTTTCATCACCTCCCTGATGACCATAGTTATCATTATAAGGTTTAAAAAAATCAATATCACACATAATAATAGATATTGGGCGACTATCTCTGGCAGCTCTTTTCCACTCTAAGCTTAAATAATCATCAAATTTCCGCCGATTTGGAATCTGCGTCAAACCGTCAAGGGTAGCAATGCAGATAAGCTGGGCATTTGCCTTCTGAAGCTCCTTTTCCATGCGAATATTGCGGCTGATATCCATTACAAAACCATAAAAGCCGTCAGTACGACCAATTATATCAAATGCTCTTTTAGCATAAGTGCTTGACCAGAATGATGTCCCATTCTTTTTTTTAAGTTTGCATCTAAAACCAATAACCTGCTCTGCTTCAAACAGATGAAAAAAGAACTGTTCTGCATCTTCGTTTGTAGCAAACATCTGAGAGGCAATATCTGTCATCTGTTGAAGAAGTGATGCTGGACTTTCATATCCAAGCATCCAAGCCATTTCAGAATTTGCCATTATAAACTTACCCTCATCATTTGCCTGAAATATACCAATAGGTGCAAATCCCATAAAATCATCAATTTTACGTTTAAGCTCTTTGATTAAGTTTTCAGGAGTTATCTGTTCCTTGCATTCATGAGTCATCTGTGAATCTCTTTTTTGCATTAACAATTGCTGTTGTGTTGTCTGTTTAAATAACAACAATATTTTCAGGGTGGTGTGCTAAAGATTTAAGCCCTTTTTCTGTTACAACAAATGTGTTTTCAATACCAACAACGCCCCTCCCTGGCATTACAGCCTTCGGTTCAAGGGCAAGAGTCATACCTTCTTGCAATGCGAGAGTCTGACCTTTTGCAATAAATGGAAATTCGTCAAGCTCGATTCCAATCCCATGACCTGTAAAGCGTATTTTTCTTTCGCCTGTTCCCATGAAATACTCTTCATATCCAGTTGCTTTTGCCTCCTGCACCATCATATCATAGAGTATGCCAGCCTCCATACCGGGTACACCTGCCTCAATCGCAACTTTTTGAACTTTAAGCATTGCCTCGTGTGCTCTTAAAAATTCATCAGCAACATTACCTATTGAGAATATTCTTGCATGGTCAGAAAGATATCCGTTAAGGGCAAACACATAATCAACCAATACAGGCTCATTTTTTCCTATTTTGTTAAATCCTGCACCTTGAGATGTGGCAACACCTGGTCCATGACCGCCAGTCGGGGATGACATATAGCTTGGAACTGCTGCTGATGCACCAGACATAATATGACCATAAAATATCTCGTTTCCCCATAATCTCATTCTTATTATTCCTTGATGTCCAAGTGATCTTGCAAATGCTTCAAGTTCACCTGCAACCTGAACCTCACTTTTGCCAGCTTCAAGTATCTCTGGCACCTTTGCAGCAACCTTGTCTGACATTACTGCTGCTGCTTGCATCATCTCTATCTCATAAGGAGATTTTACCGCACGGATAAGACGAATTTCAGTTGAGATATCCTTAATTTCTCTATTTTTGAATATGCTTTTGTATTGAAAATATAGATTTGTCGGAAGAACATCAAGCTCCATTCCAAGATTGGCAGGAAAAAGATCTCCCATATCCTTCAATAAATCAGGAATCTCTTTGGGACTTATTATTGATACAATCGACTCAATTGGAGACTCCGCCTTTGCACGGTCGTAATCCTTAAAAATCATCAAAATAGGTTTACCCTGAGCCGGTATGTAAAGCCATCCCTGCTGCAAAGTACCGCTGAAATAAAAAAAATCTGACTTTTGCAGTATCAACGCTCCGCTGATATCATTTTTTGTAAGTACATTTTGAAGATTATCAATTCTATTGTCTATCTCCTGCTTAGGAGTGGCTTGGCTATAAGTTTCCATAAATTATTCTATTCTCCTTTAAATGATTGCTATACAGTAACAGGGTATTTTCCTAATGGTGCAAAGCAGACTTCAGCCAATCTGAAATGAGCAAAACCAAAAGGAATACCAATAATGGTGAGACAAAGAGTAGCACCAGCGAGAATATGAGAAATAGAAAGCCAGATTCCAGCAAAGATAATCCATAGAAAATTGGCAAGACCTGTTCCAAAAATTCTTGTTTTCCCAATCTCTTCAGCACCAACTAATTTTTTCCCAAAAGGAAAAGCTGCAAAACCTGCTATTCTGAATGCTGCATAAGCAAATGGAATGCCGATAATTGTAATAAACAAGAGGCACCCTGCCAACATCCATAATGCCCAAGAAAGAATACCGCCGCCAAAAAGAAACCAGAGAATATTTAGTAATAATGTCATTGCTTTTTCCTTGATGATTTGATGAAGTTTACTTTTTTATATAAAAGTCTCTTAACTGATTTTTATTTCTCGTTGTGTGATTTATTACATGGTCGTTATATATAAATTATTCTGATTCGTCTATTGACCACCAAATAATGTCATTTATTCCACGGACAACTTGATATAATTTAATCGTAATACAAATCAATGCACAATCTGAGGAATTAAGGAAATCATCTAATTCGGGATGTCGTTTTCTATGTGCATTTAAATATTTGTTTTTTTCTGAAAATCTAACATCTTCAGCTTTGCCAACAGCCGTCAACACCACTTCAGACTCCTTATTACCCATACCGTTAATGAACACTGCCACCTTTGGATTATCTTTGAGATTTTGGTATTTAAGCGTATTGCGATATGTAGCAAATACAAGTCTGCGGCAATCCTCTATTGGTGTAATAGCTACCAAACTCGTATGCGGCTGACCATCATGCTCGGTTGCCAGCACTGCTAACTTTACAGACTTAAGAGTTTCATCTATAAAAGCCTTTGTGTTAAGTTTGTTCATATATTTGCGAACCTATTTAAAGAATATCCGATTTCTCAATATTTTGGCTCTCTGATATTTTCCGAATTAGCA
>JADFZJ010000065.1:7824-19167 GCA_015232555.1 Desulfamplus sp. | reverse complement strand
GAAATTGATATTCTTATTAAAACTTACAATATATCACAGTTGAATATAGAAGCTGATACTCTAACTGCCAATAAAAAATTTTTGAAAGAATTATGCCACAACTTGATAGAAAAAGGCATTAATCGAAAAATTTCGTGGACATGCGAAAGCCGTGTTGACACAGTAAATGAAGAGATTCTCATGCTTATGAAGCAGGCAGGATGCTGGCAGATCAGTTACGGTGTTGAGACAGGCAACCAGAGATTATTGGATATGATCAACAAATCTGTGAGCCTTGAACAGGTTGAAGATGTTTTCAGACTTACAAAAAAAATAGGAATAAGTATAAGAGGATTTTTTATGCTCGGTCTTCCAACTGAAACTCCTGCCGAGAGCCTTCAGACTATCAGATTTGCAAAAAAACTGGATCCTCTATGGGCACAATTCACCTTAACCATTCCTTATCCAGGTACAAAGATGTTCAATGATCTGGATCAGAAAGGTTTAATTAAAAATTATGACTGGAATGATTATAATACATGGTCAGGCTGGAAAGGGCAGACAACTCTACCTTATGTTTCACAGGGGCGAACGGTAGAAGAACTTGTCAAACTACAAAAAATGGCTTTAAGGCAATTCTATCTAAGGCCATCGGTAGTATTGCGTTTTATTCTTAATATCAAGTCATTAAATGATTTAATGAAATATTTTCAAGGTTTTATTGTTCTTGTTAAAAGTAAAACAAACTAATTCTACTTTGTTAGAGGATTATGTGTCATTAATCCTCAATGATTAAAAATATCAATAAGTTAAACGACCCAGCTATCAAGAGCATACTATCGAATCTCTCCGGTCATATTGGAGAATACAAAAATTCCTTTTGTACATCTACAAGCGATTCCGGTCGCCTTCCCGAATTTTACATTGAGGGATTGATTAAAACAGAACGTGGTAAACGCAACATGGAACGATTGCATGAGGAACTTGATATGGATGGAGACGGGTATCAGCAGATACAACAATTTATAACGAACTCGACCTGGGATGCGTCCGGATTGATCCGCAGGGTTGCACAGGATACCTCGAAGCTGTATGCAGAGCAGGATGGTTATGATGTAAAAGATGTTGGATACATGATTGATGAATCCGCCCATTTGAAAAAAGGTAATGATTCTGCAGGAGTTGCGAGGCAGTATGCCGGGGTTATCGGCAAAGTAGATAACTGCCAGGTTGGTGTTTATTCGAGCCTTGTGTGGCAAAGCCATACCTGTCTTATTAATTGTAGTCTGTTTGTACCTGAATGCTGGTCTGCCGACAGACTCAAATGTATAAAAGCTGGGATTCCAGAGGATAAACGCGGGCATAAAACCAAACCAGAACTTGCACTTGAAATGATTAAGGCGGATATTGAAGCTGGTATCAATTTCGGCTGGGTAGGCGGAGATGGTCTTTATGGGCATGGCTGCGAGCTTAATTATGCGATTGAAGATATGGGGCTGCTTTTTCTGTTTGATATCCATAATGCTCAGGCAATATACGAGCAGGAACCGAAGATATTCCTTCCGAAAAAGAAGCCGGGTAAAGGCCGGACTCCTACAATTCCCAGAACCGAGGGCATGTCTGTAACTGTTAAGGCTTACAAGAGAAAGCTTGATGAAAAGCAATGGGAAACGATTGAAGTCAGAGATACAACAAAAGGCAGGTTGAAATTGTCCATACATGTAATGCAGGTATGGGTATGGGACAACAAGGAAGAGCACGCAAGAAAACGGGTTCTGGTAATCAGCCGGAACAATGAAAGTAATCAGATAAAATACGGACTGAGCAATGCCGATATCATAACAACACCTGTCAAACAGTTTGCTTTCATGCAGGCTCAACGGTATTGGATAGAACGTTCTTTCCAAGATTGCAAAAGTGAGTTGGGAATGTCCGATTATCAGGTCAGAAAATGGAACGGATGGCATCATCATATGGCTCTTATAATCCTTGCACTCTCCTTTATCGTCAAGGAGAGAATTAAAAATAAAACTGATTCTCCCCTGCTCAGCTGCCGGGACATCCGAATTTTGATTATTGCCTTGCTGACAGGGGACGAAGAGTTGATCCAAAAAAGAACAATACAAATGGAATTCAGGCATCGCCAAAGAGATAAGGATATTAAAAGATATTTTAAAACGTAACCTAACAAAGTAGAACTAATAAGAATTGAAACGAGTTACGAGATGTTGCTTGAGCTTTTGAACTTAATAGAATCACTTAAGAGGAGCAAGAGAATAATATGGCAAAAATAAGATTAGCTCTGTTATCAGGAGGGGATTCATCTGAGCGGGAAGTTTCCTTAAACAGTGGCAGACAGGTATATGAGGCATTGAACAAGGAAAAGTATGATATTGTCAGATATGACCCAAAAACCGATTTAAAACAAATAGTAGAAGACGCCCATTCTATTGATGCTGCCCTTCTTATTCTTCATGGTCCAAATGGTGAAGACGGTACCGTTCAGGGGCTTCTTGACCTTCTCAAAATTCCTTATCAAGGTGCTGGAGTGCTTGGAAGTGCCTTGGCAATGAACAAACTTGCCTCAAAAAAAATGTATGAGCAGGCTAATATCAAGGTTCCTCCGTATATCTCATTTTCAAAAGGAGATTGTTTGGATATAGATTCGTGGATAATCAAACTCGGACTGCCAATAGTGGTTAAGCCTGCATGTGCTGGTTCAAGTGTTGGAATGTCAATTGTAAAGAAAAAGGAAGATATCGCTCAAGCTATTGAAAATGCTCTTAAGTTTGACACTAACCTTATTCTTGAAGCTTATATAAAAGGGGTGGAACTGACCTGCGGAGTGTTGGGCAACCTTGACCTTGAAGCACTTCCAGTTATAGAAATCATTCCGGGCAAAGAATATGAGTTTTTTGACTACAATGCAAAATATATCAAAGGTGCGAGTGAAGAGATATGCCCCGCAAGAATTGACGATGCAGTCAGGGAGAAGGTTCAAGAGTATGCCATTGCTGCACATAAGGCACTATTTCTTAGAGGATACAGCAGAAGCGACATGATTCTCTCTGATGGAGAAATTTATCTTCTTGAGACAAATACTATCCCCGGTATGACTGCAACAAGTCTATATCCTCAGTCTGCACAGACTGCGGGATACTCATTCTCTCAGATACTTGATAAACTCATATCCTTAGCAATGGAGAGTTAGAGTTTTCTTTTTAATCTGTTATTATTTTAACAGATTTATCTAATTATTCAAAGAGGTTTTCACTCTCTATTTTACCGCTGTTTCCAGAAGTCGTACTAGGGGCTGCTCCTGAATTATAACTTGAACCAGAAGGCATATTTGAATAACTTGATGTTTCATTAAATGAAGGGGCAACTCCTATTTCTGCATAGGTGTAATACTCCCTATCTCGCAGACTAATAACTGCCCATCTTGATGCCTTCTGAAAAATAAGAATTGTAGCTGTAGGCGATCTTATCTGGCTTATAATACTCCAGTTATCTTTTTGCATATTGCTGTTAAAAAATTTCAATAGAGAGTCTTTATCGATCCTGCCCTTCAGAGTAATTATCCCTGATGTATGTCCTGGTGTGCTCACTACTACAGTTGAACCGTCATCAATTTTCATATCTCTTGGAACAAGAATATCATCAAAATCATAGTATACAGCATTTGACTGTTGTGATGCCTTTGGCGTGCCACTCTTTTTTGCCGAACCTGAAAAAAGGCTGTTACTGCAACCCGAAATCAAAAACAGCACTGTAATGGCAATGAAAATATTTTTAAAATATAAAATAGGGTTTAAACGCATAGTTGAACAGTTAGTATCCATTCTACCTCCAATATATTTAAACTGATTGAAAATCAGGCATCCTTCATTTTCCAGTTGACACCTCTTGGAGCGGCATCCCTATTTTTCAGGGATTTTTTCTAAAAAAGTGTCAACTACTTTTGGTTTAATATAAAGGATGCCAATCTTAAATTCTATTGTTTGTTAGGTTCTGAATTGCTCTTGGAAATAATCCATACGGCATGGACAACACCAGGAAGATATCCAAGCAGCGTAAGCAGAATGTTTATCCAAAAGTGCTTTCCAATTCCAACCTCAATAAAAACTCCAAGCGGTGGCAAAAGAACAGAAAGTATAATTTTAATCAACTCCATAGTATTTTTCTCCTTTAAAAATAAAATTAATTAATTCAAATATTTTATTGCTGATGTTGATTAAAATCGTAAAATTAATAAACAACTCACACAGCAATAAAGTTAGCTTTAAAGATAAATTATCTCTTTTAAGATTTATAATCAAGCTCTGCTTTAGAATTCTAATTCATCTGATCCTGTTTTGTAGCTTCACCGCCAGCATTCTCTTCTTTCTTTATCCCCATAGCTTCATCTATTTTGGAAATAATATCATTACCTTCATAGGTATTTAGCAAAAATGGATAGATATTTTCTGAAGATATCGCAGGATAATTTTCTTTGATATCTTTTTTGTAGAGAATAAGAGAAATCTCTTTGTCTGCATCTGCTTTCAGGGTTATCTTTGCACTCTCTTCGATTCCATTATCTTTGAACTCATTTTTGTTGTCTGTATTGGTAAAACTGTGGCATTTAAGGTCTGATAGCGTTGTAAGAATTCTCTCTACAGCCTCATTTTCCTTGGATGTGTCATTAGATTGAGATTGATTAGCACTATTATCTAAAGGTTTACCATCTTTGAGAGCAACAGTTTTCATACTATCCCCTTTTTTCATGGTAATGGAGCTGATCTTATTTTTATCAAACGATAAAACCTTTTTATCTCTTAAATCGTCAATTGTTTTCTCAAAATCCCGACGAAAACTTTTTTCAGCATGATAGACACTGCTGCTTCCATCTAATCTAACAAACGTGTGGCGAAAAGAGGGGGCATTTTTACCAATTTCAAATTTTCTCACTATCTCAGCTTTGGATTTTACAGTAACATTAATCCTATTTTTAGTGTCCAAATCGTAAGGTGTGAGGTTGCCGCTTTCAGATACTAATGCTGAAAGTTTTAAAGTCTTTATTACATCAAGCATCTTTGTAATGCTCTCTTGATCAGCAGGGTATGCCTTATCAGGAACAGCACCTGCAACTACCCACGCTCCATCTTTTTTTGAGATGACAATGTTTTCAATGCTATTACCATTTCTTTCATTACTATTTTTTGAATTACCATCTTTTTCAATAACAATCTCAGTTATATCTGCAACATTAATTTCAGGAATTGAAGGGATAGTATAATTATCTCTGTCTGTTTTATTAGTTATAAGATAGGCTGATAATGCAATAATTATCAACCCAAGTATAATATACTCTTTTTTCATTATTCTCTTATCCTCCTATTTCTGAAATTGAAGTTTAATGGTTTTTCTTCTGGACGCTCTTCTTGCCCAAACCCCAAAACCAAACAAAATCACAAGAATCGGAAGTCCTGCAATATTAAATACTTTAATAAAAGTTCTTGCGACTGGAGAGGTCTCATCAAGAGGATTTAATGTCTGGTTTTTGCTTCGCATAATAGCTACATCGTCTCTGTCATTCAGGTGATCTATAATATTAAGGATAAAGTTGGCATTAGTGCTTCTGCCTTCAGGATCGAGCATATTATCCTGAAGCATTGATGAACATGCCATTACAAAAATTTTCGCTGGCTTTCCTTTTGTAATTATACTGTTTTTAACCTCAATTTTTGCAATCTCGTCTTTATTTTGAACCAAAATTCTTTTCTTCATATCATCGGTATTGCTTTCGTTAATTTCACCTTTGTTTTCAGGTGTGTTTATAGGTTTATTTGTAATATCAGCCCCTTGGTTATCACCAATTCCTTTATCATCCGCATTTTTGTCGTCATCATCTTTAGTCTCTTTCTGTGGAATGGGTTTACCTGCAAAATAGCTTGTAAATTCACCGTTGAGTATATAGGCAAGGGGATATGATTTCATCTTTGATGCGTCTGACGGCGGACTCATAAACATTGGATTTAGATTCATATTTCCTTCCATAAGCCACGATTTTTCTGATGATGAAAATAGCTTTGAGGCTTTAACGCCGTTTTGCTCAAGCTGTTTTTCGTCTAACTCCAAAGGAGATATTTTCATGGCAATAATGCCTTTAATATTGTTCATGTAAGGTGGAGCATTGTTGATGTTTGCATCTTTGATAATCGGGGCAAAATATATTTTTTGTTCTCCACCCCCTTGATTTGGAGATTTCTGCTGTTTGTAGCAATTGTCATCAAGAATGTAGGAGTTATCAATTTTTACGCCATAGTGGTTGAGCAGCTTTTCAAGTCCTGTATTAATAGGCAGATATTGAGGACCTCCGCCAAAAGGCATCTGCTGAGTCGGCATAATTTCATTAAAGGTATCCATAAAAAATGCTATGTTTGTCCCCTTCATAAGTGCCTGATCAATCTGGAACAGTTCGTAATCTGAAAAAGGTTCGGTTGGTCTTGCAATAATCAAGGTTTTAAGACCTTCTGGAATGGCTGATATACCAGATGATGCGTTCGTTGAAGGTGCGGCAGCTTTTGCTGGTGACGATGAATTATCAGTATCTTTTAAATTGACATTTTGTATGGAATAGCGCTCGGAGACGAGCTTGTTGAATGCAGTCATTGAACTCTGCTGCTGTCCCTGCATCATCATTGCCATATTGCTGTCCATAATAGTATGCGTGCCGTGATCCGCAAGGTATCCAATATTTTCATTGATCCCGATCATGGTCTCCATTGTCTCTGTAAACATCTCCTCAAGTGATTCAGGCTCAACCATCTGATATGTTGTTCCAATAATAGGAATATTAATACTGCTGATAAGCTGGGTTGTTTTAGCTTTGTCTTTATACTCCATTACAATTCCTGCACAGCCTTCTCCCGCAGAAATTCCTTTTTGAGGAATCGCGGGCCATTTCATTACCATGATATCGTACTGTTTAGATAGGTTTTCAAGGCTGTTGTTTGCACCAACAATACCTTCATTATTTGCAGGATCAGAAATGGTACTTACTGGATCGACATATTTATACTCAATCTTGTCAAGACTTCTGACGTTGAGCTTCTCCACCACCTTTTCAATCTGCTTAGGCATTGTTGAAAGTTCATCTAACCCCATAAGAGGTGCAACTTTTTCAAGTGATGAGGAGAGATAGAGTGTAATTTTTATCTTATCATCAAGGGCAAGAAGGGCACTTACCTTGTTGTTGAGCTTCTGAATTGAAGATGTCAATGTATATTCAAGCCCGTCTGTGGAAGTTATTGCAGGAATTTTTTCAATCATGTCACCATGAATAATAACCAGCCCCATGTAAGCCTGCTGAAATTTTACCTCATCGTTTTCAATTACCCTTATCTGGACAGGAGATATCCCATAATCTTCTGCCATGTCACGGTTTACATTTGCCTGTTCTGTTACTCCCGCCTCTGTAGCTGTAACATCATAGAATTTGTAGTTAAAAAGTTTACCTGCTTGAGCCGAATACTCTTCAAGCAGGTCATGCAGATAACGCTCTGTGTTGTTGTGAGGTGCTGGTAGATTTTTTGTGAAAAAAACCTTGATTGTCAAAGGCTCAGACAGGGTTGACACCACATTATGGCTTGCATCTGAAATGGAGTATATTTTATTTGAGGTGAGGTCAGCCCTGAAAAAGAGGGTTACTCCCGCAATATTTACAAGAACCAGAACAACCATATAAATCAAAAATTTAAACCAGACACCTTTATTGTTAAACTCTTTCACTTTACCCCCCTTCGTAATAGAGCTGTTTTTATCCTTAAACTCTTTTTTATTTTCTACAGCATTCATATTGTGCTTCTCCTTAATTCCTTTCTTGCATCACAAGATATGTTCCAAAAAGTCCTATAAAGATCACACTCAGAAAATAGAGTATATCTCTTGAATCTATTACCCCTTTGGAGATACTCTGAAAATGAGAGTCAGCACCAAAAAAAGCAACTACCTCTGTGATTGACTGTGGGACAAAAAAGAGAAGCTGATCAAGAATGGTCAATGTAAAGCATATTGCAGCTCCGATTATAAAAGCCACAATCTGGTTTCGGGTTAAAGATGATGCAAATATCCCGACAGAACAAAATGCACCTGACAGAAGCATTGCACCGATATATCCTCCGATTACGGGTCCTGGATCAACTTCTCCGATAAATGAGATAAATATTGGGTAAGACAGGGTTGGGAAGAGCATACAGGCTGAAAAAAGAGTTGCAGCCACAAATTTTCCAACTGCAATATCGGTAAATGATACGGGCATTGTTAATAGAATCTCATAAGAGCCGACATTCATCTCTTCGGAAAAGAGACGCATTGTTACGGCTGGAATTACAAACGCAAATATAATCGGCAGCATGGAGAAGAAATTTCTCATGTCTGCCGTATCAAAAAGGAAAAATGTGGAAAAGAAAAACCATCCAGTTATAATAAGAAAAATTGAAATTACAATGTACGCAATGGGTGAGATAAAATAATCCTTAAACTCTTTAGCCGCTATATTAATAATTTGTTTCATTGTTTAATCCCTAAGTTCAATTATTAAATTTTAATTTCACTTTGTCAGTTCATGGAATATGCTCTCAAGAGTCTGAGATTCTCTTGACAATTGAGCAATAATCCAATTGGTCTCTTTGATTTTAAGATAAATATCTTTTCTTAAATCTTTTGAACTGTCACTATATTTCTGATTCTGACTGCTGTATATCTCAAAAGATATTACCCCTTTTTCTACTGGGTCTTTTTTGATTATCTCAATATCAGGTGTAATACTTTTTAAAAGCTTCACAACCTCATCAGAATTTTTGTTATCTGCATTGTCAGCATAATAGTCAGAATCATACAGGGAAAGATGAATTGTAGAACCTGATGCAGCACGGCTCTTCAGCGTCTGGGTTGAGTCATCAGCAACAATTTTACCTTTGTTTATAATCACAATACGATCACATGTTGCCTCTGCTTCGCTCAGAATGTGGGTGGAGAATATTATGGTTTTCTCCTTTCCTATCCGTTTTATAATCTCTCTGATTTCGGCAATCTGATTTGGATCAAGACCTGATGTCGGTTCATCTAAAATAAGAATTTCAGGATCGTTCATCATTGCATGAGCAAGTCCTACCCTCTGCTTTAATCCCTTTGAAAGTTGACTAACTGATTGGTGCATTATATCTGAAAGCCCGCACAGTTCAGAGAGTTCCTTAAGCCTTGAAGGGATACTATCCTTTTTAATCCCGCGTATATTTGCCACATAATATAGATAATCATACACCAGCATATTGTGGTAAAGCGGAGCAGATTCAGGTAGATAGCCCATCATCTCTTTAACGCCAAGGCTGTTCTCTAAGATAGAAATATCTTTGACCATAATATCACCGGCAGTTGGCTTGAAAAAACCAGTGAGCATTCTGAGAGTTGTTGTTTTACCTGCACCATTGGGTCCGAGAAGCCCGAGAATCTCACCCTTTCTGATTTCAAGATTTATACCGTCAACCGCACAAAAGCTGTTATAGTATTTGGTCAGATTTTTGACCTGTATCACAGTACCTCCTTTAATTACTTAATGTTTTGCATATTGCTATTGAGTTGATCATATTGAATTAATACTCAATATGATAAGAATACAAAAAATATACTCCCAAATAATAATTTGGGAGTATTTGGGCAAATATAAGATAAAAATTTTAATTTTAAAGAGTAGAATTTTTAATTTAAGGTATTTTTTAAATATTTCCGTTGATATTTATGCGATCCAGAGATTATAAAGTCGTTCAGCTATTGTGGCTGCCTTCAAAAAGTTCAAGTTCATAAAATTACAAATCTGAAAAAAGGAGAAATTAGCAATGTTTAAAAAAAGTTACAAGTCCTTGATTTTTATCTCAGTTTTTTTCTTTCTATTGTCAAGCATGATTATAAGCCTGCCTGATTATGCAAAAGCTCAATCTCTAAATGACCTGATGCTGATGACTGAGAAATATCCACCTTTTAATTTTGAGCAGAATGGACAATTGCAAGGTATTTCTGTTGATCTTATGGAAGCAATGCTCAAACGAGCAGGTTCTGATAAAACTCGTAAAGATATGCAGCTTTTGCCATGGGCAAGAGGTTACCACTTCCTGCAGAATGAAAAGAATGCATGTCTTTTTGCAACGACCAGAACCGAAGAGAGAGAAAAGCTGTTCAAATGGGTAGGTCCAATATCTGAGACAACCATTGTCCTAACAGCACGGAAAGACCGAAAATTATCTATCAACTCTTCTGATGATCTTAAAAAATATAAAATTGGGGCAGTAATTCAGGATGTTGGAGAACAGCTTCTGCTTGAGGCTGGATTATCGAAAAAAGAGATTGACAGTATTGGCGGGACTGACGCTATATTCAAATCTATCAAAAAAATGAACATAGGCAGACTCGACGCTTTTGCTTACGAAGAGAGTGTTATGAAATGGGAGCTTAAACAGCAAGGGTTTGATGTAAATCTCTATGAAACCGTCTATGTTTTAAAAGCTGGAGAACTCTACTATGCATTTCACAAAGATATGCCAGAAGACGTTATTAAAAAGATGCAAGAGGCTCTTGATGCACTGAAAAAAGATGGAGAATATCAGAAAATCAGAGATGCCTATCTGAAATAGCCTTTAAACATTTTCCAGATAGCTATCCTCAGACCGTTCACTTATTAGCTTGTCCTTTTAGAGGCTGATACTGTTCAATAATTGCACTCTTTTCAATGAATGATGCTAACTCCTGCATGTTTCTTGACAGCCCGTTCATTGATTTTTCAAGACTCTGACAAAATGGGTCATTATATCCTAAAGTTTGCCTCGATTTTTCAAGAAGAGCTTTGCCAGCCTCCCAATGCAGGCAAAGCTCTTTGAACAACTCCTTTCTCTGTTCATGTCTTCGTTTCTCTGCAATAATGACATCTTCCAGTTTTCTGATTGAATACTCTACCAATGCGTCTCTTGGGGTGTCATGGTCTTTTGCTATCAACTCTAAAATATCCAGAGTTTTCCTGCTCAATACAAAAGTTTTCTGCACTCTGTTGATCTTGTTGAACTGCCTGATTCTTATACTCTCTGCAATATTATTTAACGATTTAGCATCATCTATGAGATGATCAAAAAGAGATTTTTGTTTTATACCAAGGTGAATTGCAACAAGGCTTAACGAGTCAATTGCTTTTTCAGAGAGCTTGAATGTTGCCCTTACAGACTGCTTCCCTCTTAAATCAAGCTCAACTGATGCACTGCCTGAAAATGTTATATCGGCTGGATTTTGATTGTTTTCAGATGTCGAGAGTGAGTTTATACCGTTTTCAGATGTTGA
>JADFZJ010000065.1:2835-7725 GCA_015232555.1 Desulfamplus sp. | reverse complement strand
AGTATGGGTAAGCTGGATAAAGTATGGGTAAACTGAAGCTAAAGTGGTTACTATTTCAATTCAGAAGATTCATCAATTCAACAATTCTCACACCTCCGATTATCACAAGTATGTAAATAATCAGGGTATTGATATTTGAGTTAGATTTAAGTTTAAAAGCTGTTCCAGTAGATTTTTTCAGCTTTGGTATAAATCTATGTTTCAGGGTTATGGAATTTGCTTCATCAAGCAGAAGATGAGTAAGAAAACCTGCAAATATGGAAATTCCCACAGCAGTCGCCATATTTATGCCTGACGGAAAAAATATCAAAAATCCAGCCTCAGCACAGAGTATGGCAAATGGAATGCTGTGCATAATTCCTCTATGAATGGTAAGCCGTTTTACAAGCTCGCATATTACATACCGAATCAAAATATATGAAATTATAAAATAGGTAATTGTAAATTCAGGTGTAATTTGTTCAATAGTTGGAAACGGACTGGCTTTAGTTGAAAACGAGAGCCATTTTGACAAATAAGCTGACAACTTATCAATATACGGAATAAGGTATAGCCATATCATTGAAATCTCTTTGAAAAAAAGAACTGGTATAATCATGGACAAAAAGGTCAATAGCATAGAGAAAGGTCTGCTTGTGTCACTGTCAAGATCAGGCAGCAAGCCCCCTATAGTGCCTGTAAAAAAAATTCCTCCCAACTGAGTCGGTGTGAATATTGAAGGAGATTTCAACATAAAGCAGGCAGAAGTTGCACTGCCTGCAAGCATACCCCCATAAAGATGAGTTTTAAATCCTGACATTAAGATAGAATCCTTGTTTAACCATTTTGCGATTAACTTTTAGCAGATAATTTTTTCAACAGGTTGAATAATCTCTTCTGCTTTGCCTGAATACACAAAACTGCAAAGTTCATCTCCTAAAATTTCAGAATATTTTAGAGCAATTTTCCAGCGTTGAATTCGCTCTCTGTTTTTGCCTTTCAACACAGTAAAGTCCTGCCGTTCAGGAATTTTGCCTCCTGGCAGCATATCTGTAAACGCTTTGTTAGGAGTGATTAACAGAACATTTTTGAAATTGTCACGATTTGGTTTTCTCCAGCTAACCTTTTTATCAAGCCAGCCCGGGATAATACGGTCTGTGTAGTGAGGAAATAATACTATTTTATCTTTATTATCATAATTATAACTGTTACCTAAAAAAGGTATATCTAAATGGTAATCAATTGTCCCGCCATCTCTGTAAACCCCTTGTGGTGCTTGATCAATACCAGTTACACCAGGCATAACAAGCGGGATTGAACCTGATGAGGTAAGAGCTTTTTTAAAATTTTTAGGAGTAAGGGAAACTTTGAGCATTGGAAAATGATTTTTATCACGAACATTGTCCATATCATAAAAAGGCGATTTTTCTGATGGATGGTAAAAGAGTGTTCTTGTGAAAAAATGTCTCATGTTTTTTCTATCAATAAGATTCGCAGCGGCTGCTGCTGCAATGTAAGATGCTAAAATCAGAGGATTATTGTTTTCAGCAAACCCTCTTGAACGAACTGAAAAAAAGTTAAGCCTGCAGTAAGGGTGGCTTAAAACTTCATTAACAGAGTTATCGTCAATAAAACTATTTAGAACTTTTTGACACTCAATATCGATCTCTGCAAGGTCTGGCTTTATTGAGTACCACTGATTGATATATGCCTCAGCAAATTTTTCTAAAGCCTTAGATGGGCTGTTGTGTGAAACTGCTGCAAACCGCCACGCACCAGCAGAAGAGCCTAAAAGAAAAAGAGGGGCTGGCGTTTTTTTGTCTGACTTTTTGCCAACTGTTGATTCTGACGAAGATTTATCAGATAGCTTATAAGCTCTTTTTGTGAACCACTCTGAAAACAAAAATCGATCCATTGCACCTAAAATAAGCCATTTAGGACCACCAGCAGCACCAGCTACCACCTTTACAATATCTTGGCTCAATCCATGCTCTTTTATAATGGCAATTGCCCTCTCTCCGCCGTAAAATGATAAATATTTTGACATTGTTTCTTTAATATTTCCTCTTATTTAATCCTTTGAATCAGGGTGATCAGGATAAATAAGCTGGATAGATTAATCCTAAACATCTTTTTAGACTTACCATCCTGATTCATATAATTTTTATATCGGTAAAATGTGCATCTCATTTTCAATTGCATGAACCCCATGAAATACCCGTCCATTTCTGCCATCAATAGATACAGGGTCGCCAAATGCAATACGCTTGCCAGATATTTCGCAATATTGCCTTGATTCATACACCTTCATCTGGCGGCATCCTACAACACAGGTTTTTTCTAATCTTACCGCCACAACCGAAGCATGAGAAGTCTGACCACCGCGTGATGTGAGAAGCCCATCTGTCATGCTGATTACCCTGATATCTTCTGGCACTGTATCCTGCCGTATTAATATTAATGGCATCTCTTTTATATTGGTTATGTCAGTTTTTTTATAATTTTCTGATATACGCTCTTTTGCAAACCGTTCGCGAAGCGTTTTTATATTCTCTTCAGAAAATACAGCAAGCCCTGAAAGAGCAGAACCAGATACTCCAATTCCCTTGGTAAGAAAAGAGTTTTTGAGTGCATCTGTCTCTGTAAAAACATCAAACTGCTCTTTTTTCTTGATAGTTATCATGTCACGGGTCTGGAGCAGATACAAATCGTCTGGCTCTTCACTCTCAAAGGTAAACTCCACCTCCTGAGGATTCCACCTCTTCTGATAGACCAATTCCCTTGATATGGCAAGGAGACGTTCATAAATCTTTGGAAAGCGTATTTCAAGGCTTTTTTTGACATTTCTGCCATCTAATTCTGCCTGTTCAACTGAAATCGGATAACTTGTTACAAGACCTGACACAATATCCTCTCCCTGATCTCCGTAAGCGTAATCGCCCCATAAGGCAACTCTTTGAACTTTTCTATATGGGTGAGATGTGAAAAAGACTCCAGAACCTGAGTTGCTGCTCTTGTTTCCAAATACCATAGTCTGGACAATTACCGCTGTTCCCCACTCATCTGAGAGATCCATAACTCTTCGATAATCAACAGCCTTTACATTTTCCCAAGAGTCAAGAACCATTGAGATTGCACCTACAAGCTGAAGCCAAGGGTCATCAGGAATACCAAGCCCCTTTTGACGGACAAGACGCTGATAATTTAATGCAAGTTCCCGCATCTGCTCTGATGTAAATTGCCATTTAAGATTTATTTTATACCGAGATTTTGCCTCGTCCATAAGTTTTTGAAAATCGTCTCGATCAAGTGAACCTGATATCATTGCCCACGACTGGATAAATCTTCTGTAGTTGTCCCATGCCAAATAGGCGAAGCTGCTATTAAGATTTACATACTCCTCAATCAGCTCTTGATTAAGCCCGACATTGTGGATTGTTGCCATCATTCCGGGCATTGAGAGTGCAGAGCCGCTTCTAACTGAGAGCAGCAGAGGATTTTCAGGATTTCCAAACACCTTCCCAGTCATTCCCTCAATACGGGTCAAGGCTTCCCGTATCTGCTTCATAAACTCCTCTTTTGCCTTGGAAAACTTATAGACAACCTCTCTGCACCTGAATATCTCGGTTGTAATTATAAATGCCGAAGGAACCGGCAATTTGTCTTGAGTCATTGTAACAAGATTAAAGCCCTTGTTGCTCAAATGGATAAGATCGTGTGTGTAGGGGTTAAAATCGTGAAGCATTGATATTGTTGTTTCAGGATTATATGTCATCAGAAGATCAAGAAGATTCTCATCAAGAATGTTTCTTTGACGCTCTAAGGTCTGTATGATCTTTGTGATGAAATTATCAAGATGCTGCAATCCAAAGGTTGAAGAGATCAAATCACGGAAAAACGCCTCTGATATGCTGTGGGTGGTGTTGACTATTTCGTTTTCGCTCCATCCTGAATCACTATTCAAACCTGATGATGTGCGATATTTTGGGGCAAGATTTTGATATCCAATCTGCGGAATAATTATGGATAGGTTATTCTGGTGTATATTGGTATAGTAGGCGTAAATAACATCTTTTACCCCTTCAGACAGTCCTCTGAAAATATCCATATACTGAGTGTAGGAGAATCGTCTTATTTTAAGAGAGCTGTCCAAAAGGGACATATAGGTGTTAAGTCGCCGCGAGGTGATGCCGTCAATTGCAAGTGCCCGAAGATAAAATTTAAGGCAGCTTGATATACGAAAAAAGGTCGCCTGTGTGATAAACGATAGATTCACAGTTTCAGGCAGCCTTTCAATGTAGATATTTGTAAGCGTTTCAAGACGGAACGTAAGGCTTAGGCTGTCGAATTTTCGCTCCTGATAGCTTCCATACATTGATGGAATATCAACGGCAATATGACGTTTATGGTGAATTGCCTCTCTTGCCTGAAATTTTTCTGAAGAGAGGATAATCTCTTTTAGCCGTTCAAGCTGACAGAGCAGAGAGTCAAGACAAGTTTCAGTATCACTATATTCAAGAGTTTCAAGAAGGGCTGTCATACCTGTAAATCCCTCCTGCTCTGCTTGTATGAACTCGCTCTTCATCTCCTGAAAACTTAGATGATATTTTTGGTGAACCAACCTGTACATCTGGACAATATTGTCAAAACGCTTCCGTTCTGTAATTGAAATATCTTTCTGGTTATTTAAAAACTGTTTTCTCTCCTTTTTACCCCATGTCAAAATATCATCTATTGAAGAGAACTTTTGCTCGTTCTTTATTCTCATTATAAGAGTATTAAGCTCGTCAATAAACTCTCCTGAAGTCTCAATCTGATCAAACACTTCAGAAGGCAGAAATGCGGAAAGAGGCTGTTTGTCTCGGGTCAGCCAGAATAAAAATATCTCCTGAATAAACTGAACAATCAGAT
>JADFZJ010000065.1:0-2826 GCA_015232555.1 Desulfamplus sp. | reverse complement strand
TTCGTCAATAAACTCTCCTGAAGTCTCAATCTGATCAAACACTTCAGAAGGCAGAAATGCGGAAAGAGGCTGTTTGTCTCGGGTCAGCCAGAATAAAAATATCTCCTGAATAAACTGAACAATCAGATTGGAACTCTCAACATGAGCCTGTTTTCTCAAAAAATGGATCAGAACATCTTTTCTTTTATGTGCCTCATCAAGTGCAGTTGAGACATAACGAAGCTCACCTTCTGCCCCTATCTCATTAAAAAAGACAGGCATCAGTTTGGCAAACTGCTTGGCAAGGTTGTAGATAGGTTCAATCGGGTGGTTCAGAAGATTGGTAATATCTCTTTGAAAAAGGTCAGTATCTTTTACGCAGGTGCCAGCAAGTTTTATATTGATAATCAGGGCAGAAAAGAGGGTAGAGCACCATTTTGGCTCTTGAGTTATAAGATGCAGCCAAACTCTTATATTGGTTAGATGGGCAGGGTTGGTGATGGGCTGCCAATCTTCGTCAATACCAGCCACTGCTGCATGTTGAAAACCAAATCTTACCACCTCCCACAAAAAGGTCTCAACCATTCGGCTGTTACCACGTTTAAACACCTCATCACCAAGAACTTCTATGCACTTTAATGATGTGTATGGATATTTTTTGACATTTGCCTTGAGCAGCTTAAATGTGGTTAGAAGAAAATTTTCAATCTCTTCAAATGTCTGCTGCCTTACAAGCTGAACCAAACTGTGGTTAATATCTCTCAACGCCTCTTCATGGATAAGATAAAGCCCTTTTGTATCCATGATTTTAAATAGAAATCTAAGTTTGAGATTTTGACCAATTTTTTCTAAGCTATCTTCTTTTACCCGTTCTTTTGTAGAATCATCTCTTGAAGCAGTATTTTCAAAAGAGATATCTTTTTTTCCCAACTGCTCTGGAATTGCTTTGTACATTCTAACAATATCAAGATGCGAAGGTATAGCCATCATCTCTTTTAATGCAGAAGTAACTAACTGGTTTTTTGCACAAGCCATACTCTGTTCAATGTTCGTCAATGTTCTCAAACTTTCATTTATTGCCTTATGAGATATTGGCTCAAGCAGAATATGGGTCTCTTGACAGATATCAACATCACATTGATTTGAAAGCCATATTTCAGGGTCTTCCTCTTCAAGCCATGAGCCGTAGTTTTTTTTCAAAACAGTTGCCATGAGGGTGGCAAGAGGTTTGTAGTCAAATAGATTTGAGTTTTGGTTAGGATTGTCAGATGGGATAGATTTATCAGAATCAACATTTTGGTTGTTAGAATCAAAAGCAAAATCAAGCAGACGTGATGCAAGACGTCTCATTGAGTGCTGCCCCTGAACAATGTGAATGATGGCTTTTCCTGTTCCATGCTCACCCATCTCATTTAAACGGATAAAAAGGTCGTTGAGCACAGATTCGTAGGCAGATAGCTCGTTGCTGTCAAAGATAGAGATCAATTTATCAAGCCATGCAAAAAGTGCCTCTACTGCCTGAGATTGCACAGCATCATTTTTTTCTGAATCAACAATAGCCTGAATAAAAAAATCGGCAAAAAGTGCAAACGCTTTTGTTCCATCAGGATGTTTTTTATAAATATGACAGTTTTTAAGAGTATGGCTTCTTAACTGTGGAAGGATTAAAGACCAGTTTCGGAACGAGTGGCAGAGTTCGTACAGAAGAGTCTCAAGGTTGTTGTGGATTCCCCTGAAGTTTGACACCATATCAAGCAAAATGGTGTATTCAGGCTTTATGACGACATTCTGGGCAGTCTCCTTAAGGTTTGCTGTCAAGGCATCAGATTCAATTGTTTCGCTAACAGATATTGTCATAGATAAGACTCTCCTTCCATTTCTTGATCATTATTACTCAAATTTTATAATCGCCTCAGGCCGATTCAAAAGGCTTTGAAATATCAGACTCACCGTTGATTCGATTTAATGCCGCTCCCGTGTAAAAACATTGCTTGAATCAGGTCGGAGCTACTGCCTCTAAACCCGACCAGTATGGGTATGGGGATGGTCAAGGGGTTCCAACGACTAATAAGCCATACCTCCGCCCTCTACGTAAAGCTGCATTTCCGTTTTTGTAATCTCCTGATTGCCAATCATCACCTTACCATTGCTAATAATCAGTTCAAAATTGCTATCTGGAAAATTTAAAGTCTGGGGTGTTTTGGTTGCTGGGATTTTGACTAATGTGCAGGAGGTAGCATTTTTTAGATAAACAGTTCCACCTGAACGGTAAACCTTAAAATCAGAGGCTTTATCTTCAAGATTAACAATATTTGAACCAGCAAAATTCACGCACTCTACACGCCCACCAGATTTCACGCTAATATTATTATCTCCTGACGATACACCAATTAGTCATAACAGTACTGCTGGTTGCAACTAAGCGGAAATGATAAATAGTATTTGCACTGAGTCCGGTTAGATTTGCCGTAACTAAAGGTGTAGTAAAGCAAAACAATACAAACAGATTTAACATTATTACCCATGGCATAATCAAACAGAACGAATACTCCATCAATCCACTTACAAAATTTAGTGTGGTGTTGCATAGTATCGTCTATTACAAAGAAACCCTTCTTTTTCTTTATATTATACATAAGAAGTGCTTGTTCAATATAAAAACGCTGCATTTCATAAGTTGAAAACTTAGCATCTGACATAAAATAATAATTTTATAGATTTTTTCAGTAGTGTCCGGTTAGGTTCTTGCATGTGCTAATGCGACCTCCTTATAAATTGTTATGGTGAGTAACCATAACAATTTATAAGGAGGTCGCAAAATGTGTTGCCCTTTCCATCCTGTAATCT
>JADFZJ010000064.1 GCA_015232555.1 Desulfamplus sp. | reverse complement strand
CGAAACATCAGGAATATTGACCTATACAGCACCGTCAGAAGTTGGAACTTACTACATTACAGTGTTTGACAGTTCAGGCAATAGCAGCAAGGCAGAAGTAGTTGTTCGGGGCGGAGCAAAACGTACCAAAATCAAAAAAACAGACATCTTTGAAATTGCAAACCCATCTCCTACACCAAACTCTGAAACCCAGCCAGTAGCAGTTGGCAATGTCCAGAAAGGAGAAAAAACCTTTGCTCTTGCCTTTGACTTTCCAAACTATAAAGATACTAAAGGCAAAGTTGCAGGAGAGCCTGTCCCCATGAATTTTTATGTGGCTGCCTTTATTCCAGATTGGAATGTATTGATATTTTTTGATGAGAATGGTGGAATTTCTGACATCAATAATATCGCATCCTGCATGAGCCAGATGAGCAATGCTGTTTACACAGAATCGCTTAAATTTGATTACTGTAATCTTGATTCGCCGCTAAAGATGGATATGTATATTCTTGCTGTTGAATCAAAATATGATATAAATAACAATTTGAGTTTTCAGCCAGCAGATGCACCTTTTGAACTGTGGCATTATAGTTTCAGTCTTCTTAAGTGTCAGTAGCTATTTTTATAATAAAAAGTAACTACTCAGGCATTCTTTTTTAGTGTAGTTTTTATAAATCATCCAATGTGAAGAGACAATAACAGAATTGGAGAAATATTTATGATGCAACTTAAAATTCCTTCTGAAAAAGACATAAGAGAAGCTTACCGTAAAGGTGAAGATTCTGTAGTGGAGGTATTCCATGAGGTGTTGAGTTGCATTAAAGATTTATCAAGGCATATTGAGAAACAACAGCAAGTGATTAAGGAGCTGCAAAGGCAAATTGCTAAGAACAGTAGCAACAGTAGTAAACCACCCTCCAGCGATGGATTGAAAAAGCAACGAACGAGCAGTTTGAGAAAAAAGGTGAGAAATCCACAGGGGGTCAGGAAGGACACAAAGGCTCAACGCTTAATCAAGTTGAAACGCCTGACCATAAAGTAGTGTATGAAACAGTAAGTTGTGTTCATTGTCAAACATCTCTTTGTGATGTCCCTGTATCAGAATACGAAAATCGTCAGGTTTTCGATATTCCAGCCATCCATATTGAAGTAACTGAGCATAAAGCTGAGGTAAAATTCTGCCCTCAATGCGGAAAAATGAATAAAGGTGTTTTCCCGCAGGAGGTGAGCCAACCTGTTCAGTATGGTGATAATGTGAAATCTCATGCTGTTTATTTCAATAACTATCATCATATTCCTGTGGCAAGAACTGCTGAAATAATGGCAGAGTGTATATTATTATTTCAGCAAATATAAAAAAACAACAGATGGTCATTGATTCATATGTCAATACATAGAGGTTTGCGTGAACAATTAGGTAAAGAGCCTGAACCGTCTGCTGCCATAATTGACAGCCAATCTGTGAAAACTGCTCAAATGGCTGATACAAGAGGCTTTGACGGACACAAGAAGATAAAAGGCAGAAAACGTCATATTGTTGTTGATACACTTGGTTTTCCACTTGTAGTTAAAGTTCATGATGCTAATTTATCTGATAGTAAACAGGCAATGGATATTATGCAGACTCTGTTTTTCTGGTTTTCAACAATAAAACTGATTTGGGCAGACGCTGCCTATAAGAGCCTGTTTAAAAATTATTTGTAACATGTAAAAATCTTTCCTCACGAACCAATATAGAGCCAAAAGAGCCTTTTGTGACTCAAGCAGATTCTACACAGTAATCCATTAAGACGGACAAGGTTGCAATATAAAGACTTCATTTGAGCAAACATGTTAAAAATTGTGATTACTTGCAAAGCAAACTGAGGGTTACAATTAATTTTTAAACAGGCTCTTAGAGGGCAAGTGCCGCCCCCTTTCAGGGGGCAAAAGGCAAAGCCACCTTCTAAGAAGGTGGATATTTACTATTGTAGCTTTTTTAAAAGTTCATCTGAATTTTTTATGCTTGTTTTATTATTGAGCCGTGCTTTCTATCAGATATGACAATTCAAAGCAAATTATATTCTTTTTGTTTTCCAGTAGGTTTTGTTCCAATAGGGACTGTAAAGTTCGGAGATGATAACACCCTGACTTGTTGATGCGTGGAGAAACTGACCATCGTCTATATAAACTCCAACATGCCTGTCAAATATACCAGTCTTGAAAAAGATCAAATCTCCTGGTCTCCACTCTCCAATATCAACAGTTATCCCTAATTTTGCCATATCCTCTGTGGTTCTGGGCAGTAAAATACTAAATTTATGTTTAAAAGTGATATACACAAAACCAGAACAATCAATACCTTTTTTATTTAATCCTCCCATTCTGTATCTTGTCCCTTTCCACTCCTTATACTGGCGGTATAGTTCCTGCTTAACAAAACTTGAGTTTCTAAGACTTCTATCTTCGTATGTATCTTCTGGAATCTCTATAGTTTTACTACTGCATCCGCCAAGCAGGCTCATTATTAACAACAACAGGACAATTAAACCCTGCTTATTCATAAAAAGAGTACATCTTAGGATCATAAGCCTCTCTTATCCCCTCCCCTGTAAAGGTTACAGTCATAAGTGTAATAATAAGTGCAGATACTACAGAAGCTGAAATCCACCATGCACTCATATTACCCCAACCTTGCTGCAATAGTTCTCCCCAACTTGGAGTCGGTGCAGGCAAACCAAATCCTAAGTAATCAAGGGAGGTTAATGCAACAATCCCACCAGATATGGCAAACGGAATATATGTTACAATAACTGAGATTGTATTTGGAATTATATGCTTAAAAATAATCCTAAAGTTTGATGCACCAATAGACCTTGCAGCAAGAACATACTCTCTTTCTTTCTCTTTATAGGTCATAGTTCGCATAACCCATGTCATATTTATCCAGCCGAAAAATGCCATAATCAAAAGCAGAATCATAAAATTTGGCACCACAATTGATGAGACAATAATCACTATATATAGAAAAGGAACATTACTCCATATCTCAAGAACTCTCTGGAAAAAGAGATCAAATTTTCCACCAAAGTAGCCCATTGCACACCCAAGAGTTATTCCAATTGAATAGTCTAAAACAAGCAGCACAAATGAGAATAGCATGGCAGTTCTGAATCCATAGACTAACCGTGCCAAAATATCTCTGCCTACATTATCAGTGCCCATAAAATGTCTCTCTGAAAACAAAGGGGGAAAAGGGGGATAGCTGTTCTCTTTCAGATCATTCTCATAGGGGTTGAATGGAACAGGCGGCATTATGACAAAATTATTACCCACTGCCCTTCCCTGCTTTAAATTCTCCTCTCTCTCATGTTTGAACTTTGCTTTAAGCTCTCTGTAATTTGTCTCATACTCATAATTAAGATCAAAAGTTTTTCCAGAAATCATTGCACTGTATGTAGGAAACCACAACTGACCGTTATAATAGACAATAAGTGCACGGCTGTTGATAAAAAGTTCGGCAAACATAGATATAAGTATCATAATCAATAACGCTGCAAACGAAAAAAACCCTCTTTTTATAGAGACAAATCTTTTCCATTTCTTTTTTGTTAAAGGATTCATTTTCATATTATAAAATAGCCCTGTATGTTAAATAGTGATGTTATGTAAAGCTCCTCCCCAGCTCTCCTCTCAGGAGAGGGAGTGATATTATTCCTCCTCTCCATATAGGAATATTTACAACTTGAAAATACACAAAAACCGTGATTAACTCCAGACAAAAGATTGAGTAGTGTTCAAACATTCAGAATCAGGATAAACAAGATAAAAGAATAAAAGAGGATGTGTGTATCCTTTTTAGATTTAATCCAAACTTTAGAGACGTGCGGACGTGCGTCTCTACTTTGAATGCAAAAAGGTTAAACTCAAATCCTTTTATCCTGATTTTATCCTGACAATCCTGATTCAGACACCCGCAATAGAGGAGAAATACCCAAATGACCCCCCAAAAGAGCATCAACAATTTATCCCTAATTTTTTTAATCTGCCTTTTTTTCTTAACCTCCCCTACCCTGCTTTATGCAGATATCTCAACCGACGGCTCAGTTGGTGCAGCACAAACATTAACGGGACCAGATTACGCCATTCCAGAGGCTCTCGGCACACTCAAGGGCAGCAACCTTTTTCACAGCTTTGACAAATTCAGCATAAAAACAGAAGAGAGTGCAACTTTTACTGGTTCTGACTCAATCAAGAATGTTATTTCAAGGGTTACAGGTGGAGAGAAATCAGAGATTGAAGGCACTCTTCGCTCAAATGTTGGCAAAGCTGATTTTTATTTTATCAATCCTAATGGTGTTGTTTTTGGACAAAATGCAAAGATTGATGTTCCAGCAGCTTTTCATGTGAGCACTGGAAATGAGCTTAAATTTGCAGACGGTGCATCTTTCAAGGCAGCAAAGACCGAACAAAGCACACTCACACAGGCCGCACCAGAGGCTTTTGGTTTTTTGGAGACGCAATCAGCAAGCATTGAGGTTAATGGCTCAAATCTTGAGTTTAAGCCTGAAAGTAAAGTCTCATTAACCAGCAGTAAAGATATAACAATTAAGGGAACAAAGATTGGAACAGAAGAAAAACAGGCTTCTATTGTAAATTCAGGCGGAGAGATTGAGCTTAAAGCAAGTGGTGATTTGCTGCTTGATAATGCAAGAGTTGAGTCAAGCGGAAATGGCGGTGGTAAGATTACTGTAAAAGCAGGCAGTGTAAAACTCCAAAACAACTCAAAGATTGCCGCAGACAATAAAGGAGATAAAACCGTTGATGGAAATGGCGTGGAAATTAAGGCTGATAAAGAGCTTGAAATCAAACAGGGCAGCCGTATCCAATCGAATGTGTTTTCAAGTGGAGATTCTGGCACAGTAAAAGTTGAAGCTCAAAACATGCTCATAAAACAGCAAGAAGGCGAAGAGTTTACAGGCGTTTTTATTGAGGTTGAGCCAGAAGCAAAAGGAAATGGAAAAGCCATTGATGTAAAGGTCAAAGATAAACTCACAATACAAGGGGTAGGAGCTATATCCAGCATAACTTATGGATATGGGAATACTGGATATTTAAACATATCAGCAGGTGATTTTTTAATGGATGGAGAAGGGAATAACGTACCTTATCGGGATAGTTTTTTCATTGCTGGTATTGCAAGTGAAGCAAATAAAATTTCATCTGGTAATGGAAATGACGTATCTATCTATGTTGATAATCTTTTTACGATGCTAAATGGGTGTATAATTTCTGGGAATGCATGGGCAAAAGGCAATGCTGGCAATGTAGCTGTAAGAGCTGGGAACATGAAAATTGATAGACAAGGAAGTGATTATTTAACTGGTGTTTCAAGTCTTGCCGTTATGAATTCGGAAGGTAATGCTGGCAACATAGAAATAACCATAACTGAATACCTTGAGTTGCTTAATGGTGGTCAAATAACGAGTAGCTCAGACTCAAAAGGCAATGCTGGCAATGTTAAAATAACTGCTTCTAATATGAAAATTGATGGACAGGGAAATTATGCTGGAGTTTCTAGTAATGCTCTTGCTGGTTCAGAAGGTAATGCTGGCAACATAGAAATAACCGTAACTGAATACCTTGAGTTGCTTAATGGTAGTCAAATAGCGAGTAGCTCAGACTCAAAAGGCAATGCTGGCAATGTTAAAATCAACGCTGGCAATATGAAAATTAATGGGCAGGGAAGCAGTAATTTTACAGGAGTTGCAAGCAGTGCTTACCAAAACTCCGAAGGTAACGCAGGCACAGTGGAAATAACTGTAGCTGAATACTTTGATTTGATTAATGGCGGTGAAATCTCAAGCACCACACAGTCAAAAGGCAATGCTGGCAGTGTGAAAATCAACGCTGGTAATATGAAAATTGATGGACAGGGAAATTCTGCTGGCATTTACAGCAATGCTCGTGCTGGCTCGGAAGGGAATGCGGGGCAAATCATAGTAATTGTAAAAGATTTACTTGATTTGTTAAATGGTGGAGTAATATTAAATGATACTGTTGCAAGAGGAGATGCGGGAAGTATTACCATAAACGCTGATAATATAAAAATTGACGGACAAGGAAACGCATCTTGGGTTACTGGTGTTGTAAGTCGTGCCAGAACAAACTCCGAAGGAAACGCAGGTAAAATAGAAATAAGCTTAAATGGACTTCTTGAGTTGAGCAATGGTGCTGAAATATCAAATAGCACATCGGCAAAAGGAGATGCTGGCTGTGTTCGTATAAACGCTGGTAACATCAAACTTGATGGGCAGGGAAACTATGCTGGCATTTACAGCAATGCACTTGTTGGCTCCGAAGGGAACGCCGGTACAATAGAAATAACAGTATCTGGTTTGATTGAGCTTTTAAGCGGTGGCTCAATAATAAGCGATACTAATTCAAAAGGAACTGCCGGCAATATTCTCATTAATACAGGTAATATGAAAATTGGTGGGCAAGACAGTGAGTATGTTAATGGGGTTAGAAGCTACGCTGGAAGAAACTCGGAAGGTAACGCTGGAGTAATAGAAATAACCGTAACGGAACTGCTTGAGGTGCTTAATGGTGGTGAAATATCAAGCTCCACATTTGCAAAAGGCAATGCTGGCAATGTGAAAATAGACGCTGGGAATATGACAATTGACGGGCAGGGAAAAGCTATCGATATTTCAAGCGATGCCTCAAGTAGTTCCAAAGGAAAAGCTGGTGAAATAACTATAACCGTAACTGGTTTACTTCAAGTACTCAATGGTGCTCAGATATCAAGCAAAACATGGTCAAAAGGAGATGCTGGTGTCGTAAAAATAAACGCTAACAATATGAAAATTGATGGGCAGGGCAGCAGCAAAACTACAGGAGTTGCAAGCTCTTCTGAAAAAACAAATTCCTTAGGCAAAGCCGGTACAGTAGAAATAACCATAATTGAACTCTTAGAGGTGCTTAATGGTGGTTCAATAGCAAGCAGCACATTTTCAAAAGGCGATGCTGGCAATGTTAAAATCAACGCTGGGAATATGAAAATTGCTGGGCAAGGTAGCAGTAACAACCTTACAGGGGTTGCAAGCTCTGCTGAACAAAGCTCCGAAGGCAAAGCTGGTACAGTTGAGATAACCGTAGCTGAACTATTAGAGGTGCTTAATGGTGGTGAAATATCAAGCAGCACATGGTCAAAAGGTGATGCCGGTGGTGTTAAAATCAACGCTGGAAATATGAAAATTGCTGGGGGTGGTGCTCTTAGCAGTGCTTTAACTGATTCTATTGGTAACTCAGGAATAGTAGATATAAGAGTAATGAATCTGCTTGAAATTTTTGATGGGATTATCTCAACTGGCACATTGTCAAAAGGAGATGCAGGAGATGTATTGGTGAACGCTGATGAACTCATCGTTCACTCAAGTTTCATCGAGAGTGGAGCATATCAAGATTCTACGGGTTATGTCGGGAATGTCTCGGTTAATGCGACTTCAATAATTCTTATGAACGAAGGTTATATTGTTACTATTGCACATAATACTCTGCCAGAAGAAAAACTTGCCAACATGCCTGATAATAAATCCATCACACTAAACACCAAACAACTCTCAATTGAAGGACAATCCAAAATAACCTCTGAAAGCACAAAAAATGTTCCAGCCAGCGACATCAACATCAATGCTGATTCCATCTATCTCCATGATGGTCAGATTACCACCTCTGTTTTAGGCACAAACGGAGATGGCGGCGATATAAGCATAAATGAACACTCAGACTCAAACCCTGCTGGTTTGCTTGTTATGCAAAATGGACATATTAAGGCAAACACTTCGGCAGAAGGGTCAAAAGGTGGAAGCATAAGAATTAATCCAGATACCTTGTTGATTGCTGATAAATCAATGCCATTCCAAATTGGCGGAGAGTCAGAATTTTTTGACATTAATGATAAAAAAAATGTTATTCAGGCAGCAGACCCTTCAAAGAACCCACAAGATATTCAAGCTCCTGAAGTTCCGATTGACCTTGGCACTTCAATTATAAATACAGCTTCTAAATTTTCGGAGCCTGTCAAGATGGCTGAAAATTATTGTCGTCTTATCGGCACAAAAAAAGCAAGCCGTTTGACTCGCGGTGGAAAGGGTGGAATTCCTCAAATGCTCTCTCAACCATCATCAATATTTTTTACTGATGAAAGATTAGAAGAGTTTTTGAGGTATGAGAAGGAGAAGGAAAAAAATAATTGAAAAGTCAGTCTGATGAAAATGTTTGTATTTAAATTCAGTAGAGACGTACAGCCGTGCGTCTCTTCCTTCAATAAATATATTGTGAATAGGAACAAAGCTAAAGTATGAAAACAGCAGAGACATCAAATCTTTTATCAACAAATGATAATCTTACACTTAAAGCATCATTATATACGGCATTTCTCTGCATACTATTTGGAGCTAATACTGTTGCAATAAAGATAAGTCTTGGAGGAGTAGGCATCTTTACAAACGCAGGCATCAGATTTGCTCTTTCATCTACTGTTCTTGTTATTTGGGCAAAGATGACTGGAGAGTCTCTGGGGTTTAACAGAAGTCAGGGATACAAACTTTTAATTCTCTCCCTGATATTCACTTTTCAGTTGCCATCTTTTTATTATGGATTAAGCATGAGTACGGCATCTCATTGTACAATTATTTCAAATATACTTCCATTTATCGTATTAGTTCTTGCCCATTTTTTTATACCAGGAGATCAGATTACTGTAAAAAAGGTTGTCGGTATTGCTTTAGGATTTATCGGGGTTTTTTTTCTCTTTTTTGACAACCAAAAGATATCGGAAAACATGCTAATCGGAGATTTAATAATAAGCATTGCTGTTTTTCTTTGGGGATGCAGTGCAATTTACACAAAGAAAATCATCTCTGAGATAAGTGTCCTACAGATAACCTTATATCCAATGATTTTTGGGACACCGATTTTTTTTGCTGCCGGTTTTATATGGGATGATCAAATGGTAAGATTTATGGATAAAGCTGTTATTGAGGCTATTTTATATCAAAGTTTTGTAACTGCTGCTTATGGATTTATTGCATGGAATAGACTGTTATACAAATTTGGGGCAACAGTAATACACTCTTTTGTATTTCTTATGCCTGTTTCAGGTGTATTTTTAAGCGTTGTGCTGCTTGATGAGCCGTTGACACTAAATATTATAGTTTCAATAATTTTTATTATAGCAGGTATGGTTATTGTAAATCGACACTAAGCAAAAGAGAATTTATTAAATCACGTTACGCACTGAGCAGCCCCACCCCCTTGGGGCAGGGCAAAAAAATTTATCTGTAAAGCTATATTACTACTTCTTTGCTCTTTTCCTCTTAAGACCTACAAGACCTACAAGACCAGAACCGAGAAGCCATACGGCTGCGGGGACAGGGGTGGCTGTAACAGTTGCTTCAAAGGCTCCTGTATTGTTAATATGGTAGGTATCATTAACAGATGCATAGATATGTCCAGCTTGAGTTAGTGTAATTGTAGTTGAGGAACCGATTAAGAACCAGTCATTATAATTCGTAGGGTTACTCAAAAGCGTTCCAATTAATGCACCTATTTTTGCATTATTTCCTGCAGCTCCATAGTTTCCATCAGCTGTAAACGATCCATCTGGATTAAAATAATTGTAACTTGGATGAGTTACTTTAGGTGCTGGAGTACCGTCAGGATTCATAGGGAATTTACCATCACCTGTTAAATCAACCACTCCACTTCCTGTTATTTTGTAAGTTCCTGCTGAGAACAAACCAAGATCGGTAATAATACCAGTTGAATTAGCCAAACCGCCAGGTGAAACGCTAACAGCAAAGGCATTACCACCAACCATGAGCATCAACACTCCGCATACCAAACAAAACAATAAAATCTTTTTCATTTTTTCATTCTCCTACTATTAAGTTAAATTTTATCCAGCGAGCCAATCTCGCTGAAGCATTAAACAAAAAAAGCCGAATTACCTTTGTTAGGGTAACTCGGCTATCTTTTTTGATTAAGACCCGTGGTTTTCCGTCCCAGCTTCACAACTGGTTTGGCTTTTTCAAAACACTTTTTTAGAAAATGTTACTACTGCATAAACTTGAGATATCCCAATATAATATTAGAGCAATAAATACAAGGGGTATTTTTTAGTGCTAAAAGTGGGTATATCTATATACCCATTATATAGATATATATCTGTTTTTACAGGAAATAATTTTATCACAACATATACCTTTTTTGATATTTTTTTGAGAAATGAATTTTTTTAGTATTTTTTCTGAGGAACAGGTATAACTTTGTAATCTCTTTATTTTCTGTCTATGTGCGTTTGAAACAAGTACAAAAGTTTCCACCCTGTCCCAAAGTCTTTAAGGAGAGGGCTACCAGAAATTGAAATAGTATGTTATAGGGAAATGCAATCCTACAGTAAAGCAAACCTTGGAATTTTATCTATAAAAAGCGATCAAAAATATGACAGAATCAGCCATTTTAAACCCAATTAGTTCCCCTAAATTTTATCATCTCCACGTCCACACCGAATACTCTCTTCTTGATGGTGCAATCCGCCTTGAGCCGCTTTTAAAAAGGTGTAAGGAGTTTGGCATGGATGCGGTTGCAATGACAGATCATGGAACAATGTTTGGAGCAGCACCATTCAATGAAAAAGCCATTAAGTCTGGCATAAAACCTTTGATTGGCTGCGAAATGTATATTGCCCCTCGTACACTCAGCGATAAGACACCAGAAGATCACAAAGGTCTTAACCATTTAGTGCTTATAGCCAAAGATAGGGACGGATATTCAAATTTATGCCGTTTAGCATCAATTGCCCAGCTTGAGGGTTTTTACTATAAACCAAGGGTTGACAGAGAAACTTTAGCTCGCTACAGCAAAGGACTTGTTGCCCTTTCTGCCTGCCTAAAAGGTGAAATACCACAAAAAATTCTTCGCGGCACAAAAGCAGATGTAGATGCTTCAGCACACTATTATCTTAAAACCTTTGGAGAGGAAAATTTCTTTCTTGAGGTTCAGCATAATGGCATGGATATTCAAGAGAGGGTGAATCAGGGGATAGTTGAATTGAGTCAAAGGCTCTCAATTCCAATGGTTGCAACCAACGACTGCCACTATCTTTCAAAAGGTGATGTCCGTGCACATGAGGCACTTTTGTGTATCCAGACTGGAGATACTATAAATAATAAAGATAGGTTTAAGTTTGACTCTGATCAGTTGTATTTTAAATCTCCTGAAGAGATGGTAACAGATTTAGGGCATTATGACGGGGCAATTGAAAACTCCTGTCGTATTGTTGAGATGTGCAATGTTGAGTTTGATAATAAAACCTATCATTTTCCAAGATACACTCTTCCTCAGGAACAAGAAGTTAATATTCCTCATGAACAAGAAATTAATCAAGTTGTTGATGAAGTTGAAACTAAAGGTGAGACTGACTGCAAAACTGCTACAAACCATGTAACTTCTCATCAATCAATCAACGATGAGGAGACTGTTGATCAGATATTTGAACGTCAGGTAAGAGAGGGTTTTGAAAAGCGTCTTGCTGTTATTAAACGGAAAAATCCCGATTTTAGCGAGCTTGATGAAAAACTATACAGAGAGCGTCTTGATTACGAGATCCGCGTAATTCTTGATATGGGTTTTCCCGGTTATTTTCTGATTGTTGCTGATTTTATCCGCTACTCAAGAGAGCACGATATTCCAGTAGGACCGGGTCGCGGCTCTGCTGCTGGAAGTATGGTTGCATACTCAATGGAGATTACAGCATTAGACCCCATTGAGCATGGTCTTATATTTGAGCGTTTTTTAAATCCTGCCCGTATAAGTATGCCTGATATTGATGTTGATTTCTGCATTGAGGGTAGAGAACAGGTATATCAGTATGTGATTCAACGTTATGGCGGCGGTGATTATGTATCCCAGATAATCACATTTGGAAAACTCAAGGCAAAAGCTGTTATCAGAGATGTGGGGCGTGCACTTGGTGTTCCTCTTTCAGAAGTTGATGAGATAGCCAAAATGGTGCCTGAAGGTTCTAAAGTCACTCTAAAGCAGGCTCTTGAAGATGTGCCGGCTATCTTAGAAAAAGCAGGCGAAAATCCTGTAAAGCAGGAGATGATTGATATATCTCTCTTGCTTGAAGGGCTGCCAAGGCACGCATCAACCCACGCTGCAGGAGTTGTTATTTCAGATAAGCCTCTTGTTGAATATCTGCCGCTCTATCGTGGTAAAGAGGGCGAAGTTGTAACCCAGTTTGACATGAACTATGTGGAAAAATTGGGGCTTGTGAAGTTTGATTTTTTGGGACTTCGCAACTTGACTGTTATTAAAAACACAATTGAGCTTATCAAAAAATCAGTAGAGATGCACCGTAGCCTCTCTAATCGCACACCCAACTCACACCTCACCCCTGACTCCTATGCAACAATTCCCATTCTCTCTAACTCGTCTCCAAAAGAGAGGGAAATTCCTGATCTGCTTAACCTTGATTTAGAAGACAAAGAGACTTACGAGCTTCTTTCAAGGGCAGATACTACGGGAGTGTTTCAGCTTGAAAGTTCAGGCATGAAAGAGCTGATTGCAAGGTTGCAGCCAGCATCTTTTAGCGATATTGTTGCCCTTGTTGCACTATATCGTCCTGGTCCTCTTGATAGCGGTATGGCTGACTCTTATGTCGAGCGAAAACATGGACGAGAACAAGTCGAATATATCTTTCCAGAGCTTGAGCCAATCCTTAAAGAGACTTATGGCGTAATCCTCTATCAAGAGCAGGTTATGAAGATAGCTGGTGTGCTTGCCAACTACTCAATGGCAGATGCAGATGGTTTAAGAAAGGCTATGGGAAAAAAGATAGCCTCCATGATGGACGAGCACAGGGGGCTTTTTCTCAAAGGTGCAAAAGAGAACAATCTGTCTGAAAAAAAGGCGTCTGAGCTTTTTGATCTTATGGAAAAGTTCGGAGGCTATGGCTTTAACAAATCCCACAGTGCCGCCTATGCACTTATCTGTTTTCAGACAGCATACTTAAAAGCCCATTATCCACGTGAATATATGGCAGCATTGATGAGCAGTGAGATGAGCAACTCGGAGAGTGTTGTCAAGTTCATTGATGAGTGCAGAAGCCATTCAATCAAGGTTCTGCCTCCTGATGTAAACGAGAGTGACGCTGGTTTTACAGTAACAGAAGATGCTATCCGTTTTGGTATGGCAGCAGTTAAAAATGTGGGTTCTGCTGCTATTGAGTCTATTGTTGCCACAAGAGAAGAATCTGGACGATTTGTCTCAATATACGATTTTTGCGAGAGGGTAAATCTTGGAAAGGTCAATAAAAGGGTTGTAGAGGCTCTTATAAAATGTGGTGCCTTTGACTCAACTGGTGCAAAGAGAAGCCAATTGATGGATGCTGTAGAGAGTGCATTAGAGCATGGAAACAGGATACAAAAAGAGAAAGCAGATGCCCAGATGGATCTTTTCTTAGCTATGGACGGTACATCTTCGGCTCCTATATCTATACCTAAAATGGCTGATATTGAGGAGTGGGATTCGAGTGAGCTGCTTGCATTGGAAAAGGAGACATTGGGATTTTACATTACTGGTCACCCTCTTGATAAGTACAGAAATATCATTTCAAGATATGCCAATGCCAACTCATCAAATCTTAATGAGATGAACGACAAAGTTACAGTGAGAATGGGCGGCACGATTCGTCCTATGAAGGTTTTGCAGACTAAAAAGGGTGATACAATGGCGTTCACCGCTCTTGAAGATACTTATGGAAGTGTGGAGTTAGTTGTATTTCCTGAAGTTTATGCCCAAAGCAGTCAGATTATTGCAAGTGAGGCTGCTGTCATTGTTCAGGCAGAGGTTCAAAAACGGGATAACAGTGTCAAACTTCTTGCAGAATCAATTGTCCCAATGGAGATGGCTGAAAAAGAGTGGGCGGCAAGCGTTATCATTAAGGTAAATGGCTCTAATAATAATCAGAGCCTTGATAAACTCAAACAGATTATTGACAAATATCCTGGAAACTGCATCGGATTTATAGAGATTCAGGTGTCTGAGAGTGCGTCGGTTGTTGTGCAGATTTCTCATGAAAATCGACTCTCTCCTGACCCAGCTCTGTTTAATGAGGTAAATTCTCTTTTGGGTTCAGGCTCAATTGAGACACGATGTGCTTCTATAAAGCAGAAGGAAAAAAGAAAAATCTGGCAAGCTAAAAAAGCCGTATAGTTGTTTTATATTATAAACTTAACTTAAGCAGACTCTTTTAATTGCATTTAGTTTAATTGAAATCATCAAGGTCAAGATTATCAAAATCGCTCAGATCAAGATCGTTTAATATATCATCAATATTATCAAAATCACCGCTTTTTTTATTAATATTGCTGTTGGTACCATCTGCACCGCCAGCTAAAGCTATTCCCGCTGCTATTGCAGATACTGTTTCTGTGCTGCTTTTTCCTTTTACAGCACGATTATCCTTTTCTTCTATAGTTGATAATTTATCTGTACTGTTTTCAATGCTATTGTTTAGAGTGCTGTTTAGAGTGCTGCTCTTTTTTAGGTTTGATTTTTTCAACTTAATGGTTGATTGATGGTTAAATAAGAGCATGAAAATGACAAACCCTATTCCTGTAATATTGAGCATTGCAATAGTAATTCCAGTGAGATATATTGCGACCATTTTTCCCTCTCTAAAAAAGATTTATGATTCTGGGTAAGAGTTGTTATATGCAAATATATAGACAAATTATTAAATTGCATACAAAAAATATTAAATATTTTTATAAGGATATCTACTATGGGATGGCTCGGAAAAATGGTTGGCGGTACCATCGGATTTATGATCGGAGGACCAATTGGAGCAGTAGCCGGAGCAGCATTTGGTCATACTTTTGTTGATAAAAAAAATAGCAGCTCTTTTATTGATGGAAACATATACCAAAGACTTTCGTATGGTGAAGAGGCACAACTTACCTTTTTTGTAGCAGCATTTTCCATGCTTGCAAAAATTGCCAAGGCTGACGGTCGTGTTTCAGAAAAAGAGATTGAATCTATTGATTCTTTTATGCTCAATGATCTGCATTTAGACTCCCCGAGCAGGCAGAGTGCAATAAATATTTTTCGTCAGGCTCTCAATTCGTCTGAAAGTTTTGAAGCCTTTGCTACTCAGTTCTATATTACTTTCAGCAGTCAGCCTCGCATTATTGATCTTATGATGGATATACTTTTCAGGGTATCTGCTGCAGATGGGGGAATAACGGCTGAAGAAGATTTTCTTCTGTTAAGTGCAGCCAGAATTTTTAACTACTCTCCAACAGATTATGCAAGATTGAAATCAATGTATGTAACAGAATCAAACCGGTTTTATGCTGTATTGCAATGCGATGAAACTGCATCAAACGAGGAGATTAAGCGACAATACAGAAAATTAGTTTCTGAGTATCATCCCGATAAAATTGCATCAAAAGGACTTCCTGAAGAGTTCATAACATTTGCAGGCGATAAATTCAGAGAGATTCAAGAGGCTTATGATAGTATTAAAAAAGAGCGTAAAATAGTATAAAATTTTTATTCGCCCTCTCCTTATGGGGAGGGGCAAATTAGCGAGTAATATGGTTTACAGCTAAAAAAAGGAAATATTTAATATGAAATTTACCATAAAATCAAAACTCATTCTTGGCTCTTTAGCTATGGCTATTGTTCTTATGTCATCATCAGCGGCTATTGTAGCTATTATTGTTGGCAATCAGACTCGCACAGGAATTGACACAAATCTTCTTAAAACTACAAATATTATTAAAGAAGAGCTGATCGCACAAGAGCAAGCAATTATAGATGAATGCAAACGTCTTGTATCAAGCAGTGATATGGGAACTGAAATAAAATTTCTACATGATTTCCCGGGAAAAGAGGCTGCAACTACAAACAGAAGTACATTTGTTGGTAATACAGAGAGACTGTTTCAATCAACATCTACTAATAAGTTCAGCAGCATGGCTACCTATGATATTGATGGGAATCTGACAACCTTTGTTTCTGCTCAAAAAGATGGAAAATATTTTGCAGGATTTCATTTATTGGATAAAACAGGTTCAACATTTGCCGGCTGTGAAATTGCAGGTAGCGAGAAATTGAGTGATGATAAGTTCCTTGACAATGCAAATCAGCCTGATATGCCTCTCAAAATTGACTTTTCCAATAAAGATACTGCATCAGAAACGGCTCAGTTCACAGTGATCAAAGATATTCTCACAATGAAAGTTGTAATTCCGCTTGTGAGTAACGAATTTAATCCTAAAACATCACAAGTCGAACCTACACTAATGGGAACTTTGATTGCATACTACAATATAGCAGGAACATTCAGCGAGAAGATGAAAAAAATGACAGGTGTAGATATAAATATCTACGTGAATGCAAAGTTTGTTGATGGAACATTTAAAGAGCATAAAAGCTATGAAACTAAAGAAAGTTTTAAGAGCAGCAAATCGTTATCAGAGCAAAAAGTTTATATTGATCAATTTAAACTTAATGGAGAAAGATACTTTCACGCTCTGCTGCCTATTTTTAATGGTGAGACACTTGTAGGAGCAGTTGCAGCCATACAGTCAGGACACCTAATCTTTATAAATATTAAAAATATTCTTATTCAGCTTGGAATTGTCAACCTTGCCTGTATTCTTCTTATTATGCCTTTTATCTATTTTTTCTCCCTGCGGCTTGCAAATCCATTAAAAGAGGTGGTCAGAAGATTGAAGGATATTGCAGAGGGAGAGGGAGATCTTACCATGCGCCTTGAGAGAAAGAGCAATGATGAGATAGGAGAGCTTGCAGATTGGTTTAATATTTTTATTGAGAAATTACAGGGAATTATTGGGCAGATTGCAGATAACTCTAATAAACTTAACCAATCTTCTCAAAATATGGCAAATTTATCGTGGCAGATGTCTGAAAACTCTTGCGATATGGTGGGTCATCTTAATCAAACTACTGCATCTGTTGAAGAGGTCAATTCAAGTTTTATTTCAGTTGCAGCATCAATGGAGGAGTCAAGCAGCAACTTGAGCATGATTGTGGCTGCCTCGGAAGAGATGTCAGTTACCATCAATGAAGTCTCACGTAAAACGGAAAATGCAGGAAGAATTTCGAGCCAAGCTGTTGAAAAGGCAAGCGGAATATCTGACCGTATTCAAGAGCTTGGCAGTGCTGCTCAAAAAATCGGTAAAGTGACCGATATGATTAACGAAATTTCTGAACAGACAAATCTTCTTGCCTTGAATGCAACAATTGAGGCAGCCCGTGCAGGTGAAGCTGGTAAAGGTTTTACTGTAGTTGCTGGAGAGATTAAAGAGCTTGCACGGCAGACTGCTGTTGCAACAAAAAATATTAAAGAGCAGATCGATGGTATCCAGCAGTCAACAGAGAGGACTGCAAAAGATATTGGAGATATTCTTGCTGTTATCAATACTGTCAATGAAACTGTTGTTTCTATTATCTCTGAAGTCGGTGATCAGTCATCTGCAACACAGGAGATCAATGAAAATGTTGCTCATGCCTCGCATGGAATATCTGATGTAAGCCAGAATATTGCCCATAATTCCGCATCAGTGACTAATATCAATAAGAGTATATCCAATATTGATGCTCTTGCCCACAATATTGCAAATAGAAGTGCGGATGTTGCCAATGGTGCTAAATCGCTTTTCAGCCTTTCAGAGAAATTAGATGAGCTTGTGAGAAAATTTAAAATTTGATTGAATCAAACATTTAAACAATATCAGTTTATTTTTTTGCTTGACACAAAATTCCAATACTGCTAAATACAGTCTCACTTTTGAGGTGAGGGCGAATAACTCAGTTGGTAGAGTGCAACCCTTACAAGGTTGAAGTCACAGGTTCGAGCCCTGTCTCGCCCACCACTTACCCCAAAAGTAAATATTTTGCGGGGGCGTAGTTCAGTTGGTTAGAACGCCTGCCTGTCACGCAGGAGGTCGCCGGTTCGAGCCCGGTCGCTCCCGCCATAAAATTGATGAAAAGCGGATAGTTTTTATACTATCCGCTTTTTTATTTTGTTCTCCCCTCTCAAACAAACTTGCAAAAATAGTTAAAACTGATTAAGTTACTCTTCAAAAAATACAAATACTCACTCTGGAGGAAAAATTGTTTACTGAAACAGTATCATATCAGGCTGCATTATTGGCGGGTCTGCTCTCATTTTTTTCACCTTGCATTCTTCCACTTATACCCGCATATTTCAGCTTTATTACTGGATTATCCTTAGATCAACTGACAACGGGCGATGATCGTAAAATACGGCAGAAGGTTATTCTTGCAACTTTAGCATATATTGGAGGCTTCTCTCTTGTTTTTATTGTGCTTGGTGCATCAGCATCTTTTGTGGGAGGATTTATTGTAACTTTTTCATGGCTTATAAGGTATGTAGGCGGTGCCATTATTATTATTTTTGGACTTCATCTTCTTGGTGTAATCAACATCAAAAGTCTGAATTTTGAAAAACGGATTCATATAAGTGAAAAACCTATACATCTTATGGGGACATTTGTTATTGGAATGGCTTTTGGTGCTGGATGGACACCCTGTATTGGACCTCTTCTTGGCTCAATCCTTATTATTGCTGGAAGTCAGGAGACCGTATCTCAGGGAGTTGTTCTTTTAACTCTTTACTCTGCTGGGCTGGCAATTCCATTTCTGCTCATATCATTTTTTATTAACAGGATACTTGAGATTATGCGTAGGACAAAAAAAATACTGATTTATATAAATAATATATCTGGTGCTCTTCTTATTATTCTGGGCATACTTCTTATTACCGATAAATTTAAGCTTCTTGCTGGAATTTGATGCTGTTATATTTTTAAACAAAAATTGCTATAAAGGAAAAATAGATGAAAGATTATAGAATATTAGAGAATAACGAAATAAAAGACAAACGATCTTCTCATAAACAGCAGATAATGGTCATCGGTGTTATGCTTGTAATATCGGCTGTATCGCTATTAACACTGCTCACGGCTCCTGTCTCTGGTGTATCTGGAGGCATTGCTTGGCAAAGCCATGATAAAGGAATCATCATGGCAAAAGAGCAAAATAAGAAGATATTTATCTATTTTCATGCAGCATGGTGCGGTTATTGCCGTAAAATGGAGATGTCAACTTTTCAGGATAAAACATTGATTGATTATATGAATGCAAATTTTATTGCTATCAAGGTGGATTCTGATGTGGAGACAAAAGTTGCCGATTCCTATAGCGTTCGAGGGCTTCCTACCTGCTGGTTTCTTAAAACTAATGGCGATAAATTAAGCAGTATGCCTGGATACATAGATGAAAAGAGGCTGTTGACTATCCTTAAGTATGTACATACCGAAGGATATGAAAAGATGAGTTATACTGACTTTGAAAAAAGCCTATAAAATATTCTGAGATGATAATTCTACTTTGTTAGGTTTCAATTATGTATATATTTTTAGAGGATTATGTGTCATTAATCCTCAATGATTAAAAATATCAATAAGTTAAATAATCCAGCTATCAATAGCATACTATCGAATCTCTCCGGTCATATTGGAGAATACAAAAATTCCTTTTGTACATCTACAAGCGATTCTGGTCGCCTTCCCGAATTTTACATTGAGGGATTGATTAAAACAGAACGCGGGAAACGCAACATGGAACGATTGCATGAGGAACTTGATATGGATGGAGACGGGTATCAGCAGATACAACAATTTATAACGAACTCGACCTGGGATGCGTCCGGATTGATCCGCAGGGTTGCACAGGATA
>JADFZJ010000063.1 GCA_015232555.1 Desulfamplus sp. | reverse complement strand
AGCTACTCTTCGTAAATATCTAAAATAATTACTAATATCTTAACAGCCTAAATTAGTAGCAATCAATGAACGCTATTAAAATTGGACAATTTTACTAAAAACCACGGAAAATATCAGAGAGCCATTTTTTTAGACATCATAGCGTTCAAAACAACTATTTTACAATTGATTTCAATACCATAATTCAAATAGGAGAGGAATATTATAAATTATGAATCCATTTAACAATAATTTAATGCGTTCTAAAGCAGCGTTTACGCTTATTGAGATGATGGTTGTTATCGGGATAATAAGTATAATTTCTGCTATTGCTATTCCAAATATGATTGCATGGCGAAATAACTCTCAATTTAATTCTTCGGTTCGTAGTGTTAAATCTGCAGTTGATAAAGTGAGAATGGCTTCAATTAAGTCAAATATGCCTACCCGTATAGATTTTACAGTTGGAGGTCATACGTTTGATATATTAGAGTGGGATATTAATATTATCCCTAATGCTTATGCTCCAGCAGATACATATCAATTATCACCCGGCACTACTATATCAGCGGCAGCATTTGGGGCTAATACATGGTTGGAATTTAACTCTCGAGGAATGCCAAATGCTGGAAGTGGGAGTCTAACTCTTCAAAACAGCAACGGATTAAGTGCCAATATCGTGGTTGATCCTATGGGAGCCTGTAAAATCCAATAGAGCCAATAAGTTACAAAATTTAGTATTACATAAATAAATCAAGGAGTGAGATTTATAATGATCTACATAGGAAAAAAAGGATTTACATTAGTTGAACTTATGGTTGCAATGACAATATCCTCTATTGTTGGTATTTTAATGGTTTCTGCTTACCAGGTTCAGGTTCGTAGTAAAAATACCCAAGAAGAGCTGACAGATATGAACCAAACAGTACGTTCGGCTTTTGAAACTATGAACGATGAAATTCGTATGGCTGGTCTTGATCCACTTTCAACAGCTAACGCAGGCATTATGACTGCAACACCAGGAGAGATCAGCTTCTCTTTTGACATAAAAGACAATGCTGGAACAAATGCTCCTGATGGCGATGTTAATGACCCTGGTGAAATAATCCGCTACCGCTTAACTAATGATGCCGATAATGATGGGGTCAATGACGATATTAAGAGCGGAGTAGAGTGCCATTTAGGCAGATCAGAATCTGGAGGTCCATTAGAACCTTTTGCCCTTAATGTAGATGCCGTTAATTTTGTCTATCTGACTGACGACAATGATGGAGACGGTAACCCAGATGTCATACCAACTCCAATTACAACCCAATCTCTTCGTAATAGTATCCGCACTGTGGAACTAACTGTTGTAGCTCGTGCTGGCACTAAGTCTGGTCCCTTTAATAAAAAGTTTAAAGATAAAAAAGCATATCGAAATAAACGGGGAAATGTAGTTCTTCCTGTTCAAGGTAATAATGGTAATAAGTTCCGCCGTCTTATGGTTACTGTATCTATCCAATGTCGTAATATGGGTATATGAATTTAATAAGGAAATATTTTATGCAGAATTCTCTTTCAAAATTATTTATAACCTGTCTAAATGCAAGGGGAAAATCATCAAATAAAGGCTATACTATTATTGAGGTGCTGCTTACACTTGGGATTTTTTCTATCGGTATGATGGCAATGAGTGCATTACAGAGTTCATCTTTGATTGCTACTGGCAATATCGCTAAAAAAGCTGAAGCGTTGGCAGCACTTGATGATCGTGTAGAAACCCTGAAAGGAATGCCGTTTTATGCAAATAATAATAGTATTGATGATGATATTGATGGAAATACAGATGAATGGGACGAAACAATGCCAGATTTAGTAGCCGGTAATCAAACCACACTTGTTCTGGATAATCGCTATACTGTACATTGGCAAGTTGTTGATAATCTTCCACAAGTTACAATGCCTCCACCTAACGTAAATGATCCTGTAATTGCAGGCTCTTCAGGTGCTGGCGTACCTGCTGGCACTTATACTGTATCAAAAATCATATCTGTACAGATAACTCTTGGGAACAATTTAGGTGATCCTAACCTACCAGCCACCAATAATACTCTTGCTTCATGTCAATTTGTGAAAACATGGGCTGCCAGTGGACAACGTCCTTACAAATAGAAGAGAGCATAAAAATAAGGATATTCAGACCAGCTTTATATATAGGAGATTTCGCAATGAACAAATTATTACAAAAAATAAGGTTGCAGACAGACATAATAAAAAATCTAAAGTTAAAAGATATATATATACCAATTAATAACAATAATGGTTCTATTATGGTTATTGCAATTATGCTGCTTGCTATAATCACTATTATAGGTCTTACGTCATCAGAAACTGTAGTTACTGAACAGTTTATTATCCGCAATCAGGCAATTTATAAGCAGAATTTGAACATGGTGGAATCTGCTGCAATGGAAGGTCTCCAATTTTTTATGCAAAGACCTCCTGATGACCAAAATATCGTTACTGTTGCAGGCTCAACAATTCTGAACAATATAAACAGCAATTTGGCAACTAATGTATGGTATGCATCTGGTCCGTCAGGTCAGCTATTAAAAGGTATTAATGTGCTTCCCATTAATATAATACTGCAAAATCTTCAGGAGCGTGGAGAAGTTCTAAAAAATAATAACCTCGTAGCAAAATTTAACCTCGCAGCAGCATTTTTTGGATGGGAAAATGTTCCAATGCAGGGAGGAGGCAGTGAAAGTTTAGGAATAGGGGCAAATAAACCTATTTGGAGACAGGGAAGACTTCTGACTGAGTATGTGTCAACTAACAACAGCTATGGCACGTTGAGAATGGAAATTGGTTTGAAAAGGCGACTTGTACAAAATTAACCTCCAAGATACTACTTTTTAAATAATGCAAAAATCGTTACTAATTCAGGAACAACAATAAAAACTTTTAGATAGTTCAAATTCAACCCTCAACATTGAAAGGGAGAGCATTTATGAAAAAGAAAAAGTTTCCGAACATCAGATATATCTTAATCTCGGTCTTTATGATGGTGATAGCATTCGTCTTGCTATACGAGGTAAGAATAAATAGCCTTTATGCCTCCTGCATCGTATTAGACGATATTCCGTTGGATAGTATGGAACAGTCAGCACCTGGTATTGTAATGTTTGTTATTGATGACTCTGGAAGTATGGACTGGGAATTTAGCTGTAAGGCTGGCAATGATGGAAAATTTGAAGGTACCTATGCCTATATTTTCAATGATTCTAATGCAACTGATGATAACGCATACCCTTCAAGTGACAGCAATGGTAAAATTCTTGAAGGCAGTTCTGCTACTAACAAATGGAAATCTCAATGGTCAGTAGAAAACCGTCTCTATTACGATCCCGCTGCAACTTATACTCCATGGCCAACCTATAGCGATGCTAATCTTAATAATCCTCGATCTGATCCATCAATTAGCACATATACTCTTAACTTGAGCGGAGAGTGGTATGATTTTGGAGAACCTACACTCACTACAGCATCGTTAATTAACGCTGGAGCGGTATTTGTTGACAATGAGGATACTGCTGCATCTCAGGGGTTGGCAACTGAAGTGATTATGGACAATGACAATGGTCGCAACGATATATTGTGGTACGGTCAAAATTTTGGCTCTTTTTCACCTTCTGCTACCAGCGGTGCATCATGGGGTTCTTCGGATGATCCGAGTGATTTTCAGACCAATTATTTATACACTGGTACTCAAAACAGAACATATACTGCTGAATGGTCGTTTATAAACTTAGTCGCTGGAAAGTATGATGTATATGCTTGGTGGGTGGCAGGTTCTAATCGTTCCCAAAATGTACAATATACTATTAACGGCTCTACTGTTGTTACTGTGAATCAAGAGGCAAATGGTGGCAAGTGGAATCCTATTGCTTCAGATGTGAACTTTGGCACTTCTGGTTCTGTGGTATTAACCCATACTAATCCTTCAAATAATAATAATAGAGCATGTGCTGACGCTATAAAATTAGTTCCTCAATTTTCATCAACAACACCAATTCCATTTGAACAAACAGCACCATCTCCAACAGCATGGGCTTTAATTGACGATAGTACAGCATATAAACGTCCTCAAGATTCTGATGCTAATTATTTAAGGGCAAATACTGATGGTACCTATACTGCTAAATGGACTGCAAATAATCTTGTCCCAAGTCAGTTATACGATGTTTATGCATTATGGGTAGGAGATTCAAGCCACTCTACATCTGTTCACTATTACACAGATCATTCTGGCGGAACTGAAGATACAACTGTGAGTCAAAGAGTTAGTACTGGTAAATGGACAAAAATAGCGGGCGGGACAGACGGAATTTCATTTACAAACGGCAAAGGGGTTGTAAGGCTAAACCACTATACAGGCGGGAGTACAAGCCGAGTATGTGCCGATGCTGTGGCGTTTGTGCCTCATTCACCTTTGAATGTTAAAATTCATCGAGCACACTATTATACTGAAAATGCAAATGGAAGATATTTAGTTGATATTGACGGCTCAATAAAATATTATAAATATACAGATGTAAATAATGACAATATTGCAACTGGGAATGAACTGCTCCTCTTAGATTCTGCTGAAGCTGCTGCCGCAGGTATTGTTACAGGCAGAACATATACTCAAGAGAGACAGAATTTTGCAAACTGGTACTCTTTTTACAGACGCAGAGAGCTTACTGCTAAAAATGCTATAAGTAAAGTTATTACAGATATGGAGGGTGTTTATATAGGGTTGCTTTCCATTCATTACGGTGACTCTTATGGAGGTATCCGTCAACATGCACTACCAGTTAAGGTAACAATTAACGATACTTTATTAGACCAATCAAACTCATTACTTACAACACTTTTTTCAATGGATTCAGACGGTGGAACTCCACTTCGTGTAGGTCTTAAAAATATTGGTGAATACTTTAAAGGAAATTATGGTAAACCTTCCCCCCTGCCTTCTACTGATTTTGCAAGCAATACTTATCCATTCTTTATCGCTGACAAGGGAGGAACATGTCAACAGGCTTTTGCAATTGTAATGACAGATGGATATTGGAATGACTCCTACAGCGGAGTTGATAATGCAGATAAAGATGATAGTAAAACACAGATAGACGGTTTTGATGGTTCCCCTTTTGAAGATACTTATAGTAATACTTTGGCAGACGTTGCAATGCACTATTATGAGAACGATCTTAACACTACTTTAAATAATGATGTACCAACAAATGCCTCAGATACTGCTGACCATCAACATCTTGTAACTTATACGCTATCTTTTGGTGTGGAAGGCTCAATTGATCGCGATCTCTACCCAAATTGTCCTGACACTGTATGCTCTAATCCTCCATGTTGTCCAACTTGGACAGATCCTACTGCAGCCAATATTAATAAAATTGATGACATGTTTCATGCAGCAATAAATGGCAGAGGCAAATATGTTAATGCGTCAAGTCCTCAAGAGATGGTTGATGCAATGAACGAACTGAAACAAGATATTCAAAGCCGTTTAGGCTCATCGGCTGCTCTGGCTACAAACTCTATTCAGAGGCAAGTTGGTACTGTAATCTATCAAGGTACATACAATACTGCTGGGTGGTTTGGCGAAGTGTCTGCTCTACCTGTTGGTGTTGAGACTGGTGCAGTAGGTACAGCAATGTGGCAGGCAAGTGCACATGTTCCAGAATGGCAAAATCGCAGAATTTTATCTTATGATGGAACTAATGGTATTGATTTCTACTTTAATAATATCTCATCTGCTCAAGAGACTCAGCTTGAAAATAATGGTCATATCGCCTCTCAGATTGTAGATTTCATTCGTGGAGATATCTCTAATACAGTAACAAATGGGGGAACATTAAGGGCAAGAATTAATCCTATTGGAGATATTGTCCACTCTGCCCCTACCTACTACAATGGAATGGTCTATATAGGAGCCAATGATGGAATGCTTCATGCAATTGATGCAGCCAACGGTGAAGAAAGATTCTGTTATGTGCCTGGTATGGTATATGATCACCTTTCAGACCTTGCGATTCCTGCCTACTCGCACAGATATTATGTCGATGGTACACCAGTAGTTGGCAAAATTGGAAATCAAGATATTCTTGTATGCGGACTTGGGAAGGGTGGAAAAGGTTATTTTGCATTAGATGTAACAAAAGCGGCAACTACTGGTACTACAGCAGAAGATGTATTGTGGGAACTCCCGACAGCAGCAGATGATGATATGGGATATGCTTTTAGCAATGCCAACATTGTTAATACAGAAGCTGAAGGTAAAGTTGTAATATTTGGCAATGGGTATGACAGCGTAAATCAGAAAGCTGTTCTTTATATTATCACCAAACCTGAGACTAAAAAACCGACAGTTATTAAACTTGACACTCAGGCTGGTAGCTGCAATGGTCTCTCATCGCCAAAGGTAGTTGATGTTGACGCTGATGGAGATGCAGACTATGCGTTTGCAGGTGATCTTCTTGGTAATATGTGGAAGTTTGATTTACGAGGAGCGGCATCTGATTGGAAGGTCTATTATAATTCTGCTGATTATAACGGATTTGGGGGAGACCATATCCAATAGGTTACAGAACATATTTAAATTCACTTTAACTGAATGTCTTTGAATCTATTGTTTATCATCAACACCAAATTTGGTAAAATAACCTGTTAGTCTGATCGAATGAATTCAGTAGGTTTTGCATTTCCCCCAAATCCGTTATAACCAGTAATTCTGGTACACCTGAACCTTTAATTACAGTCAGGAATGCTAACGCTACAAATTATATCCAACCAATTACTGCTGCACCAGAGGTGATGCTTGATTGTGCAAAATCTACTTTTGCCAGTGGCGGTAAAGGGCTGATGGTTATTTTTGGAACTGGAAAATATCTTAATACAGATGATTTTGACGATATATCAGTTCAATCTTTTTATGGGGTATGGGATTGGGGAGATATTTGGGAGAATAAATCAGGATATACAGTGGCTAAAACAAAATCTTTAGAAATATTTGCTGCAAACAGAAAACTTTCTAAGGTTACTGATAAATCCTTACTACAACAGACTATAGCAGGTCAATCAGGTAACTGGGTGGTTTTAAGTAATAATGTAGTGGACTGGTTTGATCCTGATGCCAATACAGGGGAGCACATGGGCTGGTATTTTGATCTGCCAGGAGCTGGTGAGCGTGGAATCAGAGAAGTTTCATTACGCATGGGAACAGCTATTTTGATATCTACTACACCATCTTCTACTCCATGTGAAGCAGGCGGGAGTTCTGTATTATACCAGGTAAATTCATGCTCCGGAGGTAGAACTGACGAGCCTCAATTTGATTATAATAGTGATAAGAAAATAGATAATAAGGACACTATAAAATTATCACCTTTACCTCCTCTGCCTCCTACAGGTAAAAAATTTGATCAAATATTATTTGAACCGATCGAGATAGGCGATCTTTTATATCTTCCAGATTCTGAAGGTAATATTAATCCAATGCTCGTTCCAAATAATCCTACGGGTATGTTTTTCTGGCGTATAATTGATTAATGTTGTTCTCTCTCCTTCTCAATAATATTTGGGGAGGAGATATTATATATATTTAGGACAATAAGTAACTTAACAAATTTAAACAATAGAGGATTATAACTATGATTTATAAATTACTGAATAAAAAAATACTATATGCAATAATCTTCTCATTGCTCACAATGGTAATATTTAACTTTAGCATCTCTTTTGCTGCTGACAATGAAGAGATATCAATTGAAGAAGATGATACTTCAATTCCTCAGATAAAAAATATACCTAATATTAAATCAGGAGGGGGCAGAAATTTTATAGATGAAGTTTATAATTCTTATGATTTTATAGGAAAAATTGACGATGTGCAGCCAGAAGGGCTTGTTATAGGAGATTCATTTTTTAAAAAAGCTTACGGTGCACAAATATCAGGAGCTAACAAAGGTAGGCGTGTTGGTATTATTTTAAATCAGAAAGGAGAAATTATCTCATGCGAACCTGTAAATAATATCTCAAAGTAATATATTATATGTTTTGACAAACTAAAATTATGGTACTTTAATTACTGCTAAGGAGTATTAGATATGATCAAAAAAATTATTTTGATATCTATTTTTATATTAATGCCAACTTTAACGTCAGCTCAATACTATAAATATACTGATGAAAACGGTAAGTTGAGATTCACTGATGATATCTCTAAGGTTCCTCCAGAGCAAAGGAAAGAGTTGGAGATTTTTAAGTCAGAAGGTTCTAATGAACAAAAAGCAGCAAATACAAATATTGAATCAACAGACAGCACAGAAAATAAAAATATAAGTGAGAGTTCGTCTAATACCAGCCAAAATATTGAGTCAAATACATTACAAGCAAAAGCAGTTGAACTTGACGCTATGCAGATAAAATTAAAAAAGTTCAGAGAATTACTTGCAAATGAGCAAGCATCACTTCAAGCACAAATACCAAGAGAAGACGCACCAAATAATGAAAAGATTGCATATTCAGTAAAGGTTGAGGCATTAAATGCAAGAATTACTCAATATGAAAAGGAGTTAAAAGTATATGGCGACAAGGTAAATGAGTTTAACGCCAGCAGAAGAAGGTAAGAATTAGCAACACCCTTTCAAATTGAAAATGAACATTGAAAGGGAATCAGAAACAGCTTAAAGAACATAAGCAGCTTCGCTTTACTCATTGCTGCACAACTTTGAACCATACTGCCTACGTTCCAAAATCCATTCAACTTATTCCTCTCCAGTTCACAAGTTGAACGGACTTGTTTATCATCAAAACTGGTTATATAATCTGCTAATTTCAACTTTGATGTCGGGCTGCGTGACCTGACCACAAAATAAATCAGAAAAATGTCAGGGAAGAGGGCAGAATATCAATGGAAGAACCATTTGATGAGATCAGGAAAAGCAGTGCTCTGTTTGGTTATATTGCTATAAAAAAAGGGTATTCAACAGATCAACAGATTAAATATGCCCTTGCAAAGCAGCAGAGGCTCTTTCGTGAAAAAAATATCAAACAGATGGTTGGCGATATGCTGGTTGAGTCTGGTGTGCTTACAAAAGAGCAGCAGCAGATTATATTAAAATATCAGCGGGCAGCTAAAATTGACAAAGATTCCAAAGATAAAGAGGGTAGAGAGAAAGATTCTAAAGAAAAAGAGTTCATAGATAAAAATTCAAGAGAACAAGACAGAGACAAAGAGACCCAAAACAGTAAAAAAGAGAAGATTGAACAATACGATATTGAGAATGAAAATATCAAAATAACAGTTTCGGCAAACTCAATGGAGGCATGGGTTCAAGTTATACCTTATTCTAATGAGTCAGAAAATGAAGTTACACTGTCATCCATAAAATCAGAATTGAAAAAAAAAAGGGTAATCAACGGACTTTTAGGCGATGCAATTTTACTGTGCCACATTGATCGCAAAGACGATTTTTTCCCAGTAGCAGTTGGCAATTACATTTTTACGCATTTACCAGAGTATCAGTTTGATTTCAATAGCAGATCTTCTCATCTTATAAATCGTATCAATAATGCGGGCAGTGGCAATATCCCAACCGATAGACCTCTTATAATAGCCGCTCCTGTTATAAGTGATACCCCCATTAAAAGAAATAAATCCCTTGCATTTATGAAATCCGATCAGGTTGCAATCAAAACTCAAGATGTTTTTGGAAACACTTCTGTAGTTAGAGATTGTGATTTATCTGTGCTGTTACGCTGTGGCAGTTGGTGTAGTATGTCTGAAGATGGAGCAAATATACTCTCTGACCAGAGCGGATATCCAGCACTTTCAATTGAGGGGAAGTTATACATCTTTCCAGTTGTAAACGTCCTTGAAGATGCTGATTTGCGTTTTGGACCAATTAATCAATATGCAAGTCTTAATGTAGCAGGAGTATTGACTGGTGCATATCCTGTAAATGCTGGTCAGATAAGAGCACGTGAGATACGCGGAGCAAACGTATCATCAATTGGAGATATATCGGTTGAAATTGGGATTACAGGATGCCGTATCAAAACTCAAGGAAATGTCAGAGCAAAATACATTCATAAATCACGTATTGAGGCTTTTGGAGATGTGGTTGTTGAACATGAGATTATTGACTCAACAATTATTATAAGCGGCTCATGCAGTGCATCAAGCGGAAGGATTATTGCATCAAAAATCTCTGCTAAAATGGGAGTTACAGCAGCAGGCGTAGGAAGTAATATCACAGAGCCGTGTTATATAAATGCGGGTTGTGAAGAGCATATTGTTCTTAAATCTCTTGATATCTCTCGTCAGATTGGTAATGTAAGAAAAGAACTTGATAGTATTATGGAAGAAAAAGCCCTTCTTGAACAGCAGATAAAAGAGATATTCAAAAAGATGGTGGAGCTTAAAATTATCCATGACCGTGCTAAAGCTAAGTCTATTGAGTTGAACGAGGAGGTCCCTAAGGATATTGATCCTGCGTCAGATAAAGCCTCTGTTAATAAATTAGATGATAAAATTGATATAATCTCAGAAAATAGAGCGGGTGAGGATAAAATTTTTCTCATTTTAGACGACCTTCAAAAAAAGATGGAGGGAACTGTTGACGAGTTAAAAAAATATAATCAGCAGAAAAAAAATTTAGCAATCACCTTAGAAACGACAAAAAATAGGATAAGCAGAGTTAAGCCAAGAGTTGAACAAGAGATTATGCAGCTTGAGATAGACAGAAACTGTTTTTTTAAATGGGCTGAATCAAAAACATCTCTCCCTGAAATTAATGTGTTGGGAAAACTATCTGAAGGAACAATTCTCAAAGGTGTTTATTCATCAATGACTGTTAATGAGGATATAAGAAATATTAAGTTAGTTGAAAAGTTTCAAGGTGATGTAGACAAGGCATACTTTGTGGTTGTCACAGAATAGGTAACTTAAAGAGAATCCATCTGGAATCTCTATCGCAAACAAGGGTATATTTATATTCATAAGGATAAAACGTGGAATCAACAAACAAAAACAACAAAGCTGATGCAACTGCTTCTGAAATAAAATTAAAAGCAGGAGACGAGATTTTAGGATACAAAGTCCTGCGTGTGGAAGATATTGAAGATATAAAATCAACCCTCTATCAATTAGAACACACGGCAACAGGTGCAAGGCACATACATCTTGCAAGTGAGGATAAAGAGAATACATTTGGAGTTACTTTTAGAACTGTACCCACAGATTCAACAGGTGTTGCCCATATTTTAGAGCATACTGTCCTTTGCGGTTCAGAAAAGTATGATGTGAGGGACCCATTTTTTTCAATGCTAAAAAGAAGCCTCTCCACCTTTATGAATGCACTGACAGCATCAGACTGGACAATGTATCCCTTTTCCACACAAAACGAGAAAGATTTCTACAATCTAATGGATGTCTATTTAGATGCAGCTTTTTTCCCAAAACTTGAAGAGCTGAGTTTTAAGCAGGAGGGACACAGGTTAGAGTTTGAACCACTAAATATGGAGTTTGACGAGCTAAAAACAGATATATCAGAAAGCGAAGAGATCGAAAATTTAGAACAGCTAAAAGAGCAGCTTATCTACAAAGGCGTTGTTTATAATGAGATGAAAGGGGCAATGTCCTCTCCAAATCAGATATTGGCAAGAGCCTTGATGAATGCACTCTATCCTGATACCACATACAGCTTCAACTCAGGAGGTGAGCCGTCAGATATTCCAACCCTTACGCACAGCCAGCTTAAAGAGTTTCATGCAAGATACTATCACCCTTCAAACGCATTTTTTTACACATACGGCTCACTTCCTCTTGAAAAGCACCTTGAAATTATCACCACAAAGGTTCTAAACAGATTTACGGCAATTAATCCAAATTCAGAGGTTGTGCCTCAGCCCCGATGGAAAGAGCCTAAAACCGTTACAGTTCCATACCCTCTTTCAAATGATGAAAATCCCGAAAAGAAATATCAGGCATGTGTAGCGTGGCTCACTACTGATATCAGAGATTCGTTTGAAATGTTAGTGCTTGATGTGTTAGAGCATATTCTTCTTGGTAACTCTGCATCTCCGTTAAGGAAAAAACTTATTGATTCTGGTCTTGGCTCTTCTTTAAGCGATGCATCTGGATTTGATGCAGATATGCGGGACACAATGTTTGCCTGTGGTCTTAAAGAGATTGCAAAAGATGATGCTGTAAAAGTTGAAAAGATTATCTTTGAGACCTTGGAAGAGCTTTGTAAAACTGGAATTGATCCAAAACTGCTTGAATCTGCAATTCATCAGATTGAGTTCCATAAAAAAGAGATAACCAACACTCCACATCCGTTTGGTATAAAGCTGCTGCTCTCTTTTGCTGGAACGTGGATACATGAAGGTGATCCTGTAGCTGCTCTTAATTTTGATGATGATCTTGAGCGGCTTAAACAAGAAACCGCAAAAAAAGAAAATCAGACAGATAGTCCTCAAAACGGCTTTCTTGAACGCAAAATCAGAGAGTATTTTCTTGATAATCCTCATAGGGTTCTATTTATCCTTGAGCCTGATCAGAGCATGGAAGAGCGGGAGAATTTACGAGTTACGCAGGAGCTTGACAATATTCTTGCATCTTTAAAACCTGAACAGATATCTAAAGTAAGAGAAGATTCTAAAAAATTGGAAGAGCTTCAAGAGGCAAAAGAAGATGTCTCTGTTCTGCCAACGTTAGAACTTACCGATGTGAAACCTGATATTGAGATAATTAAACCTGATATGATTATAGAGTCAAATTGCCTAAATGAAGAGATTGTTAAGCCAAACAGCTTAGAATCACTTAAAGATTCCCTTCTGTCTTTAACATGTTATGAAAAGTCAACATCAGATATTTTGTATTTTACATCTGTTTCTGGAATTGGAACTCTTCCTGATGAGCTTAAGCCACTTGTCCCATTTTTCTGCCGAGCATTTACAGGGGCAGGCACAGCTCTAAGAGATTATGCACAGATGGCTGAAATAATTGATCTTTACACTGGAGGAATTGGAATTTCACCATATTCTGGAACAGGATTTCACGATGATGATATTGATGATAAAGATAAACTAAATCAAAAGTATGGCTCAGATAATAAAGATAAATTAAACCAAAAGTATGGCTCAGATCAGAACATAACTTTTCTCTCATTGCAGGGTAAATCCTTGAACAGAAATATCGCTCCCATGTTTGATATTATAGGCGAACTGATGTCACAATTTAGCTTTGCCGATATTACACGATTAAAAAACCTGCTATTGCAATACAGAGCTGGCATGGAGTCGTCAATTGTTGCCAATGGACACCGTTACGCAATGTCATTGGCTGCAAGAAACCTTAGCGTATCTTCTCAAATTACAGAGATGTGGCAGGGCATATCACAATTTCAGTTTATAAGAGCATTGACAGAACAGGCTGATATTGCGGATAAACTCTCATCTGACCTTTCAAGAATTGCACAGCAGGTCTTTGTGCAGGGCAACTTTAAACCCGCAGTTGCTGGGGACAAAGAGGCTATAGTCTCTTCTGACAGCAATATTGTTAAGATGCTAAAACAGCTTTCTAATGGCTATAATATTGATTTTAAGCAGATTCAAGATATATCAACTTATAAAAATCAGAGTGATGCAGATGCTAAAAAACTCTCTTCATCACAATATAATTATCCCTATGAGGGTTGGATGACAAGCACATCTGTCTCTTTTGTGGCTCAGGCGTTCAAGACAGTCAGAATGGGACACCCTGATGCTCCAGCATTGTCTGCAATCAGCAGGCTTCTTCGTTCGCTCTATCTGCACAGAGAGATACGCGAAAAGGGCGGTGCTTATGGAGGTTTTGCGAGCTATAATGCTGAAGAGGGAATATTTTCATTTGCATCATACAGAGACCCAAACATCAGAAGAACTCTTGAAGTTTATCGCAATGCCTGTGATTTTATAACAAGTGGAGATTATACTGAAGAGGATATAAAAGAGGCAATTCTTCAAGTCTGTGCTGATATTGATAAACCAGAGACACCTGGACCCGCATCAATCAAAGCGTTTTATCGGCAGATATTGGGTTTAACTGATGCGAAACGGCAGACATACAAAGAGTCTCTGCTCTCGCTTGATAAAAATAGTATTATCAGGGCTGCTGAAAAATATTTTACCATCAGCGAAGATGAGAAAGGGACTGCTGTAATATCAAGCAGAGAGCAGCTTGAAGCTGCAAATCAGAACCTTAAAGGTGACCAAAGAGAGCTTGAACTGTTTTTGATTAATCAATAACAAAAAATGGGGCGTAACATGCAAAGAGAGCACTTGCTAAAGCAACTTACAGATGACTCTGAAAAAATATGGGATATTGTGGTTATAGGCGGTGGAGCAACTGGACTTGGAATTGCTGTAGATGCAGCGTCTCGCGGCTACTCAACTGTTCTATTAGAGCAGTCTGATTTTGCCAAAGGGACATCAAGCAGAAGCACAAAGTTGGTTCACGGAGGTGTCCGTTATCTTGCACAAGGTGATATCTCTCTTGTATTTGAGGCTCTGCATGAGCGTGGTCTTCTTAGGCAAAACGCACCACATCTTGTGAAAAATCAGGCATTTATCATTCCAAGCTACGACTGGTGGAAGGGACCTTTTTACAATATTGGCATGAAGGTTTATGATATGATGGCTGGCAAGTTGGGGCTTGGTCCATCTGAAAAAATATCCCGTAAAAAAACCATGCAAGCTATCCCAAATTTAGATGAAAATCACCTGAACGGAGGCGTTATTTACCATGACGGTCAGTTTGATGATTCACGTCTTGCCATCAATCTTGCCCAGACTGCTGTGGAGAATGGTGCTGTGGTGATTAACTACATGAGAGTTACTGGTTTGATTAAGGATCGAGAGAATATTATTTCAGGTGTTAAGGTGGTTGATGAAGAGAATAGATATCTTAAATCTATCTCATCTATCCCAAATTATAGCTATTTAGATAAAAACAGTGAAAAATCAAATCAATCAGATACATTCACTATCCGCTCCAGAGTAGTTATAAATGCTACTGGAGTATTTGTTGATGCCGTAATGCAGATGGATGATAATTCATCACCACGCATGATACGCCCAAGTCAGGGGATTCATATAGTTCTTGATAAATCTTTTTTGCAGGGAGATTCTGCCATTATGATTCCAAAAACATCTGATGGCAGGGTTCTGTTTGCTGTTCCTTGGCATGGAAAGGTTGTGGTTGGAACTACTGACACTCCGCTAAAATTAAACGAGACTTCACTTGAACCGCGTGCTTTGGAGCATGAGATTGAGTTTGTTCTTACCACAGCAGCACAATATCTTAAAAAAGACCCCAAAAGAGAGGATGTTTTAAGTGTTTTTGCAGGTCTTCGCCCTCTTGCAGCACAGGAGAGTGAACAGACATCTTCAAATCAGAGCGGTTCAGGTAAAAACAGTAAAAAAGATATTAACGATAAGCAGGGCATTGATGAGAATAGAGAAGAGCCAAGCACCAAAGAGATATCAAGAAGTCATAAGCTTATAATTTCGCTATCTGGACTTATTACCATTACAGGCGGAAAGTGGACAACATACCGTAAAATGGCTGAAGATAGTGTAAATAAGGCGTGGATGGTAGGAGGCTTGGCTGAAAAAAAATGTGTAACCCATAACATGCCGATTCACGGTTATGTTAAAAATATAGATTTTGATTCACCAGCATATTTTTATGGATCAGATCGTGCTCAAATAGACGATATGGTTCACCAAAACCCAACCCTTGCAAATAGACTGCATCCTGATTATGAATATATCAGAGCACATGTTGTGTGGGCAGCACGGCACGAAATGGCAAGAACTGTTGAGGATTTTCTATCACGCAGAGTCAGAATGCTTCTGCTTGATGCAAGGGTTAGTATGGAGATGGCACCAGAAGTTGCAATGATTATGGCTCAGGAGCTTGGAAGAGACGAGACGTGGATAAAATCGCAGGTTCAAGATTACATTGAGCTTGCAAATGGATATATTCTCTCTTAAGAATTTATGTATCAGTTGAGAAGAACTCAATTCTTTGTTTAACTAATTGTGTTAATTGATAAAAGTTAAATTTTCTTTCGATAAATTGTGTTAATTTAGAAAACTTAATGTAAATATGGCCGTATTTCCAAGTATGTGTATAATTATTGGTGCAGCAAGGCTTTTTGAATATTGATATGATAGAGCAAATATAACGCCTCCAGTCAAAGGAACTAATGGAATTTTACTGATGCTTGATGTTATATGACACAATGTAAAAATTAATGTGCTGGCGACAAGAGCAAAAAACACTCCATATTTTCTAAAAAAAGAGTATAAAAAACCCCGAAAAAACAGCTCTTCAGCAAATGGGCTTACGATGCAGGCTGTAATCAAAAATATCGTAAGCTCAAGTCGTCCATTCTGCCTTAAATCTTCTATAAACGGAGATTTAAATAGAAGAATAGGATTGTTTTGAGTAACCAATAAAATTAAGATTCCTCCAGCAACTGCTATAATTCCAAGATAAAACGACCATGTAAATCCTGCTTTAACCCCTTTTTTTATATGGTCAAAGCTATGATTAGTAAAGCTGTATAAATTAAACCAATTTAATTTTACTTCAGGCTTTTTAACTTTGGGATTTTTATCTTTAAACTCTTTATATTTAGCTTGAATAGTAATCAATATCATCAAAACTGTTTCAACTGTTCGCAAAATAAAGATTGTTTCGATCTTTGAGAGAGTTAAGATGTTTTGTAGCACCACTACTCCGCCTATTTCACATAGCAAAATAGCTGATAGAGCTTTTAGAAGAGAATTAAATTTTACACAGTTCATAGTGAAGTCAAATATACAGCTTAAATTCAGTGTTTTTTTATCTTGACTTGGGAGCCCACTTTAGTTTTCCAGCTCTTTTAAGGGCATTATACGCTTTTTTTTGAACATACCACTCATCGCTATCAACTATTTTACGCTCCAAAATATAGACAATATTCAAATCATGTTGATTTATGCAAATGGCTGCCATTGCCTCAATAGCTGCACATTGAACATTGATAGACGGATCGTCGATTAATTGCTTAAGATATGGTAATGCTTGACAATCTTTCGCGGTCTTAAAAGAGTTGGCAAGCCAGTATTTTTCTGCGATATTTCCGTTCATTGCATGTTTAATAAAATCAGGATAGTTCCAGATATTATCATTGTTTTCTCTATCTGCCGTATTTGCACCATCTTTATCTGCAATAGCTCTATTTTTACTTGTGACATTATTATATCTGCAAAGTTCTCTAACTCCCTCAGTTCGTATTCTGTAGTCTGAATGGTCAAGCATGTTTTTAATATTTAATGGTTTTTGCGTTAAAGATAGAGGATAAAGGCTATAAAATATAAATAGTGCTATCACAATATTAACTAATCCAGCAGCAATTGAAGGAAAAAATTTCACAATAAATCTGTTTGTATCTTTTTGTGTTACAAATCTGATAAGATGAAATATTGATAAATAAGAGATTAAATATATTGTAATAGGCAAAATAAGAGTTAAACCAACAAAACATAAAAACCTTATAGTTTTATTGTGATCTTCTGAGCTTTTTTGTAAAGCTGATTTTCCAAAATTTGTTGGTTTAATTGCCTCTACTGCGTAAAGGTTATAACGATAATAGAAATCGTTTAATATCTCTCCATGCCTGCTTGATAAAAGTATATAATCTCTTGCTCTTAAAAAAAACGATTTATCGCATTTTAAATAGTAAAATATTCCAGTAATTGAGAGTGTTATTATAATCGTTATTATTAAGATTTTATGTTCTGAGTTTGATTTTGTACGCTTGTTTGATTTTCTATTCTTATTTGATAGCTCAGAAAGTTGAGTCCAACAATAATTCTTAGGTTTTTCGATATTTTTATTCTTTGATAGGCGGTTTAAAAATAGGCAATTAAAAGATAAGCAGTTCAAAACAAAAAGAACAATTATAGGTATAATGAATGTATAGGCTGCTGTAAAAAGATTTTGACCATTCAAATATATTAAAAGGGTTATCACACTCCAAATAGCAAAATAGATAAGATAGGTTTTAATACAATAGTTTTTAATACAAACTTTCTTAAAAAGTTTTAAAAAGATAGTTATTATAAATAAAGACAGTATTGAAACAGTTATACCTGCTGTTAAAGATATAAATAGAGCACCAGCAAAAGCAGGATATATATTAGTAAGATTGCTAAGTGCCTTACCAGTCGGAACAGCTATTAAGAAGTTTTGTGAAATGGTTGAATTTAAATCTGAAATGGCTGGATTTAAATTAGATAATGTTGAGTTTAATGAATTGATAGTTTCGGCAAGCTGGAGATTGGATTGAAAAACATGAATAGAAGAGATAATTTGAGCAGCAATAACTCCAGATAGAAGACAAAAAAAAATGGCTCTCCGAGATTTTCCGTGGTTGACAAGTGCCCTATTTTGTAATAAGAAGCTCAGCCCCAATGGTATCCAATAGTATTCGTTGTCTGAGATGTTGAATGTTAAATACTCAAAAACGACACCTGCGTAGTAATCATGAATCAGATAACCCAGATTTCATGCAGCTTTCTGAAGCTTTTTAATCTGCAAATTCATCGAATGGGTAATTTGGTGTTTGATAACCTTAATTCTGAATCTGTCCTGAAGCTGAAAAATGCCCCAAGAACTCCCTTGATTAATCTGGTCTTTACAAGCTATCAAAAGGAACAAATAGCTTATAATTGATATCCCAATTGCGTTTCTGATTCGATGCTCTTTTTTAGTTACCTGATGTTCCCCCAACCCTAAACCGCTTTTGAGCTCTTTGAAAATCACTTCTACAGACCATCTTCTTTGATAAATGGAAATCACTTCTCTTGCTGTTACATCAGGTAGATTGGTTACGATGATTTTGGTTTTATCTGGCCCTGCATTACGCCATCTTTTGCTTAAGACTACCGTAACTTCTCCGATGTGATTAAGATTTATGTTTTTTCCATATATCCAGAATGTTTTGCGTCTGTTTTTGTCACTTAAATGTTTTATCCATGTTCTTTTGTAAAAAGAATATGCTAAATTTTTGACAAAATCCTTTAGACTTTCTCCGTTTTCCTGTTTCCATGTTCGGGCAATGGAAAATACAAAAAACCAGCGTCTGTTTTTGCTGCGTTCCTTATCCATTTGCTGAACTAATTTCATGTTCTCTTTTGCCCCATAACCTGAATCACCTGTAACAATAACTGTTTCAACCCAACTGGGAAGGGGCAGTTCAGAGAGCATCTCGCGAAAAAGAACGTTTTCCTTTTTATAATCAGGATGAGTTTTCGGCAAAATGATTCTAAATCCAACAGGAATCCTGTATACATCCCAGCAAAGAGCAATTAATACAAATTTGATACCCCAGAAAAAAGGTTTGTCTTTGCTTTTTTTACCTTTTTGGACAGTTGGATTCTTTTTGCTACGTTTCTCTTTATGACTTCCATCACCGACAGCATAAATTACTCCATCTGATGGAGCTGGAAATCCTTTAATGGCTTCCTCGGCAAACCATGATAGTAACAAATTAATGTTAATATATGTTGCATCAAGAAAACGGCGTAACCGCCATTCAGTAATAATAGCAGGAGACCACTTCGATAATTCTGTTACTGTTTTTTTATTAGTGGTAAGTGCTTGAGTATAGATAAACCAACAAAAAATCAATTTATGACGGTTTTTCCAAACGCCAGGCAACCCTCTAAGAGCCTGTTTAAAAATTATTTGTAACGGCAAAATGAATCAGCAATTATTATTAAAGTAGGTGTTCCATGATATAATGCCCCTGTAAATAATGACGAGTTAGAGACAGGAGAATCAGTCATGGAACG
>JADFZJ010000062.1 GCA_015232555.1 Desulfamplus sp. | reverse complement strand
CTTATGTTCGGATTGAAATTACTTTTCCTGCCATAGAGGTTTTCTTTTTTCAAGAAAAGCTTTAACCCCCTCTTTTGCATCGTCTGTTGAACAGAGCCTTGCAAAGGCTTCATTCATATAATCAAACTGCTTTGTATAGTCCAGCCCTTCAGAGTTATAAAATGCATTCTTTGCAATCTGAACAGCTATAGGGCTTTTTACTGCAAATTCTGATGCCCATTTCAGAGCCTCCTCCTCTAACAACTCCTTAGGTACAATTTTATTGATAAGTCCCATTGAGAGAGCTTCATCAGCTTTTATAAGACGACCAGATAGCAACAGTTCCATCGCCTGTTTGCGTCCAATCGATTTTGCAACAGGAATGACAGGTCCCACACAGTTGAGACCAACATTAATTGCGGTCAGCCCCATTTTGACATTATCTGCTGCAATAGCAAGATCAGCAGACGCAACAAGACCCATGCCGTTTGCTGCAGCAACCCCTTGAACTTGTGCAATAACAGGTTTTTTAATCTTAGATATCGCGACCAGAGGTTTTTCCATCTGCTCAATCCATTCACGGTATTCCATGGTAGATTTACCAGCAAGCTCATTTATATCAATGCCAGCACAAAATGCTTTGCCTTCACCTTTTATAATTATCACACGAATTTGTTGATCTTTTTCAAGAGTAATCATTGCATCATACAACTCCCGAGCCATAGCCGTACTAAATGTGTTCAAAAAATTAGGGCGATTAAGACTTATTGCAGCAACGTGCGGGGCAACTACATTGACAAGAATATTTTGATATTCCATTTTTAGCAATCCTTTCATCAAAAAAGTTAATTATTTAAAATACCTATGAATATAAATGAAACGATAAACTATTTTAAAATTGGATGGAAAACAACTCTTTAGCATTTTCCCAGCATATTTTTTTGATATTTTCATCAGGAAGATTTAAGGCTGCAAGAGCTTTAAGTTCTCTATCCCAAGAATATGGAATATTGGGGAAATCGGAACCATACATGATCCTGTCACTTCGCATCACACCAATATCGAGGATATGTCCTATAGGCAGATAGTCGGTCAGTGCCATGGCAGTATCAAGCCACAGATTATCGTATCTCTCAATCATGCTTTTATATTCGTCAAATTCGTCCATACCAAGATGAGGAACGCACAATTTTAACATAGGATAACTTCTGATAATCTCTTCTACTTTATAAGCACTGCATAATTGGTACGGATCACAGGAGTAGGCAGGGCTTTTAGGTTCTCTGCCAGCATGAATAACCATTGGTAGTCCGTAATTTGTGCATAGTTTGTAAATTGCATCCATATCATTGGAAATTAGATCAAAACACTGGACATGAACATGAAGTTTCACTCCTTTAAGCCCTTGATGGAATGCCTTTTTGAGAATATCAACAGCACCATCTTCTCCGGGGAAAACCGTAGCCATGCCTGTTATTCTTCCTCTAAAATTATCTGTTTTGTTAAACTGTTCTATTATCTCAACCATGTAGTTGTTAAGATAAGATGCCATTCCCGGCTTGTGTGCATATTGAAATGCCACAACATGCTCTACACCTTTTGAAAAGAGAAAATTAAAAATTTGTGTTGTTGTGAGCTTATATCTTATTGGCCACCCATAACGGTCAAACCATTTCCAGACTGCACGGAAAAAGACATCTGGAAAAATATGGACATGAGTATCAATAACATGCTCAAACAATTCAGGAACACTTTCGCCTTCAAGATCATTAAGCCCTGGCATTGGTGTCTTTACATCAAGATAGCCGCTTTTAAAGGTAGATTTCGTCAATTATAGCTTCTATATAAATAGTTTGTTTAGCAACCACTTGAATAATCAAGCAATCTTCGATAAATTTCAAAAATTATATGTAACAAAGAAAATGAATGAAAAAAGCAATATAGAATCATGGAACGAGCCAGATATAACAGCGATTGTACAGATAAGCAATTGAAAATAATAGAACCTTTTTACGTTTCTGCCATGCTCACAGTCAGAACATTCCCTACAATTTGACAAATTTCATCAATCTGGTGAGATCGCTGATGAAATTATTCAAAATTTAGAGGCTGGTTTACAGAGCTTTAAAGATGTGGCACTATGCTTTAAGTTTAATTAAAAAGGAGATTAAAATTATGCACGAAATGGGAGTTGCCCAGCAGATGATAAATATCGCACTTGCCTCAATACCTGCAGATATTGTCAATCCAAGGGTTGAACGGTTAAATTTAAAAGTTGGTAAATTGGCGGCTGTAGTTGAAGACAGCCTCAAGTTTTGCTTTGAAATTATTGCAAAAGATTCTCTTCTTGAAGGTGCAGAGCTTGTGATTGAGCACGTACCTGTAAAAGTAAGATGTAAGAACTGTCAAGCTATCTGGGAAGTTGATGGTCCTGTTTTCTCATGCCAGTCATGTAAAGATGGAATGGTTGAGATTATATCTGGCAGAGAGCTTGAAATTGTCTCAATTGAGATTGCTGAATAATATTGCCACAAAACTTTTAACAATTAAATAATATTAGGATGGATTTTTATGAGTATTTTCAACGGACAAATTATGGGAAAAAAAATAGCTGAGATCTTAACACTATCTCTTTTTATATATTCTGCTGTTTCAGCAGGCACTATAACCGAAGCAGAAACAGGCAGTATAAAGCTCTCTGACAGCAATCTTATGGCAATAGAAGATGCAATTAAAACAACCCTTATTCAAAATCCTGATATTGGAATTGCACGCGAAGGGGTAAAGATTGCAGAAGAGGCACTTAAACAGACAGACGCATTTTTCAGACCCCGTGTAACTCTTTTCAGTGAAGTTTCAACTGGAGATGCTCCTTCTGCATATCTGTTCAAGACCATTGACCAAAGAACTCTGCCTCCAAATACCAATTTTAACGATCCAGGAACCTTTACTAATCTTGAAACCGGCGTAAATGTGAACTTTAATGTTTATAAGGGTGGGATTGATTCATTAAATACTCGTGTCGCTCAGTCAGATGTCAGAGAGAAGCGATCGATAACTTACCAGACGGAAAACATCATTATCTCTTCAGTTATCAAGCTATTTTTTTCTGTTCTAAAAGCTCAGGAGTATGTAGAAATTGCACGCCAGTCTGTAGAGACAATTCAGGAGCAGTTAAGAATTATGAATGTCAGATTTCAAGGGGGAGGAGTCCTTAAATCGGACATTCTCTCGCTTGAAGTGAGACTTGCAGATGCTAAAAAAGATTTAGTTCAGAGTCAAAATCTTTATACAACAACTATTACAGCATTTAATACTCTTTTAGGAAATAGACCAGAAGATGAAATTGAGCTTGCTCGAAACTGTGAATGTCCAGTTACCTTTCCCGATACCTACAAAGAAGCTGTGGTTATTGCTATGGAAAAACGCCCTGAAATAGTTCAGTCAAAAGAGATGATTCAAAAAGCCAGACTTGCACTTAAGAAAGCAGATGCTGGCTATCTTCCAAGCGTAGATTTAAACGGCAGATGGTATATTGGCAGTGATGCTCTTAAAGTCAATGGAGGCAGCGACAACTATACTGCTGCATTGACCATGAACTGGGATATTTATACGGGCAACTCCACCCGCTCTGATGTTGTAATGGCAAAACATGGACTTGCACTTGCACTTAAAAACTTTGAGAAAACAGAGCTTATGATTCATCAAGATGTGCGGCAGGCATATCTTAACCATGATGATGCACTCCAGCGTTTAGATGTCGCAGGTAAAAGCGTAGATATGGCAGATGAGTCCCTGATGCTTGTTAAACAGAGATACGAAGGCGGTTCTGATGGAATTACACGTTATCTTGAGACAGAACTTGCAAGAAACAGGGCAATGATCAACAAAGCAGCAGCTTTTTACGATGAAAAAATTGCGTTGAGCGATATTGCAAAATCTATGGGGATTCTTTCAACTATCTGGAAAGATAAATAATCAGGCACTGCTCCAAGCATTTAGGTGATTGATGACAAATAGCTCATCTTTTTTTAATAGAACTTTTCTTCTTCTTTTTTTTCTTTTTAATCCAGGCTTCATACTCATCAATCAGCTTACGAATATTTTTTTCACCTCCCTCAGCAACGGATTCAATATTCCAAGGAGATTGAGATGGTTGAATTTCAGATAACAATTCAGGTAAAACTTTAGATTGAATTGTAATCTCTTCAGAGGAGGTAATAGTAAAATTATACTCTTTTTTACTTATTGGGATAACCTCAATAGGTTTGTGGATAAACGTTTGAATCTCTTCAAGTCGTGGTTTTTCCTCTTTGCTGCAAAATGAGAGGGCGATTCCCTTGTGTGTCCCTCTTCCAGTTCTTCCCACTCGGTGAACATAATTTTCAGCCTTTTCAGGAATATCGTAATTGATAACATAATTAACACCAGAGACATCAATACCGCGGGCACTAACATCAGTTGCAATAAGAATCTGAAACTCTCCTAATTTAAAGGCATTCATAATTTTTGTTCTGTCAGCCTGTTCCTTTCCGCCATGAAGATTACACGATGTTATACCTGCTCGAGCCATCGCTTTTTCCACTCGTTCTGCTCTTACCCTTGTTCTGACAAAAACAATAATTCGGCTTTCAGGATGCTCTCTAATAAACCGTTCAAGAAAAAAACGCTTATCATCCATCTCAACAAACATGACTGCATGAGAAACATTTTTTGATACTGGGTCTTCAGGAGAGATTTCAATTCTTATAGCTGACGATTTAACCTGTGAGTAGGCTAATTTTTTGATCTCTTCATTGATGGTTGCGGAAAAGAAAAGGGTCTGATGTTTCTGCCTCAACATTCTCTTAACAGATTTTATGTCATCAATAAAACCTAAATCAAGCATGTGATCAGCCTCATCTAAAATCAAGGTGTCTATTCTATGAAGATCGATATATCCCTGACTGATAAGATCAAACATCCGCCCAGGTGTTGCAATAAGTATATCAATGCCATGTTGAAGTTTTTTTATCTGGGCATCCTGTTCAACTCCGCCAACAAGTGCAAAAGATTTTATGCGGGTATGGAGTGATATCTCATTAAAAACATCGCCTATCTGCATTGCAAGCTCACGGGTTGGCACCATTACAATACATTGAATTCCGTCAGATCTCTGACTTGTTTTCCTTCTATGAATCCTGTCAATGATTGGAATGGCAAAAGCCGCTGTTTTTCCAGTGCCTGTCTGTGCAATAGCAAGAACATCTTCTCCATTCATTATAGGAGGAATTGATTTGAACTGTATATCGGTAGGTCTTTTAAACCCGAGTGCCGCAAGGTTATCTTTTATCTCTTGTGAAATATGGTATTTCTCAAACTTCATATTACCTCAACATTTTATTCATAGTGTTGTTATTATGTAAACAATTTTAACTACTTTAGTTATGATATAAGTTTGTAATTTGAAATACAATAAAAAAAGGGCAGGAATAAAACTCTGCCCTTTAAAACTTACTAAATTATTGATTGATATTAAGACTAAAATTCCAAAAACTAATCCAATATGTATGATGATCAGTCTGTAATACTTTATTCTATTCTCCTAAATATGCTTTTCTGATTTCAGGATTATGAAGAAGCGATGATGCCTTATCCTCAAGGGTAATTTCACCTGTTTCAAGAACGTAGCCTCTTGCTGCGGCTTGAAGAGCAAGGTTTGCATTCTGTTCAACCAGCAGGATGGTAGTACCCTGATTTTTGTTAATATCTGCAATAATATCGAAAATTTGATGAATAATTATCGGAGCAAGACCTAAAGAGGGTTCGTCCAGCAGCAGTACCTTTGGTTTTGTCATCAATGCCCTGCCAATAGCCAGCATCTGCTGCTCTCCACCAGAAAGTGTACCTCCTTGCTGACGACTCCGCTCGCCAAGAACTGGAAACAGAGAATATACATGGTCAATATCTCTTTTGATTTCTGGTTTGTCATCTCTATAAAATGCACCTAAAATCAGATTTTCTTCAACTGTAAGCCTTGGAAATATCCGGCGTCCTTCAGGAACCTGACACAATCCAAGAGTAGGTAGTTTTTCAGGGGCAATACGTTTTATAGATGAGCCATTATATATAACATCACCTTTTTCAAGTGGAACAATCCCGCATATAGTCATAAGAGTTGTGGACTTTCCAGCACCATTGGCACCAATAATTGCAACAATCTCCCCTGGATATACTTTAAGAGATACATTTCTAAGAGCTTTGATACTGCCATAGCCTGAATAGACATGTTTTAATTCAAGAATCGGTTCAGATGACATGATATTACTCCTTAACTTCAGATTTTGTGGTCATCTGTTTTGTCCGCTTGGCAGAGATAAGACCGGATGGTCTAAACAGCATCATTATCACCATGGTTGACCCAAATACAAGCATTCGATATGATTCAAGTCCGCGAAACACTTCAGGAAGTGCAATAAGTGCAATAACACCAAGTATAATTCCGGGAATAGAACCCATACCACCCAAAACAACCATACAAAGCAGCATCACAGACTCAAGAAACGTAAAACTTTCAGGGCTTACAAACTTCATTCTTGCAGCAAACAGAGCACCTGCGAAACCTGCAAATATAGCTCCCATTGCGTATGCAAGCAACTTATAATAAAAAGTATTAACTCCCATTAATTCCGCGGCAGTTTCATCTTCTCTTATAGACTCCCATGCTCTTCCTATTCTGGAAAAGTTAAGGCGTGTAACAGCAATAATGGTTAAAATGGCAAGCCCCAGGGCAAAGTAATAAAATATCTCAAGTTTTTTTACCCAGAACATCTCAAAGGTAAATCCGTTTTCCATAACTGGTCTGAGGATACCGATGGTCTTTACACCTAAGATTCCATTGGGACCGTTGGTAAGGCTCATCCAGTTATTTAAAATAATACGGACTATTTCACCAAACCCCAGTGTAACAATAGCAAGATAATCTCCACGCATCTTTAAAGTTGGATATCCTACAATACATCCGGCTATACATGCAGAGAGACCAGCAAGCGGAAAGCAGACCCAGAAACCCATACCGTATTTGACATTTAAAATAGCATAAGTATATGCACCAACTCCATAAAAGGCGATATGACCAAGATCAAGCATACCAGCAAGCCCTACAACCACATAAAGCCCAAGCCCTAAAGATACATAAAGAAGCACATTAATGGCAACATCAGTAGCATATCGTCCTGTTGCAAGCGGATAGATAACTGCACAAATTAACAGTGCAGATTTCCATATCCATGAGGGCATATCCTGAACCATGTCGCTAAGTTTTTGGCTTGTGTTTACAACAGGTTCAGTAAAGAATTTAAAATTGCCGCTTTTATTTATGATATAGATAATAAAGCAGACAAAAGTACCAGCTAAAATATATGACCATACAGTTACTGTTTGTTGAAATGAGAGAGTTCCATCAGGGTGAATACCCAGAAGAGGCCACAGAAGACCTAACAACCACAGCATTGTAATTGCATACTGTTTCCAAATTTTCTTAAACTCTTGTATCATCGATATTCTCGCCCATAATTCCTGTTGGTTTAAAATAGAGAACTCCAATCAGTATAATAAATGCAAATACGTCTTTATATTCTCCTGAAATGTAGCCTGCACCAAATATTTCAACCATACCAATAATGAGTCCTCCCAGCATGGCACCTGTGATATTTCCAATACCGCCAAGCACTGCTGCAGAAAATGCTTTGATTCCAGGAACAAACCCCATATCGTAATTAACAGAGCCATAATACAACCCCATCATTATTCCAGCTACAGCAGCAAGAGCAGCACCAATTCCAAAGGTAAGAGAGATAATATTATTACTTCCAATGGCGACAAGTGCTGACATGGTTTTATCTTGAGCAGTAGCACGCATTGCCATTCCAATCTTTGTTTTAAATACAAGGAGATTAAGAGCTACAAGCAGAGCAGCGGTCAGACTCACAATAAGAATCTGAAGATAACTTATAGTGATCATGCCAAAGTTAAGTCCCCCTTGAAACAGTTCACTTGGATAGGCTTTGACATATACACCCTGAGTAAGCATCAATCCGTTGGAAAGGAATATGGATACGCCAAGTGCTGATAAAAGTACCGCAAGACGAGCCTCTTTTCTCAATGGTTTATATGCTATTTTTTCCACACCAATGGCAAGATAGGCACAATACATCATGGCAAGAATAAAGGATGCGGTAAGGCACAAAACTGGGTGGGTTTCCATATACCCAAGACCTGCAAAAAAACTTAGGAATATAACGCCGACATAACCTCCGGCTGCAAAAAACTCACCATGTGCAAAGTTGATCAACTGTATAACACCGTAGACCATAGTATACCCCAATGCAATCAGGGCATAAATGCCGCCAAGTGTAATACCGTTGATAAGCTGCTGAATAAAAGAGTCCATTTTATTTTTTTCACATTTTTTATAGGTTAGACTTTTTATGATTTAGGCGTTAAATCCTGTCCGGTGGGAGAAGCAGGGGAAAATAATTTTCGCGCCCCCCCTGCTTACAAAGATATTCTATTGACACCTGCCGGTTTGTTTTTTAGTCTAAAACACCAGTAGTTATTTAATTAACCCTTTTGCAGGATCCCAATAGGGTACAAATTGACCATTAGAAACTTTAAATGCGATATAGGAAGAACCTGAATCACCGTTCGCTTTGAATTTGACATGTTTGGAAGCACCTTTAAAATCAAGCTTCATAAGCTCTGCCTTGATTTTGTCAGGGTCCGTTGAACCGGCAGCTTTAATTGCTTTTAAAAGAGCAATTGTAGAGTCATAAGCATATGTTGCATATGCGGCAATTTTACCGTATTTAGGAACGTATATCTGCTCAAAGGCTTTATATTCAGGCGTGGTAGGATCTGTAAAACCATAAGTTAAATAAACACCTTCAGCGGTATCTTTTGCAACTTCCATAAATTTAGGCTGAAAAGTCGCATCTTGAGTAACGATTTGTGCAGTAATTCCCATTCTTTTTGCCTGAATAGTCATAAGGGCAGCGGGAGAATATCCTTGAAGAGACATATATAAAATATCAGGCTTGGCAGCCTTAACTTTTGTAAGAACTGCTGAGAAATCCTTGTCTCCCTGATTTACGTGATCATGGGTAAGCACATTCATGCCAAGTGCCTTTGAGTTTTTGGACACTCCATCCGCAAGACCTTGAGAATAAGTTGTTTTATCATCAATAATAAATATGGTTTTAGCATTGAGAGACTCTTTCATAAATTTTGCAGCTGCTGGAGCTTGATCGTCATCTCTTCCGCACATTCTGAACATGTATGGAAGACCACGGTCTGTAACCTGCTCGTTGGTTGATGCAGGTGTAATCATGACAATCTTTGCCTCGTCAAGTGTCTCTGATGCAGGAATTGTGCACGAAGAGCAATAGGCACCTATAACGCCAACGACTTTTAGGTTAATAAGTTTATTGGCAGCAGCAACCGCATTTCTTGGATCACAAACATCATCCTGTGGAAACAGCTCAATTTTGTCATAACCCGGGATTCCGCCTTCCTGCTGTTGAAATACTTCAATCGCTGTAAGAACACCATTTTTTATGTCTGTTCCATCAGAAGCATAGGGTCCTGTGAGAGGGCTCATCGAACCGATTTTTAATGTTTCAGCAGATGCTGTTGATATAACAAATGACATAAGAAGCAGACTCATTAGAACAGTTGAAAAAATTTTTTTACTCATTTCTTTCTCCTTTTAAAGATTAGTTTTTTGATAAAAACAACAATAATTTGATAAACAATTATCAGCCTGCGGACTGACCAAGATATGCTTCAATTACCTTTGGATTTTTCTGAATCTCCTGCGGCGTCCCTTCGGCAATTTTAATACCATGATCAACACAAACAATACGATTACAGACACCCATAACAACCTTCATATCGTGCTCTACTAAAAGCACATCAATTCCGCTTTTTGATATCCTTTTAATATCCTTCATTAATTCGGCACTTTCAGAAGGGTTCATGCCGGCAGCAGGTTCATCAAGAAGAAGAACTTTAGGTTCAGAGGCAAGTGCTCTGGCAATTTCAAGCCTTCTTTGATAACCATAAGGCAGATTTGATGCAACAGTATCTGCAAATTGGATAACTCCCATAAAGTTAAGAGCATCCAATGCCTTCTGCTTTATAAAAAACTCTTCATTCTGCTGGGATTTTGTTCTCAAAAGAGAACCTACGACTCCTGCGTTTGATCGGCAGTGCCGTGCTACCATTGTATTTTCAATTGCTGTCATTTTTGCAAAAAGGCGGATGTTCTGGAAGGTTCTGGCGATACCCTTAGAAAAAATTTCGTGAGGACGATTTCCAATTATGCTCTCTCCTTCAAATATCACATCGCCTTCTGTGGCTTTATAAACTCCAGTAAGGACATTGAAAATGGTGGTTTTCCCCGCACCATTAGGACCAATCAGTCCTAATATCTCCCCTGTATTAATAGAAAAACTTAACTCAGATAGAGCATAAAGACCGCCAAATCTAACAGTGATGTTTTTTAATTCTAAATGTGCCATATTTATAAACCATAGATAATTAGACTTACAAGACTATATATCCCATAAAAAATAATAAAAGCGATATAATAAATGCGATTACGAAATACGTAAAAAAACAAACTTAAGATGTTTTATCCATATTCAGGATAGGAATTGCAATCCAAAAATAATTGCAGTGAAGCTGCTTATGTTCAAAACATTTTTTAATCTAATTATAGGCTTTTACCTAACCTGTCAATAAAAAATTAATTCCATTAAATATTAAAAAATGTTTCATATAATATTAAAATATCAGATTGTAATTGAGATTCATAAATAAATTAATATGAATGGTTAGACCATTCATATTATGATCAAGTTGCTTTGTCAAGTTTTTTTTCTATGAAAAATAGATTCATTAAAGATAGAAAAGTCGTAAAAGCAAGCTGGCACGTTGCTTATTTTATCAAATTAATTGGAGTCAATACAATTTAAGTGAATTTACTCTATGGCAGGCTAATATTTTGTTGACAAAACAGCGAAGCGGTTATATAAGAGCCACCAGTTATTATGTGAGCGGGAATAACTCAGTGGTAGAGTGCGACCTTGCCAAGGTCGAAGTCGCGGGTTCAAATCCCGTTTCCCGCTCCAAACAAGGCGGCTTGGCCAAGCGGTAAGGCGACGGCCTGCAAAGCCGTTATTCTCCGGTTCAAATCCGGAAGCCGCCTCCATTAATAATCTTCAATTTTCAAGTCTATTTACTAATCATTTGGAATGCATAAACAGTTGATATCATAGATCTCAGTCTCCATATATAAATAGTAATCCTACCTTTGTATGCCACTTTTTCCATATTATTTAAGCATGTATTTGTTAATCGTTGAAAAATGGCTTAGCTTCTTACTAAAAATAGAGATTAAACTAAATCATCAGGTTCATGCAGCATGTCCTATAAAGTATTAGCTCTCAAATACAGACCTCAGAATTTTCAAGATGTTATTGGTCAAGAACATGTTACTACAACTCTATCTAATGCAATATCCTCAAATCGTGTTGCACATGCGATACTGCTTACAGGTCCACGCGGTACAGGAAAGACAACCATTGCCAGAATAATGGCAAAAGCGATGAACTGCGAACCGGGACCAACTGCTACTCCTTGCAACATCTGCAAATCCTGCAAAAGTATAACCACCGGCAATTCTGCTGATGTGTTTGAAATTGACGGTGCTTCTAATAACAGTGTGGATCAAATAAGGGAACTTCGTGCAAACGTAACCTACATGCCAACTTCATCCAGATTGAAGATTTACATCATTGATGAGGTTCACATGTTGAGCACAGCAGCCTTTAACGCACTTCTCAAAACATTGGAAGAGCCGCCTGATCATGTAATGTTCATATTTGCAACCACAGAATCACACAAAATTCCAATCACAATTCTATCAAGATGCCAGCGTCATGATCTCGGAAGGCTCAAACTCACTCAGATATCTGAGCATCTCTATAAACTGTGCACTCAAGAAAACTTCATCATTTCAAGAGAGAGCACAGATCTTGTGGCATCAGAGGCAGATGGATCAATGAGAGACTCGTTAAGTCTTCTTGACAGGATTTTATCAAGCAGCCCGATAAAAGAGATAAGCCATGATTCAATAATCAACAACCTTGGAATTATGGATAAAAAGGTTATTTTTGATATATCTGCCGCTATTCTTGACCACGATCTTTTGGCAGTTCTCAATATTATTGATCGAATCAATGATCTTGGTCTTGACCTGAAAAAATTTTATACATCTATTATCAAACACTTTCGCAATCTTGCTGTAATCAAGGCGTGCAACAAAAACACATCTATAACTGATATAACTGAGAGTGACAGAGATGCTATCAAGAGTATGGTAACCAATTTTTCTGTGGTCTATCTGACCCAGATGCTCAATATCCTTCTGAAGGAGGAGCAGCTCATCAAGTTTGCCTCTCACACCAGAACCGCACTTGAAATGGTGATACTCAAGATTATTCAGGTAAGACCAGGTCTTGAAATTGACGAGCTTATCAAAAAACTTGACCAACTTACAGGGAGAATTGGAGCGGGAACAGAAAATATCCATCCTCAAAATCTGATACAAAAGCATATCATATCACGGGAAAATACTATAGAACCAAAGAATTCTGTAATCAGGGATACTGCTGTAGCTGTAGAAAATGGTGTAGCACATGAACATGTTACACCGTTTAAACCAAAGCCAAATATCGTGGATAAAGTGGTGGATATCCCTGAAAAGATTGAGGCGGACAACGGCGTAACTTCATCACAATCTAAATATAAGCAAGATGCAAAACTCAAACATGAGGCTATGGCACACCCTTTGGTTAATCACGCAATGAGAATATTTTCAGGCAATGTTGTTGATGTGAGGCTGAAAGAGGTAAAATAGGAATTTATTAGTATAAGCCGATAACCATTTGTAATTAAAATTTATTTTAGTTTAAATATATAATTACACGATACATACAAGGAGAATAAAAATGAAAAATTTTGGAAATATGGGCGGTATGATGAAGCAGGCACAGCAGCTTCAGAAAAAAATGATGAAAATGCAGGAAGAGTTAGCAACAAAAACAGTTGAAGCCTCTGCTGGCGGCGGTATGGTGAAAGTGATAGCTAATGGTGGTCAGAAAATTGAGGCAATCTCGCTTGAAAAAGAGGTGGTTGATCCAGAAGATATTGAAATGCTTCAAGATTTGATTTTAGCAGCAGTAAACGATGCTTTAGCAAAATCCCAAGAAATGGTCTCATCAGAGATGGGCAAACTGACAGGTGGGCTTAATATACCAGGACTTACATAACTATAGCAGGCTAAAATCACACTTTGAATTACTATCCAGAATCAATACTAAAATTGATAAAGAGCCTCTCAACGCTTCCTGGCATAGGACGTAAAACAGCGGAAAGATTAGCTCTTCATATTCTTCATGCTCCTTTGCACGAAGCTCAGGCAATTGCATCTGATATACTTGAGCTGAAACAAAAGGTAACTCTTTGTTCTCAATGTTTTGCTTTAAGTGACACAGAGCATTGCAGGATATGCAGTAATGTAAATAGGGACGGCTCTATTATCTGTGTAGTAGAGAATCCCACAGATATGGCAGCGATTGAAAAATCAGGAGCATTCAATGGCTATTATCATATTCTTGGTGGTGCACTATCTCCTATGGATGGCATTGGACCCGATGAGATAAGGCTCAAAGAGTTGTTTGCAAGAGTGTGTGGAAAAGGGATCAGAGAAGTGATTATTGCAACCGCTACTGATGTTGAAGGAGAGGCAACGGCTTCATATATTGCTGATACTATTAGAACAATTACCGACAATATAAAAAAAAAATGTCTTATAGTCTCAAGGATAGCCTCTGGTATTCCTATGGGAGGAGACCTTCAATATGTGGATCAGGTTACAATGCAGCGTGCAATGGAGGGAAGACATGGCTTCTGATTCGGCAACAGATTTGACAATATCTATAGATTTAACAACATCTGTTAAAGAGGCAGAATATGATGATGAGAAAGAGAGAGATTCTCAATTCAAAACCGCCAATGATATCTTTAACTGTATTATGTGCGGAGAGTGCTGCAACGGTTTCGGTGGAACATACGTAAAAAACGAAGATATTGAACGGATATCTGCTTTTATCCATTGCGATTCTGCTGAATTTAGAGCAAAATTTTGTAATAAATCAGGCTCTAAGCTTGTTCTAAGTCAATCAGAAAACGGCAAGTGCATATTCTTTGACTCTGAAAAACAGTGTACAATACATCCTGTAAAACCTCGTATGTGCAGAAACTGGCCATTTATATTAACTATTATCTCTCATCCTGAAAACTGGAATGCAATGGCAGATTCATGCTCTGGTATGAAAAAAAATATTCCTTACGAGACGCTCAGACGCATTGTGTCAGAAAAAATTAAACGTCAGGAAACGGACTGAAGCATTTATTCGATTACAACAATGCATCTGAGTGGAAATTTAAAGGTTATATACGTCTTCTCCTTTGATCACCTTGATACCATTATCTTTAAGAATTGATATCGCTTTATCAAGATCGTGAAATCTGAAGATCATGATTGCATTCTGCCCTTTGGTGTTTGCAAAAGCATACATATATTCAACATTGATTCCTGCTGACGTAAGAGGATCAAGAACATTGTTAAGACCTCCGGGTACATCTGCCACCTCAATTGCTAAAACATTGGTTTTGCCTACAGTAAAGCCCTCTTTTTTTAAGGCTTGTTCAGCAGCATTGTTATCATTTACTATTAATCTAAGTATTCCAAAATCTGTGGTATCTGCAAGGGAAAGTGCCCTGATGTTCACATTGGCATCCCTGAGAATCGCAGTAACTTCAGCAAGCCTGCCCGCCTTGTTTTCAAGAAAAATTGAAATCTGCTCAACTCTCATAGGTTTCTACCTCCTTTATAAGTTTTTTATTTTTAGTCTCTAAGAGCAAATAGGTATTATAATTTATAGCCCTTATTAAGAGATTATTTTCTTTTATCGATGACTCTCACTGCCTTGCCTTCGCTTCTCTGGATAGTTTTGGGTTCAACTAATTTTATTTTTGCTGAGACTCCTAAGTATTCTTTGATATCGTTAGAGAGTTTCTTCTCCATATTCTGGAGAGTCTTAATCTCATCAGAAAAGAACTCCTGACCAACTTCAACCATAACTGTTAATGTATCAAGATTATCAACTCTATCCACAACAAGCTGATAGTGTGGCTGAACATCTCTACTCTTCATCAATACACTCTCGATCTGAGATGGGAATACATTGACACCCCTGATAATGAGCATGTCGTCAGTTCTACCTGATACTTTGTGCATTCTTACATGGGTACGCCCACAGATGCACGGTTCTGGATTTAAAGATGTTATATCTCTTGTTCTATAACGAATAACAGGAAAAGCCTCTTTTGTTATGGATGTAAACACAAGCTCTCCAGTTTCTCCATAAGGAAGCACTTCACCTGTTTGAGGATTAATTATCTCTGCAATAAAATGATCTTCAAATATATGAAGTCCCTTTTGAGCCTCACGGCATTCAATAGATACGCCTGGACCCATAACTTCGCTTAATCCGTAAATATCCATAGCCTTAAGGTGAAGTTTTGCCTCAAGGTCTCTTCTCATATCTTCTGACCATGGTTCAGCACCAAAAATTCCTGATTTAAAGTTAAGCTCTTCAAATGAGACTCCCATCTCCTCAGCCACCTCAGCAAGATGCAGAATATATGAGGGTGTTCCTGTAAGAATCGTGGGTTTGAAATCCTTCATTATGATTATCTGGCGTTTTGTGTTTCCACCAGATACAGGGATTACCGATGCACCAAGTTTTTCAGCACCGTAGTGGACACCAAGACCGCCTGTAAAAAGCCCATACCCATAGGCGTTGTGGACAATATCCTTACTTGTGGCTCCACCAGCAGCAAGGCTTCTTGCCATAAGTTCCGCCCATGTCTCAATATCCCTTTTTGTATATCCAACTACAGTAGGCTTTCCAGTTGTGCCTGAAGATGCGTGGATTCTAACCACATTTTCCATGGGAACTGCAAACATACCGTAAGGATAGTTGTCTCTCAAATCCTTTTTTACTGTAAAAGGAACTTTATGAAGGTCTTTTAGGCTGCAAATATCTGACGGCGTGATGCCTGCTTTATTAAAATTTTCACGATAAAATGGAACAGTGGCATACACCCTTTCCAAAGTAGCTTTTAATCGGCTAAACTGTATGGATTCAAGTGCCTCTCTGGGCATGGTTTCAAAATCCATATTATAAATTGGCATTGCTTTTTACTCCTCAAAGTTATGATTTTTATCTAAAAACCATAGCATAAAAGATAAATTAGTAAAAAATTAATAATTACAGATGCTCACTGAATAAATTAACTAATCTGCAAAAGTTCCTGTGAAAATAGCTTTTCTTTTTTCAAGAAATGCTGAAGTTCCTTCTGCTGCATCTTTACTTGCCATGCACAGAGCAAAAGCGTCAGCTTCAAAACGACATCCTGTCTCAAGATCAACATCTTTTCCACAACTAATCGACTCTTTTGCAGCACGAATAGAGACAGAACCTTTTGCAGCAATTGCTTTCGCAGTTTTAAGAACCTCTTCCATAAGAGATTCTGGAGCACAAACTTTATTGACAATACCATACACTTCTGCATCTTTTGCAGGAATGGTTCTGCCTGTAAATATAAGCTCTTTTGCCATGTTTGTCCCGATAAGCCGTGCAAGCCTCTGAGTACCACCAAAACCAGGGATAATTCCAAGTGTAATTTCAGGAAGACCAAACACAGCCTTTTCTGAGGCATAGATAAAATCACACGCTAATGAGACCTCAGTTCCTCCTCCAAGTGCAAAGCCATTTACTGCTGCAATAACTGGAATAGGAAGGCTCTCTAAACGTGAAAAGAGCTTTTGACCTTTTGTGGCAAATTTTTTAGCTAACAGAGGGTTCATCTTTGCAAGCTCTGAGATATCGGCTCCTGCAACAAAAGCCTTTTCGCCAGCACCTGTCAAAATCAGAACTCTAATATCTTGATTCTTTTCAACTTCATCAATTACAGTAGAGAACTCTTCAAGCAGAGCCTGATTTAAGGCATTAAGTGCTTTAGGTCTATTAAATGTTAATGTAGCAATTCGGTTATCAACGCTAAAAATAAGATTTTCCAAATTCACTTTATTCTCCTTTTATTATTTGTTTGTTGTTTATAACCTCTGAGGATTTGTCTCTCTGATATATTTTGCAATGCCATCTGTAATCGCATCACAAAGTGCATTCTGATATGCTGAATCGGTAAGCCTGCGGCACTCTTCAGGGTTACTTAAAAATGATGTTTCAATTAGTATTGAGGGCATACTTGCACCAAGCAACACATAAAAAGGTGCTTGTTTGACACCAAGATTTTTGATTTTTGAATATTCGTTTTTCATACCGCCATATAGGCTTTTTTGAACAACAGAAGACAACCGACTTGATTCATTGATTTTTGCATTTTTCATCAAATCATTTAAAATGGACTCAAGATCACTAATATTTTTTCTTGATGTGGCATTTTCCCTTGCAGCCACATTAATCGCCCTGTCATCAGTTGCAAGGTTAAGATAATAGGTCTCAATACCTATAAGATTCTTGTCATTTGACGCATTGCAATGAAGAGAGATAAAAAGATCCGCATTTTTTGTATTGGCAATGGCTGTTCTCTCTTCAAGACTTAGATAGGTATCACTTGAACGTGTCATAATAACATTGCAGTTGAGGCGGCTCTCTATATTTTTAGCAAGTTTTTTGGATATGGAGAGCACCACATTTTTTTCATAAATACCTGTAATATAACCTGATGCACCTGGGTCTCTTCCCCCGTGTCCTGGATCAATTACAATGGTTCTGACACCAAGGGCAAGCTGTTTGGCAATTGATGAAGCCTTTATCCTGTCAACATTGGAACCAGGAGCAATTTGCACCATTCGTGTTGTCCCTTTAGTAGCTTTTCTTGAAGATTCTCTTTTTGGCTGTTCTTCATACTTTTCTAAATCACTCTCATAAGACTCTTTTAGTGCTATTTTTTTACTATCTTTTTTCTTTACAGTTCTCTCTTTAGCTTCGGAAGTTTTAATAGAAGCCTCTTCTGAAGATTGTGCCAAAGACTTTCTCAAAAGTTTTCTTGTAGCATCAGATAGAACCATTGTAGATGCTTTTAAAGATTTTTTAACTGGCAGATGATAAGTTCCTTTGGTATTTGTCTCAGTGGCAATTTCAGGCGGCTCTTCAGCGGATGTTTCTTTAACAGAAGATAATGACTCCTCAACTGAATATGATGATTTTGTTGCGGTTTTGGTAGATACTTTGGACTCTATATCATCTGACTCTGAATAAGTTATGCTTTTCTCAGCATTTGAAATATCTTGCGAAGCTATTGGAACAGATGTAGAAATTTTAGTCGATTTTTTAGTAGATCGCTTAAGCAAACCATCTAATTCTGATTCAGAAGATTGAACTAAACCCTGAACTTCTTCAGACTCTTTACTTGATAACTTTTCAGATGTTTTTAAATTTTCAGATAATCTCTCAGACTCCTCAATTTTATCTTTACCGTTCGCAATTTTTACAACTGAAGTCTCTGTGCTTTTTCCAGACTTATTTCCCCATACATCAATAATAACTCTGAATGGATCTTTCATGGAAAAAATTTTATAGCTGCCAAATGATTTGATATCCACAACAACCCGGACAGTCTCATCTTTATACTGTCCAGCCCTTGCCTGAAGCAAAAGATCGTCATTTATACGGGTATGGCTGGGAAGATCTTTACCGACCAAAGATTTTTTAATATCTAAATAGAGACGCTGTGGTTGATTCGCCGAAGGGTTCTCATCAAGAAGCTGATAAACATATCTTCGTTCATCAGATATATTTATAACAACTCTTGTGTAGTCAGGTGTTGTCCAGTATCGCAAATCTGTTATGTAAGCATTGCCATTAGATGAGGTGCTATCAGCATTACGGACATTATTATTGCTTTTATGATTATCTACACTTTGTTTATAATTTGAGTTAGATTGAGAGGCTTGATTATTTTTGACAGGTGCTTTTTCCTGCTTATATGCTGACTTTTCAGAATCTGATTTATTAACAGTCTCATTAGATTCATTTTTAGATTTGAGAGATAGAAGAAGTTTTTCTGCCATATCTCTGTCGGTACTTGTTGGATATCTTTTTATGATACGGTTAAGCAGATCAAGTGCCTCAATTTTGTCTTTTTCAATAGCTGATATTTTGTATAAACCGATGTATAGTTCTGCTGAATGATACATCCCTGAAGATGCTAAAGAGTGGTTTGGATTCCCTGAATAGACTGCTGCAAATTTTTGAATGCAGTTAAGCCAGTTATGCCTGTATTTCTGACGTTCAGGGCTTTTTTTAAGGCTCTCATAAGAGTTGGTAGCAGAAGTATATTGCTCTTCTGGTGTTGCTGCATGACTGGTAAATGCAAATAAACCAATCTCTATTAAGCTGCTATATATAACAAATAGACCTATACACAGCATAAACGAAACAAATTGTTTGAACGATAGTCTCTTTTTTAACATATCTTTAATATACACCAAATTTTTACAGATAGTAAAAGTTTAGGGCTAATGTCCACCCAAGCCCTCTTAAGAAAGCTTCTTTTATGGGTTAGCCCTACCGCATATCTAAAATATGCGGTATTGAGCTGTTTTTCTTTTGATTTGCTACATTGTTTTTCCCATAATCTAAAACAAGCTATCATTTGAAAAGATATCCGGCTCTTCACATACGGTATTGCTCTTAGGTTTGGTTTTCCGTCTGTTCTTTTTAGGTTCAGGGAGATTAAGCTCAGGAGTATTGTTGTCTGCTTTTGCTCTATTTCCACTGTTTTCAATCTCATTTAAAATATCTTTTGCTCTCATTACCACCTTTTCTGGAACTCCAGCAAGACGTGCAACCTGAATACCGTAGCTTCTGTTTGTTCCACCCTCAACAAGACGTCTTAAAAAGATGATATTATCATTAAATTCTTTTACTGCAATATTAAAATTTTTAACTCTTGGCTTTATCTTTTCAAGGGCAATAAGTTCATGGTAATGGGTGGCAAACAGAGTTTTTACCCCTTTCCCGTCAAGATCATGCAGATATTCGGCAAC
>JADFZJ010000061.1:6173-21060 GCA_015232555.1 Desulfamplus sp. | reverse complement strand
ATAAACATCTGCTTCATTTGCATAGCCGTCTGTTTTATTTAGGGCAATATAAAACTGGTCAACCAATTTTTTGCGTGATTCATCATCAAAATATATGAGAAGATTACGGCAGAATATAAAATCAAATCCCATCTTGTTTCTAATATCATTGGTTTCTGAGAGATTAACATGCTCAAACTTTACCATATTCTTGATATTCTGATTTACTTTGAACATTCCATCACGCAGCTTTTTGAAAAACTCTTGAAGATATTCGGGCGGCACATCTCTTAAACGGCGTGAGTCATAAACACCATCTCTTGCCTTTGACAGAATATTTTGATCAATATCACTTGCAATTATCTCCACATTCCAATCTTTTATATCATCTATCATAGCATGAAGGATAATGGCTAAAGTATAAGGCTCTTCACCGCTTGAACATGGTGCTGACCAAATTTTAAGTTTCCGCTCCTTTGCTGCTCGTTTACGCTCCACAACCTCAGTAAGGCTCTGCTCTGCAAATGCTTGAAGCTGGGGAAAATCACGGAAAAAATAGGTCTCGTTTACTGTAAGGAGATTGACAAGATGCTGAAATTCAACGCCATTGGGGTCAGCAAATCTTAATATTTTTATGTAATCAGCAACAGATTCAGCTCCTGTAGCTGCAATTCGTTTGTTTATACGGGTATTTAAAAAATAGAGTTTAGGAGACTCAAGACGGATACCTGTTTTACGGTATATAAATCCTGTCAACACCTCAAACTCATTCATGTTCATGGAATATGATATTTTTTTCTGCATATTCAGGCTGCTTTTTAATTAGACTGTTTCTGACGGGCAGGAGTGCAGCATTGCTACACCTCTGCGGTATTTTCAATTCTCACAGTAATAAAAGGCTTCGTAGTGTTTTGCACAATAAATTTACGACAACAAACCAAGCTCATCACAAAGCAACACAATATTTTCGTCTTTTGTCTTTCTTTTTATATCGCCTATTATTGTTCTGCCTTCGCTGGTGTCTGATTTTGCAAGAAAACGAAGACCCTCACTTATCATTGACTGCTCTTTAACAAGAGTCTTGCCAATCTCAAGATAGATATTTTTGTCAGAAGAGTCATGGTTTTTAATATGCTCCTCTTCTGCAAGAAGAAGTTCTGCAGCAGCATAACGTGAACTCTCATCTCCGTCTTTGCTTTTAATAGTATTAACAAGAAAATCGTTAATTATTGGCTCAAACACTATGGAGTTATACCTGTTTTTTATCTCTTCAATTGCTGAAACAATATCTTTTGAATATGTCTGCTTGCTGTGCAAAAATTCAATTATTCCAATAAGATTGTCAACTGAACCACATTTAGCAATAAGTTTTATAAACTCTGGTAAAAAAACAGGGTGAACCTTTAAAATATCAACTGGTGTGTTTATCTCATTTTGACTTAAATTTATGTTATTTGAACTTGAACTTAAATTTATCTGATTTAGACCTGTTAACGTATTATTGCTTAAAAATTTTATTGTATCTTGAATATTTGTCTCATCTCCAATCTGAAGAACTGTCTCCAAGGCTGCTGTAATAAGCATTTGGTCTTTCTCACTCTTTAGCATATCAAGTATATCTTCAACGCTTTGGGTGTCATTTAACTGACCAAGATATTCGACTGCTGTAATTCTAACATTGATTGAAGGATCGTTAAGCCCTGCACGGATAGCAAGAACCGCCTCCTTTGACCCGAGCTGAAACTCATCCTCTTTTGAGCCAATCTGAAACAGAGAATCAATGACAAGTTTTCTTACCTCTCTGTCTGCATGGTCAAGTTTCGAGGTTAGAAACGCAACGCCATTAACACCTTTTGTCCCAAATATTGTTACAGCAGCATTGCGAAGATAAGCGTCAGAATTTTGGAAAAGCTCGAAAAGCAGGGTAAGTGCCTTTGTACATGGCATAAGTTTCAGTGCATAAACAATGCTGTCTCGTACTGCCTGAGATGTTTCAGATTCTAAATGGCGGACAAGAGTTTCAGCATAAACATCTGCTTCATTTGCATAGCCGTCTGTTTTATTTTTATTGGGGGTATCTTTAAGGGCAATAATATCTTGAATGGCATATAATCGTTCTGACTCTTCAGGACTGTTTAGGGCTTTTATTATCTTTTCCATGTTAATTTATTACCTTTGATATAAAAAAACAGAATTTAAATATTTGAAAGTAGAAACATGCGGCAGTGCGTCTCTACAGTTTAGGGAAAAGTCAATTTATGACCTTATAACGCTAATGAGCCAAAATCTTTTTAATCTCTTCAAGAAGAGTCTCAATTTCAAGTTTGGTTATATGGGCATTTGCCTTCATAAGTCTTGCACGCTCCTTCATTCCTATATCACCTATTGATGAGTAGATAAGAACTGGAGTGCTTCTTCTTGAAGGGTGCTGCCTGATATGCCCGAGCAGAGCCAAGCCATCCTTTCTCGGCATTTCAACGTCAGCTATCACCATGTCAATATCATGATTTTTATCAAAAAGTTCTAAAGCCATCTGACCATCAACAGCTTCGATAACCTTGAAGTTTATCTCTTCAAGCTCAAATGTGAGCATCTGCCTTACAGGAGTTGAATCTTCGGCAATAAGTATTGTCTGTCCATCACCTCGCCATTTTGAGGAGTTATCCATAATATCTAAATTTTTATTATTATCGCTATCAATCAACTGGCCTTTATGGCTGCGTTTTCTCTCTTTTAAAGATGGAGCAAGTTCAAGCACGATTTTTTCATAATCAACAAGCAGCACATTATGCTCCTCACTTGGACGGGCAACACCAATAATATAAGGGTTATCAAGAGTCCAGAGAATCTCTTCTGCTCCAACTACCTGCTCCCACGAAAGAGTCAGAACCTGCTCAACCCTGTCAACAAGAAGCCCTGTTATCTCATCAAAAAACTCAGTTATAATTACCCTGCTTTTGCGGTTTTCAGAAGCAACTCCCAATATCTGTCCAAGATCAACAAGCGGGACAATCTTGTTGTGATCCTCAAATAAACCTACAACTGCCTCGTGTGCAGTTGCCCCGGGTCTTGCCAATTTTTCCGGACAGTCAAGGATTCGGCTCACCTTCAAAATATTGATACCAAGGTGGAGAGTTCCAATACCATACTCCAATATTTTAAGTTCATTAGAACCGCTTTTTAAATATGCCTCTGGCTCTTTAAATATGCTCATTTTTCTCTCTTTATTTTAATTATTTCAGCCTTTTTATGGTTCTTTTACTGAATTTGATGGCAATCTCTCAAATGATTAACACTAATTGCGGCAATAAAAGACAACACCTCTGTTTTCATCCAGATTTACAGCACCAACCTCTGCACCAATAGCATCTGCTGCCATTTTGCAAAAGGCAAGACCAAGACCGCTGCCCCGCCAATATCGTTTCTGTCTTAGATTAAGTTGAACTCCAGCATTAAAAATTCTCTCTAACGCATCTTCAGGAATGGTTGAGCCAGAATTTTGGACAGAAACTGCATACTCTCCTTCTGTTCCAATTTCAACTGTCATGCGAATCAATCCACCAGCATCAGTGTGAGAGATTGCATTGTAAAGATAGTTTTCAATAATACGGGTGAGAAGCTCATGGTCTGTGTCAATTTTGTGGGTGTAAACTTGGTCTGTATGAGTAATTATCTCTTTATGAACTATATTTTTTTCAAAAGAGATATTCTCATTTTGAGCCATTGGAGCAAAGTTATCAGCTACTTTATCCATAAGCTCTGCAATGTTACACGGCTTAATTGAAACATTAAGTTTTCGGTTGGCTATAGTGTCGTTGAGGTCAGCTATCATACGCTTTGAACGCTCCATAGCATAGAATGACGACTCAACCAATGAGCGGTGGCGTGGATTTTCAAGTGTAAGAGAGCCTTCAATCAGGCGTTTAAGAACTCTTGATGTTATGGTGATAAGTTTTTCCAAATCATGGGTGAGCATCTTTATCAGAAGTTCAAAATCCTTGTCTGTCAGAATTTCAATAGCCATTCACTTTACCGCCTTTATAATCTGTGCTGCAACATCCCAGCTTGGCACAACAATTTTTGCTCCGCCTCGCTCTATCGCCTCTCTTGGCATACCAAATACAATTGCACTCTCTTGGCTCTCTGCTATGGTTGTGCAGCCTGCTTGAGTTATTGCAACCATGCTGTCAGCACCATCATCACCCATTCCAGTCATAAGAACACCAACTGTCTGCTGACCAAAAACCTCAAGCACTGATGTCATCATAACACCAACAGAGGGCATAAATGTATGCTCTGGTTTTGTAGGAGTTCTTACAACAATTCTTTTTGACAGCTTACGATAAAGCGTAAAATGACAGCCTCCCTTTCCAATATAGATGTTGCCAGGTTCAATCTCCATCCCAGCTTCAACCTCAAAACATCTCATCTTGCAGTTATCATCAATACGCTTTGCAAAAGATGATATGAAATTTGCAGGCATGTGCTGGACAACAAGGACAGCAGCATTTAAATCTTTTGGCAGAAGAGGCAGAACATCGTAAAGAGTTTTAGGACCTCCTGTGGATATTCCAAGGGCAACTGCCTTGAAATCTGGAAGATCAGAACGGGTAGAAATGAGATCTCTATGCACAGTAGTCGAACTGCTAATACTATCTTCTCTTAAATCCCTTTTACGCTCTTTTTTAATCCTATCAACACGCTCTTTTACAGACCTTGGAGGCTCTTTTTCTCTTTCATCTCTTAAAGAGGTTCGTCCTATTCTATTTTTTCTTAACAATCGATTAAGTGTGCCTGATTTTGCGGCTGCCTTGATTTTGCTCTGAATTTCTCTTGAAACAGCCTCAATATTTGTCGAGACAGTTCCTCCAGGTTTTGCAACATAGTCAAATGCACCAAGAGCCATAGCTTCAAATGTTGCGGTTGCCCCCTCTTGAGTAAGAGATGAAACCATAATTACAGGAGCAATCTTATCAGCCATTATATATTGAAGAGCTGTAATGCCGTCTAAACCAGGCATATTTATATCCATTGTAATTACATCTGGTTTGAGTTCTTTTGCTTTAGCAACAGCATCTTCTCCATCTCGGGCAATTCCAGCCACAGAAAGTTCAGGGTCATCTTCAATAATCTTTGTCAGCGACCGCCTCATCAAAGCAGAGTCATCGCATATCAGAACTCTTATATTTTTCATCTCTTTTTCATTGCCAATATATATAGAGACGCACAGATTCCATACGTCTCTACGTTATAAATTTACTCTGCTATCGCAAGTTTTCTGCCTGACGGTTTTGCCAGAGTTGTTTTATCTTCAACTCCTGCTTTTTTCTCACTTCCACCAGACTTTGCCATCTGTTTAAGGTGTTTCAACTCTTTTTGATCAAGTATTTCAGAGACATCTAAAAGCACAATCATTCTTTTTCCATCATTGATCTTGCAGATTCCCTGCATCAGACGGCTTGTTGAGTCTTCAGTTACAATTGAGGGCGTCTCTTCGATATCATGTATGGAGAGACGTAACACCTCATTTACCTGATCCACCCTCAATCCTGTCTTTGTCCCCCCAATATCAACAATTATTATACGGGTTCTGTCATCAGCCTCTTTTTCCTCAAGGTCAAAGAGCCGCCGCACATTTATAACTGGAATAACATTGCCACGAAGATTTGTCATTCCATCAATAAAGTGAGGTGCTCTTGGGATATGGGTAATTTCAGAGATTCGGTTAATCTCCTGAACCTGCATTATCCTGATTCCATACTCCTCATTGTTGATTGAGAAGGTAACCATCTGCTCTTCATCAACACTCTGCTGGGCTATTGATTTGCCACCTGTCTTACCTGTTTTAAGATCATGTCCTATCTGGGACTTGATATCAGACAGCATATCCCGAGTCTCTTCTGAAACTAAGGCGGATTCATCCATAATCATTATGAGACGCTCTCCAGAATTGAGCTTTGCTACACTTCTTATCTCTTTTTTGCGAGAAGCTGCCATTGCAGGAGCCTTGTCAATCACTGATCTTGGAATTCTTAACACCTCATCTACCCAATCTACAAGAAATCCTATGGTCATGGATTCACACTCAACCACCATGGTTCTTTGGTCTTCACGTATATGGGCAGCCATACTCTCTTTCAATTCCAAGATGGTGCTTGCAATAATTTTTGACAGAGCCTCAAACTGCTCTTTATGGTTAGCCTTCTCATTGTAATCAATGTCATTTTTACTAGCACCATTAAGAGAAACAACAGAATTCAAAATTAGAGACGCACGGCTGTGTGTCTCTACAGTAGAAGCAACAGAACCGCCTGTAATAGAGTTAGCCGAATCTAAAAGTTTCTTTCCTGCACTATAAAATTCCGCCCGTTCACGTTTTAGACGCTTTGCAATAAGTTCAAGTTGAACGCTTGATGTGTTATACCCTTCTAACCATTTGCCAAAAGCTGTCTTTTTTGGGTCAAAAGTTCCTGAAAACTTTTTACCTGATTCAAGAGAATTCAAAATATCTGCTGCCCACCGCTTCTCACTCTCGACAGCCTGATCAAGCATTGCCTGACGTTCAAAAACAAGAGTTGGAAGCCCTAAAAGTCTTCTCATGTCAAGGATTGGTAGCAGATGATTTCTTATGGTAAAAAGCCCAAGCACATAATCAGGCACATTTGGCACAGCACTTATGTGGCTGACTTTAAGAATCTCGCTCACCTTTGCTATATCAAAAGCGTACTCATCATCAGCCACACGAAAAGAGACAAGCTGCTCCTCTTCTGATACTGAATCTGCTGTCTTAGCAACTGTATCCGCCTCTGTTATAGCAGAGCTTACAGCCTTCTTTGAAGAGGGTTTACTGAGATCAACGGCTATCAGTTCATTAAGGTTCAGCATCATTATAAGACGCTCGCCCTTGTTCATCTTTACAACACCTGTCAAAAACTCCCTGTCAACCCCCTTGCAAACTGCTGGAGGAGGCTCAATTGCTGCCTCTCTTATCCTCAGCACCTCACGGACATTATCAACCAAAAGACTTGTCTGAACACCGCTACTCTCCACCACAAGAAGTCTTGTCTGGTCTGTAACCTCCTGCGGTTGCATGGAAAAACGCAAGCGGGTATCAATGACAGGAAGAACACTGCCTCTTAAATTGCATATACCAGAAACAAATGCAGGGCTTCTTGGAATAGGAGTTATGTTTGGCAGACGGACAATCTCTTTTACATTATTGATGTCAATTGCAAACTCCTCTCCTGAAAGCTGAAACACAACACACTGCCCCTCATCTGATGCCAACTGTGCGTTTGATGCTGTCCCTGCATTTGGTGAGTTCTGTTCCCGGACTGTTTCAATACCAGCCATAATCAGCCTCCCATGTTCTGCATTTCATCAGCCTGACTTGCAATATCCTCAATTGCCTCCATAATCTGCTCCATACCTTTGCTGCCTTCTGCGGCAGCTTTGCTTGCCTCTTGAGCAACTTTTGATGCCTCTTCAGCACCGTTTGCAATATTTTCAACAGCCTTGCTTGCCTGTTCAATAGCAGCAAGAGACTCAGCAGCCCCCTGGCTTATCTCACCAATTGCCTTTCTTACTTCATCCATTTCAGCTTCAATAAACACAAGGCTTTCAGTGGTCTTTCTTGAATTCTCAAGCTCTCGGGAAGCTATGCTTGCTGCCTGCTCAAGGTCTCTTGATACAGCATTTATCTGTGTCTGCATGTTGCGGACCATATCCTGAATCTTCTCTGCATTTTCAGAAGAGTCATTTGCAAGAGTTCTTATATCACCAGCCACTACAGAAAAACCTCTTCCAAATTCGCCAGCCCTTGCAGCTTCAATTGAACCGTTTACAGCAAGCATGTTGGTCTGTAATGCAACATTTACAATCTTCTCAACGATTTTATTGATTCTGATTGTGCATTCGTCCATCTTTTTCACATTGCCGACCGATATTTTGGAAGAGTCCGCACCTTTCCCTATATTTGAGATAAGTGTATTTACATTGGACTTATTTTTTACAACTAACTCTTTTATGTCATCAATTCTCTTTTCAGAATCATCTGCCTGTTTAGCCATAGTTTGAGCAGCTTTCTCTAAACGCTCGCCAAGCTCCTTGTTGGCATCTGCTGCCTTTGCCTGATTCTGTGAACCTTTTGCAATTTGTTCTATTGCAGTCATAATCTGTGCAGCAGAATTTCTTGCCTCCTCAACGCTTGCTGAAAGCTCCTCGGCTGCTGCTGCAACCTCTTCGGCTGATTTCTGGCTGTCAGTTGAGTGTTTTAAAGCATCGGTAAGCTCTGCAAGGTCTTCTGAGGCATTCTGCATCTCTGAAAAAGCCTTATTTTGCTCTTCAACTCCTTTGGTTGCCTCTTCTGCAGCACTTGACTGCTCTTCTGCGTTACTTGCAATATCCTCAGCACCACTTAAAAAAGTCTGTGCATTTGACTTGGTATCTGCGGCATTTTTTGCGATGTCTTTGCAAGAATCGACAAGCTCTTTAACATCTCCGTCAATTTTGCCAAGATCAGATGTTATAGCCTTTGCCTTTTCAACCTCTTCAAGAGACTCTTTTGTTGATATTTCAATATCGCCCACAACCTGCTGCACCTGTGATTGAATCTCATCTACAACATTGCGGATATCTCTTGCACTCCTTTCAGATATTTCTGCTAAATTTCTTACCTCGTCAGCAACAACGGCAAAACCTCTGCCATGCTCTCCAGCTCGTGCAGCCTCTATGGCAGCATTTAGTGCAAGAAGGTTTGTCTGATCAGCAATTCTTACAACTGCCCCAACAATCTCCCCTATCTGATCCGAACTTTTTTCTAACTCTTTGATAAGCTGAGTGGAGTTTTGATTTGCCTCAGCACTGTCCATAACGCCTTTAATCAGGGCGTTAATATCATTTGTAGTAGAGGTGATGAGCAATTTAAGATTATCACCTTTTGTAAGTGCCCCTTTTGCCCTCTCATCTGCAATCTCTGCCCCTTTTGTTATCTGGTTAATTGCTGCCCGGGATTCTTCTGCACCTGCTGAGGATTCTTCTGCGGCTGACGATATCTGCTCCATATTTTTTGCTAACTGCTCTGCTGCTGCCGCAGCTTCTGCTAAAGATGATGTCATCTCTTCAACTGCTGTGGCAAGACGTTCTGCGATTGATTGCTGTCTTGCAAGAGTTCTTGCCTTTGCCTTATCTTGAGCTACCCGTTTTGCATGTTCCCTTTTTACGGTCATATCTTCTTCCGTGGCTGCCTTGGTTGTAATGCCTGTTCTCATGCTTTGTGGTTTTGCAAGAGTTTTTGCCATGCTGTTCTCCTAAATATTCTAATGGTTTTATGATAATTTTTGTAGCCGAGCCATAAATCGCACGACTAATTTTTATAAAGCTCCAACAAAAAAGTATAATTTTGTCATCTATTAGTAATGGTAATTGCCTTCTGCTCGCCTGTATCTATATCTAATGCTGTAACTTCAAGAATACCATTACTGTCAATACTGAAAGTAACCTCTATACTTGACTCATATTTTTTCTTTCCCGAATCAATAGCCAGCTCAAACCACCCAATGGAAATTATATCTTCTGATTCCGCTTCAGCCATTCCCATGCGTTGAAGCACATTGATTAAGACTGACTCCTGATTATCCATAGTATTTGTAACTATATGAGAAACATGGAGAGGATAGGTGCTCCCTTTTGGAATAACACTGATAAAACTTCCTTCATCGTCTTCAATTCCAAGATCATGGGCAGTTATATCATGGAACTCAATATCTTTAATGCTTCCCTCAAGAATGCCTGCAAGAAGTCCAGCACCTCTTGCAACTGCCTCATCAGGGTGGATATTTCGCTTTAACTCCTTTTCAAGAGCCATGTTGTCTTTATTGTATAGCTGATTACCTAAATTTTTATCAAATTTCTCCTCGTAAACCTCACTTTTTGGAGAGCATACCATCTGCCTGACAAGAGACTCTAAAACAGGCAGTCTTGTGCTTCCTCCAACAAGTATTACAGAGTCAACCCAGTCATATCCAATTGTTTTAATTGGAATTTGATTGTCTGAGCCATTTTCAATTGAACTATTTTCTGAATCGTGTTGGGTTGAACTATTGGAAATTGACGCATTTTCAAAAGTGTGTTTGATATGCTCTGCAATCTCCTTTAAAACAGATGCAATCAACTGCTCAAAATCGTTTCTTGTCAAGTTCACATTAAGATGAATAGGACCTTTAGGTGTTACAGTGATGTAAGGAATTAATATCTGAGTCTCATTAGCTGACGAGAGGTCTATTTTTGCCTTTTCCGCATTGATAAGCAACTGCTGAAGGGCAATCTTGTCATTATGAAGGTCAATTCCATGTATCTGCTTGAACTCCCCCATAATTTTGTTGACAAGAAGCAGGTCAAAGTTTGAACCGCCAATTCGGGTTGACCCCCCTACCCCTCTTACCCTGAAAACTTTATCTTCATAAGAGATAAGGCTGATATCAAGGGTACCGCCGCCCAAATCAACCACCAGCAGACGTGTGTCTTTATGGTTGCTGAATCCATAAACCAGAGCTGCTGCTATCGGTTCATTCAAAAGTTTAAGAACTTTAAGCCCTGCCTGTTGTGCTGCAAGAAGTGTATCTTCTCTTTGACGGTCATTAAAATAGGCTGGAACTGTAATTACAGCCTTTGTTACAGGATAACCAAGGTATGTTTCAGCACTCTTTTTAAGATAGGCAAGAATCATGCTTGATATATCAACAGGAGAGTAAGTTTTATTGAGAATATTATATGTTTTGTCTGTTCCCATTGAGAGTTTGACAAGCGAGACTGTCTGGTCAGAGTTGATAACAGCCTGATTTTTTGCCATCTGCCCGACTATGACATCTCCGTTTTCTTTAAAATGTACAACAGACGGAGTCATCCTCTCCCCCCGCTCATTTGGGATAATTCTGGGGCTGCCATTTTTGATATAAGAAGCCAAAGAGTTACTTGTTCCAAGGTCAATGCCAATTACTGTAGAATTTTCTTCTTTTGTCTGATTTTCTTTCATGTTTAAAATCCAACTGTTCGTTAGAATACCGAATAGATTTGAATAGATTTGAATAGATTTGAATAGATTTGAATAGATTTGAATAGATTTGAATAGATTTGAATAGATTTGAATAGATTTGAATAGATTTGAATAGATTTGAATAGATTTGAATAGATTTTGCATTTTTTTCAAAAATTTGTAAAGTCTTTCTTTATAGTCCTGATATTGCAATTTGCAATTTCGTTATCAGGTTCCTGTTCAACCACCTTTTCAAGTATATTCAAAGCCTTTTTATACTCTCCTATTTGATAAAGTGCAACTCCAAGATTCAATTGAGCCTTTATATGTTCAGGCTCAAGAGATAGAATCGTCTCAAAAAAGGCTGCGGCACAACAATATTTTTCTGATTTAAGGAGTTTAACACCTTTTTTAAAAATATCATCAACAACCATTTTTTTATCAATAAAACTTGATTTATCTACTGCTACTGTTTTTACAACTTCTATCAAATTGGAATTCTCTGGCTCAATCAAAGCATTATCTTCTGGCAAATGGACTATCTTTTGATTGAGCAAATCCTGTAAAGTGATTCTTTCCCGCATTTTTTAAAAATTATCTCCTTTTGCCTCAATAAAGTTTGCCAACGACTCATAATCCTCTGCACCAATACTGTCAGGAGCATATTCAAATATTGAAGTGCCATGACCCGGAGCCTCTGCTAAGGCTACATTCTGGCGAATCGGCGGTGCGAGGCTCTTAGCTCCAAAAGTTTTGACAATATCTGAGGCGATCTCTTTTGCGATACGGGTATTCTTGTTGTAAAAGGTGGGAATGATGCCGTACAGCTTTAACTCTGGATTCCATGTTGCATTTATCTGGTAGATAAGGCGTGTCATCTCAGCAAGCCCTTCCATTGCAAGAAAGTGCATCGGCATCGGAATATATGCCTCTTTTGCTGCAACAAGTGCTGATACAGACAATATTCCTACTGACGGCGGCGGGTCTATAATCACATAATCAAATTCAGAAGCATTATTGTGGAGTATCTCGGCAAGATAGAGTTCATCTCCTGAAAACTTAGGTCCGCTTATTTCAACCACAGATAGATTGCGTGAAGATGGAATAATGTATAAATTATCAACCTTAATTCTATCTTGTTTTGGATCATTTGGTAAGTTAGATATAATTTGTGAGGCTGGAACAACCCGCTGCACAACATCTTTAAAAGATGCCTTTTTATCCAGCAGATGGTAGATATTTGGACGTTCAGGATCAGGATTTATATTTAAAGATAGTGTGGCGTGTGCCTGCGGGTCAAGGTCTATCAACAATACTTTTTTATTTTGTGCAGCAAATATATACGAGATGTTTACCGCTGTTGTTGTTTTTCCACATCCGCCTTTTCTGTTAGCAAATACAATATACCGGCTCATCTATTACCTCTTCAATATCCAACTATGCCGCTTTAGAACCTTTGTTATTTGTAATCAAGAATCTCTATCTGAACCCTGCCTATTAGACCTACGATATCAAGCTGCATATCTTGGTTGCCTGATGAAAAAGCAATATGTGTTACATCGGCTGGAATCTGGTTAAACAGAGCATCTACTGTAATCCATCTGCCTATAAAAACAGAATTCCATGCGTGATAATAGAAGCCACCGTTTAAATATACAAGACCAGCTTCAATTTTCGCAGGTATGCCAACTGCTCTACAGAACGCCGCAAGAAGTGCTGCATGTTCATTACAATCCCCCATCCTGTTTTCCAATGTTGACAAAGCATTTGGAATTGACACCACAGGCTGGCGTTTAATATTCTTCTGAATCCAAGCAACAAGTTTTTTGACCTGTTCAAGAGGGGGAGACTCTGCATTAGGAGAATTAGCTGGTATAGAGGATGAGACTGCGGAGCCAGAAGTGCCTGAAACAGCTTTAAAGGCGAAACTTCTGATCCTGTAATCGTTGGACTGGATAAATGCGTCAGGCTGTCTGAATCGGCTGTCAATCTGAGCTACAGCATTGGGATCAAGTTTCTGAGGCAGCCCCTCAAGAACCTCTTTTGTGATGGTTATTTCTCTATTGTTGGCAGCATTATTAGACTCCTTTAGTGTCTGCCTTTCAATATTCAAATCAGTATCTAAATCGTCAATACCTGAAATAAGCAAAGTAATTTGTGTCAGGCTTTCTGGATTATTAAGGATTTTATTTGATTTGACAGAGACAAGGCGGGTAAGATCATCGCTCTCCTCAAGAGGAGTTCCTTCAAGTGCCCCTTTTTTATCTGTTTTTAAAAGGGTTATTCCTAAAAGTCCCTGCTCTTTCACAACATTTCCGTCATTATCAACCCATGCAAACTGCCGTGCTCCTTTAAATAATAACGATACCTTTTGAGCTGTAATATGTTTTCCGCCTACACCAATATCTTCGCGTTCTTCCACTTTTACTGTAGCAGGTGCCTGTCCAAGTGTTGACGGATCAAAGACAAAGAGCACCATCTCCTCATCTTTTTTAAGACCTGATGCTAAAATTGCCTGAATAATACCAGATGTAAGATATGGTCTGTTCTGAAGAGGAATTTCTACAGTTTCTAATTTTTTATTGATAGAAACCTCGGCAGAGTTATCAGGCTTGATTAGTTTGGAAGTATCAGCAGCAGAACTGTCAGACGGAATAAGTTTGTCACTGCTTTGAACATACATTGTATTACCTTTTATTTCACCTGTTACAGAGAAATTGAAACTGCCTGAAACAATCTTGAAATCAAAGGTTTTTACTGCAAAATCCATGTCAGTTGTACTTTTAGACTCAACACTAATCTCTTGAGCCATGCCCATTGTGTTTATCTTCATTACAGTCTGTTCATGGATTCTATAGTTGATGCCCATGTTTTCCAAAGTACGGTGAGTAAAGCCTATTTTTTTGAAATTTTGAAATATGTTCATCCACGATTCATCGGACTTCAAAGGCTTATAGCTCCATTCAGCCTTATTTATAACGCTTTTAAATGTGCCGCTGTAAAACGCAACTCTGTAAACCATAATGGAGGCAAACAGAATCAACGAAATTATAGCACCAACCCAGAACCGTCTGTTTTTATAAAGTTTCATATTTAAATAATTACCTTTCCTTGTTCCCTGAGGGGGATATGCTGCTCACAGATAAAAAGAATTTATCAGAATTGAGTTTCACTGGAAAGAAGTTTATTCATCGAACGGACAAGAGAAAAATTTTTATAGGTAACCTGTTTCATCTTTCAAAAAATAATTATATATGATACGTGCAAAAGTAAATTTATATTAAATTGGACATGTAATACGGGAAAAAGTAGAAACAGCAACCAGTAACAACGGAGACGGGCAATGGAAAATAAAAATCTTATGGCTGAAGAGGAGCTGGTACTTCGCAGGAATGCAGAGAAGATAATCGCCGATCTGCCCGAGAACCTTGAGTCGTTACCACCCCTGAAAATAAGCAAGATACTCCACGAGCTGCGGTTGCACCAGATTGAACTTGAGATGCAGAATGAGGAGTTGCGAAGGGTACAGCAAGAGAAAGATAAATTGAGTAAACTCTATTTCGACCTTTACGATTTGGCTCCTGTTGGTTATCTCACCATCTCTGAAGAAGGGCTCATTATAGAAGGAAACTTAACTGCTGCAACCATGCTTTGTATGAATAGATCCAAGCTGATCGGACAACCTATAGCCAAGTTCATCTTTTCTGAAGATCAGGATACCTACTACCTCAAACACCGTAAGCCACTTTTAAACGCTTGTGATCCACAAATATGTGAATTACGGATATTAAAACCGGACGGAACCACATTCTGGGCAAATTTGAAGGCAACAGTGACTCAGGAGATGTTGGCGAGTAGCCCCCCCCCCCCCCAAAA
>JADFZJ010000061.1:0-6148 GCA_015232555.1 Desulfamplus sp. | reverse complement strand
CAACAAGAGGCTGTATGCAAGATGTTATGCCGTCTCGTTATAATTGATATAACTGAGCTAAAACAGGCGGAATTGGAAAAGAAGAGACTCGAAGCACAGCTCCATCAATCTCAGAAGCTGGAGTCCATTGGCAGACTTGCAGGTGGTGTGGCACATGATTTCAACAATATGCTGATGGTGATTATCGGATATGCTGAAATATCTTTAGACAGTTTAGATACTTCCGATCCGCTTCATGAAAATCTCAGGGAAATCCGCAATGCAGCCAAACGCTCTGCCGATCTTACCCGCCAACTTTTAGCTTTTGCCCGCAAACAGACTATCGCCCCAATAGTGCTGGATATTAACCAGACCGTTGAAAGTATGTTGAAAATGCTTGAAAAACTTATCGGTGAGAATATTAATTTGCATTGGCAGCAAGGTAAAGACTTATGGAGTGTAAAGGTTGACTCCTCCCAGTTCGACCAGATACTTGTCAATCTGTGCGTAAATGCAAAGGACGCTATAGATGGCATCGGTAATGTTCTTATATCAACTGCTAACGTAACCTGTGATAAAGTTTATTGTTCAAATCATGTTTATGCAATTGAGGGAGATTATGTGCTGCTTACTGTGAGTGATGACGGGGTCGGTATGGACAAGGAGATTCTGGCAAATATATTTGAGCCTTTCTTTACCACAAAGGAGTTTGGCAAGGGTACAGGTCTCGGTCTTGCTACTGTTTACGGCATCGTAAAACAGAATAACGGTTTTATCGATGTTCACAGTGAGCCGGGGAAAGGGACTACTTTCAAAATATATCTACCAAGACATATTGAGAATGTTCCTCAGATTGAGAAAGAAGACCAGAAAGAACCTGCTGTAGATGGACACGAGACTATCCTGCTGGTGGAGGATGAACCGGTGATACTGACAGTGGGAAAGATTATGCTGGAAAATTTAGGATATCAAGTGCTTACTGCTGATCTGCCAATTAAAGCCATTAATATTGCAAAAGATCACGCAGGAGAAATTGCCCTGCTCATTACTGATGTGGTCATGCCTGAGATGAGCGGTAGGGATTTGGCACAAAACATTCTGTCCATAATTCCGCACATCAAATGCCTGTTCATGTCAGGATATACGGCTGATATTATTGCAAAAGACGGCATACTTGATGAAGGTATGCACTTTATCCAGAAACCCTTCTCCAGAAAGGAACTGGCTTTAAAAGTGAGGAATGCACTGATTAGTTTTTAGAATTTCAACACCTTTAGCTCATATTCAATATTTCAGCCGTTGGGCTAAAGCCCATAAAAAAGCCCGCTTAAGCGGGCTTGGGTAAAAACTCAGCCCTGAGCTTCAGCTCTGGGTGATAAAAGATAAAAGATTAAGATTAACTTGCAAAACATGCCTCATCCATCTCTACAGCAGCACCGCTTGTATTTTTAATTGCAATCATATTTCCCATTGTAATCGGAAGGAATGACTCGACAAAGAACTGGAGTGATTTTATAAGACCTTCATAGAACGGTTTGTCTTTCTTTTTGGCAGACTCAAGTTTCTGTGCAGCAATTGTAGCTCTCCATAAGAGCATCCATGCAAGAACAACATCACCAGTAGCATCTTGGAAAGGATGTGCGTTTGCAAAAGCATTGAGAACTTTCGGAGACATAGCTGTCTGACCCATGTGCAGGGCAACTTCACCAAGTTTATTGAATGCCTTTTCAATCTTTTCAGTGTAAGGAGCAAGCATTTCAATCTCTTTGGCTTTAGCAAGAGTCTTCTGCATTTCGCCAAACAGATCCATTACAGGTTTTCCCTTGTTCATTCCAAGTTTTCTGCCAAGAAGGTCCATAGCTTGAATACCGTTTGTACCTTCATATATCATTGTGATGCGGCAGTCTCTCAGAAGCTGTGCCATTGGATACTCTTCAATAAAACCATATCCGCCATATACCTGCATACCCTGGCTGCAAACATCAAATGCCCTGTCTGTAACATAGCCTTTTGCAATAGGTGTCAAAACCTCTACAAGTCCCTGATATTTTGTTCTCTCCTCTTCTGTCGCACCAATAGACGACATATCAGCACAGTAGTTGACAAAATAGAGTATGCTTCTCATGCCCTCAACAAAAACCTTCATCTTCATAAGCTGTCTTCTGACATCAGGATGGTTGATAATGGTTACAGCTTTTGCGTCAGGATTCATCATATCAAGAAGGCTTTTACCCTGAACTCTCTGTTTTGCATAGTTTACAGCATAGATGTAGGATGCAGTAGCACAGGCAAAACCTTGAAAACCAACAAGTAATCGGGCTTCGTTCATCATTACAAACATAGCCTTCATACCTTTGTTCTCTTCACCAAGCAGAGTCCCGATGCAGTTGCCATTGCTGCCAAGAGATAATGAGCATGTGCTGTTACCATGAATACCCATTTTATGCTCGATACCTGTACAGATAACATCGTTGAACTCGCCAAGAGAACCATCAGGGTTTACTCTAAATTTTGGTACCAAAAAGAGACTGATTCCCCTTGTACCTTCAGGAGCACCCTCAATACGGGCAAGAACTGGATGAATGATGTTTGGAGTCAGATCGTGCTCTCCGCCTGATATAAATATCTTTGCACCAGTAATTGAGTAGGTTCCATCAGGATTCTTCTTTGCACTGGTAGTTAAAGCACCAACATCTGAACCAGCACCTGGTTCAGTTAAGAGCATAGTTCCTGACCATTTGCCTGAATACATGTTTTTCAGAAAAAGCCTTTTTTGCTCATCTGTTCCAAACTCCTCAACAAGTTTTCCAGCACCATGTGTCAAACCTGGATACATCATAAACGGATAGTTAGCACCATTGAAATATTCAGCAGCAGCAGAGGCAATTGTTCTTGGCATACCCTGTCCGCCCCACTCTGGAGACTCTGTTGTAGCAAGCCACTCACCTTCACAGAAAAGCTGATAGAGTCTTTTAAATGGTTCTGGAGTTGTCACTCGTCCATTTTCTAATTTGCATCCTTGTGAATCACCCTCTTTTTGAGTTGGAAGAATCTCTTTTACTGCAAGATTTCTCGCCTCAGATACAATAAGGTCAATGGTTTTTCTGTTAAACTCCTCAAATTTCTCATTTTTTGCTGCAAGCGACTCTGCATCAAGCATCTCGTAAAGCAAAAAATCAATGTCCCGTCTGTCTGATATAAACTGTGCCATTTTTTTAATTCTCCCCTAAATTATTCTTTGCGTTCTGAATTGTGCTTCATATTACTCAATGTGCTGTTCTAACGATGAATAATATGAAAAATTTATTAAAATTATTGCTAAACAAATTAATTAAAACTATTAAAGCATAATAAAAACAAGGATTTTACATATATTGTAAGATTACTCTACTTAATTTTAATTCCAACTAATCAAACTCATATTTCTATTAAAAAAAATGAATGTATATTCATTACACTATAAAATTTTATAGTCAATAAGAATTTTTTATTTTTAACATTTTTTTTGTGTTGAACCATGTTTGAATGTCAGATATAGGTATTGAAACAGTTAGAAATTTTATTGATTATGTTGCAATTAAATCGTAGGACAGACGCAGGACTTCAAGGACTTAACCCTGTAAAAAATACAAACAGGAGGATAATTTATGCAGTTTATTGTAATAGCTTATGACGGGACAGACGAGAATGCACTTGAAAGAAGAATGGCAGTAAGAGAGGCTCATCTGAAGACAGCTTCAGAGATGAGCAGCAGCGGTAAGTGGCTCTATGCTACTGCTATTTTAAATGATGAAGGCAATATGTGCGGTTCTATGATTGTATGTGAGTTTGATTCGCTTGATGCTCTGAAATCAGAGTGGCTGAAGAATGAACCATACATGGTTGGCAAGGTTTGGAAAGAAGTTGAGATTAAACAGGCTAAAGTGGCACCGTTCTGTGCTAAATGACCACCATAAATTCAAATCAACAAAACATAATCAGCTTTGCTGCAATTTTTGTTGATTTGCAATTCCTGAATAATCAAATAAATTCACACTATTAGCTATCTGTACTTCTACTAATAAATAAGTTAAAGATACGAGCAGATTAGGATATAATATGGAAAACAATGATGTACTGAGAATGTTCAGATATGCCCTTAACATCTCTGATAATACAATGATCAATATATTCACAATAGCTAAATGCAGGATAGATAAGCCACAATTGCTTAATCTTCTGAAAAAAAAAGATGAGCAGGGGTATGTAGCCTGCTCTACTACACTGCTTGAGCATTTTTTTAATGGATTAATTATATACAATAGAGGAAGTGAGTCGGACTCTTCAGACTTAGGAGAAAACTATTTAGTAGATACAGACGGCAGTAATAGAGAAAGAGAGCAACGGAATACGCCTCTTCAAGAAAAGATCAAACAGCCTGAGTCACTTAATAACAATCTTATACTTAAAAAGATAAGAATAGCTCTTGATTTGAAACAGGATGATATGATGGAAATTTTCAGGCTTGGCAAGGTGAGCATGACAAAAGGTGAATTTACAGCACTATTCAGAAAAGAGGGGCATAAAAATTACAAAGAGTGTGGAGACCAGTATCTGAGAAAATTTTTACAAGGGCTTGCTATACGACATAAAATGTAAATTGATATAACTCCCATGCAATGACTTAAGACAACGAAATTAGATTTAATCCAAACTATAGAGACGCACTGCCGTGCGTCTCTACTCTCAATAAAAAAGCAAAAAGGCTACACTCAAATGAAAATCAATTAAGAGACTTTCGTATAAACAGGAGAGACAACCCATTATGACCATAGCATCAAAAATCGAACAGACCATTTCAAAATCATCTTGGATACGCAAAATGTTTGAAGAGGGAACCCGCCTCAAAGCTAAACATGGGAGCGAAAATGTATTTGATTTTAGTATTGGAAATCCAAATTTGCCGCCACCAGAAGCGTTTCAGAGTGCTCTTGAAACTGTTGCAGCTCAAAAAGAGAGGTGGGCACACGGATACATGGCAAACAGCGGATTTGAATTTGTCAGAGAGTCAGTTGCAGAAAAAATCAGAAACGATCTGACAGAAAATATTTCAGGAGAGCAGACAGACGCAGCAAAAGAGATAGCAAAAAATCTGACTGCTGATGATATTGTGATGACCTGCGGTGCAGCAGGCGGTCTTAACGTGGTTTTTAAGGCTCTTTTAAACCCGGGCGAAGAGGTTTTAGTCAGCCGTCCATTTTTTGTTGAATATACCTTTTATGCTGATAACCATGGTGGAGTTTTAAAGACTGCCCCTTCAAAAGAAGATTTTACACTTGATCTTGATGAGATTGAAAAGGCAATAACACCTAAAACAAGGGTAATGCTGATTAATTCTCCAAATAATCCAACTGGTCAGATTTATTCAGAATCAAGCCTTAAAGCATTGGGTAGGCTGCTCGAACAAAAGAGTGCTGAATATGGTGCTGTTATCTATCTTGTATCTGATGAGCCTTACCGTAAAATAGTGTTTGATGATACTGATGTGCCTTCAGTGTTTCCGTGTTATAATCAGAGTATTGTTGCAACATCTCACTCAAAAGACCTCTCCTTGCCGGGTGAGAGAATCGGTTATCTTGCCATTAATCCTAAAGCCGCATATCGGGATAAACTCAGACAGGCAATGGCTCTGACCAACCGCATTTTAGGATTTGTAAACGCTCCTGCTATGATGCAGAGAGTTCTTCCTCTGCTTAAAGGTGCAAGTGTGGATATTGATGCTTACAGGAGAAAAAGAGATATTTTCTGTGAAGGTCTTGCCAAGTTAGGTTACTCTTTTACCACACCGCCCGGAGCATTTTATCTGTTTCCACGCTCTCCGATTGAGGATGATGTCAAATTTGTTCAGGCACTGCAAGAGGAGCTTGTACTTGCAGTGCCGGGAAGCGGATTCGGCGGACCCGGACATTTCAGGCTTGCCTTTTGCGTAGAAGATGAGACCATCATAAAATCAATGCCAGCATTTAAAAAGGTTATGGATAGGTTTAGTTGACACAACATTATGCTGGTTATAACGGATTTGGGGGATGAGAACGACACCCTCCCAAAGATGCCGAAATTAAAAGATTATGTAACCAATTGTCATGATATCTGAATCCATTCATTTTTTCCGCAGGACACATATAATCCT
>JADFZJ010000060.1 GCA_015232555.1 Desulfamplus sp. | reverse complement strand
TAAACAAGATTATCCAAAAGCTCTCTCTTTATACAAAGAGGCTTTGGCACTTAATCCTGATATCCTTAAAATTAGACATGATATGGTTAAAACATTAATTTTTATGGGAAATTATGATGAGGCTTTGAGTAATGCAGATTTATTAATTTCAAAAAATGACAAAAACTGGGTATATTATCAACTTAAAGGGTTTATTTTATTGTGGCAGAATAAATATAATGATGCTCTTATAAATTTTCAGAAAGCTCTTAAACTTCTTGGTAGTGAAAATTTGATTCCTCCTAAAGCTCTTTTATTAAATACAGGAGTTACTTTAAGTCTCAAAGGACACTATAAGATTGCAGATGAAATTTTAGGAGATATGATAAAAGAGGATATGTTATCAACAGAAGTAAAACCAGATAATATGCCAATTTATCTTGCTCTTATTGAAAACAGCCTGCGTTCTGGCGATAAAATTAAAGCTCAAGCGTATGCTTCTCGAATGGTTATCCATTTTGGTAAAGAGGTGGTTTTGCAAAATATCTCTTTATTTATGGATAATAGAGCTTCTGCACCAATATCAAAAAAAATTGTTGAGCCGTTTATTCAAGATTTTATAGAAAATATGTAAATTATCGCTCGGTTATAAAGATTACCATAAGACGATTTCTAAATTTAGAATTGCTGATATTAAAAGGGTAAAAAATTTATATACATGCAAATAGTGGCAATAGAGTTAATCTGTTGTGATGTTAAAAAATGTTTTTATCTGATCCTCCTTAATACGAATCTGATCAAGGATAAGTTTGAGGGCAATTTCGTTGATGCCTGCTTTACGAGTAGAATTTTTTACAGCAACTGACATTGGGTTGCCGCTGTGACCAATATTTGCCTTATGACATATATAGTTTGCAAGGTTTATTATCAAAGCATACTCCTGATATGCAGATGGGCAGGCAGCTGGGTTATGATGATATCTGCTTGGGTAAAGTATGTGATCAGGAAATTGCCACCGCTTCATTAAAAGTCCTGAAAGGACAGCATGGTCAAGATCGAATATTGTCCTTTCAACACGGAACAGAGGCTGTTGCTGCTCAATTGCAAGAGCACGGACTTTACGGTAATCATCCTTAAAATAGACTGCAAGAATTATCTTTCCCATGTCATGCAAAAGCCCTGGAATAAAAATTTTTCCTGAAATTTCAGGATGAATTTTTGCAGCTATCTCCTTTGCAGCAGTCGCACAGCCAATCGAATGAATCCACAGAGCTTTCATATCAAGACTCAAGCCAGACTCTTTGTCTGTAAGAGAAGAGAGCACATTCATACCAAGGGCAATACCAATAATCTCATCAAATCCGATTACGGCAATAGCTCTTCTTACGCTGTCAACCTCAGTTCTCTGCCCGTAATAAACTGAATTGGCAAGTCGAAGTAGTTTATTTGTCATTCCCTGGTCATAGCTGATAATCTCTGCAAGCTGATCAATTGTAGTGTTCTCGTCTGAAGCGACATCTAAAATTTTATTAACTACAACCGGAAGGCTTGGAAGCTCGGTATCATTGCGTTGAATCAGGCGTATTATTCTTTGTTGAAGTTCCAGTGTATTTTACCTTTATTCTAAATATTACAAGTATTAATGATTCTATCATTAAAGAATTTCAATCCAACAATAATTGCAGCGAAGCTGCTTATATTCTAAACTATATATATCAAATTATCTGTCAAAAAGCTAAACTACTTTTTAAAGCCATTCCAGAAAACTTTTTCCATCTCAAGAGACTCTTTTGAATGAGATTTTTTATCTTCGTCAGGGTAGCCTATAGCAATCATAGATTCAACTTTAAAATTATCAGGGATACCAAGCAGATTCTTTATATATGATTCTGCTGACATGTTTTGATCATGCTCTCTATTGCGAATCTGTATCCAGCAGCTTCCAAGCCCAAGTGCCTGTGCTGCAAGCTGAATAAAGATAGTAGCAATTGATGAATCCTCAACCCATACATCTGTTTTGTTTTCATCAGCACATACCACAAATCCAATAGGAGCATCTTTTAAGAAAGATGATCCATGCAGTTTTGCTTTGGATAAACTCTCTAAAAGTTCTGGGCGATCAACCACAATGAAACGCCAAGGATTAAAGCCTCTTGAAGATGGTGATCTCAAAGCAGCCTCAATAAGTTTGTCAATTTTTTGCTTTTCAATCGGCATAGATTTGAATTTTCTGATACTTCTCCGTTTTTCAATTAACGAAAAGAGCATATAATCAAATTCCTCTAAGTTTGTTTAAGGTTTAAAAATTTATTGGAACAATCACTAAAATCTAATTTTTACATAAAAGTATAAAAGTAGAGACGCACGGCTGTGCGTCTCTACTTTCAATAAAAACGCAAAAAGGCTACACTCCAATTATATTTAAACTAAAGGCGGATGAATGGCAAGTATCATTCCATAACCGCCTTGTACATTTTTAGTGTTGGTAAGTCCTTTACCATTAAGAAACGCTTGGGTTTCATAAGAGCGAGGACCAGTTCCACACATCAGATATAGTGGTGAATCTGATGGAAGATTTTTAACGATAAGTTCAATTTCATTAAAACGGCTTCTAAGCTCATCTTGAGGAACATTTATCCACTGCTTAGGATATTTTTCAACAAAAGGGGCGCCCTGAACAGAACTTCTTACATCTAAAACCTTTATATTTCCTTTTTTGAGTAACTCAAGAAATTCAAAGGTGTCAATAGACCTAAGATTACCATTTAGCGTGTTATCCAAAGCGTTTCCAACATTGTTCACAACATCCATTGCAGAGGCATAAGGCGGAGAGTAACTAACCTCAAGGTTACAGATTTCGCTGACATCAACGCCAAATTTCAAAAGCGGTGCAACTGCATCAACTCTTGCTTTGACTGCATCTCCTTGAGGACCTGCTGCCTCTACACCTAAAACAGTTCTGGTTTTTCTGTCTGCTATGAGCTTCATAAACATAAAATCAGCATCGGGAAAGAAGTGTGCCCTGTCAGATTGAGCAACAACAGAATAGACTGGATCAAAACCAGCAGATTTAGCCTGATTAACAGTCAATCCAGCCTTTGCAACTCCCATATCAAAAACTTTAATACAAAATGAACCAACGCTTCCCGTAAACTGCTCATTACCACCATTTATGTTGGTTGCAATTATACGCCCCTGACGGTTGGCAAGAGAACCAAGCGGCATAACACAATCCATGCCGCTGACAAGATTGGTAAACTCTGCACAATCTCCTCCAGCATAAATATTGGGGTCTGTGGTCTGCATACATTTGTTGACCAGAATACCCCTGTTTCTACCGATTGCAAGCCCAGCGGCTGCTGCAAGCTCAGAGTTCGGACGTACACCAGCAGCAAGAATAACCATATCGCACGGTAAGGTTGTTACAGGGAATTTTCCAGACTGGTCAACTATTTCAACTGACTCAGCACCATTTTTCATATTGCCGTTTATCTTCATAACCTTTTGAGATAAAAGCAGTTTTACCCCATGATCTTCAAGTTTTTTCTCAACCATTCTTGCCATATCTTTGCCAAGTGCCTGCGGTAAAACCTGCTCCGCCATTTCAACAATGGTTGTTTCAACTCCCCACAGATCAGTCAACGCCTCTGCCATTTCAATTCCAATAGCTCCAGCACCAATTACTACAGCTCTTTCAACTTCGCCGTTTGATATAGCTGTCTTGATTGCACTTGCATGGTGAAGATTTGATACAACATAAACCTTTGGAAGATCAGACCCTGGAAAAGGCGGACGCATAGGGGTAGCACCAGTTGCAATAACTAACTTGTCATACTCAAGCTCTCCATCTCTGCCCTCATCCAAATAGCGGACAACAACTTTTTTCGCTGCCCGTTTTATCTCAAGTGCTTCAACACGAGTAAGCACATTAAAACCTTTAACATTTTTAAAAAATGGAACGTCTCGTTTGGCATGAGCAATTGTAGAGTAAAGCCCTTCAAGCTCTGCTACATCTCCACCTACATAATAGGGAATTCCGCATCCTCCATAAGATATGAGGGAATCTCTGTCAATTACTGTAATATCCACATCAGGATTGATGCGTCTTAAACGGCACGCTACTTTTGGACCAAGTGCTACAGCACCTATAATCAATACTTTTTCTGCCATCTTTTCCTCATTTTATACTGTTAGGTCTGTTAATCTTAAAATCCCATAAGAAAAACAGATTGAAAATATTTTATTAAAAAACTCAAAAACACTCCCCTTGTTTAAAGGCTTATCACTGTTGATTTGCAGGAGAGTTCGATCAAGTCAGTAGCAGCAGCAAGTCTGAACCCTTCAGCAAGCTCCTCTTCTCTTATAAATCTTGCTTTTGCACAAGGAGTGCAGACAAGAATGGGCACCTTATGTGCTTGAAGATGGGCAAGAAGATCATCTGCAATATCTCCAGTAGCAGCTTTAATATGCTCCATAGCACCCTGTCTTGCAAGATAAACAGCCTCATCAAGAAGAAATATAGTAACATTTTTACCAAGTTTCTGAGCAACTGTTGCTAAATGAAAAGCTCTTGTACTTCTATTGGTGTTATCTGTACCACATGAAAGAGCTATCAAAACATTATTTGTGATTGAGTCGTTTGCCATTTTGTCGTCTCCTGTTATTAAATATTTTTTATTTTTTACTCTTTTTACGAGTAACTATCTTGTGCGTCCGCCTATTAAGTCAATGTTTAAAAACGTGGATAATTTATTTGAATATCATATATGAGCTAAAACTCACAATATAAAAATTATTGCTAAAAAATAGCAGATTCTGTAAAAACAAAAAAATTTTTTAAGAACAAATTAAACCAGATCAAATTGAAATTAAAAGGAAAATATTTTGAGAACATTAAAATCTGACTTTATACTGCTCTTTGTCGCAACTATTTGGGGACTTGCATTTGTTGCCCAAAGAATGGGAATGGATCATGTTGGTCCTTACACATTCAACGGAATCCGTTTTGCATTAGGTGCGTTGTCGTTAATTCCTTTAATGATTGTCCTCAAATCCAAAAAAATAAAGGAGTTAAAAAGCAGCAGATCGAATGATATCAAATCAAATTTTAAATGGGGTATATTTGCAGGAATCGCTCTATTTGCAGGTGCATCATTTCAGCAGGTAGGGCTTGTCTATACCACCGCAGGCAAAGCTGGATTTATAACTGGTCTTTATGTGGTCATAGTGCCGCTTATGGGACTTTTATGGAAAGAAAAGACAAGTGCAGGAACATGGATTGGTGCTATTTTAGCAGCCATTGGTCTTTATTTTCTAAGTGTAACCGAAGCTATGTCCATAAGTTACGGTGATTTTCTGGAGCTTGCAGGAGCATTTTGTTTTGCTATACATGTTCATCTTGTTGGAAAACTTGGAACGCGTATGGATACTTTAACTCTCTCATTTATTCAATCAATTGTATGCTCTGCTTTAAGTATATCCACTGCATTAATATTAGAAACAATAACATTTGAAGGGATAAAGATGGCAGCACTGCCTATTCTTTACGGCGGTATCTTCTCTGTTGGAATTGCATACTCACTACAGATTTACGGTCAAAAAACCAGCCATCCTGCTCATGCCTCAATTTTGTTAAGTCTTGAATCTGTTATTGCTGCAATCGGCGGAGGATTGATATTAGGTGAGATATTGTCTGGTCGTTCTTTTGCTGGCTGTGTGATTATGATGACAGGAATGCTTATATCTCAGCTTTATCCATATATTGCTCCAAAATTGTCAAATATTGTTCCCCAAAAAACTGAAGAGCGAGTTGAAAATCTATACGTTATAGAGAGAAGATAATTACTTGCTATCCTCCTAACCCATAGGTAACCAATAAGGATTTTAATACAAATAAGCAGACTTGAAAATAATGACTACTACACCTAAAAAAGATTATAACAAATCAGATAACAGAATTATAAACTATCTTCGTATATCAGTTACAGACAGGTGTAACCTTGCCTGCCGATATTGCGTCCCCAAAGAGATATTGCCAGAACTGCCTCATAATAAAATTGCAAGGTATGAGGAGATACACAAAATTGTAGTCTGTGCGTCTGAGCTTGGTATAAAGAAATTGAGAATTACAGGCGGTGAACCTTTTATGAGAAAAGGGCTTCTTCCTTTTATAAAGAGCCTCTCGCAGATTGATGGAATAAACGATATCTCAATTACCACAAATGGTGTTCTTCTTGAGCCTAACATAGATGCACTCATAGAGTCTGGTGTAAACAGGATAAACGTAAGTCTTGATACGCTCAAATCTGAAAAATTCAAGTTTATATCAGGAAGAGATAAGTTTCACGCTGTATGGCGTGGAATTATGGCAGCTCTTGACAACAAGAGGCTTTCGCCTATTAAGCTAAACGCTGTTATTTTGAGAGGAATAAATGATGATGAGATTGAGGCACTTGCAGGTCTCTCTCTAAGATATCCGTTTCACGTTAGATTCATTGAATATATGCCTATGGGGAACTCAGCAGTTGATATCTCTGAGCAGGTGCTGATACCAGAGATAAGAGAGCAGATTGAACGAGGTTTTGGAACTCTTGAGCCAGTTATAACAAATCAGAACAACACAGTGTCTCAACTAAACCGCAAAAACGACAAAATAAATAGCCATGAAATACAGAATAACGAGGCTGGACCTGCAAAACGTTACAAAATAAAGGGAGCATTAGGAGAGATAGGCTTTATCTCTCCTGTCAGCTCCCATTTTTGCCATCAGTGCAACCGATTAAGATTAACATCAACTGGTCATTTACGCCCGTGTCTGCTAAATAATCTGGAAATTGATCTGATAACTCAGATGCGTCAGGGTGCTTCTGACGAGACTATAAAAGATATGATTATTACTGCTATCAAAAGCAAACCCGCTTCCCATAACCTAAATATTAGTCGTGCTATAAACACTACAAATAATACCAATTCATCTTATCAAACAAACCAATTAGCAGAGTGTAACCGTGTAGATACACAGATGTCCACAATTGGTGGTTAATTACACCGATATCTACAATTTGGGGGTAATTACACAGATGTCCATAATTTTTGGAGGGTAAAAAAATTTTATACTTTGCCTGAGAGCAGTACCCCCTCAATAAACGGGTCAAGGTCTCCGTCCATCACACGATCCACATCGCCCATCTCAAAATCTGTTCTATGGTCTTTTACCATTCTGTATGGGTGCATGACGTAAGAGCGTATCTGGCTTCCCCATGCAATCTCATCTTTTGTGTCGTGCAAATCCTGCATCTTTTTGCTCTGTCTATCTTTTTCTATCTGATAGAGCCTTGACATTAGGAGTTTCATTGCAATCTCTCGGTTTCGGTGCTGAGAAGATTCTTGCTGACACTGAACAACCACACCTGTCGGCATATGGGTAATTCTGACTGCACTGCTGGTTTTGTTTACATGCTGTCCCCCTGACCCGCTTGCCCTGTAAACATCGGTTCTTAAATCTTTCTCATCAATATCAATCTGGATATCATTGTTAATTTCGGGATATACGAAAACAGAGGCAAATGATGTATGACGTTTGCCTGTTGAACTGAAAGGAGAGATACGTACAAGCCTGTGAACACCAGATTCAACCTTCATAAAACCGTAGCAGTTATTACCAGATACTAAAAATGTTGCACCTTTAAGCCCAGCCTCATCACCTGGCTGGTAATCGATCATCTGAAGTTTATAACCTCTTTTTTCAATCCAGCGAGTGTACATCCGAAAAAGTCTCTCTGCCCAATCCTGTGAGTCAGTCCCGCCCGCCCCTGCATTTATCGAGACAATAGCACTTCGAGCATCATCTTCATCATCAAGCACTATATCAATAGAGAATTTTTTGACCTTTTTCTCAAGGTCAGCTACCATATTTTCCACATCAGACTCTGCATCCTTGTCTCCCTCTTCCCGTGCAAGAGAGAGAAGTATCTCAGCATCTTCAATATCTTGATGAATCAATTCCCACGCATCAATCAGTTCTGAAATTCTCGTTCTCTCTTTTAAAAGGGCAGTTGCTTTGTCTGTATCGTTCCAGAAATCTTCACGAGCAATAAAACTTTCAAGTTCTCTTAATCTATTCCGCTTAACAGGAAGGTCAAAGATACTCCTTTAACTGCTCTGATTTTTGATATAAATTTGTAATGCTTTGTTTAACTAATTCAAATGCCATAGTATTTATGCTCCTGATGTTGATAGTTTTACAATTAGGCTGTTTTAATAATTATCTGTTGAAATTTTTTAAATATAGATGATTAACTTTTTGTTTTAGAACCAGCTTTTTTTCTTGCAATATTTACCACAAATAAGGCTGCAATTGCAAACATACATACGAAAGCAAATATATCACCAAATTTGGTATATGTTGTCTTAATATTCATAGATGGTAGTTGCTGGGTTAGAGCCGCATCTTTGAACAGCTCTGATGTTTGAACTATCTTCCCAGTTTGATCGATAAATCCGCTGATACCAGTATTTGCTGCCCTTGCAACTGCTCTTCTGTTTTCAATCGCCCTAAATACAGCCATTGTAAAATGTTGTTTTGCTGCAGAAGTATATCCAAACCATGCGTCATTGGTCATGGTTACAAGTATATGAGCACCATTTTTAACTGCTGTTCGTGAGAGATATGGAAAAATAATCTCAAAACAGATAAGCACTCCAGCACTTGATTTATTAATTGCTCCAGTGAATGTAAGAGGCTTTATATCTGTCTCTCCAGAAGAAAAATCTCCAGCCTGTGCAATGATTTTTCCAAGAAAAGAGAGGTATTTACCAAACGGTACATACTCCCCAAAAGGCACTAAATGAACCTTGTCGCAACTGCCTATTATAACTCCAAGCTCGTTGACCATGTAAGCTCGATTGTAGAAATTATAAATTTTTGCAACCTCATCAACTGTTTTAAAGGCTGGACTCCCAATTAAAAATGATGTTCCAGCCTCTCTGATGCACTCATCAAATTTAGAAGAGAGTTGTTTATTCCAGCCGTAATAAAAAGGAAGTGCTGTTTCTGGCAAGATAATTAAATCAGGTCTAATTTTTTGTTGTGCAGCTTCAATTGATAACTTGCAATATTTTGTGATTGTGCTCTCCTGATAAGCCAAATCCCATTTTAAAACCTGATCAATATTGCCTTGAACTACAGAGATATTAACCATTTCACTTTGTTCAGCCTCTTTTTCAATATCGGTTATTCTGATTTTTCCATAACCAATGACTCCCCCAAACATTACTACAAGGCATATTATCCACACCAAAACATCTATTTTAAAACTCTTTGCAAATGCTGCCATAACAACTTTTGCCAACACAAAATTTGTCATCACAACCATGAAAGATATGCCATAAACAGAGGTTATATCTGCAATCTGTATGAGATTCAGGTGCATGTACTGTGAATAGCCGACAAGCCCCCACGGAAATCCTGTCAAAAAGATTGACCTTATATATTCAAGGCTTACCCATAGAGCTGCTGCGACTAAGGGCATTAATAGATTATTAAGTGATGTTACGCCAAGCCCCTCCCCTGCCCTCCCCACAGGAGAAGGATTGATATTTTTCTTCTCCTTATTTTTCTGCATATAAGCACATTGAAACCAACTTAGTCCAAACGTAAAAACAGCGGGATAGAGTGCAAGATAGCAGGCTAAAAGCATAAGTATTGGGACAGCTACAAATAGCGGAAGAAGTCCGTATGTGCTGATAGTTGGAACAATCCAGTATAGAAGCGATAAAAAGTGGCAAAGCCCCATGATAAATCCTGCGTTAAAAGCCTTTTTTTTATCAACAGTAGCACTATCTTTAACTCTATACAGATATAGTATTAATGGAACTAAGGCTATCCAAGCAAGAAAAGTTAATTCATTTTTGGGAAATGAGAGTGTTAAGAGAAAACCGCTTAACATAGCTGGAAAACATTCAAAAAATATAATAATAAAGTTGCTCATTGTGATAGGTTGTTTATTTGTCATATTAAGTATTTAGCAAGGCACTATAGGTTGTTTAGTTTCTCGTATTAATAAAGCAGTTAAATTTTTTAGCAGTTAGATTCTTTAATTATTCTTGCGCCACTCTTTAGGACTTTTATAATCAGAGCCAAGAGACCAAATTCCTTTTTCAGCTCTCTTTGCCTCTGACTCTGCCTTCTTGTAAGGAGCTACATCAAAACCTTTCTCTGTAGCACCTCTGTAAACCTCTGCCATTCCAAATTTTACCATCTCAAGATTTACAAGTGTGCCATCATCAGTAAATATCTCTGCTAAAACACGATTATATCTGTCTGTACCATAACTTTTAAGATAAATATCTTTTTTTCCAATCAGACTGATCAAAGCCTTTTTTGACTCTTTATTAAAAGGCTGTCCTCCTCCACTGTTCCCTGATTTTTTGGGCTTTATCCCAAGTAACTGTGAGATTTTTGATGTTGGTTTTACTTTAGATGATTTTCTCCCCCCTGATTCAGGTGCATCAATACCTATAAGCCTTACCACAAAATCTACACCACCCCCTTTAACCTTCATTGAGTCACCATCGTATATTTTGACAATTTTAAATTTAGTGCTGCTTACTGTATCAGCACTGTATACGGGCGATACTAATATGGTTAAAAGAAGAGTCCAGAATATGGAAACAAATAATAATAGACGGTTCTGTACCCAAAATATTTTCATAAAACTCCAAACGACTATGTGAACATTCCATTATATTATTTGAATGTAAACTTTTTAGATTTTAATCCAAACTGTAGAAACGCACGACATGCGTCTCTACTTTCAATAAAAAGCAAAAAGGCTATTTACTGAGACATCAGTGCTAATTTTTTTAACTGTTATTGTATAAGTTCCTGTATAACTTGAAGAATAGCTTTGTATTTTAATATAGTATGTTCCAACAGATAAAGTTCGATTAATCATAGCCATATAGTCACCACCACCACTATCATCGTCATCCTCTTCAATTAAATTAGTTTGATTATTTGGTCCATACAGATACATATAGTTATCTGTTAATGTACCAGCAAAAGTCTCGATTATATAAGATGCAGAAGTAGTAACTGTAAACTTATACCAATCAATATCTGTAGCAGGATTAATATTGCCAGACAATGCAGAACCACCTATTGATAATGTTGGAATTGAATCGGCAGCAAGTGCAGTAAGTATAAATGTCTGACCAGAGATATTAGCATTAACTGGTAGCGGTTTAGAATAAGTCTGATACCCTGATTTTAATATTTGAATTGTATAGCTACCTGAAGCGATATCAGAGATTGAGAAAGCTCCAGTTGAAGATGTTGCTGCTGTTTTTCCTGCTAAACTTACAGATGCTCCATAAATAGCAGAACCAGTCGAACTACCTGCACGCACTGTTCCGCTTACGCTGTATTTTAATTGCATTGGTGTAAGCGTAAAGGTTTGATTAGAAAGATTAGAGTTCACTGTTAGAGTTTTAGAATATGCCTGATATCCTGATTTGGATATTGTAATTGTATAAGTACCAGAAGCGATATTAGAGATTGAGAAAGCTCCAGTTGAAGATGTTGCTGCTGTTTTTCCTGCTAAACTTACAGATGCTCCATAAATAGCAGAACCAGTCGAACTACCTGCACGTACTGTTCCGCTTATACTGTAGGTTGTGGGTTGAGGGGTGCTGCTGCTGGAAAGCCAATTTTTAAGACTCGCGTTATATGCGATGTCAAAACGTCCATAATAATCTGGCTCATTTGCATACTTACACGAACTACCCCCACCCAAAAGTTGTCCAACTACTTGACCGCTGCTATTAAGCAGAGCTGAGCCGCTGCTGCCTCCCTCTGTAATACCATTATACCATGTTATATTTATATGTTTTCCTGTAGAGCTTGATTCTGAAGAGCATGGATATCCACTACTACAATCTGAGTAACCTTCCAAATTTCCAAAACTTATTTTTTTCCAATCTGCACTGGGATGATGAATACATGTGTAAGAGCCGCTGCTTGATAAAGAAGATGTTGTCCATCCCAAATAATAAACACTTGAAGGCGGGTCTGTTTTTAAACGCATAAAGGACGTATCTGTTGAAGAATTATTGTATAGTAAAGTTGCACCTCCAGTGCGTTTAGTATAACTTGAGTCTCGTATGTACCCATTGCAACTTGACGATTGGTAATACCAATGTGTCTCAAGTGTTGATGCAACTGTTTGTGTGGAGATACAATGATTAGCACTTAGAAAATAAGGAATAAAACTTGAAGAATCCATGTCATTGAGTAGAGTGCCTGTACACTTGGGACTATTCCCATCTTTAGTGAATACCATACATGCCACCGCCGTAGCTTCATTCTTCCAAGCAGATTCACAAGTCGCATCGTTATTGCAAGCACCAGCATCTCTTGTAATACGAAGGTTAGAATAAGGTTCTTCAAAAAAGTAGCTGATTTTGGGAATAGTAAAACGTATCTCACTGATATTTATCCCTGCTGGAACATGAATCAATATAGTAGCCTTTTCACCTTCTACTGACGGACTCCACCATGTTCGTGCTTCATTTGATGTGTCACCAGAAGAGATATTTAGGGCAATCAGGCTGTTAATTTCTTCTCCAGTAACAGGAGGGGCAACAGGCTTGTTAGTATCTGGCGAAAAAAGAGCAACTGTAACTTTATCTGGAATATTCTCAATTAAAAGTCCAACTCTCATTCCCACAGCGTTAACCGCATATATTGTCATTCCAAGCAAAGTTCCTCCGTCAGACGAGGCAAGATAGAGAAAATTATTTTTGACAGATTCTCGTTTATTAAGATCAGGAATATCTATTCCAAATCCTATTAGCGGGGGATTCTCTTCGGCTGCTTTTTCACGCTTTCTATTAACGAGTTCTCTATCTGGAGATACGGTAATTGTTGGAAGCGTGTCACGGATTGAAGTAATTTGCTGAAATAGAGAGTTAAGCGGATTTAAATCCGAATTTCGTAATTCGTCGCTTGATTCAGTATTATTAAAAACGCTTAGTACCGAGATAACCTCCGATTCATTAGTATTACTTTCTTGAGCTAAAGTTGAGTCTATAATCTGTTCTGCCGACAAAGGTAGAGCTACAAAAAAGGTTAACACCATAGAAATTATAATAATAAAGAATTGCCGTCGAAATAAACCATCAGCCATTATACATCTCCTTGTTGTTTTGTTTAAATTTTATTTTCTTTTTGTATCTTACGACAATACATTTACAACCCACTACTAAGGATAATTTCGCCTGTCTTTTGAGTTCCATATCCTCCTAATGCCTCTACTCTACGTTTAAAATTTTCAGTTCTTATTGTATCGAGAAGAATCTGAACCTTGTCACTATTAAAAAAACGATCAGGAATTAGAAGGTCATACTCTTCTGTCACAACGGGAATAAAATCAAGGTCTAATGCCTTAGCTGCTGCATAGATTCCAAGTCCTCCATCTGCCCTGCCTGAAAGAACCGCCACTGCAACTGACATGTGAGTATATTCCTCGTTGTCATACCCAATAATCTCAAATGGCTTAATGCCAAGGCTTTTGAGCTTGTAGTCAAAAAGAATTCTCGTGCCTGCACCTGCCTGACGATTTATAAAGACAAGCCCCTGATTTTGTATTTTGCTGCTTTCTGACAATCCATTTTTTACAATATCACTTCTAAAATCTTCAATTCCCTTTATATTTTTGGGGTTTCCTTTGGGAATAATCAAACCCTGATCCCGCATTACAAGATTAACCAACCAGACCTTCTCATTAGGTAGATACTTTTTTATATATGAGATATTATACGACCCATCATCAGCATCAAGCAGATGAGTTCCAGCAATATGGCAAGCCCGTTTTTTAATAGCCATAAGACCGCCCATGCTGCCAACATGTGTTGATGAGATGTTTATATCTGATGATCTGCCGCTGTTTCTTGCTGTAAGATGTATATGGTCAGATAGGATATCCAATGTGTTGTCATGCGAACCGATTATAACAAGAGTCTGATTAATGGCAGAGCGAGATCGAATCAACTCAGCTTTTACTGGCTCACCCTCTGCAATGCCTTCAACATTGGCGGGAATCCTTATGATTCCATCAGCTTGCGTCAAAGTTGTTATATTTCCAGCACCTCTTGGCAACTGCGATGCAATGAGTCTGTCATCAACAGCCCCAATCTTGACTCTCAAAAATTCCTCCTGACCAAGTTTTGAGGCGATCTTTCTTGATGGTTCAACCTCTACAATTTTTCTTTGTTTATAATCAGGGTCTATTCCCTGCATTTTGAGCAGCAGAGGACCTGCAAACTGTTCAAAAGATACAATGGCAGAAACAGGATATCCAGGAATGCCAAAAACTGGCGTATCATTGACCTTTCCAAAAAGAAGAGGTTTCCCGGGCATCATGGTTACACCGTGAACATAAACCTCTCCAAGTGCTGAAATGACAGGTTTAGAAAAATCTTTAGAACCAGCAGAAGACCCTCCAATAATGAATACCATGTCATATCTATTAATATGTTTACCTTGATTTGAAGATTGTAGTTCAATAGGCAGTGTTAAATCAGAGGAAAATTGAGATTGAGTTGCATCTTTTACAGCATCAGTGATTTTTTCTAAATCGTCTTTAATAATCTCATGTCTGTAAAAAGATGCACCATATTCAACACACAAAGCTCCAAGTATCTCTGAGTTAGAGTCAATAACATCTCCTTTAGAAAGCCCGCTATTTTGTGCCTTCTGCCACGATTTTATCTCCGAACCCGTAGGAATAATAAGCACTTTTGGCTTTCGTCTTACTGTTACACGGAACACACCACCAGAGATCAAAGCACCAATAGAATAGGCATTTATTCTGTGTCCTCTTGGAAAAAGAAGTTCTGTTGCAACAATATCCTCGCCCATTTTTCTGACATTCTGCCATGGTACTGCTGGAGCGTAAATTTCAATCTCCTGATCTTGATGATTCGTTTGAACATCTTTCTCTATCTGATTGCTGCAATCCATAGTTATCTGCTCACCAATTACATTCAGGTGTTCAACCATAATCACAGCATTTGTACCATCTGGCATTACATGACCCGTATTTATCCAGAAGTAATCTTTGCCTGTAATAAGTAATTTGGGGGATTCATCGCTTGCACCAAACGTTGACTTTGCATCAACAGCAATTCCATCCATTGCAGCAGCATGAAAATTAGGAGAGGAGAGAGCCGCTACTGCTGGTTCTGCAAGAATTCTCCCAAGAGCATTTACAGCATCTATCTCTTCTGTGGTGCTATTTTCAGAGTTAGCTATGGTGTTCAAATTAATATTATTTTGAGAATCAGTGTTAGAAGAGATGGGGAAATGTTCAAAAAGGATTTTTTTAGCCTCTTCAATGCTCTTCATACTAAGATATACGTTTCTTTTTATGGTCATATTCTTCTTTTACTCCTTAAAAATCATATTCATTTTAAATGTGCTATGTTAATGATTGAAAAAAATGTGTTATTCCAATAATTATAATTTTTAGAAATAGAATGCAAATGAAAAAAATCGATACTAAAGTAAAAGCAATAATTATAATATAATAAGGAGAAGAGTATATCATGAGTATAAGCATAAAACACCTCATGGATATTATTTCCAAAAGAGCTGTCAGTTTTCTAAATGATGAAACGAGGATTATCGTTGATAGACAGGATATAAAACTTTTAGAAATTAACCGTCTTGAGCTTAACTATCTCACATCTTTAGTAACCGTTGGTACCTCCCCCCATATCTTTGTGATTTTCAGCTACGAAAAAAAACTTATTGAAAAAATATTTGAAGTATATACAGAGGAGTTGGATATAATACCAGAGGAACGGCTTGAGTATATGGAAGAGACCGCCGGTGATGTTCTAAATATCATTGTCGGCAACGCAATCGCAAAATGCCAGAATGATGGAACTGCAATTTCTCTGTCACCTCCTATTGTAATATCAAGTGCTGAAAGTATAGCAAAGAGCAGAACAGTGAAATTTTTTATTAACAATCTTAATACTATTCATGGAAATATGAGTATATTCTGTGTATGTCCAAATGAACTTTTTGAAGTGTAACGAGGGTCGGATGAAAGATCAAAAACCAACATCTTTAAATTTTATGATTGTAGATGACTCAGGTATTACCACAAAAAAAATGGCTAAAATGCTTGAAGAACTGGGGCACAATGTGGTGGGGGTTGCAAGAACAGGGAGAGAGGCAATTGAACAGTATATGACAGTAAACCCAGATATGGTTACTATGGATATAACCATGCCTGATATGGACGGTATTGAGGCAACAAAACATATCTGCAGAGAATATAAGGATGCCATGATTATAATGGTTACTTCACATGGTCAGGAGCAGATGGTTATTGATGCTATAAAAGCAGGTGCCTTGGGTTATGTTATTAAGCCGTTTAAACCTGAAACGCTTAAAGCCTCTATTGATCGTATTCTTGACAAGTTCTGGAGATAGTAGCAATTGGAATTGCAGCGAAGCCGCTTATGTTCAAAAATACAAAAGCCTGAAAAAGGGAAATTACCTATCCCCTTTTTTAGGCTTTTATATTTAAAACTTTTAAACAGATAGTGTTCCTGTATCTCAATATTATCTGTTTTTTATCTAAAGAAAAAAAATTATTATGCTTTTAAGCTCAACTGTGCTGATTTCAATGTGTTTTTCATAAGCATTGCAATTGTCATAGGTCCAACTCCACCTGGTACAGGTGTAATCTTGCCAGCGATCTCTTTTGCCTTCTCATAATCAACATCACCCTTGAGAATGGCTTTGCCTGTTTTTTCGTTCATGCCAACACGGTTTACACCAACATCAATAACTGTTGCACCGGGTTTTATCCATTCTGGTTTTACAAGATCAGGCACACCAGCAGCAACGATCAAGATATCTGCTCTTTTACAGTGAGAAGCCAAATCTTTTGTTCTTGTATGAACTATAGTAACAGTGCTATTTGCACCTTTACCTTTTTGAGCCATCATCATTGCAATAGGCTTACCTACGATATTAGAACGTCCAACAACAACAACCTCTGCACCTGAAGTCTCTGTGCCAGAGCGGACGATAAGCTCCTGAATACCAGCAGGAGTACATGGCAGAAATTTTGCTTCATCTCCGCCGATCATAAGTCTTCCAACATTTACTGGGTGGAAAGCATCAACATCTTTGTCTGGATTGATCGCATTAAGAACTTTCTTTTCATCAACCTGTTTTGGAAGAGGAAGCTGAACAAGAATACCGTGAATTTCAGGATCATTATTATATTTGTCAATCAGGGCGAGTAGATCAGCTTCTGAAATATCTGCCGGCTGATCATCTTGAATCTCTTTGAAGCCAACACTGAGAGCTGTCTGAACCTTAAGTGTTACATAGCTGATTGATGCGGGATTTGCTCCAACAAGGATTGTAACAAGACCTGGTACTTTGCCGTATTTTGCCTTCATCTCTTCAACTTCTGCTTTCACTTCTGCAAGTATGGTCTTACGAATCTCAGTTCCGCTTATAATTTCTGCTGTCATTTTTTTAACTCTCCTAATAAATATTTATCTCTTTTACCATTAAAATGTATTTTCATTTTAATGGTAAAAGAGAAATTTTTAGTATCATAAATCTTGATATTGCAATCAGGAATTATCCTAATCTCAATATTAGAATACGCCCTGAACCTTACCAGTATTAACATCAACGTCAACGCGTTTAAATGCTGGGTTGGAGCCAGTGCCTGGCATCAAGCTGATAGCACCTGCAACTGGAACGATAAATCCTGCACCACCATAAGTGAGAACCTCTCTGATCTTAAGATTCCATCCTTTTGGAACACCCTTGAGAGCTGGATTATCAGAAAGTGACAAATGAGTCTTAACCATACACATACCAAGTTTTGAAAGCTGTGGGTCTTTCTGGATTCTCTCAATAGCTACATTGGCTTCGTTTGAATATTCAACACCATCAGCACCATAAACCTCTTTAGCAATAAGAGAGATTCTATCTTTAATTGGCATATCAAGCTCATAGAGGAACTTGAAATCTGTCTTCTCTTCACAAGCTGCAACAACAGCTTCTGCAAACTCAATTGCACCATCCCCACCTTTTTCCCAATGACGGGATACTGCAACTCTGGCACCTTCAGCTTCGCAAAGATCACGAACCTTTTTAATTTCTGCAGGAGTATCTGTATAGAAAGCGTTAATACATACAACTGGGCTTATTCCAGCCTTTCTTACGTTTCTGATGTGATGAATGAGGTTACCACAACCTTTTTCTACCCAGCCAACATTCTCAGTGCTGTATTCAACAGGCATTGCTTTTCCAGGAACAGGAACAGGAGCACCACCATGACATTTGAGTGCTCTGATTGTTGCAACAACAACCGCACAATCAGGAACAAGACCGCTGTAACGGCATTTTAAGTTCCAGAATTTCTCAAATCCGATATCCGCACCAAAACCAGATTCTGTTACGTGATAATCGGCAAGTTTTAGACCAATTCTGTCTGCAATAATTGAACTCTGTCCAATAGCAATATTTGCAAAAGGACCAGCATGAACAAGAACCGGCTGACCTTCGAGTGTCTGTATCAAAGAAGGATTAAGAGCATCTACCATCCATGCAGTCATCGCACCAGCAACTTGCAGGTCTTCTGTTGTAACTGGTTTACCCTGTTTTGTGTATGCAACAACGATTTTACCCATTCTTTCACGCATATCTTTAAGATCGGTTGCCACAGCAAGAATTGCCATAACCTCTGAAGATACAGCAATACCGAATTTGGATTTCATCATATAACCATCGTTTTTGCCATTTACACCGTCAATACCGATAATGATGTTTCTCAGAGACTGGCAGCAGAAATCCATGATCCAGCCCATTTCAACTTTTGTCGGGTCTATGTCAAGGCGTTTCATGCCAGAAAGTCTCAGAAGCTGCTCGTCATTATAGTTTCTCTCATGCTGAAGGCGGGAGGTAAGAGCAACCATTGCAAGGTTGTGGGCATTCATAATTGCATTGATATCACCAGTAAATCCCAGTGAGAAAGGTGTCAAAGGAATACACTGAGCAAGTCCACCGCCGGCTGCTGAACCTTTGATATTCATGGTAGGACCGCCAGAAGGCTGACGAATGGCGGCACAAACACTTTTACCAATCTTTCCAAGTCCCTGAACAAGACCCATTGATGAAGTTGATTTACCTTCTCCTAAAGGTGTCGGAGTAATGGCAGTTACATCAATATACTTTCCATTTGGTCTATCTTTGAGACGTTCCAGAACTGCTTTGAAATCAATTTTCCCAATGTAATGTCCCTGAGGAAGCAGTTCGTCCTTTGTAAGCCCGAGTTTCTCTCCGATTTCATAAATTTTGAGCATCTCTTTTTCTGCATCTTGTGCAATTTCCCAGTCCGCATGTTTTGTTGGATCTAATGATGATGGCATTCTTAACTCCTTTTGGTTTTGAGATTAAAAGCTCATTTTAAAGATTATGAGCCGTTGTTGATTAAACAAATTAATCTATGCTACTTACTAAGTTTTTATTAGGATAACCAATTTAATTAATTGAGAAACGACTCAATTAACTTATATAAAAAATAATTATCGACAATTATTAACACAATGCAAATAAAAAATATACAATTATTTTTTTTGAAGAGACCATTTCAATCCCTGTTTTCAAGAAATGTTGAACTAAATGAATAGTATTCATTTACTAATTATATCAAATATTTTTAGGCTATAAGCACCGCTATATGTGCTAAAAATATTCAAAGAATTAATGAAGTCATCTATTGACAAAAGGATACCCTACCTGTAAATATCCTAATGCTAATAAAAAAGTTAATGCTAATAAAAATAAAAAAAATTTTATTTTTGATTTTTCAGACAATCTGCTCTAATGATTTTTGAGTTTTTTAAGCGGTTAAGGTTTTTCATTATGATCCCGCAAAAGTGATCATAATTCGTTAATTATATTAACCAGTCGTTATATTAACCCGCAACCATATAATTATCTATCCAGAAGGAGGTAAAAGTGGGATTTGACATAACCAAAGAATCCTATGCCGGTGCCATAAAAGGAATCACCATTGGAAAAGGTGACAATGCTTTAACTATTGGTGCCGAAACATGTTATCCCTTTTATCAGTTTGAAGGGAGCATGCCAAACAAACCAATCATAGCAATGGAGATCTGGGATATGGAACCCCAGGAGTGGCCGGCAGCGGCTATAGCTCCATTTAAGGATGTTGTATCTGATCCGGCTGCATGGGCAAAAAAATGCGTGGAAGAGTTTGGAGCACAACTTATCGTACTTCAACTGAAAAGCGTTGATCCAAATGACAAAAACGCAACGCCTGAAGAGGCATCTGCAACTGTAAAAAAAGTGCTTGCTGCTATCAAAGTACCGCTTATAGTGTGGGGATGTGCATCTCCTGCCAAGGATGATGCAGTTTTAAAAAAAATTGCTGAAGATTGTCAAGGACATAATCTGATACTTGGTCCAGTTGAAGAGAAAAACTACAAAGGTATTGGTGCCGCAGCAATGGCTTATGGTCACACTGTAATTTCATCATCTCCTATAGATGTAAACCTTGCCAAACAGGTTAATATCCTTCTTGAAAACCTTGGTGTACCTTTAAGCAAAGTTATCGTTGATCCTACCACAGGGGGTCTCGGGTATGGTCTTGAGTATTCATACTCTGTTATGGAACGTCTCACAATGGCTGCAATGACTCAGGGTGATGACAAACTTCAGAATCCACTTATTAACAACCTTGCAAATGAAGTTTGGAAATGCAAAGAGGCTAAACAGACAGCAGCAGATGCACCTGACCTTGGCGATCCTGAAAGACGTGCTATTTTGATGGAAGCAGTTGGTGCGGTTGCATATTTTCTCGCAGGTTCCAATATCATGATTATGCGTCATCCAGAGGCTATAAAACTTGCTAAATCCTTTGTAGATTTGATTTCAGGCGGTGGTTCAGCATTAAATGTTGCCCCTATTGCCAAACGCCTTGATGATGTTGAGATTGATTTTGCAGCTCTTGCTCCAGCACCTGATCTTACAATTCCAGAAGATGCAAAAGCCGCTGCTGCTCCTGCTGCAAAGAAAGCGGAAGCTCCAAAAGCTGCTGCTGCTCCTGCTGCAAAAGCTGCTCCTGCTGCCGCAGCACCAAAGGCAACACCTGTTAAAGAGGCAGCTCCAGTTGTTGTAGATACAAAAGCTCGGGCAGAAGCTGACGCAAAAGCTAAAGCTGAGGCTGACGCAAAGGCTAAAGCTGATGCAGAAGCTAAAGTTAAAGCAGACGCCGCTGCTAAAGCTAAGGCTGAGGCTGACGCAAAGGCTAAAGCAGAAGTTGACGCAAAAGCTAAAGTTGAGGCAGAGAAAAAAGCAGCTTATGACGAGGCAGCAAAACGTGAAGCTGAAGAACAGGCTTTAAGAGATAAACGTGCTCAAGATCAAAAACATCATGCAGCAGAACCATGTGGCACAAAAACAGCTGTAAGCATGACACAAGCAGCAGTTCAGAAAACAGAGCTTGAAAAAATTCTTGAAAGTCTGAACAGAACTCACAGAAGACATGTTGCATAAACTTGTAAATATATATTTTGTGTAATTTTTTTAATGTCTATTGTCTTAAAAGATTAAAACAAACAAAAATATTAAAGATATGCCTGAAATAATTATGATTATCACACTGTTATAGTGATAACCATTACCATAACAGGAGGAGGAACCTCTAATGGCAGAAGAAAAAGAGAAAGTAGAGAAGGGTTCAAAACTTGCTGACCCCATAGAGTCATCAATTGACCCTGCAACACAGG
>JADFZJ010000005.1 GCA_015232555.1 Desulfamplus sp. | reverse complement strand
GCCTGTTCATCCATACTATTATTTATATTAATTAATGAATATGTTAATAACATTAATAATTTTAAGTAATGTTATTTGAAGAAATTGTGATATTCTTTCTTAGGTTTTTAAATAATTATCACTTTCCCAAAGAATTATAAACGCAGGAAAAGTATCACTGGCAAATATCCTTGTCAAGAACTTTTGCCATGCTGATTTTTAAAACTGACAAATATTTAAAGTAAGATTTAACCGCCCTAAAATAATATCAATATATACGATAAAACACATTTATTATATACAATATATAGTAAATATAGCAGGAATATATTTGATTCAAGAATTGTATTAAGGATTGATTGTTGTTCAGAAAAGTGGAAAGCAGAAAATGAAAGATGACGATATATTTACAAAAAATTTATATTTATATTAAAAAAGGATACTATTTTCTATTATGAGTGAAGAGATGATTCCCATAGGGATTGATGAGCCGTTGTTGTTTGAATGTTCGCCTGATGTTTACTGTTTTAATGCGTGTTGCAGGGATTTGAATCAGTTCCTGACTCCTTATGATATTCTCAGGTTGAAAAAAAATTTAAGTATAACATCTGACGAGTTTTTAAAGCAATATACATCACGGCACAATGGTCCCGAAACAGGTTTGCCTGTAGTGACATTTAAATCTAACCCAGATTCAGGACATGCCTGCCCTTTTGTGAAAGAATCAGGCTGCTCAATATATCCAGACAGACCAGCGTCGTGCAGGATGTACCCAATTGCAAGGGCAATTGTCCGCTCTCGGCAGACAGGTGAGGTGACAGAGTATTTCGCCTTGATTCAAGAGCCTCACTGTCTTGGATTTTCAGATAAAGATGGATATGCTCATAGAGCTAATAAAAACGAGCATTCTCAAGATAGTGCCTTAAACAAATCCAAATTACAACTGACAGTTCGTGATTGGTTAAAAAGGCAAGATGTGGATATGCACAATTTTATGAATGATAAAATGATGGAAATCATAAGCCTTAAAAACCGAATCATACCAGGAAAACTTGATGGTGCAGATGCTGATAAATTTTATCTTGCATGTTATAATTTAGATACTTTTAGATCTAAAATTTTTGAAAATGGGCAAACTGAAAAAGGATTACTAAAAGATTTAATAAAAAACAGTAATATTTCACAATCACTGCTTGAAAGAATAAAAACTGATGATATAGCTCTTCTGGATTTTGGGTTAGCGTGGATTAAAAACATGCTCTTTGGAATTGAAATCAAAGTTTAAAACTGACTTAAAAACTCGCTATTAACAAAAACAATAATACTTTTTTATCAAACTTATTAAGTTAATTTTGATTATTTAGTTTAATAAAGAATATAGTTTGAGATAACATTATGCAATTAAAAGGTAAAAACGCCCTTGTGCTTGGTGCTGTAAAGGGGATTGGCAGAGCAATAGGAGTTGCTCTTGCAAAAGAGGGTGTAAATCTTGCCCTAACACGCCATGACTGGCAGGATAGTTTTAAAGAGATGGAAAATTCGTTTGCTGCTTTAGGTGGCAATTATTCAATTTACGATGTAAATCTTCTTGATGTAGAACAGATAAAGAAGCTTAAACGCATGATTGAAGAGCGTTTTGGGAAAATCGATATTTTGATAAACAACATTGAACGTGGTGGCTGGCCTGCTGTTCATGGGGAATATATTGAAGAGCAGTGGGAACTTGAGATGGCAACTACCCTCAAGGCAAAAAGATGGGTATTCAACGAGATGCTCCCTCTTCTTAAAAAATCAGATGATGGTGTTGTGATTAATTTCTCATCTATTGCTGCTATTGTAGGAAGAAGCGGACCGGCTGCTCTTCTATTTAATGACGGCTATTCTGCTGCTGTCAGAGGAGTATCACTTCTGACTGAAACATGGGCAAGAATTGGTGCTCCTTCAATTCGTGTAAATGAGATTATGTTAGGTATATTTGAGACTCGCCATGCTCAACAAACACGAGGCTGGGAGACAGTATTAACAGATTACGAAAAGAGGGCAATCGTTGACCACACTCTTGTCGGCAGAACTGGAAATCTTGAAGATATAGTTAAGGCTGTAATGTTTATTATAAAAGATGCCCCATATATGACAGGAAGCGTCTTGCGGCTTGACGGAGGCTATGTGCTGGGAGGAGAAAGAGTTCCAGAAATGCCTACTGGGATTTTATAAAAATAGTGCTGCATTTATATTGATGGTCTCGTAAAAACCCAAAATCAAGTTGTTACGAAACCATCAAGATCGTTTTGGCAAGGTTAATCAAAAAACCGTTCCTCTCAAGATAAGTCCATGAGGAAGGCTTTCGCCATAGATTGTGCTCTCTTCAAAAGATTCTATAGGGACTATCTGCTTGACCATTAGCAAAGATGATTCGTTTGCTCTCATCTGTTCAAGCCATGGAAGGACTATATCTATCAACTCATCTGCAACATCTCTTGTTCTATCTCCTGTTTTTCTAACAATCTGGACAACTGCCGAAACAATCGGATCGTTTGTTGTCCAGTCTATTTTGCAAATTTTTCGTATCCAGTTTGATACCTCTTTGGCTGGAACTACCCTGTCAACAGAACCATACAACAACTCCCTTGCTCCAATTCTGGAGAGTGCCCACAAGAGTTGTTTTGAGGTTTTTCCTGGTTTTAAGGAGGATATCAGTTTTTTTGCCAAAGATATTTTATCCTTCACAATAAGACGTTCCATGTTTGCAACTGCCATCCACATTTCTGTCATCTCCTGAGGAGAGCATCTTTTTCTTGTGCTGCTCTCAGAGAGGAGGAGCGGAGTGATATTTTGAAAGAAAAGCCTCTGCTGTCCAGCACTCAATCCACCTGCAACTCTTCTGCAAAATATCCACCACTCCAAGGCATTTTGTTTGCATTTGGGAAATATTGGACCTGCCAGATAGATTTTCCACAGTTGACGGACTCTCTCTTGATCAAACGCATCTCCAAAACCAGGGCGGATACAAAATCCTGTGAGATTAAGCCATCTTACCTCATGTTCAGGGCTGTTTTTCCTGAAATCTGCATTTTTAATAAGAGAATCTGCGATTGCCCTTAAAAAAGAGAGAGTCCAGCCATTTTTTTTCTTGTCAACCACTGTTTCGAGCTGTCTGACAAGCGTTTGGACATCTAAATTTTGGGCATCTGAACCGCTGATTGTTTCTCCACTTTGAGCAAAGGTTCTCTCTACAAGCTGACAGGCATCTTCTATAAGAGCACTGTCAAAGACCTCTGTATCCTTGACTTCCCCTGCTAATGCCTCTCTTAGTTGAAACTGTAATTTCCATCTGTGGTTACTAATACAAGAGCGACACCATATTGCAAGTGTGCCCATCTCTGTATATTTTGGTTCGATAACTACTGGTACATAACTTTTTTCACCCTTTTTTCCAAACCTGATTATGGTCTGAAGAGGTGTCATGGGAGTTAATGAGTCATCAATATCAATAATGTCTCCGCTTTTGTCTCCAGAACGAAAACTTGAACTGAATATATTGAATACAACTGGCTGATTTGCAACTACATCAAATTTCATCTCTGGAAGTTTGATTGTGGTGCCTTCATCAAGTCCTCGCTCTACAATACAGATCGCTTGCCCACCTCTTTTGTCTGTTGCATTATCTGTGTTAGATATATTATTGTTATTACCTGATAATTGACTATTCTCTATTATATTATCAGCTAAATTAATATCTTGTTTAGTAATTTCAATATAGTAGCTTCTTGGGCTGCCGCTTCCTACCCGAACCCCTGTCCCCTGCTTGACAAGTCCATAATATGATGCTCCAATTGCAACCGACAAATCAGGAGAGTCATTTTCAAGTATTTTGGGCAACTCAAGATTATCACAGGCAAACCATCTTCTTATTGCATCTCTTATTCTTTCCTGAACAATTTTTGGTTTCAAAGAGCCGCCATTAAAAAGAATCAGATCAGGCATAGGTTCTTTACCAAGAGTTGCTTTAATGTTCTCCCGATGCTTTTCCAAAAAATAGCCAATATGTCGGGTAATTGCAGGCTCTTGTTCATAAGGAAGACCAAACTCTGCAATGGCTCTGCCAGCTTTTTTCCCAATCTCTTTTGATGGCTCAACATCTGGAAAAAATCCTTCACACAGGATATTTTCCAACTCGGATTTTGTCAAATCTGCTGCTAATGTCCCTGCAATCAGGGAGCTTCCTTCCCCTTTAATGGTAATTCTGACGCTGTTTAACTTTTCGTTATCAAGTATCTGCTCTTTTGCAGACCTGCATTTATGGCATAACGTTTTCCATTTGTCTGAAGTTAATGACTGTTTTTTGGAAAATTTTGACTCCACAAACCTTGCTAAAGCAAGATCAATATTGTCTCCTCCCAATATCAGGTGATCTCCCACTGCAAGTCTTTCAAAACGGGGAGGTCCCTCAACATTTTTTAACGATATAAGTGTAAAGTCAGTGGTTCCTCCGCCCACATCACAGACTAAAATCAGGTCATCAGAATTTACATGATTCTGCCAGTCATGCTCATGCTCAACAAGCCAACTGTAAAATGCGGCAAGCGGCTCTTCTAAAAGCGTAATCTGATTGCCAAAACCTGCCTGCCGTGCAGCTTCTAATGTAAATTCACGGGCTGCCTCGTCAAAAGATGCTGGTACTGTAATGACAACATACTGATTTTCAAGAAAATCATCTTCATCTTTTACAGAGTGGTTCCACGCCTTTCTTATGTGCCTTAGATATTCAGCAGTTGCTGTTACTGGAGATATCTTTTCAACCTTATCTGATCCCCATGGCAATATTTTTGCCTGACGATCTGCACGTGCATGGCATAACCAGCTCTTTGCAGATGATACAAGTCTTGATGGTACCAATGAACCATGTTCTCGCGCAAACACCCCTGCAAACATATCCTTTTCCCGCTTCCAAGGATGGAGGATAGACTCTTTTGATATGTCATATTCGCCAGGTATATAAAGAAATGAGGGTAGAACAGAAAAAGGTGAAAATTCTCCTGCACTTATAAGTTGAGGAACGTTGAATATTTTTATTGCTCTCTTTTTATGTTGGGGATCGTATCCACTCTCCTGTAGTGCAGCTATATTAACATAGGATACAGCAGAATTGGTTGTCCCAAGATCGATTCCCACAACATATCGTTTATCCTGAAAATCCAAACTAATCTCCCATCAATTTTTTGGTCTTACATTCAATTCTAAACGCCATTTCCTATCATCATCTCTTGAACATGCCCAAAATTCAAGAGTTCCTACCTCTGTCACTTTAACCTCAAAGGTAATGGGAATATAGCTTTCACTGCTTCCCTCAAACACGGTTTCAATTGATGTCAAGTCCACAATATCCATATCTTCCCAGTCATCAACCACACTGCCCACTACATCTTCATGCCTTGTAGATGAGGTCATAATATCAAATTTGACATTTTCTCCAACCACAAGGTTGAATAGACGCTCTTTACACTCAACCTCGGTTCCCTCTTCCATACCAAATGGTGCAATACAGAGTGCCCGTGTTGGCATGGAGATTCCGGGAACAGCAGGCATTGATGCTTCAATTGCCATGTAGTAAGATTTACCAAGCCCGCCCCTGATTTTTATCCCCTCTCCGCGTGCAGCCTGACCATAATAGGCAGCACCGCGGGCTACAGAGAGATCAAAATCAACAGCCTCAATTTCACGAATACCTGTATTCTGAGCATTCGAGACATTAGTGGTATCAATATTTTCACTATTGGCAGACTCTTCAGCCTCCTCAATCTTGGTTTGTACTCCGTATTCCTCATGCCACCTTTTTAACAGCTCTATCACACGGTTTCTAAGCAAGGGAGACTTCATCACCCCACCATTAAAAACAACTGCTGTTGGAAGCATTGGTTTTCCGTTTTTATCAAGATGAGTTGAAAGAAATTTTGCAAGATGACGTGTAATGGCAGGGTCAGATTCATAGGAGAGTCCAAACTCCTTGATGCCTGAGACGTTTGATGAGGTTGGTTTATCGTTGAGATTACACACAGGAAAAAAGCCGTCAACCACTATTTTTTCAACATCATTAACCGAAATATTCTGCTTTATTGTCCCTTTAATCAGACCAGAACCTCTGCCCAGAATAGTTATCTGATACTCTTGAGTTCCGTCACTTCCAAAAAGAGTCTCTTTTGCTTTTCTGCATGAGTGGACAAGACCTCGCATCTGCCATGAGTCTATTTTTCTGTTTTTTTCCTTCAATTTGGCAGCCATAAAATATGATAGTGCAAAGTCAATGTTGTCGCCCCCAACAAGCAGATGGTCACCAACCGCGACCCTCTCTAATTCAAGTAGACCCTTTTCACCCTCTTTGACCTTAATAAGGCTGAAATCGCTTGTTCCTCCACCAATATCACAAACAAGGACAACATCACCTTTTTTAACATTTTTTCGCCAATTATCCCCTGATTTGTCAATCCAAGAGTAAAACGCAGCTTGCGGCTCTTCAATTAGAACAATATCTTCAAAACCCGCAAGTTTAGCAGCTTTTACAGTCAGTTCACGAGCTACAGCATCAAACGAAGCTGGAACAGTAAGATAGATGGATTGATGCTCAAGTAATAGAGATACGTCACCTTGAGCAATCTCATGGTTCCACGCCCCCTTGATATGATTTAAAATCGCAGCAGATGCCTGAACAGGCGAAATTTTTTGCATAGTGGCTGATGTTTCCCATGGAAGAATTGGAGCTTCACGGTCAACAGCCTTATTGCAGAGCCATGATTTTGATGAAGATACAAGTTTATGAGGAATCTCAGCACCTCTCTCTCTTGCAAATTCTCCCACAGCAATTGAACTTCCAGAAATAGGTAAACTTTCAGAAATATTAGATTCTACATTACTCCACGGCAGCTTTAATGATTCTGATGTAGTTTCATGTCCATCTTGTATGTACAAAAAAGATGGTAAAACATCTCTTTTATCAATAACTCCAGCATTTGTCAGTTGAGGAATCGGAAATATTTTTATCTTAGATAGTTTATCGCTCTCTTGTTCACTGTTCGTCTGTTCGCGAATCTCTTCTGATGAACCTGCTTTTATTAAATTGTTATTTTTTCCGCTGGTTTGAGTATCTAAGTAGGCAACAACGCTATTTGTGGTTCCAAGGTCTATTCCGACAATATAACGGGTATTTTTCACTGTAAACTCCATCTTTAGTTTATTCTAAGGTTGCTCTGGTCATTAACCGCTATTCCTACTCAATTTCAACTTCAGCAGGAGCAATGATTGATGAGTCAAGAACATCGGACAATTTAGGGATATCTTTTTTTCCTGCTTTCCAGCCTTTATGTCTTAAAACGCCTTTAAATGGAGGATTTCCAGAGACATTACCTATAAGTTTTATGGCATCAGGGTCAAATCCTACCTCAATTTCAACAACATCTCCCTCTTCCTTATTCAAAACTGGAGCAGGAGCAATGTATTTTTCAACCGTTTTTTTACAATCTTCCTGAATACTTCTGACTGCTGCACCAATCTGTTCGTCATCGTAAAGTGTCAAATCTTCACTGAAGAAATCAAGAATTCTGCCTTCCCGTTGAAGCACAGAGAGAAAGTGAAGAAACAGACGGCGTTGACGCTCCTGCTCTAATCTATAATCTGCATGGTTTTTTTTATCTTCACGTTGACTTGTTTTACTTAGTTCGGATGCAGATATATTTTTAGAAGACTTCTGAAAAGATGTTTCTGAAAAAGAGGCGGCTGAGGAGAATAGAGAAGATACAGAAATTTTCATTATTAACCAGAGAAGAATTGCTGCTATCAGAAAAAAGGATACCGTTATTGGAGCTACCCATACAAAAAAGTTATCTGATAAAAGGTTGAGGTTTTTTGCAATATCAGAGAAACTTTGCGTAACAATCTCTATATTAAAGACAGGTATGACAAATCTCATATCAGATTCAGGAGAGATGCCGCCCGCAAGCTGCTTAAGTCCAAAATAGAAGCCAGCATTGACCAATATTGCCAAAAGAGCCATAAAAATAATAATAACAACCAAACTTCTGAGGGAATAAGACTTTGAATTGTCCAACATTAATCTCTCCTGTAAATTTTTTTAATATTAGCTGAAATTTTATTTATTAGTAACATAATACAGAAATACAGATCATATATAAACTCCCATTCAATAACTTACACAACGAAAAATGAAAGTCAGTTAAGAGACTTGCATATAAAAAAAATAACCATACCGAACCGATGTCGATATGGTTATAAATAATAACACAAATTTTATAATTATCAAGTACCTACGGAGCTGAGCCAAATGCTGACCCTTGTTCTTCCGCTCGTTCTTCTATTTGGTGAATTAATCTTTTATTACAATTATATCTTTGTTGAGTTCGTATATTTTCTCACCAATACCTTTTACCTTTTTGATGTCTTCAGGTGATTGGAATTCACCATTTTTTTCACGGTAATCTACAATAGCTGCCGCATATTTAGGACCTACTTTTTTCAAAACAGAACTAAGCTCTATGGCGTTAGCGGTATTAATATTTATCTTTTTTGCTGCTGTGATATCACCCTTCACCTTCTCAATTGGACCACCCTTTAAATCAGGAGTTTTGAGTTCGGGCTTTGTTATGTCAGTACCGATACCGGGTTTTTTGAGTTCAGGTTTTACAATGTCGGGCTTTGTTATGTCGGTAGCTATACCTGGCTTTTTGAGTTCAGGTTTCACAATGTCGGTTTTAATCTCTTTTTTTACCTCCTCGGCAACTTTATTGACGTCAGATGCTGAAACTGAAGATGTAAATGCAAAGACCACCATTAAAGTAAACAGTACAATAAAACTCTTCTTTGTAACCATAATGTCTCTCCTTGAAATTAAAAAAAAATTAAAAAAGTAAAATCGATCTCTAAACCTATCTAAAAACAAAAACACAGAATCATGTCAGATACAAAAACTTATATAATTCAAATGTGGCAACTATAAAACATAAATTAAAAACGGTTGTCAATGTAAAAAAGACTGCAAGAAATCTTTTTTATTTATGAACAAAACAAATTTATATGAAATTGATTTACTTATATGAAACAGCTTTTTTATCAGCTAAAGCATGATACCACCCGCTTTGCAGATCATATTGAGGCTTAAATCCAAGTTCAATTTGTATTTTATGCCCGTCAACCGCAATATTTTCCATCAATTTATCAACTGCCGAGAGAGCTTTTTCAATATTGCGGCTAATTGGGCTAATATTAATGCGGTTATATCTACGAATAACGTTGGAAAACTTATGAATCGGTTTCGCAGGAATCCTCAATATTCTTACATTTACAGAAAAGGCATCAGCAACAGCTTTGACAATATCCTCAAGAGAGTGAATATCACCGTCTGTCAGATTGTATATTTTCCCAGCCGCTTCTGGATGAGTAGCAGCTAAAATTGCACCTAAAACAACATCGTTTTCGTGGATAAGCGTTCTGTAAACAGAAAAACCTTCCTTGTTTACAGGAATAATAAAAAAGCCTCTCTTTACAGCCTCAATCAATCTTAGATAGTTACCAGTGACACGCGTACCATATACAGAGGCAAGACGGAGAATGGTTACAAAGGAAGATTGATATCTCTCAGCAAGAACCTTTGTTTTTGAATATATGCTCAAAGGGTTTACAGGTGATGACTCATAAAAAATATCTTTGTTGGGAAAAATATTATTAACAACCTGATTAGACGAATAAATAGCTCTATCGGAATTTAGAGAGTTTATTGAACTTGAACCATAAACCGATATTGTGCTGAATAGTATAACCCTTTGAACACCTGATTTTAATGCAGCATCAAAAACGTTTCTTGTACCTATAACATTGATATCATAATACTTTCCATAGAGCGAGGGATCAGGATTGTTGATATGGAGAAGTGCGGCAAGGTGAAATATATAATCCACACCTGATGTAGCATCAAGAACAGAGTGGTAGTCTGTGATATCGCCCCATACTATCTCAACATCAGGGGAGACGAGAAAAACAGGGGAAGGATAGGAGAAGGTATTGCTGGAGCAAGAACGCGAAGAAAATATAAATTCATTAGAAGGATATAGCGATTGTTTTCTTAACAGCACTCGTACTTTAAAATTCTGTCTTAACAATTCTGTTACAAGAAGCGTACCTATTTTTCCTGATGCTCCAGTTACTAATGCTCTTTTTTTTAATTTCCCTTCCATAACTTTTCCAAAAGTCTTTGAGTAAAAAATCAACAACTATAATGTGGTCTATTATATAAACCTAAAACCCCATTTATGAAAATATTTCAGACCGCTTAAAGCGAACACAAATGTCCATTTAAGGCTTTTGTGAGAGGCTCTCTCCCAGCGATGAATAACTCTAACATCAGGGCAATAGAGCAATCTTGCCTTGCTTCTTACACGCCTGCACAGATCAACATCTTCGAAATACATAAAAAAACGCTCATCAAATCCATTGAGTTCTTTAATAATAGAAGTTTTAGCAAACATAAATGAACCAGAGATAAACGGAACATCGACAACCTTATCATACCCAACATCTTTCATTTCATAGTAGTCAAGTCGTTTTGTAATTATCTGGTTAAATGCTGAGGGCAGCAGAGTATCAAAAATCTGCATATTTTGTGTATAATTAGATTTTTTCGGGTTATCTTGATAATCTTGTTGAAATTCAAGATGTTGGTTCAAATTTTTAGTAGAAGATTTGCGTATATCTGGAAAGAAACGTCTTATAAAAAGATCGATGATTGCAGGCTCTCTTTTATTGAGATATTGACATGAACCATCTTCATTGCACACCTTGCAGGTCGAAATAGCAGCATCTTGATTCTGTTCCATAAAATTTATCATGGTATTGAGCAATTCAGGAGGCAGAACCATATCTGGATTCATAAGGAGTATAAATTCTCCTTTGGCTCGTGCAATGTTCTGATTTTGGTTTGCTCCGTATCCCATCTGTTGCTTATTTATTGTAATCACAACATCAGGAAAGTTCTTTTTAACAAAATCAACGGTTAAATCTGACGAGCAGTTATCTACCAAAAGTATCTCACCTAAACATCTTCCGCTGTCACTCTTGTTTGCTCTTTTATTTAAATTTTTTAACGCCTGTTTCAAAGATGGCAGAAGAAGCTCAAGGTCCTTTCGGTTGTTGTGTGAAACAAGAAGAATTGAGATAAGCATGGATTTAAAACCTTTATTGAAAACAGTTTCGGTACAACTCAATTTATGACCTTGAACAGTATATCATTCATCTTTTAACGCTGGCTCGTGCATTTAACTTTAGCTGCCCATTTTATATGGTGAACTATGCTGTTCTGATGCCACAAGATTAAAAAACTTTTATGTAATGACGGAGTAAGAGGCGATTTTTTGATTCGACACTGAAAAGCCTCTTTTACAGCTTTAAGATACCATCTATATTCACCAGACTCAAAAGCTCTGATAAATCCAAAACAGAGCCTTGAAAATATGTAATAGGCAGACATTGGAAACGGGGCATACTGTCTTAACAACCAGATTGTGTTTCTTGTAGGATAAAAGACCTGACGCCAACCAGCCCTTCCTGTTGGGGAATTTCTGTGCACTACGGTACATTCAGGATTGTAGTATATCTTATATCCTAACTGCCTTATTTTAATCGCAACATCAATTTCATTCTGATACAAAAAATATTTAGCTGGAAACCACCCTATTTCCTGAAAAATATCACGTCTTATGGCAAAACCACACCCCACAAATGCAGCAGATTCACAAAATAAATCTGTTTTTGTATCAGGGATATGCCATGTCTGAAAAGGGGTACCATCTTCAGACTCTATTTTACATGCAATTGCACCTGCATCTTTATTCCTGTCAAGAGATTGAATGAGAAGATCAATAGTATTGATGTTTAACGGATGAGAATCGTCATCAAGCACCAATATATATTCGCCCGTAGCCATTTCAAAACCAAGATTTAAACCCTCAATTCCAAGATTATCTTTTAATTTTAAGCTGATAATCCAGTCAGATTGAGATTCTAAAAACTGGGAAGTACCGTCTTTAGAGCCGTTATCAACGGCTATAATCTCAATATTGTTTCTGTCGTAGCACAATTTTTTAAGCTGTGCTGCGGTTTTGACAGTATCGTCAAGCCTGTTAAAATTGAGAAAGACAATGGTGAGCTTTGGAATGATATCTGTTTTTCTGGTGAGGTTAGGGTAAGTTTTCATGCGTTCTTTTTCGTTTTTTCATTCATTTACAAACACCCATGATAATTTTTGAACCTGCTAACAGTTTTTCCATCAAAGTGCAAGATATTCTTTACCAATTGACAAGATGTTAAAGATTACTGTAATACCTCATTTTAATTAAACAAGATGTTTAAAGGTTACTGTAATACCTCATTTTAATTAAACAAGATGTTTAAAGGTTACTGTAATACCTCATTTTAATTAAACAAAGACAGTCGGAGAAATCATGCAATCTCATGGGATACTTCTTGGTGCTGGTACAAATGAAATGGAGCTGCTGACTGTATGGATTCAGGGTCAGCTTTTTGGAATCAATGTGGCAAAAGTGCAGTCTGTAGAGAGCTTTGACAGGAGTCTTGTGACATCAATGCCTGAAAATCCGCCTGAAGTTCTGGGTATGCTTCTTCATAGAAACAGAACACTTCCATTGATTGATCTCCAGATTCTATTAAAGATTAAACAGAATAAACTATCGAACAAACTATCGCCGAGCAATGTAGAGCTGACAACAACCCATTATCGGGATATTGTGGTTGTTACAGAATTCAATAATAAGCTCAATGCCTTTAAGGTGCAGGGGGTAAACCGTATATTTAGATTCTCATGGTCAGATTTTGTTCCAATAAGCCCTGTGATAGGTTCTGGCTCTTATGTTGTAGGTTCTGTATATGCAGATGGACATGAAATTATGGTGCTTGACCTTGAACAGGCACTTTCTTCGGTATTTCCTAATATGGTACTTGAAGAAGTATCAGTAAAAACCATGCAGAAACGGGAAGTTGTCAGCAGAGACAAGTTAAATATTCTGTTTGCAGAAGACTCTTCAATCATCCGTAAAGGGGTTATGAGAGTTTTGAAGGAGGCTGGCTTTATTCAGATAAAAGATTTTGAAAATGGTCAGGCGGCTCTGGATTACTGTTTGTCCAATGTTGATAAACTTGCTACTCCTGAATTATCTACAGTGATGATTACAGATATTGAGATGCCTCAAATGGATGGTTTAACACTTTGCAAGATTATAAAAGAACATAAAATTCTCAACAGAATCAATGTGGTTGTATTTTCAAGTTTAATCAATACTCAGATGATTGAAAAATGTAAGAGAGTAAATGCAGACAGTTATGTAACCAAACCCGAAAGCAACTCTTTGATTGATATACTTGATGGTTTCTGTTTATCATAACGTATCTTTATTGTAACATATTTTTAAATTATACGGTGAAATATGGTTGAATGCTGTCAGAAAAATGTGCTGGATGAACTCTTAAATCTATTGAAACTTGAGAAAATAGAGGAAAATATTTTTAGAGGAGACAGTCAAGATTTAGGTTTCGGGAATGTATTCGGAGGACAGGTGCTGGGACAGTCTCTATCTGCAGCAAGCCAGACTGTTGAGAGTTCAAGGCGGGTTCACAGTATGCACGGTTATTTTATGAGAGCTGGTGATTCGTCAAAACCTATTGTCTATACGGTTGACTGCATAAGAGACGGTAAAAGTTTTACAACACGAAGAGTTGTAGCAGTACAAAAGGGGCGTCCTATTTTCTCCATGTCAGCCTCTTTTCAGGAAGAAGAGGCTGGATTTGAACATCAAGATATAATGCCAGATGTCGCTGGTCCAGAAGGTATTGAATCTCAAACAGAAGCATCAAGAAAGATTGCACATAAGATACCAAAACATCTTGTAGATAAAATGGTGTGTGAAACACCGATTGAAATAAGAGTTGTCAATCCTGTGAACCCATTTACCCCTGAGAAGAAGTCTCCTAAAAAATATGCCTGGTTTAAAGCTATAAGCAATATTCCTGATGATATTGCAATTCATAGGTACATGTTAGCATACGCATCAGATTTTAACCTTGTAACTACATCTCTCTACCCTCATGCTAAAACATTCTGGTCACCAGATATGCAAGTGGCAAGTCTTGATCATGCAATGTGGTTTCACAGAGACTTCAGGATGGATGAGTGGCTTCTCTATGATATGCACAGCCCAAGTGCATCCAGATCAAGGGGGCTTAATATAGGAAAGGTTTTCACAAGAGATGGTCGTCTCGTGGCAACCGTTGCTCAAGAGGGGTTGATTCGCTATAGAGACAAGTAATTTTAGAAGAATTCAACGTTACAGGTGAATATCAAACAATGTATTATAAATAAACATCAAACAGCGTGTAAGAACATAAGCAGCTTAGCTGCAATTAGTGTTGGATTGAAATTCCTAAGCAATAAAATAAACATCAAACAGTGTGTTAAAAGGTTTGTTAATGATAAAAAAGTTCCAGATGATAAGTCTCAGATCTATAATTCTATATATTTTCAGTACTATGGTTTCTGTAGCAATAATCGGAAGCATCCTGACTCTATGGTACACCTACCAGATTGATAAACTATTAGTCAGTGTGGTTAAAAAGGATATTGTGCTCTATAAAGCTGTTCAGGAGATGGAGCTTGATCTTGCAAATCAGAAGGGTTTTCTCACTTATTATTTAGTAGATGGGGATGTAAAATGGTTGGAGTCTCTTGGTCAGCATAGAGCGATGTTCAGACAGAGTTATGAACAGGCTGTTTCTCTTGAACTCAGCGATAAGCAGCGTTCAGAACTTGAGTTTATTTATACTGAATATAAAGCATACACTGATGCAAAAGATCTGGTAATAGAAGATTATAAAGCCAGTAAAGTTGATAATGCTGTAAATGTTAAAACTGTTGTTACAAGCCAGAAAAATAAAATAAGTATCTCTGCTATGCACTCTGCTCAGAGAAAACGCTTTTTCAATCTCTTGAACCTATGCAAGACGTTTAACTCCAATCTGTGGAGTATGATTCAGGAGAAAGAACGAAATCATTATGACAATTCTGAAAAACTTAGAATGATGGTATTTAGTGCAATACTCTTTTTCATGCTTTTAGGAGCTTTGTTTTTATTTATTCTATATATGAAAATTCTTGAGCCTATTCGTGACCTTGCCATTGAAACAGGTAGTTCTCCTGTTGAAAGCTCAAAGAATGAGGTTGTTTCGTTAAGCCACTCATTAAAAGAGATGATAAAAGATTACGGAAATACCCATGATGAACTTAAGCGAAGCAGAAAACATCTTGTTCAGGCAGAACGTATGGCAATGGTCGGAGAGCTTGCAGCTGGTGTTGCCCATACAATCAGAAACCCATTTACGTCTATTAAAATGAGACTATTTTCATTGAGCAGATCTCTTGAGTTATCTGAGGTTCAAAATGAAGACCTTGAAGTTATTGGAGAGGAGATAAGCCGCATTGACAAAATTGTCCAAAACTTCCTTGAATTTGCAAGAACTCCAAAATTGAGCCTGAAAACATGCACATTTGAGAGTGTTGTAAAGTCTGTGATCACACTTGTAGAATACAGACTTAAACAGCAGAATGTGCAAATATCGTATATTACTAAAGAAAGCCTGCCATCTGTTGCAATGGATCCAGACAGAATAAGAGAAGCACTTCTTAATCTTATTACGAATGCGTGCGAATCAATGGAGAGTGAATCAAATACATTGAGCACCAGCATAAGTTTTGATACGGCAAAGAGTTCACTTAAAATTTTAATTTCTGAAGAGCTTGAAGATGATCCTGATATGGGCGAAGTTCTCTGTCTGAGTGTCAAAGACAATGGACAGGGTATTCCTGAGCACATTTTAGAGAAGATTACAAAACCTTTTTTTACCACCAAAGAAGATGGCTCTGGTTTAGGTTTAAGTATAGTTGATAGAATTGTCAAAGAGCATGGAGGAACTCTTGCCGTAGTTTCGGAAGGTGAAGGCAAGGGGGCAGAGTTTATTCTTAAAATACCGGTAAAAAGAGGGTGGGATGAAGAGAATTCTGATAATTGATGATGATAAGCAGTTGAGTCTAAGTTTCAGAAAAATTTTAGGACAAGACGGCTATGATACTCATGCTGCCTACACTGGCACTGAAGGAATTACAATGGTTGATCTTGTAAAGCCTGATCTTGTGATTTTAGATATCCGCCTTCCTGACATGAGCGGGATGGAGGTGTTTGAAGCTATCCACCCAAAACATCCAAAGCTGCCTGTTATCATAATTACTGCACACGGCACAACTGAAACAGCAATTCAAGCGATGAAAAACGGTGCATTTGATTATATTTATAAGCCCTTTGATGTGCCTGAAATGCTCGCCCTGATCGAAAAGGGAATTGAAGCTGGACGTTGCATGTCGTCTCCTGTAGATGTCAATCCCGAAGCCGAACTTTTTACACAAAGAGAGGCTATTGTTGGTAACAGTCCTCAGATGCTCACAATATATAAAGAGATTGGAAAGGTAGCTTCTACTGATGCAACTGTGCTTATACGGGGCGAGTCTGGCACAGGCAAAGAGCTTGCAGCACGAGCAGTATATAACTACTCATCTCGTTCTGAAAAACCGTTCATGGTTATCAACTGCGTTGCTATTCCTGAAACTTTGCTTGAAAGCGAGTTGTTTGGCTATGAAAAGGGGGCTTTTACTGGTGCTTCTCACCGCCGTGTAGGTAAAATAGAGCAGGCACGCGGGGGTACGGTTTTTCTTGATGAGATAGGCGATATGCCGATGAACATTCAGGCAAAATTTCTGCGTCTCCTGCAGGAAAACAGCATTGAGCGTCTTGGAGGCAAAGATGTCGTTCCTGTCGATGTACGCATCATTGCTGCAACCAACCGTGATCTTGAAAAAGCTGTTGCTGACGGAACATTCAGGGAAGACCTATATTACAGATTGCAGGTTATAACCATTACACTGCCTCCTCTTCGTGAACGGAAAGGGGACATTGCCATTTTGTCGCATTATGTACTTACACGCCTCTCAGCAGAGATGGGAACAAGCAATCCTGGTATTTCTCCTGAAGCTATGCAGAAGATGAACGGATATGAGTGGCCAGGAAATATAAGAGAGCTTTCCAATGTCCTTAAAAAAGCGATGATCTTTAATCGGGGAGTTCAAATTCAGCCAGAAGATTTAGCCATCCATGAAGCCTCCTCTTATCCAGATACAGGAACAGATAATTTCGTTTCATACTCCGCCAGTAGCAGCGAAGATAGAGTAAGAGAATGGATACGCCAGTGCCTTCTTGCAGACAAAGATGACAAGGTCTTTGACTCATGTTTAGATTATGTGGCAGAGCTTCTTATTATCGAATCCTTGAACATCACTGGTGGCAATAGATCCAAAGCTGCAAAATTACTTGGTATCTCAAGACCTACTTTTCATTCAAAGATTGAAAAATATCAGATCAAAATCGGAAGCAGTATTGATAAACAATAAACTTTACACACTGTAAAAGTTTTTTCCACCATCACTGGCATACTGTTCCATTTATCTATTTTATATTCCCCTTATTACAATAATTTTGATTAATTTTATTGTGGCATGTTAATTGCTAATTTTTTATTCAGGAATTTCAATCAAAAAAATAATTGCAGCAAAGCTGCTTATGTTCTAAACAGAGGGGGGGGGTAACTATGAATCAATTCAAAAAAATTATGGTGTGTGTTGATCTGTCTGACTATTCAAAAGAGAATATATCCTATGCTCTTGAGTTTGCAGGGCAATCTAATGTTGAAATTCTTCTTTATAATGTAATCAACCAGCGAGATGTTGATGCTGTTGAAAAAGTTGAGAGAATGTTTCCTGATAAGATAAATATTGATAACAAATACAGAGTTAATGCGAAGAGATATGTTGAAGAGGTCACAGCAGAACGCTACAAAGAGATGAAAAACCTTGTTGAGACACATTTCAATGATATGAAAGACTCTTTCTCATACCTTGTTGGTGTGGGATATCCGTTTGAGGAGATTCTAAAAACAGTGGAGCAGAAAGAAATTGCTCTTGTATTTATAGGCACTAAAGGACGTGGGAATCTTGCAAGAACACTTCTTGGTTCTAATGCTGAAAAGGTATTCCGTCATTCACCTGTGCCTGTAGTCAGCATAAGAAATAGAAACAGGTCAGCATGGGGCAGAAAACAGGAGGTGGCATGATGAAAAAAATTAATAAGATATTAGCTGCTCTGGATTTCTCACCTTATTCAAAGAAGGTTCTTGAATGTGCTATAGAAACTGCAAAAAAGACATCAGCAGAAGTTATCATAGTTAATGTTATTAACCGCAGAGATATTGATACTGTAAGAAAAATTTTTGAAAAAGAGCAGCCAGGAGCTTTTTCAATGCAAAAATATATGTCAGATGATCTTGGAAGACGGTCAAGGCTTATTCAAGAGATGATAACTGATTGCGGCGGAGATAAAAATCAGATCAAAACCCTATTTATGGAAGGAACTCCCTTTGAGCAGATACTCAAATCTATTGTTGACGAAAACGCCGATATGATAATAATGGGGAATAAGGGCAAAACTGATCTTGCAAGCGTTCTATTTGGAGGCTGTGCAGAAAAGATATTCAGACATAGCCCTGTACCTGTTTTCAGTGTAAGATAGAAAGGATATCAAAAACAGTTGTGTTCTGTTACAGGTAACAGGTTATTCATAATGTTGTGGATTTATATGAAAGCATCTTAACTGACTCTCATTTTTCGTTGTGTAAATCATTGCATGTTTGTTATAGAAAAGGCGGATTTTTAAATCCGTCTTTTTTTGTTTTTATAAATAATTCTTGACTACATCTTAAATTTATAACTACAAAACACAAATCATTATCTTTGAGCTTTCTTGCTTCATCAGTTTACTTTTTCTGGCATGATTTTGTTTTACTTCCTCTGACATAACCACTTAAATCAGTTGGTTTTGTATAGCTGTATAAACAGAGCCTTTTAACACATATCCGGATGGGAGTATTTTATGAAAAAAACCGGCTATTTACACGACATGAGATATTTACTGCATGACACAGGACCTTATCACCCTGAGATGCCTGAACGGCTTATAGCAATACACAACGGCATCAAAGATGGCGGGCTACTGGAGCATTTGACAATTATTCCTGCAGCCCGTGCAGAACTGAAATGGATCGAAACAATCCATGATAAAGGCTACATTCGACGATTTGAAGAGATATGCCTTTCAGGTCACTCCATTTTTGAGGATCAGGATAACGGAATTTGTATGGAGAGCTATGAAACGGCATTTTTAGCAGTAGGCGGAATTCTTGACACCATCGACATGATGATGGAGGGTAAAATAGACAACGCATTCTGTGCTGTCAGACCCCCGGGTCATCATGCAGAGGTAAACAAGGCAATGGGATTCTGCTATTTTAACAATGTTGCCATTGCTGCTCGGTATCTGCAAATGAAATGGGGTATCAAGCGGGTGGGAATTATCGATTTTGATGTTCATCACGGCAACGGTACTCAGCACATTTTTGAAGGAGACCCTACTGTATTTTACTACTCCATCCATGAACATCCATCTTTTGCCTATCCCGGCACTGGAAGAGAATTTGAGACTGGAGCAATGGAAGGCAAAGGTTTTACAAAGAACTCTCCTGTGCTTCCAGGACAGGGAGATGATATCTATAAGATGCTCATTACAAATGACCTTTTACCATCTTTTGAGCAGTTTGAGCCAGAAATAGTCATTGTCTCTTCAGGGTTTGATGCCCACGAAGATGATGAGATGGCAGATATCAACGTAACTACAGAATGTTTTTCATGGATTATGGAGACCATAATGCAGCTTGGAGAGAAGTATGCAAAAGGCAGGGTTATATCTGTTTTAGAAGGGGGGTACTGTATTCCAAGACTTCCTGAACTTGCTAAAAATCACGTATCAATTCTTATGAGTGCCTGACATTAGATATCAATAAGAAACAACTACGCCCTGACATTTACAGCTAAAAAATTTTGCTCTTAATCGTCAGAGAAACACTAAAAAATCTACAATTTTATATATTTGAGGAGGAAACATGTTTGTCAGCAACTCTATGGTCAGAAAAGTGATTACTATTAATAAAGATTCATCAATTTTTGAAGCCCATGAAAAAATGACAGCCAATAAGATCAGGCATCTTCCTGTTGTGGATGCAAAAAACAAACTTATAGGCATTGTTACAGACAGAGATATCAGGAGTGCTATGCCTTTCAGCCTTTTAAGAGGTGGTGCAAATGACGAGGAGAACGCAAAGAAGGCTGAAGAAAAGGTAAAAATAGCGGGTCTTACAGTCAAAGATATTATGACACCAGACCCCATAACCATCTCCCCCATGTACACCATACAAGATGCTCTTCTTATGATTCAGCGTGAAAAGGTTGGTGCATTTCCTGTGGTTGACAGCGATGGTACTCTTACTGGCATTCTCTCTGTACGTGATCTGTTAAGAGCTTTTGTAAATGTGCTCGGCATCAATGAACCAGGTACCCTTGTGGGTATCCTTGTTGAAGAGAAGATAGGACAGCTCAAAAAAATAGTTGATGCCATAACTGAGGAGCATATCTCATTTGGAAGCGTGCTTGTGGCAAGGCATTGGGAACCCAACAAACGGGCTGTGTTTACATATCTTCTGACCAACAATGTTATGAGGGTAAAAAAGAAACTGAAAGCTCTTGGCTACACACTTCTTGATCCTATGGATTGGTATTTGGACCAGTTACCAAAATCAGATAGTAAATAGTAAATTAATGTGAGGAATTAAATGGCGATATCTATTTTATTAGTTGATGATTCAAAATTTGTCAGAAAAGGAATAGCCAAAGAGCTTCCTGACATTTTAAGAGGCAGGGAGTTGATATTTAGCGAAGCCTGCAATGGCAATGAAGCTCTTGAGCTTTTATATGTCAACTCCTATGATATTGTGTTTTTAGATTTGACCATGCCTGAAAAAACAGGATATCAAGTGCTTGAGGCTCTTAAAGACAAAGGGATAAAAGCCAATATTATTGTATTGACAGCAGATGTACAGCCTGAATCTGAACGCATTGTCCGCTCTCTTGGTGCTGCTGGTTACATGGAAAAACAGAGACCCCTCAACCGAGATGCTTTAATGAAAGTTTTACAGGAAATGAATCTCTTATGACCTATATACAATATACAGATGATCAGTATGAAATGCTCAAAGAGGTGGTTAATCTTGCCATGGGACAGGCTGGAAAAGACCTTGCCACAATACTCAACTCTTTTGTTGATCTCTCTGTCCCTGAAATCCAGATAGTTGAGGCAGAGCATATTGCAGAAAAAGTCCTTAAAGAGAGTGTTTTTGATGGAAATGAACGGGTAAATCTCTTCCGGCAGAACTTTCACAGCATGTCATTTATGGACGGCGAAGCCATTGTTATTTTTGACAATGCGACACGTCAAAGAGTTGCCCAGATTCTTGGTGTTTCAGATCAGCTAAACTCAATTGAAGAGATTGATTTCATGCTTGAACTGACAAATCTTATGGTAGGTGCCTGCCTGAACAGTATCTCAGAACAGCTATTCAATCAGAAGATGTCCTTTGCTCCTCCAGAACTGCTCTCAGAAAACAGTGTTCTAAGAAACGTTGCTTATGAAACATTTAAACGCCGTAATCTGAAATGGGAATATACTCTTTTATCGAAGATCACTTTTATTCTTAAAGACAGATCATTTAAGAGTGATCTGCTGATCTTCATATCTGAAAAAGCCATACGGGCGGTAAACGAATCATTAAATAAAATGCTGGCTGATTATGAATAAACTTCCGATTGACAACATTAAGACGCTTCACGATATCATTGACCAAATCAATATCGGTATAACTGTTCTTGACTCTCGCAATCATGTGATCTTTTGGAATCAGTTCATGGTTAAACATAGCGGTATAAGTGAGTCAGACCTTACTGGTAAGAATCTTTTTGATGTATTCACCTATCTTCCAAGACAGTGGCTTGAACTCAAGCTCAAGAGTGTAAGGCTTATTAAAAACTACTCGTTTGTCTCATGGACGCAAAGACCATATCTATTTCGTTTTAACCATAACAGAATGATAAGCGGTGAAGGTATTGAGTACATGCACCAAGATTGTACATTAATACCTGTTCACAATTCAGACACAGGAGAAACTTATGTCTGTATAGCAATACATGACATGACTGATGTTGTGGCATCTCAGCAGAAGATCATTGAAATCAATGATATCAACAAGACCCTTGAGCACATGACACACCATGATGCCATGACAGCTATCTACAACCGCGACTATGTGGAGAAACAGATTGAGTATGAGTTCAATAAATCTAAACGGTATGGAAATCTTTTTTCTCTAATTTTGCTTGATATTGATAAGTTTAAAAATATTAATGATACTTTTGGTCATATTGCTGGTGATGAGGTGCTCAAGAACACGGCATCAACCATTAAATCTCAATTACGATCTTCCGATGTATTTGGAAGATATGGGGGAGAAGAGTTTCTTGTTCTGCTGCCTGAGACCAATTTAGCAAATACAGCATCTCTCTCCATGCGTATAAGAGAGAGCATTGAAAGAATGACAACTGTTTATGACAACACAGAAATAAAGATCACCATAAGCCTTGGAGTTGTTCAGTTCAGACCTGATATCAAGGATTATCTTCAGATGGTGCACGAGGCTGATATTGCCCTTTACCACTCTAAGCAAAATGGTCGTAATGCAGTAACACAATACAAAATTACAGGGTGTAACCTGCTGTGCTGTGCTTTGCCAGAAGCAAATCCTGATTGATCGCTTCCTGATTGTTCACTTTTCAACATCAACCAGAGGAAAATAAATGAATGAAAACAGAAGAATATATTGAGATTGAAGATAAATTTGGTGCAAAAAACTATAAGCCTCTTGATGTAGTGTTGTGCAAAGGAGAAGGTATCTGGGTCTGGGATGTTGATGGCAATAGATACATGGATTGTCTTTCTGCCTACTCTGCTGTGAATCAGGGGCACTGCCACCCTAAAATCAGGCAGGCAATGATTGATCAGTCAACTCAACTTACCCTTACATCAAGAGCTTTCAGGAATAATCAGCTTGCACTTTTTTATAAAGAGTTGTGTGAACTTACTGACTCTCACAAGGTTCTACCCATGAACTCGGGGGCAGAAGCTGTGGAGACTGCCATTAAATGCGTTCGTAAATGGGGTTACGAATCAAAGGGAGTTCAGGAGAACAAGGCTGAAATTATTGTATGTGATAATAATTTTCATGGCAGAACCCTTGCTATAATTGGATTCAGCAGTGACGACAACTCTCGTAAAAGTTTCGGTCCATTTGTCCCTGGTTTTACATCCATTCCATTTGGAGATGCAAAAGCTCTTGAAGATGCAATCACCCCAAATACTGTTGCTTTTATGGTTGAGCCGATTCAGGGTGAGGCTGGGGTGATAATCCCACCTGCTGGTTATCTGCAAACAGTTCGGGAGATATGCACAAAAAACAACATAATTCTGATCCTTGATGAGATACAAACTGGTCTTGGCAGAACAGGAAAGATGCTTGCAGAGGAGCATGAGGGGATACAGGCAGATTTAACTCTTATAGGCAAGGCGTTATCAGGCGGTTTTTATCCTGTATCTGCTGTACTCTCAAACGATGCAGTGCTTGGACTTTTACAACCCGGTCAGCACGGAAGCACATTTGGAGGAAATCCATTAGCTTGTGCTGTAGCAAGAGAGGCTTTAAAGGTGCTTAAAGAGGAGAAGATGGTTGAAAATGCTGCGTCTATGGGGAAGTTCTTCTTAGATGAGCTAAAAAATATTAAAAGCCCTTCAATAAAAGAGGTGAGAGGCAGAGGACTTATGATTGCAATTGAGCTTGTTGAAGGGACACAAGGTGGTGCAAGGGCAATTTGCGAAAAACTTATGAAAATGGGAATCCTTTGCAAAGAGACTCACACTTGGACAATTAGGTTTGCTCCGCCATTGGTTATCACAAAGGCTGATATTGAGTGGGCTATGGAAAAAATAAGAATTGCGTTTGATCTGTAGGATGAATCAGAAGCCACTTACAACCGATGAACGACGGTTTTTCAAGACAGTATATCACGCATCTTTTGCCAACCCTTTTGGTGAACTGCGTGAGAAGTTAGACCGTAAAATCGCAGGGCTTATAGGGCTTACTTCAAACAGAAAGAGCCTTATTACCAACACTTATAATTTATCCTTTAATGCTAAACCACCCACCACCAATAAAAATATTCTATTCTCACGAAGAGAAATTTCAGACAAGTGCATTCAGGAGGTTGATCACCAGATTAGACGGCTTGAAAAAGAAGGCAGAGAAACTATAAATGCTTTTACAGGTCAAGATAGGGAGATTATGCGGGTGGTCTTTCTGTTTGATATTTTCCATAAATTCAGAGAAAAATTTGATACGTTGATTGTAGAGCAGATAAAAGCAGGCGATAACCCGATTCCAGTTTCGTTTGCACGAGACGCAATGCAGATGTTATATCTTCGTGGATTTCCTGAAAAAAAATTTCTCCATTATATTGCCTTTTCATTTCAGTTACGTAGAGCATTCTTTTTTATCTCAAACTCGCTTGTCGGAATAAGCCCATGTATGAAGACTCTTAAAGCTAATCTCTGGAATAATGTCTTTACCAACAATATCGGACTTTACGACAAAATTCTATGGAACAGAATGGAGGATTTTTCAACTCTCATACTTGGAGAGACTGGAACAGGTAAAGGAACTGCTGCCATGGCTATCGGCAGAAGCGGCTTTATTCCGTTTAATGAGAAAAAAGGGTGTTTTGAAGAGAGTTTTACAAAGGCTTTTATCCCTATAAATCTCTCCCAGTTTCCTGAATCTCTTATTGAATCGGAGCTGTTTGGTCATAAAAAAGGGGCTTTTACAGGTGCAGTAGATGATCATCAAGGGGTGTTTGACCATTGCAGTGCTTATGGTTCAATTTTTCTTGATGAAATTGGGGAAGTTCCGGGACATGTTCAGATTAAACTTCTACGAGTTCTTCAAGAGAGAGTTTTTACCCCTGTGGGCAGTCATAAAACATCAAGGTTTCGGGGCAGAGTAATTGCTGCAACTAATCGCTCAATGGCTGAAATTATTGATGGAAGAACATTCAGAGATGATTTTTATTACCGCCTAAGTTCAGATATATTTGAAGTTCCACCTTTAAGAACACGAATCAAGGAAGAGCCAGCAGAGCTTGAAGCACTTCTATCTTTTACTGTTGAAAAAATTTTAGGTGAGCCGTTTCCTGAACTTGTGAAAAAAATTTCTGCCATTATCAACAGGCAGCTTGGGAAAGATTACCATTGGCCCGGAAATGTAAGAGAGCTTGAACAGTGCGTTAAAAGAATTATTCTGCGTAGGCAGTATGAAGGGCATCCAAGAACAGATATATCTAAAGGATGTCAAACAGAAATTGCCGAAATAAATCCCAAAGAGCCAAACAACAAATTTAAAGAGTCTTTGATTAATGGAATAATCACAGGAGAAATTGATGCAGCAACTCTTGTATCTGAGTACTGTAAATATCTCTATCAACAACACGGCACTTACGAGACAGTGGCAAAACGAACAGGGCTTGATAGACGCACAGTTAAAAAGTATATAATAGATAGAAATATGTCTTAAACTAATACTATAAATACAGTAAAAATCTTACTATATATGCAAGGAGATTACCGCTGGTTTAAAAAAGGTTATCAAAATGGTCTTTCTTGAAACATTTAATCTTAAAATTGATGAGACTCAGTTTGAATGTCTGAGAAATCCAGAAAAGGAGGCTAAAGTTCTTCAAGTAACAGAGCTGCACCCAAATTTTATGCACGGAAAAGGGATAAGAGATTAATCTTCCCTGCAAGAAGATCATAGGAGATATTGCATTTCAATGAAAGAGAGTAAATCGACAAATATCGTTAAATCAAGGCTGCTTGTGATAGATAACTACGACTCTTTTACATACAACTTGGTTCAGATGTTTACCCATTTTAACCTTGAAATTATAGTAAAGCGTGCTGACAAGATAACTGTGCAAGAGGCATCTGAACTTAACCCCAATTATCTTCTTATAAGTCCCGGACCAAAAAACCCAGCACATGCGGGCATCTCAAAAGAGGCTATCGGATATTTTTGCGATAAAATCCCAATTCTTGGAGTCTGCCTTGGAATGCAGTGTTTAAACGAGGTTTTTGGAGGAATAACTAAAAGGGCACCAGTACCTGTTCATGGTAAAATAGATATGATTTATCACAACGAATCTGGAATTTTCAAAGGGGTAAAATCACCTTTTGGAGCAGCACGTTATCACTCGCTTGTAGTTGAAATTGGCAAACAATCTTCCACTCATCAACTTCTTCTACCTACTGCATGGAATAAAGAAAGGCTTATCATGGGAGTTGAACTTAAAGGTTTTCCAGTTTATGGGGTTCAATTTCATCCTGAAAGTTTCATGACAGAAAATGGTGATGTTTTGATTAGTAATTTTCTCAATTCACCCATTATTGGCACTGCTCCAAACATTTAGGTCATTGATCAAAGCTGCTTATATTTTTGTTTAGCCTTTAACCATTGATATTAATTTTTTTTCATCAATAACAGCCACTCCAAGCTCCTGAGCCTTTGCAAGTTTGCTGCCCGCCGATTCGCCTGCCACAAGATAATCTGTTTTTGCACTGATGCTCCCTGTCACCTTTGCACCAGCCTGCTGAAGAAGCTCTTTAGCCTCTGTGCGTGTCATACCTTCCAAAGTTCCAGTTAAAACAAATATCTTACCTTTTATTGAGTTTAACTCTCTTTTTTTATCATCTTCCTCTTTTCCCTCCTTAACAGATGTGTCCTCTGATTGCACAACGGTCACTTTGTTATCAATTAAATTTTTGATAAGGAAAATATTATCAGGATTGTGAAAAAAATCATACACAGCACCCGATGTTTTAGGTCCTATCCCCTCAACTATCTCCATATCTTCTTTTGATGCACATAGAAGAGTATCAAGAGTCTTGAACCTTTCAGATAAAAGATACGCAGCATTTTCTCCTGTGTGATCAATTCCCAATGCGTAGATAAGCCGTTTGAGTGTGATATTACGTGATTTTTCCAAAGCATTGACTATATTTTCTGCCGATTTATCACCCATTCGCTCCATGGATGCGAGCTTTGCCTTATCAAGAGTGAAGAGATCGGCAAAAGATTTAACCATTTCCCGTTCTACTAACTGCTCAACAAGTTTTTTGCCAAGCCCATCCACATCAAAAGCTGATTTTGATACAAAATGTTTTATCCGCTCTTTTAACTGGGCACTGCAAGATGCATTAATACATTTGACTGCCGCCTCATCCTCAACTCTTTTTACAGGACTTTTACAGACAGGACAATCAAGAGGCATGGAGAATTTTTTTTCACTGCCTGTCCGTTTTGATTCAATAATCTTTACAATCTTTGGAATAACATCTCCTGAACGAACAACAATAACACTATCTCCTATTCTTATATCTTTTCGTTTAATCTCATCTTCATTGTGCAAAGTAGCTCTGGAGACAGTTACACCGCCAACATTGACGGGTTCGAGCAGGGCAACTGGGGTTAAGGTACCTGTCCTGCCAACCTGAACAATGATATCTCTTAAAGTAGTTGTTGCCTCCATTGCCTGAAATTTGTATGCAACTGCCCATCTCGGGCTTCTTGATTTTATACCAAGAGCATTTTGGAGAGCGATATCATCAACCTTGACCACCATGCCGTCAATTTCGTAGGGAAGAGACTCTCTTTTCTGTTCAAGCTCTCTGTAATATTCAATAACTTTATTAATGGTGATTTTCTCGCGGATAAGAGGATTGACTGGAAATCCATAACTTTGAAGAGTTTGTAAAATCTGACTTTGAGATTTAGCTTCAATTCCCTCTGTAAGACCTATGCCATACACAAAAATCGATAGGGGTCTTGCTGCTGTTTTTCTTGAGTCTAACTGCCTTAATGCACCAGCAGCAGCATTTCTTGGATTGGCAAAAAGATACTCATTCTGTTCAAGCCTGATTTTATTCAGATTATCAAAATCTTTCCGATTGATAATCACCTCTCCTCTTACCTCTAAAAGTTTTGGTATCCTCTCTGTTCCTATAGACTTAGCAGATAACACAGATAGTCTAAGAGGTACTGAACCAATGGTTCTGACATTTTCTGTAATAACTTCTCCAGTAATACCATCTCCTCTGGTGGTTGCTCGAGTGAGTATGGCATTTTTATATACAAGCTCTACAGCAACACCATCTAATTTGGGTTCAACAGTATAAAAAATCTCTTTTTTAAAACTATCATTTTGAGCTTCTAAAAATTTTAATGTTCGATTGTGAAACTCAAGGATATCATCATCATTAAAAGCATTATCAAGCCCAAGCATTGGAATGGAGTGTTGAGCTGTCTCAAAAGATTCAAGGGGAGGGGCACCAACACGTTTTGTTGGAGAGTCTGGTGTTGAAAGAGATGGATAAGCCTCTTCAATCTCAAGAAGTCGAGCCATCATTTTATCATACTCAGCATCAGAAATTTCAGGGTCATCAAGTAGATGATACCTGTAGTTGTGACGTGTAAGCTCTTTTTGAAGTAGTAGTGCCTCATGTTTTAATGACTGTGTTGGCTGTTCCAATGATCGCTCCTCTTCTTTATCGTATGATTAATTGCTAAGATATTGTTATATATATCAGTAAGTTTAGCTTAAAATACAGATAATAATTTAAATAAAATGTATAACTTTTCTATCGACTTCTCAAGAATCATCTTGAAACTTTATCCTGTTTCATCATAAACTCATCTACATTATGGGCTATATATTTGATTTCAATGACTCTAACCATTATGAGAACAGTTTTGAACGGGTAAAATACGGCTACGCCTTTAAACTTGAGATGGATTTGCTGTTTAAAATGGCTGCACCAGAACCCGGCAGTTCTGTTCTGGATATAGGATGTGGCACGGGCAGAAGCCTTGAACCTCTGCTTAACAGCGGTCTTAACCTCACAGGAGTTGACCCGTCACCCTACATGCTTGATATTGCACACGAGAGACTTGGTGATAAAGCAGACCTTCACCGTGCATTTGCAGAAGAACTGCCATTTGATGACAACAGCTTTAACCACGCCTTTTTTATGACAAGCCTTGAATTTACCGAGATGCCAGCCAAAGCTATTGAAGAGGCGTGCAGAGTAGCAAAAGACAAGGTATTTATAGCCGTTCTAAATAGATATGCCCCTTTAAATGTTGTGAGACGTATTAAAGGCTTTTTTATCAAAGGGATTCTCTCTCAGGCAAGATTTTTTAGCATACTGGAATTGAGACAAACCGCCTTTGATATTTTAGGTGATGTCCCAATTGCATGGAAAACAACACTCCAATTTCCATTCACTACCAACAGAATCTGTCACTGGATAGAACAGCGTTCTCTAATTGAAAAATCTCCTTTTGGCACAATAATCGGAATGACAATCATACCTGTTCCCAAATTTAGGACCCGCCCTCTATGTTTTAAAATCAGACCTCAAGAAAGATACAATCCTGTTACCGGTTTCGCTATGAACCAAACAAAAGATGAGATTGAGTTTAAACTGTCTGGTAAAATTTAGGGTAAACAGAGGATATTCTACAACATATTCAGTTGACAGGGAATTTTAATACCCGATAATCAAACCTTTAGAGCCTGTTTAAAAATTAATTGTAACCCTCAGTTTGCTTTGCAAGTAGTCACAATTTTAAACATGTTTGCTCAAATGGAGTCTTTATATTGCAACCTTGTCCGTCTTAATGGATTACTGAAATCCTACACAAAGGCATATCAAGACCATGTCTTGCTATGTTTAATAAGCAGCAGCATCGAGGATGTCTGTTTTGATGACGTTGCTACAGAACAGTGGTTTTGTGGAGGGGTTTAACAATAAAATCAAAGTTATCAAACGGAGATGCTATGGAATTTTTAACATTAAGCACCTGATTCAACGAATTCTGTTGGATACTTTAGGGACGAAGCTCATAATCACAAAATAATGTTTTTGTCAACCACGGAAATACTCGGAGAGCTGAAAATATTCAAAACAATAAGTTATTAATTTCCAATTCCTTAGCTTTGTCAAACCCCTTTTTTGATATAAAATAAATCGAACATGAAGGTCTAAATTTGCAGTACAGTTCGGGATCACGGCACTCAAGGCACTCTTCGCACAGATAGATATTGTGCTTCATGCATATATAATTATTCTCACGATCAGGGTGATTAATACATTTTCCCATTTTTAACTCTCCTGTTTTTTATTTTTTTAATAGCCACAAGGAAGCATTAGCAAAAGAAGGAACGCCATTAATTCACAGCCCCGAATAATCAAAATAAATTTGTTGTTTACTTTATTTGCTTGAAAAATTATGTTTCTCAACTGGCTCAGAAAATAGACAGCTCATTATCAACATGTCATCTTCATAAGCCTTGCTGATCTTATAGGGCAGCTTGAGAAAAAGCTGAATCATACCTTTATTACCAGGAGATGTGTAGGCAATCAAACCTTTTATACCATTGACATGGGCAGCTTCTGAAAGTTTGTTCTGGAGTGCTCTTGCAATACCAGTTCCCTGCCAATCTTTTGATACCGAATAGGCAACCTCAGCCATATTAAGTACAGGATTGAGAAGATACTCTCCAACAGCAACAATCTTTTCAAATCCCATCTCGCCTACTGCTGCAACAATAGTTAAGTCATTTACATAATCGATCTCAAAAGTGGCATCAATCTGATCATGCACAAAACTTGTTTTTTCATGGAAAAAGCGTGAGATAACATCGTTTCTATCCATATTATAGTAGTGTTCTTGTATTGCTCGTTCGTCTGCTGGTCTTGCTGGTCTTAGGGTTACATGCCCCCCTTTTATATTTATCACCTCTTCAAGCCTTAGAGGATATACCCCCCTTATTGACTCTTTAAATTTTCTTCCAATATCAATAAAATCAAGCTCTTTTGCCCGCTCAAACAGTTCGTCTCTAAAATCAGGATGTGCGATACTGATAAGAGCCAAAGCCCGCTCTTGGATACTTTTACCAAACAGATTTACAGCACCATATTCTGTAACGACAAATTGAACATCTCCCCTTGGAATTACGACAGCCGTATTTTCAAGAAATGGAACAATCCTGCTTACAGTCCCGTTTTCCCGTGTGGAGGTGAGCATCAAAATTGATTTACCACCTGACGACATAGCTGCCCCCCGAATAAAATCAAGCATACCGTTCACTCCAGAAAAATTGTTTTGAGGCAGTGCATCTGCTGCAACCTGTCCTGTGAGGTCTATCTCCATAGCTGTGTTGATCGAGGTCATTGCATTATGTCGTGATATGATTCTTGGGTCATTGACGTAATCTGACGGATGAAACTCAATAGCTGGATTGTCATCCATAAATTCATATAAGACTGAAGAGCCTACAGCACTGCTTGCAACAATTTTCCCTTCATTAAAACCTTTCTTCATGTTTGTAACAACGCCCATTGATACAAGACGCATGATTCCATCAGACAGATATTGAGTGTGGATACCTAAATCGTTTTTCTCTGACAAGCAGAGCAGAGTTGCACTTGTAGTTGCTCCAAGGGTCGTCTGGAGAGTTGCACCGTCGTTGATAAGGCGAGACATGTGTTTTGCAATTACGTTGGCAGTCTCAATATCAGGCATCTCCTGCTTTATTAAAAGTGGTTCAGAGTGTTCGACAATAAAATCAACATTGTTTACATGAATAAAACTTCTGCCAAGAACCCTTGGCATATAAGTATTTACCTGAGCTATAACAATATCAGCCGCCTCTGCTGCTGCCTTTGTTATATCAACAGATACCCCAAGACTCATCCAGCCAAAGTCATCAGGCGGAGAGACCTGAATTAGTGCAACATTAATGGGAAGCAGTCGGCTTTTAAAAAGTTTGGGTATCTGAGACAAGTTTATAGGGGTTATAAAACGGGCGTTTCTACTTAGAGTTTTGTTTTTTGCAGAACCAAGATAGAATGAACGGATATTGAACTGCTGAGAGTGTGTGCGGTTTGCAATCAAGGTTATGGGGGTATGCTCAAGACAGAGAAGCCTTACAATCTCAAGGTCAGTAAACCTGCTGGCGTTTTCAGAAAGAGCCTTGACTAAATGCTGAGGTTCTCCACATGAGGAACTTATAAAAATTCTTTGACCTGGTTTGACATTTTTGAGTGCATCATTTGCATTGCACACTTTGCCAATATAGCTGTCAGCCCAATATAGTGATTTTGGCATGGTTTGTCTCCTTGTTAATCCTTACGATTTATGGTGAATAGGTTAGTATGGGAAGTAGCTCTGATCCCTTATTTATGCCCTTTATTACACAAGTTGTATATACAACACATTGCATTAATATAAAAGGTAAAGAGCTTAAAAAACCTTGTATGATCCACTAAAACACCATAATATAATTAAATTAAAATTCTCAATTTAGATGAGACGATTTGGAAGGGTGTTACACCACAATAATATTGGGCAGATAATAAATTAATTGTCGGGTAATAAATTGTCTTGCAACAAGTGCTTTGGAGAACTGCTATGAAGGTATTAATATGTGGAAGTAATGGTCAGCTTGGCTGGGATTGCCAGAGAGTGTTTGGTAAAGAGAATGAAGTTATGGCTTATGATCTTCCAGAACTTGACATTACTGATAAAGGGAAGGTTGAAGCTGTCATTTTAGAGTTTATGCCTGATGTTGTCATAAACTGTTCGGCTTATACTCAAGTTGATAAATGCGAAACAGAGCAGGAGCTTGCAAGAGTGGTCAATGTAGATGGACCTGGCTTTATTGCTCAAGCGTGCAAGGCAGTCAACGCCACAATTGTCCATATTTCTACTGATTATGTGTTTGACGGAACTAAAGAGCCTCCTCTCTCCTACACTGAACGAGATGAGGTAAACCCATTATCAGTCTATGGAAGAACTAAACTTGAAGGAGAACGCAGAGTTGCACAGATAACAGACAATCATATAATTGTCAGAACAGCGTGGTTATACGGCATAAATGGCAATAATTTTTTAAAAACAATGTTGAAAATTGCCCTTTTAACACCTGAAAAACAGGTAAAAGTGGTAGATGATCAGTTTGGTTCTCCAACATGGTCGCTGCGTCTTGCACTTCAGCTTGAGAGGCTTGTTCAGATAAAGGGGCAGGGAGTTTATCATGCCACAGCAGAAGGATACTGCTCATGGTATGAACTTGCGGTCTATTTTTTAAAACAGATGGCGGTTCCCTTTAATATTGTTCCATGCACAACTGCCGAATATGCAACACCTGCAAAAAGACCTGCTAATTCAATTCTTGAAAATGCAAGGCTCAAACTAAGTGATAACAACAAAATGACTGGGTGGAGATATGGTGTAGAGCACTTTATTTCAAGGTTTGGTCAACAATTGATTGATGAAATTATCAATATGAAAAGGATATGATTTACATGGTTGAAACCGATCTTTCAGATTTTAAAGACTCTTTGTGTTCGATTATTAAATATGCTTTTGGCAAACCTATTGAAGAGGCTGGCAGAGTCGATATCTTTAATGCCTTATGCTTTGTTGTAAGACGGTATATGATTGACATTAAAATTGAGACCGAAAAAAGGTACAGAAAAAACGATGTAAAACGGATGCACTACATATCAATGGAGTTTTTAACAGGCCCTCTTTTAGCAAATAATCTCATCAATCTTGGTATTTATGAAAAGTGCCGTGATATTGTAAACGCTATCTGCACCGATTTTTCAATTAACATGAACTTTGATGACCTGATTGAATTTGAACCAGACCCTGCACTTGGAAACGGAGGACTTGGCCGCCTTGCAGCGTGCTTTTTGGACTCTCTTGCTACACTAAACATGCCTGGTTTTGGGTACGGAATTAATTATGATTATGGTCTTTTTCGCCAGAGCATTGTAGGAGGCTATCAGCTTGAGAGACCCGATTTCTGGTTCAACAAGACGTCTCCATGGCTTATGAGGATGTTTGGCGAAAAGTGCAGGGTGCCCGTATTTGGCAGAATTGAAGAGAGCGAAGATATGCACGGACAGTATAACCCAATGTGGGTTGAGTGGAAGCTGATTGTAGGAAGACCGCATGATATTGCAGTTGTTGGATACGGGGGCAAAACCGTCAACTGTCTGAGGCTCTTTTCTGCATGGGCATCTGAAGAGTTTGACATGAGAATCTTTAATGAGGGTGACTACTACAAAGCTGTTGAAGATAAGATTCAATTTGAGAATATATCCAAAATTCTCTATCCGTCAGATTCTAAGGAGGTTGGAAAGGAGCTGAGACTGGTTCAGGAGTATTTTCTTGTTGCATGTGCAGTAAACGATATAATCTCAACTTACCTTAAAAGCCATGACAATTTTGATAAATTCCACGAAAAGGTTGCTATTCAGTTAAATGATACTCACCCTGCATTGACAGTTGCGGAGCTTATGAGGGCTTTGATAGATACTCACTCTCTTGAGTGGGATGAAGCATGGAATATTACAACAAAAACGCTTGGTTATACCAACCATACTCTTATGCCTGAAGCACTGGAAACATGGCAGGGATCAATTCTTAAAAAAGTGATTCCAAGGCATCTTCAGATTATCCATGAGATCAACCGCCGTTTTCTTGCTATGGTTGAAGAAAAATATCCTGGAGACCATGAAAGAGCTGCTAAAATGTCGATTGTTGAGCCGTTTATCGGCGGAGAGAAGATAAGAATGGCAAATCTTGCCATTGTGGGCAGCCACTCAGTAAATGGTGTTGCACAGATACATTCAGAGCTTGTAAAGACTAATCTTGTGCCTGATTTTTATGATCTGTGGCCAGAAAAGTTCAACAACAAGACCAACGGCGTAACTCCGAGAAGATGGATTCTTAAAGCAAATAACGGGTTATCAAGACTGATTTGCAGTGCAATAGGAGATAAATGGATATCTGATTTAGAACAGTTACGAGAGCTTGAAAAATTTCGTGATGATTCGGCTTTTCTTGATGCACTGTTGAATGTTAAACGTGAAAACAAGATTAGGCTTGCATCTATTATCAGAAATACACAGCATCTGCGTATTAAAGTCGATCCAGACTCTATATTTGATATTCATGCCAAGCGGCTTCACGAGTATAAACGGCAGCTTCTCAATGTTATGAACATTATCCACACTTTTTTTCTGATAAGGCATGATGGGAAAACGCCTCCCTGTCCAAGAACTTTTATTTTTGCAGGCAAAGCCGCTCCTGGTTACGTTATGGCAAAACTTATAATCCGTCTTATTCATGGAGTTGCTGATGTGATAAATAACGATGGTCTTGCAAAGCGTTGGCTAAAGGTTGTATTTATTCCAGATTATAGAGTCTCTCTTGCTGAAAAGATCATTCCGTCAGCAGATGTGAGTGAACAGATATCAACCGCCGGCATGGAGGCTTCAGGAACAGGCAACATGAAATTTGCCATGAACGGAGCATTGACAATTGGCACTCTTGACGGAGCAAATATTGAGATTGCACAGGAGGTAGGAGATGACAATATCTATATTTTCGGGCACAAGGTTGAAGATATTCCAAAGCTCAGAAGCTCATTTAATGTACAGAAATGGCTTGACAATGATATCTATCTAAAAAGAGTTATTGCATCATTTGATTCTGATCTTTTCTGTTTAAAAGAAACTGGTATTTTTAAACCTATCCACTATGGATTAGTTAATGGCGGAGATTATTACTGTCATATAGCTGATTTCAAATCATATATTGAAACTCAGAGCAGGCTCTCCAATGACTATCTTGATAAAAAAATTTGGGCACAGAAATCACTTGTAAATATCGCCCGAACTGGAAAATTTTCAAGTGACAGAACAATCAGAGAGTATGCTGAAGATATCTGGCAGATATATCCGCAACTGTAATCTTTCAACTTTGCCAATTTTGACACCTTCTGCTATCCGCATCGTGAGGGAGTTGCCCGCATCATATTTGTTATTCCCGATTTTTCTTGAGATTTTTTAAAAAAAGATATATTTTATGAAGCATTTGACAGATACTAAATGATGTTCAAAAAATAATAATGAGGGAAGAAATGGGAATACACGAAAGAAAACAGCGGGAAAAAGAACAGAGACGTAAGCAGATAATGGAGGCTGCCAGAAAAGTTTTTTCCGCAAAAGGGTTCAACAGAGCCACAATGGAGGAGATTGCAGGGGAGGCAGAATTAAGCCCGGGTACTATATATCTCTATTTTAAGAACAAAGAGGAGCTTCATACATCACTTTCGATTGATATTTTAGAGTATATCAGTGTGCAGATGAAAAAGTTCATTAACCGCCATGATATCAACGCTGAACAGAAGATGCACCTGTTAAAAGATACTTTTATTGATGTCTATGAGTATGATCCTATGGTATTGATCAATCTTTTTCATCTTCAATCAGGTGAAACTTTGACAAATCTATCTGCCGAAGTTCTTGAAGAGCTAAAACAGACATCTGCCGATGCATTGTCTGCAATAACTTCTGTTGTTACCGAAGGCATTGAACGGGGATTATTTGTAGAGAAACATCCTGTAGCACTTGCAGATATTATATGGGCAACATATTCAGGCGTTGTGCTCTGGGTTGACAGCAAGCGTCTTTTAAACAATGAAAAAGATTTTGTTAAACAGACTCTTGATACTGCTTTTGAGATAATGGTCAATGGTTTTAAGAGAAAATAAACAGCTTTTTACAATTCATGTCATTTATGTTAGATTGAAATTGCCGAACAATAAAAATAGAGATAAAATAACAGTAGGGAGCACTCTTGATGTTTCCTACTAATTGCTATCCCCGCTAAATTAACACTCAACTATCCTCACAATTTTGCTTTCAACAAAATATAGCCTCGTCTATTACTATCTGTTTTAATAATAAATTGCGTTTTGACACATTGCGTCTTGACACAAAATTTCTACTATATTAAACAGTGTCAATCACTATAATAAACATTGTTTATTATAGTGATTAAGAGACAATTATTCCGATAAAATGTAGATATAGATTCTTTTTTCAATATATGTTGAATCTATTGAAACAGGCATTTAGAGTCATTTATTTAAAATTAAAGGAGGCAGTATGTCAGTGCAGTATCGTCCCGTAGTCCCTGGTATAAAGCGATTTAAAATTCTTGTTATTAAAATTATCTTTATTGTATTAGGAAGAGCATTTCAATCTGCATCACAGCATGACGAGGAGATAAAAAAGGAGATTTCGTCATGGCGTAATGGCTTTACTCTGCTTATGAAAGTTATGCCAGACGGTCCTTACATGGGGCTTGAAAAACGAGACAACATGCTTGAGTTTAAAGGCTCAAAGCTCAAAAAAGCCGATCTTGAGATATATTTCAGAAATGTCGAGTCTGCCTTTATGATTATGACTCCTCAGATGGGTTCGCATCAGGCATTTGCAGAGCGGCGTATGAGCATAAAAGGTGATCTTAACATTGCAACAGCATTTACCAGAACTTTAGTAATAGTGATGTCAACACTTTATCCTGAATTTATCGTCAAAAGGCTTGTAAAAAGAGTTCCGCCCCTGACCTTCAAAAGGTTTGGACTCAGAATATGGCTTTATACAATTGGAATACTTCTTGGTCGTTAAATAAATAGAATCTCTATCCCCCTCTTTTTAAACAAACAAGAAATTAAGAAGCAGGAAGAGGGAATTAATTTTGGACAAACAATAAAAGGAGTTAAATATGTTACCTTCATACTATGAGTTTCACAATCCAGTTAAAATCGTATCTGGCAATAAGGCACTTGATAACCTTCCTTCAGAATTTGAGACTCTTGGTGCAAAACGCCCAATGGTAATCACAGATAAAGGTGTCAGCGGTGCTGGTCTTACAAAAATTTTTATTGATAGCTTTGCAAGTTCTGGCATGACTATTGGTGCAATATTTGATGATGTCCCGCCTGATTCCTCAAGCGAAGTAGTGGAGAAGATAACATCCATATTCAGACAGAATAAGTGTGACTCTCTTGTTGCTTTAGGCGGAGGCTCTGTAATTGATACAGCTAAAGGGGTTAATATTTTAGTAACAGAAAACTCTGATGATCTGCTTGAATTTTCAGGTGCCGAGATGCTCAAAAAACCGATGAAACCCCTTGTTGTCATTCCTACAACATCAGGAACTGGCTCAGAGGTTACAGTGGTTGCTGTAATATCTGATGTTAAACGGAATCTTAAAATGGCTTTTACCTCAACCCATCTGCTGCCTGATATTGCCCTTCTTGACCCGAGAATGACCCTTACTCTTCCTCCAAAAATGACCGCTGCAACTGCAATGGACGCAATGTCTCATGCTGTTGAGGCTTACATAAATCTTCAAAAAAACCCAATGAGTGACGCCTATGCTGTTGCTGCAATTGAGCTTATCAGAAAAAATGTGCTCAAGGCTGTAAGTGATGGGAATAACTCAGAAGTCAGGCTTGCAATGGCAAACGCCTCAACAATGGCTGGAATTGCATTTTCAAACTCAATGGTTGGAGTTGTTCATGCTTTAGGACACGCTGCTGGCGGCATCTGTCATATTCCTCACGGTGTTGCCATGAATATTTTTCTGCCGTTTGGATTGGAGTATAACATGCCAAAATGCAGAGAAAATATAGCAAAACTTCTTCTTCCAATTGCTGGTGCTGATGTCTATGCAAGAACTCCTGAACCACGAAGAGCAGAGCAGATGATCCACTATCTGATAGAGTTGAGAAAAGCTCTTAACGATCTGTGCGGTCTTCCCATAAATCTTAAACAGGCTGGAGTAACTGAAGATCACCTTCCTGAAATAGCTCAGGCTGCTATGAACGATCCAAGTTTGATTATGAATCCAAGAGAGATGGATGTAAATGATGCTCTTGTTATTTTGAAAAAGGCTTTTGAGTAAAAAAAGTGCTTGAATCTACCTATCCACGCCCAGAGTACGTGGTTGTAAAGTTTTAATAAAGGTGAAAATATGGAAGAGATAAAAGGGTTTTCTAATAAAATTCTTGAGATTAATCTTACAGATAAATCGTGGTCTATATCTGAGGCATCAATAAAAGATAGAGAGATGTATATAGGCGGCAAGGGTTTGGGTATGAAACTTTTGTATGACAGATTAAAACCAGGAGTTGACCCACTTGGTGAAGATAATATTCTGATTATCATGCCGGGAGTTATGACTGGAACAGGGGCACCTTGTTCAGGAAGATTTGAGGCAATCGCCAAATCGCCGTTGACAGGAATTATTGCAACTGCATCATGCGGCGGACCCTTTGGGATTCAGCTTAAAACAGCAGGATATGGCGGTCTTGTGATTCGTGGAAAATCAGCACACAGATGTGTTCTCTGGTTTGACCATGAAACCGTTGAGTTTCTGGATGCCTCTGATTTGTGGGGTCTTGATACAGCCGAAACACAAAAACTCCTTTTAGCTTCATCTACCGTAAAAAACACTAAATCTAATTTGTTAGATTCAGTTAAGGTAGAGTCAGCAGATTCAAAAAAAGAGGCTATACTTGCAATAGGACCTGCTGGAGAGAACTTAGTTCGATTTGCAAATATAGCATCAGGACACCGATTTCTTGGCAGAGGCGGGCTTGGTGCTGTAATGGGGTCAAAAAATCTCAAAGCAATTGTGGCAAAAGGAAGCCACTACAAGATTGTTCCTGTAGATTCCGAACTATTTGAAAGGTTGAAGAAAAAGGCAAACCTGTTCATAAAACGTGAAGCTGTAACCATCTCAATGGGAAAAGTTGGCACAGCAACCAACGTTAAATTTGTAAATAAAGCAAAGATGCTGCCAGTGTGGAACTACTCATTTGGTGAGCACGATCAGGCGTTCAGAATCTCAGGTGAAATGATTAAAGAGAAACATGATACAAAGCTGAACACCTGCAAACCGTGCTCAATCATGTGCGGACACAAAGGTAAATTTAACGGTAAGGATGCCCCTGTGCCTGAATATGAGACGCTCACACTTCTTGGTTCAAATCTTGGTATCTTTGACAGAGATGCTATTTCAAGATTTAATGATATCTGCAACAGGGGTGGAATGGATACCATTTCAGCAGGTGGAACTCTTGCATGGGTTATGGAGGCTGTTGAAAAAGGTTTAGTTCCGCATGATGTTTTTGCCTATCCTGACAACTCTCATCAAGTAGCTTCTGACGGATTGCAACAGAGTGAGTCTGATAAATCTGCTCAATACCCCCTTATGTTTGGTTCTCCTTGTGGAATTGAGGAGGCGTTGGAGAGCATTACAAAGGCTGAAGGTTTTGGGAAAGAGATGGGGCTTGGCTCAAGGGCACTTTCCCAAAAATATGGGGGCAAAGAGTTCGCAATTCAGGTAAAAGGGCTTGAGATGGCAGGTTATGACCCAAGAGGTTCTTATGGTCTCGGTCTTGCTTATGCTGTTGCAAATAGGGGTGCGTGTCATCTATCTGCATCACTTATGGCTTTTGAGGTCTTTTTGGGTCTTCTAAAACCTGATACAGCAAGGGCAAAACCTCAATTTGTTAAGTTTGTCGAAGATTTAACATGCAGTATAAATGCACTTCAGACTTGCCATTTTACCATGTACGCCTACACTCTTGAGCCGATGCTTACCAAATATACGCCAAAATTTGTATTGAAAAATTTGATGCTCTGGCTTCCAGAAGTTGCGTTGGCTCTTTTTGATTTCTCAATTTATCCAGCGTTCTTTTCCGCAATCACTGGAATCAAGATGTCATCAGGGGATTTTATCAAGGCGGGAGAGCGGATTCATGTTCTTGAAAGATATATGAACACAAGAGAGGGAATCAGAAGCAAAGATGATGCACTTCCTGAAAGAATGGTTATGGAGACAATTATAGGAGATGATAAAAAGCGAATTGTTCCTCTAAAAGAGATGCTTAAAAAGTATTATAAATTAAGAGGTTATAACTCAGATGGCATTCCAGTTGCTAAATTGTTTGAACAATTACAAATACCATCAGAACCGTGCAGTATAGCATAAAACTTAAAAAGGCCGATATCAGAACAATTTCTGATACCAGCCTTTTTAAAAGGAGGAAAAAGATGAAAACTAACTGAATGTTAGTGTTTGAATATTTATAAATGCAAATATCTTGCCAACATCTCATTTTAATCTTAAAAAATTATAAAATACTCAAAATAAAATTTAAAACTAATCTATTTTAGTAGATTTTATACAAAGTTTATACTATTTTGCATTTCTTTGGGTTACCTATATTGCATTAATACATTAGAATTAAATTGATTTAATCGAATTCAAATTCAATTTTTAAAATTTATGCTGTTAAAGTTCAAAATTTTGAACCACACTTAATTAAAATATTTTATATATAATCATAACTATTTAAAATAAATAGATTTTTATTATAATCGTAAAAGTTCAAAATATTGAACCGTATTCAATCACAATATTTCATATAGCCTTATAACTACTTAAAATAAATAGGTTTTCAAATATTCAAACAAATTAATTCTAATGAATTCAACATCTTGCAATCTCTTCCGCTTCGCTTATGCAATACATAAGATGGCGAGGAGATTTAGCATCTCCAATAAAATGAAATTCTGCTTTCGTCAGAGATTCGAATTTTTTTATATCTCTAATTGAAATATGTTTTTCTGAAATCACAACCATATCGCATTTATCTATTGAGAGCGATGTCTCTTCTTTAGAAACTTGCTCTTCTTTATCCGCAGCTTGATTTTTAGTAATATGAAACTCAACACCATCTCCTGTAAAGCGATCAATAGCGACATTTTTATAAAGCGTAACCCCTCGCTTTTTCAGGCTCTCCCTTAAATAATAGCGGTCATTAGCCGACATCTCCTCTGCATAGCTCTTTTTGCGGTTGAGCACATAAACCTCATTTCCCTTTGCAGCTATGTAATCAGCCGCAATAAGACCCGTCATTCCTCCGCCAATAACAATAACCCGTTTGCCCGCTTTTTTTGAATCATCTATAGAATTTTTATTTTGACTCTCGTTAGTTGAACTATTTTGATTTGACTCTTCTAAAATATCCACACTTGTTACAACATCCATTTTACTCTGAAACAGCCCTTTAATCATCGGCATATCTGGCATTGAGCCAGTTGCCACAACCACTTTGTCAGGATTAAATGATTCGAGAATATGCTCATCAAGAGGTTTCCCATAGAGTATCTCAACATTAAGCCTTTCAAGCTCATTTTTGAAAAACTCAAGAATATCTCCAAGCTCGCCGCGTCCAGGTGCTTTAGCTGCAAGAGATAATAGACCTCCTGAGTTCTGCTTTTTTTCCACAACTAAAACTTTATGCCCTCTTACGGCAAAGAGTCGGGCACAAGCCATACCAGCCGGACCAGCCCCAACCACCAGAATTTTACTGCGGTCAGATATATCGTTTTCTGGATAAGCATTTTGCCTAATCCCATATATCCCCATGTGGGAGGGGTTAGGGATCGTGCTATGATTCTCTTTCTGATATTCCTCTTTAAGTTTATACTCTCTTCCAACATCTGGATTTGCAACACATGAACCAGGCTCTTTTGCAAGAACAGCATGGATACAGCCTAAGCAGCATCCGATACATGGGCGTATCTCTGATAGTCTGCCCTGCTTAGCTTTTAGCGGTAGATATGGATCAGCAAGCAGAGCACGTCCCATTGAGACAACGTCAGCCTTTCCATCTCGTAATATATCATCTGCAAGCACAGGAGATTTGATTCTGCCGACTGTAATTACAGGAATGGAGACATGTTTTTTTACCTCTTGAGCCATATGGACAAAACAGCCGTGCTCAGAGTACATGGAGGGGATTGTAAGCTCGGTTGAGCCATAAACTCCGCCTGAAACGTGCAGATAGGCAACGCCCGCCTGTTCAAGCATAGGAGCAAGCATGACGGCATCTTCAAGTTCCCATCCGTTTTTAATGTAATCTCTACCGTTTATACGGATACCAACGGGAAAATCTGCCCCTGCTTTTCGCTTGATATCCTCAATAATCTCAAATAAAAAGCGTGTTCTGTTCTCAAATGTGCCTCCGTATTGATCCTGCCTGATGTTTGAGTTGGGTGACATAAACTGGTTTATCAGATATCCATGTGCTGCATGAATCTCTACAAAATCAAATCCCGCATCTTTGCACCTTCTTGATGCACTGCCAAAGCACTCTGTAAGTTCTTGTATCTCGTCAATCTCAAGTGCTCTAACTTCACCTTTTACAACTGCTGGTGCAGGAATAGGAGATGGTGCAACCTTTTGAGGCAGATAGGATTGACGCCCCCCGTGCATTAACTGAACTCCGAATTTAACCTCACTTATGGCTTGTTTATCAATTTTATAAGCTTCTATAGATGATTTATCAATAGTAGAACATTCACAAGCCTCTTTAACTGCTTTAACCATCCGTTGCAGTGAAGGGATACAGCTATCCTCATACAGCACAGGAAGATCAGGCAGCTCCTGCCCTCCAGGGTGCACGCTGCCCCCGCCTACAAGCATCATGCCAACGCCCCCTTTTGCCCTTTCAACAAAATATTGAGTCAACTGATCAGTGACATGGCATTTATCATCAACACCAAAATTTATGCTCATTGCAGACATCATAAGCCTGTTTTTAGAAATCATAGAGCCAATTTTAATTGGGTTAAAAATATGAGGAAAATTTGTCATTGGGTTATCTGTCCTTATGCTTAATGTTGTAAGTATAATTTTTAGTTACCAAGGATATATTAAAAGAATAATATACCACACCATAGGGAGAAAAATGGCAGGCAGCATGCTTCCAATTCTTATCTTTGCCGCACCTAAAAGGTTGATGCCAATTGCCATAATAAGCACACCGCCGACTGACGACATCTGGCTTACCACCTCAGGCTGAAGAAATGGTTTGACAAATACTGCCGCCATAGTGATTGCCCCTTGATATAAAAGTATCGGAACACCAGAAAATATAACCCCCATACCAAAAGACGAGCCAAGTATAATTGAAGTGATACCATCTAACGCTGATTTTGCAAACAAGGTCTGATGGTTGCCTGTAAGTCCGCTTTCGAGCGAACCTACAATAGCCATTGATCCTACGCAGAAGATAAGCGTTGCTGTAATAAATCCCTGATAAAAACGGTCATCTTCTCCTTTTGAAAATCTCTTTTCTAAAACACGTCCAACCCTTTCAAGGCCATCTTCAATGTGCATAAGCTCCCCTAAAAGGCTGCCAAGTGCCAAACTGAATATCACAACCAAAAGATCATCGCTTTTAATAGCACCTTTAATACCAATAACAAGAACCGCAAGACTTATAGCGTGCATTATAGTTTTGTTATATTTTTCAGGAATGCCTCCTCTGAACATCATACCGACAAGACCTCCGGCAATTATAGCAGATGCATTCACTATTGTTCCAAGCATACTTAATTACTCCTATCTGTAATCTTTATATTCCACATTATATTTTCCTGCTTTATAGGCAAATTTTCTGATAGTAGTACCTATAAGTTCAGCAGCTTTTTTAATATTACCGCGTGTATTTTTAAGAGCGTCAATTATCATCTCCCGTTCAAGGTTTGCAACAGCCTGTTCCATTGTTATTGGGGTAAGAGTCTGAGATGTTTTGCCAGTTTGGAGGCTTGGAGGAAGATGGTAGCTGTGAATAGCACCTTCATTGCAAAGAATGACTGCACGTTCAATGCAGTTCTCAAGCTCTCTTACATTCCCCGGCCAGTGATATTCCATAAGCATATCAATTGCGGGTGTTGAAAAACGTTTGATATCTTTGAAATGCTCTTTTGAATATTTTTCAAGAAAGTAGTCAGCAAGAAGGATCACATCTGTTTTACGCATCCTAAGGCTTGGCACATAAATAGGAAAAACATTGAGTCTAAAATATAGATCATCTCGAAATGTCCCCTTTTCAACCATATCCTCAAGATTGCTGTTTGTGGCAGCAATTATTCTTACATCTACCTTAATAGTTGCACATCCTCCCACCCTTTCAAACTCTTTTTCCTGAAGCACTCTCAGAAGTTTCACTTGAACAGCAGGCTCCATAGTCCCAATTTCATCTAAAAAGATGGTTCCTTGATGAGCCATCTCAAACTTACCTTTCTTCTGCTGAAGTGCTCCTGTAAAAGAGCCTTTTTCATGCCCAAACAACTCACTTTCTATAAGGTTGGAAGGAAGTGCTGCACAGTTGATTTTAACAAAAGGGTGGTTGTTTCGGTGGCTGTTATAGTGGATTGAATTTGCAATCAGCTCTTTGCCTGTGCCGCTCTCTCCCCTTATCAGTACGGTGGCATTGCTTCTTGAAACCTGAGAGATCATCTGAAACACCTCCCGCATCTTGTTGCTGTTGCCAATGATGTTGGAAAAGCTGTACCTGTTTTCAAGCTCACCTTTGAGCCGAATATTCTCCTGTTTAAGCTTATCCTTTTCCTTATGAATTCGCTCAAGGTTTATAACATGACGTGCAATCATTGTTGCAACAACAGACAAAATCTTCTCTCCCTGCTGAAGAGCAGTTTTACCCTGATATGGTCTGTCAGCACTTAAAGCACCAACTACGTGGTTTCCTTTTTTAACAGGCACGCAGATAAATGAGTAATCCTGTCCTGAGTCTCCTTTATGAGCAGCAGTTCTGTCAAGAAATAGTGGTTCGTCATTAATAACTGGCACAACTGCAGGCTCTCCAGTTTGGATAACTTTTCCTGTAATACCCTCTCCGAGTTGATACTTTGCCCGTTTCATGGCTCGTTCAGAAATACCGTGTGCTACCTCTATTCTTATCTCCTTTGTCACAGAATCAAGTATAGTAACTGTACCTCTTATAAGCTCAAGGGATTCTGAAAGGATATCCAAAACCTTATACAGAGCTTTTTTCATATCTGTATTGTCATTTAAAGCTTCATTTATTTCGTAAAGAAGGGAAATCTCTTCTATAGACTTCATCTAATATCACCTTAATAAAAACTTCTGATACAGCTATCACATACATCGACTCTTAAACAATAAAGCTGTTCAGGATACGGTCATTGCCATCTAAATACCTACTTTTTAAGCTGTCCGACACATTATCATAAATCTTGATTTATGACACCTTTAATGAGATACTTATTAAAAATAACTGGCTTTATTACATTAGCAACTATATATACAATTTTATTTGTTTGTTATCACTTATCTATTTGTTTATTCTCGCTTAATAAGACTGTTATTATGATTTACACAGCATGGATATTATAAATGAGACAAAATAAGAAGACAGAGAACCCTGATATAAGAAATACCAATAAAACCATCGACGTGATGATTGAAATTGCAGATGCTGTCAATAGAACAGATAGTCTTGATGAATTTTATGAGGCTATACACAAATCTCTTTCAAGAATCATTAATGTTGATAACTTTTTTATTGCCATATACGATGAGAATAAAGATTGTATCAGCTTTCCCTACTATTTTGATCAAAAAGATATTTATGATATCAAACCGCTATACAATATAAGCAAAACTGCCTCTCTTACTGCCCAAGTTATAAACGAAAAAAAACCAATGATATTCTACAAAGAGGATACCTTGCGTATTGCAGAATCACAAGGTCTGCCTCCGTTAGGAAGTGTGAGTCAAGTGTGGCTTGGAGCACCTCTTAAAACTAAGAAAGGTGTTATAGGGGTAATTGCTGTTCAGAGTTATGCTTATAGAGATATGTATCAAAAAAGCGACCTAAACATTCTCAATATTGTATCTCAATATATTGCACTTGCTGTTGAACGAAAAAAGTCTGACGAGGCATATAAAAACCAGCGAAAAATTCTTGAAAAAATCCTTCAAACTTCACCAGTAGGAATTGCTCTGCTTGAAAATAGAATATTTAAATGGGTAAATCCTGAAATGCTGACCCTGTTTGGGTATGACAAAAAAGAGGATTTTGAAGGAAACACAACTGATATGCTCTATGAATCTAATGAAAGTTTTATAGAAAATGGGAAAACAATATACTCAACAATTTATGAAGGCAAAAGAACAGAGATTGAGATAAATTTAAAGAAAAAAGACGGCAGTATATTTCCAGCAAGCATTCATATCAGTGCCGCTGCTCCTGAAAACCCAATGGCGTGGATTATTGCCACATTTACCGATCTCTCTACAAGAAAAATTGCAGATGCAGAGAAGATAAAAAATGAAAAACTGCAAGGAGTTCTTGAGATGGCAGGGGCTGTTTGCCACGAACTTAACCAGCCTCTTCAAGCTTTGGTCGGATACTCTGAGCTGATTATGATGGATCAGAGACCAGACAGCCAGATAAGCAAGGATATGGCTGCAATTAAAAAAAATATTGAGAGAATTGCACGGATAACTCAAAGGCTCGCAACTATTACAAGTTACAAGACAGTTGACTATCCAGGTAACAAAAAAATTGTTGATATTTGGGGATCAAGTGACAGTTAAGAATATTATAAAATCTTAGCAATAGTTTTATGTGAAAGTCACTTAACTAACTTTCATTTCTCGTTGTGTAAGTCATTGCATGGGCGTTATAATGATAAAAATCAGAGGTTGATATATTATGAGATATATGGTTGATGCAGCTAACTTTAAGGATTTAGCAGAACAAAATCCCGAAGATGTTTGCAAACGGGCATTGTGCAGATATGATGAGATAAAAAAATGTTATATTTTGTCTGTATGGAATGATGATTATGCTATATATCATCAAGATTTAAAGATCGATCGTATTGACACAAGAGAAGATGCACCTCCCCTTCATGATTATTTCTATGTTTTTATTATAAATTATCTTCTTCAAACAAAAGAGAGAAAAATCTGTCAAGAGTGGATATCTGAGAAAGATATTCCGGGAGGCTCAACATTTTTTCGCGGTCCGCATGAAATTCCAACATATCTGATATCAAAACGTTATAGTGGCAATATTGAACAATTCAAACGAGTCTGTGGGCAGCTTAAAGGCACTCCTATAAACAACATGGCTGACGCAGCCTACTCTTTCACAATAACCCCCAGAATTCCAGTAGCTGTTCTCTTTTGGGACGGCGATGATGATTTTCCCCCTGAATCTAAAATATTGTATGACAAATCAATTGCAGATCATTTAGCTTTAGATGTTATATTTGCTTTGGCAGTTGGTATCTGTTCAAGAATAGGAAGAGATGAAATATATACTTTTCAGTGATGTTCATTGCAACACTAAATCTTGCGAATCAATAGTTCAAAAGGCAAACAAAGCAGATTTTGCAATAGGTTCTGGTGATTATGCACTGTTTAGAAAAGGACTCAAAAAGACGATTGAGTCTCTCTCTCTTATAAAAATTCCTGTTATCTTAATTCATGGCAATCACGAAAGTTATAGCGAATTGGCAGATGCCTGTCGAGGTTTAGATAATTTTCATATTTTACATGGAAATTCAATAGAGATAAACCAAGTTCTTTTTATAGGGATTGGCTGTGCCATACCTAAGACACCCTTTCCATCATGGTCTGTTGATCTTTCTGAAGAGAGTGCATGGAATTTTCTGCCAAAACCTAATAAAAATTTTGTATTTATAACCCACTCTCCTCCATTTGGCTGTTTAGATACGCTGCACAATAATAAACATATCGGCAGCCGAACCATCAGAGCTTTTATTGAAGAGTCAAAACCTATGTTTGTAGCATGTGGTCATATCCATGAGAGGTGGAACGAACAGGCTTATATAAACAATATACCTGTGATTAACGCTGGTCCAAACGGTTATGATTTTGAATGTTAAAATGCCATTAACAACCTATATTTTGATAGATAATTTGTAATCCAGCAGATATGAAAAACAATCAATCTTTAAAAGGAACTTATGGAATTTCATAATTTGTAATCCAACAGATACGAAAAATTATGAACCTTTAAAAGGAACTTATGGAATATACAGTTAAAGATATTTTGCAACTTGAGGTCTCACCAGCACTTGGATGCACAGAACCTACTGCGATTGCTTTTGGAGCTGCGGCTGCTGTATCTCTCCTCTCTTTCAAAGGTGGTTTCAGCAATCCGTCTTTAAAAGGCGGTTTTAGTAACAGAGGCTGTATAGACTTTATTGAACTTTGGCTTGATCCAAATATCTTTAAAAATGGTCTTGCAGTTGCTATTCCCGGAACAGGGGGTCTTTCTGGTCTTGAACTTGCATCTGCAATTGGAGCAATAGCAGGCGATCCTCTGCTTAGAATGGAGGTATTGCTTAATATTACTGACGATGACGTTAAAAGAGCATCACAACTTGTCAGCAGCGGCAAAGTTAAGGTTAATCTGCTTGATAACCATAGAGGGCTGTATGTCAAAACAGCCGTTCAATCAGGCAAAGATACTGCTGTTTCCACTATTGAAGTTCTGCATGACAACATCACAAATCTTGAATTAAATGGCAGCATTATTGCAGAACACCCTATTTACAATAACGATAAAACAAGTAATAAAGACAGCAGGCATAAAAGAGGCAATGCCGTAGAGCTTGAAAAAGAGCTGAAAGAGATAACAATTCAAGAAGTAATAGCTCTTGCAGAAAAGTTTGACAGCGATGATCTTGATTTTATTGAGCAAGGAATTGAGATGAACATGGCTCTTGCTATCTATGGTCTTGAACACGATTGTGGTCTTCAAGTAGGTGCAACGCTTAAAAAACTTTCAGATAAAGGATTAATTGCAAAAGATATGATCCACACAGCACGCTTTTTAACTGCGGCTGCTGGAGATGCAAGAATGTCAGGGGCAAGGCTGCCAGCCATGAGTTCTGCTGGAAGCGGTAACCATGGATTGACAGCAATAATTCCTGTAAAAGCTGTAGCAGATCATATCAAGGCAGAAAGAAATGAGCTATGCAAAGCAGTTGGTTTAAGCCATATAGTTACAGCCTGCATTAAAGCCCATACAGGCAGACTTGCAGCAATCTGTGCCTGTTCAGTTGCTGCTGGTGCAGGTGCTGCTGCTGGTATTGCCTGTCTTCTTGGAGGAACATCTAATCAGATTGCTTGGGCTATTGAAAATATAATTGAGGACCTTGCAGGTGTTATATGTGATGGTGCAAAAAACAGTTGTGCTTTAAAACTTGATACAGCAGCAGCCACAGCAGTAAAGGCCGCTCTGTTTGCACTCAATGGTCTTAATGTAAAGACAACAGATGGCATTGTTGGAGAGACGCCAGAAAGAACCATACGAAATATCGGCATTTTAAGCTCACAAGGAATGGCTGAAACTGACAAAGTTATACTTAAAATAATGCTCGATAAAATCTTGCAAAAATCTTCTATTCCTACTTTTTAGCAACTGGAGATACTTAAACAATATGGCTAACCTACTGACACAATTAAAAATAACAGCAATCATACCATCAAGATATGGCTCAAAAAGATTTGAAGGCAAACCTCTTGCCAATGTCGCTGGAAAAACGATGATACAGAGAGTTTATGAACAGGCTCTTAAAGCAGATAACATTGAGACTGTGCTGGTAGCAACTGATGACGAAAGAATATTTAAAGCAGTTGAAAATTTCGGTGGAAAGGCAATCCTAACCGATTCATCACTCAGGTCAGGCACAGATAGAGTTGCACAAGCTGCTAATCTGCTAAATCTCCCTGATGATGCTATTGTTGTAAACATACAAGGAGATCAGCCTGTATTTAATCCTGTCTGCATTAATCAGATGGTTGCCCCTTTTGTTTCAGAGCAGGGAGTTTATATGTCAACGCTTGCCTGTAAAATAACCAACCCCCGTGAAATAACAGATCCCAAAGATGTTAAAGTGGTTATGGATAAAGATGGTTACGCACTATATTTTTCAAGAGCACAGATACCATTTCCACGAGATTTAGAAACTTCGGTTGATTATTATAAACACTTAGGATTTTACGCTTACAAAAAGTCTTTTCTTGATGTGGCTGCACCTCTTGATGAGGGTTACCTTGAGAAGATTGAAAAACTTGAGCAGTTACGGGTGCTTGAATATGGCTATCGAATCCGCTTATTAATCACTGAACATGACTCGCTTGAAGTCGATATTCCTGAAGATATCCTTAGAATTGAAAAGAGTATAAACTGTTTTTGATCACTTATACTGTCTTGCACTGTCTTCCCCCCAAGTCTCTTCATGGTTGGATATACGAGTTGACGAATATAAAAGGTTCCAATGATAGATAGTTGATCTGAAAATATTGTATAAGTAACATATTGATGATCATATAAAATCATCTTTTACATAAGATAAATTAAGGTTTACGATGTCGATTTTCTGATCATTCTTGACATTATCCATGTTTCCTGTCAACTTAAACCATTTTGTAGCTTTATTTTTGATTCAAAATGCAAAGGTAATAAAAAATATTAAATATCAGGATATAAAAAAATGACGGTCAGAGAGAATAAGCCTAATATTATATCAGTTGTCGGACGATCAGGGTCAGGTAAAACCACTTTTTTAGAAAAACTGATACCTCATCTTAAAAAGAAAGGCTACCGAATGGGGATTATTAAACATGCCCATTGTGGTGTTGAGATGGATAAAAAGGGAAAAGATAGCTGGAGGCATAAAAATGCGGGAGCCGCTGCAACTATTGTGATATCTCCCGGTTTAATTTCAATGGTAAAAGATTATGAAGAGCCAGATACGATTGAAAATGAATCAACAACTATTGAAAGAGTAAAAGATTATCTTTCTGATATGGATATAATAATTGTAGAGGGTTTTAAATATGCCTTTTTGCCAAAACTTGAGATTTTCAGAGTTAACGCTGAGCATGATACGCCTCTTTTTCTTGAAGATAAAAATCTTGCGGCATTTATTACAGATTCAGATTATCGCACAACCCTTCCTATATTCGGACTTGATGATGCTGAGGATGTCGCAAATTTTATTGAAAAAAAATTTATTTTAGAAACATAAGCAGCTTCGCTGCGATTCTTGTCGAATTGAAATTCCTGAATAAAAATATAAAAATTACGATATGATATTACGATTCTGATAATAACCATGGTGCATCAAATTTAAGATATTCAATAAAATCAGAGCGTATAAACAGATAGCTTAAAAAAAATGACCCCTGAAAAGTTAAAAATCCTTGAACAGAAATTTTTGGATTATGTTGACAGATATATCAGCAATTCCTCAGAGCCTGCCCCTATGATATTGAAAAAAGAGCACACTATAAGGGTATGCTGTGAAATTGAAGGTCTTGTCAAATCGCTTCTAATAAAGAACGACAATATTTTTTTAAATTGCAATAATAATATTTTAAACAACAAACCCGTTGTTCTTAATTCTGAATCTCTTCTGCTTGCACGCACAATGGCACTTTTCCACGATATTGGGAGATTCAGGCAGTTTGAAACCTACAGAACATTCTCAGATCAAAAATCTGCCAACCATGCTGGTTTATCCATTATTGAAATAGATGAACATGACATCTTAAGTGTCTGTACAGAACGTGAACAATCACTGATAAAAGGTGCTATTGCTGTTCATAATGCTGCTCAGGTTCCTAATCTTGACGATATGGAGATGGTGCTGTTTATGAAATTGCTAAGAGATGCAGACAAACTTGATATCTGGCGTGTGGTTATTAATAATTACATGTTTCCTGATGCCCAGACTCAGGAGGTAATTAGTCTTGGACTGAAAGATCATAGAGGCTGCTCTTCTGAGGCTTTAAAGTCAATTTTGAACCACACTTATGTAAAGATAAACTTAATAAGGGAACTTAATGATCTTAAACTTATGCAGATAAGCTGGGCATTTGATCTCAATTTTCCACAATCTCTCAGACTGGTAAAAGAACGCAATTATATTGAGCAGCTCGCTTCAACACTCTCTGTTGCAAACGGCTGTGATGAACTTACAAATGCCATTGAATGTGTTTATGACTATATCAAGACAAATTCGTGAAAAGCTGTTTATTATGCTGCTGTTTTTAATGCATGTTTCAGTAATTTCATCTTCAACTGTTGATGCAGTAGAAACAGTTAAAAAAACAAAAATTAAAGACGATCATAAACAAGAATGTATAGTGAAATTAGAATATGGGAGTATAAACTGGACAACAGGAGTAGCTCGGGCAAAAGGGAGGAACAGTGCTGTAAAAAAGGAGTTTTCAGATACAACTACAGATACAATGCTTGTAGAATCAGCAATAGAAAATGCAAGAGAACATCTGTTTCAGATTCTTAAATCAGTCGGGCTGCAAAAGCACTCAGCTTCTGAAAACAGAGAGATTGTCAAACAGCCAGATTACACTCTTACCGCACAGATCAAAAAAAAAGCATTTGGAGCAAAAATGGTCAAAAGCCACTATATTTCTGTTTTGGGACAGATCGTAGAGGTAGAAGTTGAAACCCGAATATATGGTGATTTCCTTGATTCTGTTCTAACTGCTGAAATAGAAGAAATTCATGATATTCAACTCTTTGAGCCAGAAGATAATTATTTAAAAAATCAGCAGAACCTTAATTCAAGCAGTATTTATTCTGACGAAAGCTGGCTTGAAACAGATACACCCTTTCATGCTAACCAAAAACTGCAATATACTGGCTTAGTTATTGATGCAAGAGGGATTAAATTTAAGCCTGTAATTTGTCCTGTTATTGTGAGTGAGCAGGGAGAAGAGATATACACCCCTCTGTTCATAAGCCGTAAATATGCTGTTGAACGGGGGGTATGCAGTTATATATGCTCTCCTAATCCTGCTATTATCTCTCAAAAAGTTGGTAATAATCCAGTTATAATAAAAGCTCTTAGAAAAGATAATGACGTGAGCCATTTAATTGTTATCAATATGTCTGATGCAGATAGACTTCAGAAAATGGCTGAACGTCATATATTTATGAAGAGGTGCCGGGTAATTATTATAGTATCTCCATAAGTAATGATCCAGTAAGATGCAAATCATAGCAAGGATATTTTTAGTGCTATTTCCTTATTTGAAGTAGCCATACACAAAATCCGTTATAAATAAAAAATAAATTATCACGAGGTTGAAGAATGCTTGATTTTTTACCAAGATTTGTAAAAGGGAGTTTGTCGTTTTTATTATATCTTATTAATACAATAGTGCTTTGCTCTCTTCTGTTTTGTGTAGCATTAGTTAAATTAATTTTCCCAGTTCCCTCTTTAAAAAAATACTATGATAGTATGCTTATTTATATTGCTATGAGATGGGTTGGAATCAATGCCTTTAATACTGATCTTTTCAACAGGATTGAGTGGACATTTAAAGGGGCAGAACGGTTGGAAAAAGAAGAGTGGTATCTGCTTCTTTGTAATCATCAGTCATGGGTAGATATTTTAGTACTTCAAAAGATGTTCATGGGTAAAGTGCCGATGCTCAAATTCTTTCTGAAAAAAGAGCTGATATGGGTTCCTATCCTTGGGCTTGCATGGTGGGCACTGGATTTCCCGTTTATGAGACGTTATTCAAGCAAGTTTCTTGAAAAAAACCCCCATTTGAAGGGAAAAGACCTTGAGAGCACTAAAAAGGCGTGTGAAAAATTCAAAACAATTCCTGTTTGTGTGGTCAACTTTGTTGAAGGCACCCGTTTTAAACCAGAAAAACATAAAAGACAGAAATCTCCATACACCCACCTGCTAACCCCTAAAGCTGGAGGGGTGGCATTTGTAATAAGTGCTATGGGAGATTGTATGCACAAAATTATTAATGTGACTATTGTCTATCCAGACGGGGCAGACACATTCTGGGGATTTATATCAGGAAGAATACGGAGAGTTATAGTTGATGTTGACATACTTCCAATAACTTCAGATATTAAAGGAGATTATTTTAATGATGCTCAATTCAGAGAGAGATTTTGCACATGGATTAATACTCTTTGGAAAGATAAGGATATGAAAATCAGCCGCCTGCTGAAAAGTCCAATACATTAAGTTGCTGGACTTATGCTCTTAGGGTTGGGTTATGGGGGGAACAAACCGCTGTGTGCCCCCCTATGGTTATTTTTATTATAAATTAAACTCAATTGCGTCCAGAATATAATCGTTGGCGTCAAAATTTATACTATTTATATTGCCACCATTGGTTGGTACAATCAACCAGTATGCTGTATAAATGCCTGCTTCAAAATACGCTTTTTTAAACAGATTGGTCTCTCTAATAGTATCTGTAGTTGAGACTTTAAATGCTTTACCAAACTCCTCTGTAAAATCTCCTTTATCATCAATGAAAAGTAACTGACCAGAAGGTGTATAGGTCGCAATATAAATATCTACAGATTTTCCCATTGCTGGAAATAGATAGTCAAATTTTATATGGCTTAAACTGTCATCAGGAATAGTTTCACCCGTGATATTTTCAATATTAATTTTATCTGCATTAATAAGAGATACAGCAAGAGAAGTGTTTATCTTACTGGCTGTAAGAGTGTAATATTTATCTAATTCATCCGAATCTGAATCGCACCATTTTTGCTGATATCTGCCTGATAAAGGTGAACCTGAATCGTTAAATCCAAAAAAATAGTATGCTGTACAATCTGCCTCTTTTATTGCTGTTATGAAACCAGAACCTCCGCCTTCATAAGGCAGATTACCATAAAATGTAAGACCTCTATTCCCTTGATTGTCAACTGTTGCAATGGCTGCTGCCCCGCTCTCTGATGTCAATATTTCATTACTAAAATATATATCTCCAATATATGGTATTTCTTTTGTTACCTCATATATCCAGATAGATTTTTGTAAAGGCAGAAGATTTGCTTTATCTTGTGACAGAACAATATTCATATCTGTAAGATGTTTTTCATAGTCTGGATTGTTGCTGTAAAAATTCTTGATAAACTGCGAGCCAGTATTTTCTGACATTGTTACAATAGACCAGTTTAAATTGACAGTTTCTTGATCTTTTTCCACAGAGTCTGTAACGTCTGCAACTCTTTTGTTTGTAGAGCAAATCTGTTTGCCATAGCATCCAACCTCAAAAGATTTAAGACTGGAATACGCATATCCTTTGGTGTTTTTTGCACATACTACAGCACACAAATTAGAGCCGTGGCTAAAATTTGTGGAAAAAGAGGTTTTATTGCCCATATGAACTGTATCGCTTTTTATAATATATGGATAATCACCATAATAGAGATTATATTCTGTCTTAGAGCATGAGTCTTGCTGCCAGAAAATATCTACCTTTGTGCCATCTATTCTGATACTTATTTCAGGTTGTAATGGTCGATCTTGGCACTCTTCGTTTGCTGGTTCTCCTTCTGATTGAACTAAAGCCTTAATACAAACTGTGTATGGATTATTCAGGTTGTATGTGTCAAACCACTCTCCACCATCTCCTGAAACATAACTTTCCCCCTCATTAATCGTTATATCTGAAGTAAATCCTTCAATTTTACTCTCAACCGGAACTGGATATTGTTTGTCAGGAGTCGTGAATTTAACGGCAACAGCAAACCCGTCACCAGCGGTCAGATTTACAGGATTTTTAAGTGGAATGGTGTACCATCCTTCATTTTGAATAATCCCAGTCTGGATGTTGCCAAGAACATTTGTAAAAATTACTGAATCACCAGACTCCTTATGTTCATCGTATATGATTATCTCGTAAGAGAGCTTGGAATTGGTAGCTGCAAAACTCACAGCATTTAACACGCCGTCATTTTCAGGAATAAACCAGTTTGCTCCCCAGCCGTTGTCTCTGCCAATTGCTCCGCCTATCCAGCCAATTTCGTCATGCTGATAGACTCTGTTAAATCGCAGTTCAGAACTATCTTTATCATCAAAATATGCAAGAGCAGATAATGCAATGCTCTCGTCATAATATGAGACATAAAAATAACCAGCGTCTCCCCAATCGCTGCCCCAACTGTTTTTAACAATAAAAGCCCCTTGCTTATTAATCCCTTCAACAACTTTATTATCATCCCATCCAACTATAACCACGGCATGGTTTGAATCATCAAATGAGTTATTTATATCATTATAGTAATATGTAGCACTTGAAGGGGCATAGCTATTGTTATCATAATATATTGATGTGTATAACGCACCATGATCAATGATAAGTTCTTTTATATATTGATTATCATTTGTATCATAACGTACTGGTACAAGAATAATGTTGTCAATATATTGGACAGGACTACAGTTTATACAGTAGTTTCCTGAACTTCCCAATTTGTAAGGATCATCCTGCTCAGTTACCATTCCTCTATAACCAGCCATATATGCTGATGTAAAAATAATATTGCCTCCATCACAGGGACCGAGATCGAAACGATGTTTGTTAATAAGATGATTTTCAGAAAAATCGTAATTAACATTTTTAGCTCTAAGATGACTCTCTAAAACATCTAAAGATGCAAATGACCAACACGATCCGCAGTTACCTTGACGTTTGACTGGAGATAACAAAGAGTCTGAGGTGTTTCCATCATTATTTGGGTCTCTCATGTCATAAACAGATGATGTAACAGAGGCTCGTAAAAGAGAGAGACCTTTTAAAAGTCCTGATGGGGCAGTATGCTTTTCCTGCATAAAAGGCAGTGGGATAAAGCCAAAGTAGTTGCCTGCATCATCAAAAATCGGTTCATCTTTTGGGTCATCAATATATTTCTCAAATTTTTCGTTAAGCGGGGCAGTCTCAAAAAGTGAGTCTGCCTGTCCAATAGATGCTCCTCCCATAACAATAAAAAAAGATTGAATCAGAATAACTAATGCTAAAGCCTTTAAATTTTTGCTGCACTGCTTCATAAATCGATCTCCTTTTGAGTGTTTGTATTGTAAATTTTTGAGTAACTAAAATTGAAATTATATTAAATCATTTGAGTGTAGCCTTTTTAGATTCAATCCAATCTGTAGAGACGCACCGCCGTGCGTCTCTACTTTTAATAAACACACAAACAGGCTGCACTCAAACCATTTGGTCATTGTTTAATAACTATTGCAGGATAAGGATCATCTTCACTGATTGGAAAACACTCTTGAACGCTGTTGCAAAGAGCCTTATATTGAACTTTCCCGTTATATCCAAAAAAAGATGCTATAACAGAAGGGAATTTTATATTACACTCTTTTTTAAGATATAGTCTTTTATAATCTTTAACATCTATGCTTTTTCCTGAATATTTTGTTATATTATTAACGTCAGTATCAACAACTAACCTGCTCAATATAGGTATGATAATATCCCCATTCATTATATCATCATCTCTTCCCCATATTCCATCTGCATACTTGGTAAAGCTGGATAGCTCCCATACATCTGAACTATTGATTTTGGCGTTTGTGCCGTCATCTCTTAGAGCAAAAGTTAAAATTGACGGCGAGCCGTTTACATGAGCTTCAGCAGTCAGGATATCATTACCAATATCTTTTACTGTTATCAATTCGCAGTTTTCATCTGTACAGATAGAATACGAGCAGATATCTTGCTGATAAATAGGATACTCTTTTGCAGTATTAATGTATTGGCCATTGTATATCTGTTTAGAGTAAAAAATATCGCGAGCATCAGGATAGTTATCACCACTCATTTGGCACAGAAGTGTATTGACATTGATTACACTATCATCTTCATAAGATAATTCCTGAGATAGATAAAGCCAATTAGGTCCTGCTGCACAGCTTTGTAGCTCACCAGGGCAGGTTGTCTGAACCCCCTTTATACCTCCGACCTCATAATCGTCCATTGCCCGCTTTTCATAATATGATATCATAGCCTGATTGAGCCTGCTGTATGACTCAGGCAGCAGCATTGTAGTTTTGCCTGTTGTCAAATCATTAAATTTTATATGACCGCTCTCTTTTCCTATATCTATGGTTAATCTTCCAGCGTTTTCATTTACCCCTTCACCGGCTGCTATATTTCCATTGTAGTAAACAACAAGTTTTTCTAAAATAATTTTAATAAGACTTTCTGCTCTGTTACTCAAAGATGGAAATCTCTCTCCTACATTTTCCAAAAAACCAACCAAATCAACTGGATTAGGAATAGAAACACCTCTATCTAAATTACCCTGAATTTTTCCTATGGGATAAGTTATTGTCCTTATAAGACCTACTGAGATAGCATTATAGCTACTCGAAGAATTCTCTTGCATTATATTCAAAAATTCATCAGATAAAAGATCAAACTCCTGATTAAAGTCATTTAGTTTTGTAAGATCAAATATAGAGTATGTAATCTTCGTTTTAGAGCTGTCAAATTTTCCATTATTTGTACATTCAAGAATATAGGCATCTGATGCATTTCGCCCAAAATCAATGCCGTTATTTATCTGTTTTGTCTCAATTCCTTGCAAAAGGGCTTTGTAATCAAAACCAAAACCAGGCTCAGTATTTGCGGAACCACCCATCACTCCAGTAATCTTTGAAACAAGTTGTGCAACTTCAATTGTGCCCATTAAACAGGCATCATACAGAACAATATCAAGAGGATTTTGTGTAGAGACATTCGGCTGTGCATCTCTGCTGATTTTGTTGAAAGCATCATTAAGTTTTGAAAATACAAGAGTATTATTATATTTTATTGCAGGGTTGATATGGTTCATATCTATACCAAAACCATCAGTGCCCATGCCGTGATCCCACATAATCAATGCGTAATGTTCTGCTGGAAACTGCTCTTTTGACCATAGGACAAAATCAGACAGAGTATCAGGATTACCCATGTTTAGATTTTTCATATCTTCAATGTTATAATACTGCCCATTGTATATCCATGAGCGTCTTACGCTATCCCACCCTTTACGAGTAGAGCCTCCTGTTGTGAGAACCACGTTTACTGTATCAGGATTTAGACCAATCGAACCTTGAATCATCTGCATGATGTCATTTGTGGCTTTCCGGTCTGACGAACCTAATCCTCCTTCAAGATCAGAGCCTACCATATATACCATTACAGTCCATTTGCGTGCTGGCTGTGGAAGTACCACCTGCTGACCGTCATAAAAACAGACAAGACTGCCACTGTTCAACATATCTGTTAAAGATGAACCGATACCTGCAAACAAGAGAATATTATCAAGCCAGTTTATATCCCATTGATTCATAAGCTCTATTTCTGGAATTTCACCTTTTTCATTCTTTTTGATAAAAGATGGCGGCTCTGTCGCAGAATTGAACTGTTCAAGACTAAGATTATCCCCGTTTTTATAGAGAAAATAGATATCGCTTCCAATTACAGCAGCAACATACATATTTGTGAATGGTTTTGTATATTGATTGTAATCTGGCTTCAAAGATATGGATATTTTACTATCTTTAATCTTTATATCAAAAGCAACTTGATCATATATGCAGAGAGCTTCAAAAGGCGATAATAAGATAAAACTTATAAGTATAATCATTAAAACTATCAATTTTGATAATAAGTGATTGTAATTAAATCTGTTTTTAAAGTTATGGCTGCTATTAAGAAAACTATAGGTAAGATTTTTATTTTTAGACATTATTTTGCTTCTCCTTATAAAATGACCATGCCCTGACAGGCACAAACAAGAATAAAATCATCACGCAAATTTTATTCTTGTTTTTATACTAAATAAGGAAATATGGCACGTAAAAAGAATGAACCTTTAGAATATTTTAAACTCTAATTCATAATTTTATATGAATGTTCTACTCCCATCAATGTACAGACTAACTTACATCTTATGCTCATAAATATTCATTTTATGCATATCTCAACAAACGAGAACATGTCTTAATAAGCCTCTTTTTACATAACAAAAGTGAAATTAATTCAGATAATATCTATTTATTTCAATATTATAAGAAAATTATTTAATCCATGGCATGTTTTTTGTTTATATCTTTTGTCCTTTTAAGTCTAAGCATCATAATCTGTGTATTTAATTCAGAATTGAAATGATGGCTGATTCAGAAGGTGGAATTTAAATAACAATAACAAAAAATATAATACATGGAGAACAGGCAATATGTTTACAAGAATACTAACTTCACGACTTCCATTAATAGTATATAACCCGTCAAAAGTATTTTCTCTTAACTTCTTTAAAGCTGTTTTCAACGCAGGTGGTCTGCCCGTATTTGATACTGAATTTCTATCTCATTACGAGATAATTGAGGGGATTAAAGCTCTTATCAGTGCAGATATTTTATTTGGTTTAAGGCTTGTCGATCCAAATTTAGAGCTTATTTACGACATCAAAGAGCTTAATGCAGCAAGATTAGACAGCATCGTAATATCATTAGATAATATAAACGCTGATGATAAGGCAGATGATAACGAATCTGTCCGCAATAAAGTTTTTGAATCAGTTAAATCAATTAATAAAAACTTCCCCCACTCAAAAATCATTCTTGAAGTTCGTGAGATCAACATAAACGATCGCATCAAAGCAATTAACCCGCACGCACTCATTCTCCGCGGCAACGAGGCTGGCGGAAGGGTCTCAAACTACTCATCATTTATACTGATGCAGTGGTATCTAAAAAACAGCGATCTGCCTGTTTTTATTCATGGCGGTGTGGGCAGAAACACTGCATCAGGCATGTTTTCTGCTGGAGTGAGCGGAGTTGTTTTGGACAGTCAAGTATGGCTTGCAAAAGAGTCTCCTCTGTCTGAAAATTTTAGAACTCTATTGTCAAGCCTTGATGAGAGCGATTCTATTGAGATCACAACTGACAGCAGAAATATATTTCGCGTGTTTGCAAAACTTGGCACTAAAATAGCCAAAGAGCTTAAAGATAAAGCGATTCTTATCTCTGCTAATGGTGTTGATGATAAGTTAATTGATGACAATTTAATTGAAAGCACTTCAAACACCACTAAAAACAGTAACTCTAAAGAAAATTGTGCCGCTCTAATCTATAAAGAGATTGGAGAACATATCACCCCTCTTGATAAATCAGATGCTCCAGCAGTGCAGTCACTATTTTTTATTGGACAAGATGGATTTTTTGCCAAAAACTTTGCCCTTATCTCTCCAAATCTAAAAGATATGATTTCAGAATTTTTTAAAGATATTGGAGAGCAGCTTAACTATGTTGACTCATTTGACCCGATGAGAGTTGACTCTCCAATGGCAAAAGAGCACGGCACACGCCTTCCTCTGATTCAAGGACCAATGGCAAATGTAAGTGATAATCCAGATTTCGCAGCAAAAGTTTTAGAGGCTGGTGCTTTGCCTTTTTTTGCTGTAGGAAGCCTTCCACCAGCTCTTGCAGAGAATATGATAAAAAGAGGTGCTGAAAAAGTTCCTGTTTTTGGTGCAGGGCTTGTTGGAATTGAGGCATTTAATCCAGCAGTTGAAAAACATCTTGAAATTGTAAGAAAATATAAAGCTCCTTTTGCACTATTTGCAGGCGGTATTCCGTCTCAAGTTATTGAGCTTGAAAAGGCTGGCACTAAAACCTATCTTCACACTCCGTCAATCTCAATGATGGAAAACGCAATTAAAGGCGGCTGCACCCGTTTTATATTTGAAGGCAGAGAGGCTGGAGGTCATGTCGGCTCTCTTTCAAGTCTTGTTCTGTGGGAAGCTGCAATTGCCAAAATAAAAGAGCGATCAGCGTCAGCTTCTCTAAATTCTGCAGATTCAACTCAAAACGGCGGTACTGCTGATATTAATAACAATCTTCTTTCAAAGTTAAGCCTTGTGTTTGCAGGCGGAATATCAACCTGTTTTGCATCATGTTTTATCTCTGGTATTGCATCTTGTCTTGCTGCAAAAGGAGTTAAGATCGGCATTCAGGTTGGAACCGCATATCTTTTTTCTAAAGAAATTGTTGAGACCAAAAGCATAAAAGAGCAGTATCAGACAATTTTATGCGAAGAAGATGAGACAATGGTTATTGGAAACAGCGTCGGTCTTGCTTCAAGAACTGCACCAACTGAATTTGCGAAAAAAATGATCCAGAAAGAAAAAGAGATGATCAAAAAGGGCGAAAAGCTCGAAGATCGTAAACGAGCATTTGAGAAGAATAATATCGGCTCTCTTCTGATTGGTTCAAAAGGCTTTCTGCCTGATTTTAAAAATCCGGGTGAAGAAAATTATAGATGGTTTGAAGGAGAGGAGCATAAAACAAGGGGAAATTTTCTCTCTGGCGATGCTCTTGCGTTTTTCAAAGATACAACCACAATTGATCAGATTCATGGAATGTTTTTTGATATTCCACATGTTGTAGGGACAAATTTCACACCTACCCATCGTGTCACGCCTGAGCACGCTGCATCAACCACCTTATTCAGTGTTAAAGAAAAATTGTTCAGTAATCTCAACCGACTTGAAGTTTTATCTTCTGAAACAAAGAGCATTAATGACGAAATCGCTGTAATTGGTATGGGGTGTATTCTGCCTGATGCAAAAAATCCAGAAGAGCTTTGGGAAAATATCCTTGCAAAACGCTACTCAATACGAGAGATGGAAGATAGCAGAATAAGAAAAGATTTATACTACGATCCAGATAAAACAGCAGAAGATAAAGCCTACACAATGCTTGCTGGTTATATAAAGGATTTTGTGTTTGATAGCGATCGCTTTGGATATGATGAGCAAAAAGCTGCACATCTTTCTCGAAGCCAGCAAATACTTCTTATGGCTGCATATCAGGCGGTTGAAAATGCGGGTTATTTAGATGAAAATCTCCGTTTTGGTATTCCAGCACATAAAGAACATAGTTCAGATTTTTCTAATTTAGAGGATAAACAGACTAAAACTCCACAAAAAAAGGTGGTTGTAAATCCTGAACGGACAGCGGTAATTATAGCGACCTGCCTTGGCAATGAGTTGGGAAACGAGTTACAATTTAAATACCACTTTCCAGAAGTTCTCTCCATGCTTAGAAAAACTGAAGAGTTCAATAAATTGAGCCAAGAGGAGAAAGCAGCACTTACAGCAGATTTACAAGCCGGCATGGAGGGACGGCACTGTGGTTACGATCCTGTTCATGGTATGCTTTTAAACATTGAAGCCTCAAGAGTTGCAAAACATCTTGGAATTAGAGGTGTCAATTATGTTGTTGATGCTGCTTGTGCCTCTTCATTTAGTGCAATAGATGCTGCTGTTAAAGAACTTCTTTCTGGAGATTGCGATCATGTTGTGGTTGGAGGCGTAAACACCCACCTTGCACCTGAATCATTTATTGGATTCTGCAAGATGGGTGCGTTATCTGCAAAAGGGTCATTTCCGTTTGATGAGCGGGCAGACGGCTTTATTTTAGGAGAAGGTGCTGCTGTCTTTGTTCTAAAAAGGGTAAAAGATGCTTTACGAGATAACGACAATATTATCGGCGTGATTAAAGGAATCGGCGGGAGTTCTGACGGCAGAGGCAAGGCAATTGCAGCCCCGAATGTTAAAGGGCAGATTTTGGCGTTAGAGCGATGTTATGAACGCATGGCTGGAAGAGTTAAACCGCAGGATATCGGATTTATTGAGGCTCATGGAACATCTACAATCATGGGCGATCAGGCAGAGCTTCAGACTCTTAAAGATGTTTATGTGGTTAAAAGTTCTTTAAAAGATGAAAATATCGCTAATAATGCAAATAAACCCGATATTTACGATTTTGTTCAAGGCTTCAAGATAGGTATAAGTTCTGTTAAATCTCAAATTGGTCATCTGCTTGGCGGTGCTGGTGCTGCTGGACTTGTAAAGGCTCTGCTTGCTGTTCAAAAGGGTGTTCTGCCCCCAAATGCAAATTTTGAAAAGCTCTCCCACAACCACGATCTCTCGAACACAAATCTTTATATAATTGAGCGTCCTGAAACTTGGGTTACTCCAGAAAACAAGACCAGAAAGGCTGCTGTAAGCTCTTATGGTTTTGGCGGAATCAACTACCATCTTGTTGTTGAAGAGTTTCGAGGTAAATTATACGAGCCTCTTCCCCGCAGAATATTTGCTGATCCAAATTACGATTTTAATGATGATAGAATCGTAATTGCTGGAATTGGCGTATGCCTGCCCGGCGGACAAGGTTCTGAACAGTTCTGGCAGAATCTACAATCAGGAAAAAAGCAATTTTCCCCGATTCCAAAGGAGCGTTTTGATAATGAAGCGTATGCTGAGTTTGATAAAAAATCGCATTACTATCTGCCGATAGTTAAAGCTGGAATAATTCAAGATTTTAAGTTCAACAACATCAAATATAGAATGCCTCCATCAATTGTGCGATCTTTAGAGCGTGGACAGCTTCTTGGTTTAGAGGCAGCAGATGATGCGATAACTTCATCAGGTCTTGCACAATTTACTCAGTCGTCAGCCCCGCAACCATCATCAGCCATACAATCATCGTCAGGTGTTTCGTCAAACAAAATAGGCGTTATTCTTGGCACAATTCAGGGTGAGCGGCAGAGCAAAAATATTTTGCGTGTTAGAAAAAATCTGCTTGCTGAAACAATTGCAACGAGCAGCTCTATTGATTCTGAACGAGCAAAAATTATTGCATCTGAGCTTGTTGAGGCAATACGGCAGATATTGCCTGAAAACAACGAAGATACAACGCCCGGGCTTCTCTCAAACATAATATCAGGACGCATTGCCAACCATTTTGGTCTTAACGGTGTAAACTATGTAGTGGACGCATCTTGTGCCTCTGCTGTAATTGCGATTCGTAATGCTATGAGAGAAATATCTTCAAAACAGCTTGATTTTGCACTTGCAGGAGGTGTTGATGCAAATTTATATCCTGCATTTTTAATGGCATTTAAACGAATCGGGCTTTTATCGCCGACAGAGCCGAGATTCTTTGACTCAAGAGCTGATGGCTATGCAATGTCTGAAGGTGCTGCAATTCATGTTCTGACCACCTTAAAAAGAGCAAAAGAGTCAGGCATGGAGATTTTAGGAGAATTAAGCGATTTTGTCGTTAAATCAAGTGCTCCTGATCACCTGCTCTCTCCGTCTGAAACAACCTTTGTATCTGCAATAAACGAGTGCTACAGACGAAGCGGAATAAGAAAGCAAGATGTTGGATATCTTGATCTTTTTGCCTTCTCAAACATCATGGGCGATATGATTGAACGCCAAGTTGTTGAGAAATGTTTTGATCTTAACAATCCTAATCTCCATTTTGGCAATGTTAAAACACAGTTTGGATATTTTAAATCTGCTAACCCTGCGGTTGCATTGGCAAAAATGGCTCTAATGAATAAACAAAGAACTCTTCTGCCAAATTTTGAATATGATCAAAAATTCTCAACCCTGCAAAATCCGATTATTCAGGGAAAAGAGTATGAGACCCCTTTGCGATTTGCGTTTAATGTAAATGGAATCGGCGGAAATCACGGACATGCAGTTTTAAGCATGGTAAATCGTGCTATGATCTTTGGACATGCAGAAGCTCTTGGAAAATCAGATAGCCAGCAAGCTCAAGATGGTGAAATTATAGATATCTCTCAAAATAGCCATTCACAAAATCTTGCTTCACAAAGGACAGACCAATCTCAAATCGTAAAACCATCTAAACAGACTCTCGTTGCTCTTCTATCTGGTCAAGGCTCACAAAGTGCGGGCATGATGAAAGAGATATTTGAGGAAGATGCTGATATTAGGCAGATTATGGAGCAGGGAGAGGCGATATTTGTAAAAGAGAGAGGCTATTCTCTTTTAAATATCATGTTTAACGATGACAGCAGGCTCAACTTAACTGAAAACACACAGCCTGCTGTATTTTTATCGTCAGCAGCAATCTTTAATAAACTTAGCAGCACTCCAAAGAAAAATAGTTCAGGGTCTCAATCTGATAATTTTAATCCTGACTTTTTTATCGGTCACAGTGTGGGCGAATATACAGCACTCTTTTGCAGCGGAATGCTCAATTTTGACGATGCAATGAGGCTCATTATAAAACGCTCTGATCTGATGAGAGAGGCAGCAATAGAGTATCCTGGCAAAATTATGGTCGTGTTTGGCAATGAACAGGAGACAGCGTCACTTATAAGAGAATCAGGCGCATCATGGCTCTACATCACCAATAAAAATAGTGAGAGGCAGACCGCAGTATCTGGCAGTGAACAAGATATTGATATTTTCTGTAAATTTCTTGCATCTAAAAACGTTGTATATAAGCGTCTTAACCTCTCTGGTGCGTTCCACACCCCGCTTTTTGGAAATGCAGCAGAAAAGCTAAAGAGCTATTTAAAAAATATAACATTTAATAATGTCGATTTCGCAAAAGTTATATCAAACGTTACTGCAAGACCATATCCTCAGAATGCAGAACAGGTAAAAGCTCTTCTTGCAAAACAGATTACAACTCCTGTTGAGTTTATAAAATCAATCGAATATGTAAATAGTATCGGTAAAGGCGGAATTTCAACCAATACTAACAACCAAATTAAATCTGTATTTAGCGGCAGCGGCAATACCCATTTTATAGAGATAGGACCGCGAAAACTTCTTGTTAATCTGCTAAAACATATCAATATTAAAGATTACAGCATCTCAGTGGCTTTAGATTCTATTGCATCTGGAACAGTAGAGAGTGAGATTTTATCAGTCGTAAATGAGAATGCTGTTGTGATTTCCGGCGTATCTGTAGGGCTTCCGGGCAAGGCAAGACGTGTATTTTCATCAGATAACTTTGATATGATTCTTGATGGACGAAATTTTATCGATCCGTTAAGCGTAGAAGATCAAGAGAGAATTGTTGATAAAAATATAACCAGAATTTTAAAAGAGCCAGATGGAAATGCCCGTTTTGTTGAAATCTCCAATACTGAAGATGTAATTCATCTTGCAGGACAGCTTGGATATTTCAACCTTAATGAAGAGTATGGAATAAAAGCCCAATACGATATCAGCATGGCGTTGGCAGTTGCTGCTGGAATTGAGGCGTTAAAAGATGCAGCCATTCCGCTTGTTATGCAGTATAAAACGCCGTCAAGATTTAAGAGAACAGATAAAGGTTACAATGACGGAGATAACGGTTTTAGTGTTAATAAAAGCAGCGGCGGGGAGGAAAATAATCAAGAACCTGATAAATCTGATTCTATAGAGTTGATTCCTAATGGTTTTGCCCTTCCTGAAGTGATGCAAGAAGATACCGGTGTTATCATAACATCTTTGTTTCCAAGCAATGAGACCTTAATCAACGAGATGGAGAAATATTTTTACGACAGACTCTTTTTAAAGCCTTATGAGGAGTTCCAGAGCATCTATTTTTATCTTATGGAGAATGTAAAAGACACAGCAGTAAAACAGCAGGTTACAGATTGGTTTTTCAACATCAGAAAGAGAAAAAGAGACGATTTTGGAGCATATAAATTTGATCGCAATTTTATGGTCAACGCATGTCCTTTAGGTTCTGCCCATCTTGCCCAGATTATAAAGGCAAAAGGACCAAATGTGCTTGTAAGCAGTGCATGTGCATCAACCACTCAAGCGGTTGGAATTGCAGAAGATTGGATAAAACTTGGACGCTGCAAACGGGTTGTTGTAATCGGCGGCGAAAATGCAACATCATCAGCACAAAATCAGTGGATTGGTTCAGGATTTCTTGCACTTGGTGCTGCTACTGTGAAAAAACGGATATCTGAAGCTGCAAAACCTTTTGACAGCGATCGCAACGGCACGATTTTAGGCTGCGGTGCTGTAGGGCTTGTGGTTGAAAAAGCGTCAGAAGTTCATGCAAGAGGAATGAGAGGTCAGGCTGTAGTTCTTGGAACACACATGGCAAACAGTGCGTATCACACATTCAATATTGATGTTGAGCACATGGCAAGCCAGATGAAAAAGTTTATCTCAAAGATGGAAAAAGAGCATAACTTAAATCAATCTGATTATGCAGATAAATTGCTGTTTATGTCACATGAGACCTACACGCCGGCAAGAGGAGGCAGTGCAGATGCAGAAGTTACAGCACTAAAAAACACATTCGGCAGCCACCTTAAAAATATCTGCATCACCAATACAAAAGGCTTTACAGGTCATACGCTTGGTGCAGCAATTGAAGATGTTGTAATGGTAAAGGCGTTGCAGCGAAGAAAAGCCCCTCCAATTGCAAATTTAGTAAAGATTCCAGAACATTTTAAAGAGCTTAACTTTGCAACATCTAACATAAGTTCAGGAAGTTCTGCTGGAGCACGGGGCGAAAAGGCAGAGTATGGGCTTCATCTTGCTGCTGGTTTTGGTTCTCATTTTGCGTTTTTGTTTATCAGACGGATTGAAGAGAGGGTAAACACTGAGGCATACAACGCATGGCTTAAACGAATAAGCAGAAGCAATAAGCCAGAGTTGAAAATTATTGATAATATGCTCTGCGTTGTAGGAGAACGATCTGCTCTAATTGCAGAAACTACACCTTTGAAAGTTGATCTATCTCCTAAAGTAAGTCAAAAGAAAGCAGAGATTCAAGCGCATATTAATAAAGAAATAGTTAAAACACCTACGGTAGAGTTAGAACAAAATAAAGGCGTTATGACTGTAATTACAGAGATAATCGCTAAACAGACAGGATATACCGAAGATATGCTTGATCCTGAGCTTGACCTTGAAGCTGATCTTGGAATTGATACTGTCAAGCAGGTTGAGATTTTTGCAAATACAGCCTCTCATTTTGGTTTTCCTGTTCCAGAAGATTTAAAATTGAGAGATTTAAACACAATTGCAAGGCTTGCAGCTTACATTGACACCAAAGTTGGAACTTCCAACATCATACAAAAAGAGATTCAAATTTCCATGGAGCCTGAGACTAAAACCGCTCTTTCATCTAATTCTCAGCCATCTGCACCAGTTAATCAAGAGAGTCAGGTTATGCAGGTAATCACAGGGATAATTGCCAAACAGACAGGATATACCGAAGATATGCTTGATCCTGAGCTTGATCTTGAGGCTGATCTTGGAATTGATACAGTCAAGCAGGTTGAGATTTTTGCAAACACAGCCTCTCATTTTGGTTTTCCTGTTCCAGAAGATTTAAAACTGAGAGATTTAAATACAATCGCAAAACTTACAGAATATATTGCGTCCAAGGTTGCACCAGCAGGTGTTGCATCTAAAGTTGAACCAGTAGATATTGTGCCTAAAGTTGAATCAGCAGATATTGCGTCTAAAGTTGAACCAGTAGGCAGCAGTGATGTTGTTGAAGATTCTGATAAAAATATGACACAGAACGAACAACTTAATCCAAATTTTAAAAGCGTTAATATCACAAAAGAAGAGCCTCACGATATTCATCGTCTTGTTCCAGTATGGCGGAAAACTGGTCTGCCTATAACAGAAAAGTGGAGCTTTGCAGGAAAAACGGTTTTGGTCGCTGGTGATGATACGTATGGAATTGGTGATTTTATCAATGCTGACGGCGGAAAAGTCGTTGAGATTAGCAATACTCTTAAAGAGCCGTTTGAGCGTCAGATAAATTCAGCACAGTTAGAGGAGAGTTTAAACAATTTAGATGGATTAATCTGCATTACGCCGTTTGATGTTAAATCATTCTTTATAATCGTAAAAAAGCTGTTTAGCTCTCTTAATCAACAAGATAAATTTATTGCGGCGTTTTCAGCAGTAGATAAAAACCCATCTTTTGCTGGTATCTGCGGAATAATGAAAAGCCTTGCAAAAGAGATGCCCAACACCATTGTTAAGGTTGTAAGTATATTAAATAACTCTATAGATAATACTTCATCAAAAAATAACGCTCAAATTAATAACAGTCTAAAATCGCAGCCTGTTCAAATATTCATGGACGAAATAAGATCAACTGACCCACGAGTTGAAATATCTTATCGCAACAATGAAAAATATGTTGTGCATTTAAAAGATAGCCCATTGAGCAAAACGGAAACGGATTTCAGTCAAAAAAGCTTGATTGCAAATGGCGACACCATTCTTGTTACAGGCGGAGCAAGAGGAATAACTTTTGAGATTCTCAAGGCAGTTGTGAAGAAATATCAGACAAATCTAATTATCCTTGGAAGAAGCGATATTTACAATATTGATACTCTTTCTGATATTATTGCTGGTGTTGAAAGCATTTCATCTATTGATGAAAAAACTGTAATGGAAAAGCTGAAACTGACTATGAAAGGGGCAAAACCTGTTGAGCTGAAACAGGCTGCAAACCGAATCCTATCAGCTTTGGAATCCCGCAAGAATATTGAGATTTTAAAATCATTCGGGGTTTATGTCTCTTACATTGCAGCAGATGTTACAGATAAAAACGCTATAAAATCTGCCCTTGAATCAGTTGATGTTTACCATGTTGATGGAGTTATTCATGCTGCTGGAGTTGAGGAGAGTATGCCGTTTGAGAAGAAAACTTTAGATTCGTTTGAGAGGGTTTTTAACACAAAGGTTTATGGCTGTCTTAATGTGATAGAGGCTCTTGAAGAGAAAGGTGTAAGATTTTACGTTGGATTTTCTTCAGTAACAGCCAAATTCGGCAATGAAGGACAGACTGACTACACTGCTGCAAATGAGATGATGGCAGCGATTCTGCTTGGTCTTGATAGAGAAGATTCTCTGCCAAAATGCAAGATAATTGACTGGACAGCGTGGAGCGGGGCAGGCATGGCAACCCGTGAGACTGTTCAGAAAGTTTTAACTGAGCGAGGGCTTAAATTCCTGCCGTTAGAGGCTGGAGTGAAGTTTTTTATGGACGAAATGGAAGATTCAACAACTCCAGAAGTTGTTATTACTGGTTTAGATCACTCGTTTGATAGAGACAAAATCCTTAAAATCGCTCCGTTTTTAGACAGCGATGTTACTCTATTAAATTCAAATTCCGAAATTCTTTCTTTAGAAGATGCACAAAAAAACAGCTCTAATTATCGGGCATTTACAAGAAGATTAGATATAGAACAAGATAGATTTCTGCTTGATCACGCTATGGAGGGAACACCAATATTTTTAGGTGCAACTGGTGTTGAGACTATGGCAGAAGCAGCGATGGCAGCCCATAAAAACGGCAGGATTTCAGAGGTTAAGAATTTTTCAATACCTTATGGAATAAAACTTCTCCAAAATAAACCAAAAGATATTAAAATTTCTGTAAATGAAGATAAAAATGGTATCCACTGCAAAATAACCTCTCAATTTGTAAATAGTGCGGGAGTTGCAATGGGAGAGCCAAAACTCCACTATCAATCTGATTTTGTAATAGAGGGCAATAAAGAGATTGTAATAGAGAGCAATAAAGAGAAAGAGAACAGCGAAGGGATAGAGGGCAATAAAGAGATCAGGAAAAAAAGAGATGTGCCTCAGCTATTAAGATCAAATCCAATAGGCGATAAAAACACTGGATTGATTTACCACCCGCAGAGGCTCTTTATGGACGGAGTTTTTAGAACTATTGAAGATATTATCTCTTTTGATGGAAAAAATCTTATCACAAAAATTGCTGATCGCAGCAGGGATAGCTTTTTTACAGACGATCCATGCCCTCAATTTTTAACTGATGTTGTTCTTTTAGACGGCATGTTCCAGACAGGCGGAGTTTTTGAGTTTTTAACTGACAACTATATTGTTCTGCCGTATAAAATTAAAAGCCTGAAATTCTTTGACAGATCGCAAAAAGATAGAGAATATTTGTGCATCACAACCCGTACAGCTTCTGACAGTGAGACAGACACATTCAACATTGATCTTATTGATGAAGATGGAAATTATCTGATGGAGCTTGTTGGATTTGAGATGGTGAAACTTAATCGACTACCTTATAATATGAGAATTGATGGTATACAATCTCTTCTTACAATCGCTTTTTAAAAGAAGAGTGTTATAAATTGCCTTGAGTGAGCCTTTTTGATAGGCTATAAGATGCAAATTACTTTATGCTCAACTCTTTTTTAAAAATTAGGTAAAGATTGAGATAAAACAGGTCGGTTTTAATCAACAAAACAAGGAACTATAAAAACGATATGCATAAACTATTGATCGACAAAACAGGTGAAGAGATAATGCTTTTAGGTAACGAAGCAATTGCAAGAGGTGCAATTGAAGCTGGAGTTGCCTTTGCTACAACTTATCCTGGAACACCATCTTCCGAGTTATCTTTAAATCTCTTTCAGATTTCCAAAGAGACAGACCTCTATTTTGAATACAGCACAAACGAAAAAGTTGCGATGGAGGTTGCAGCAGCAGCGGCAAATTCAGGATTGAGAACAATGTGCATGATGAAACATGTTGGGCTTAATGTTGCAGCAGACCCTTTAATGACGTTAGCTTACATTGGAGTAAAAGCCGGCATGGTGATTCTAACAGCCGATGATCCAGCTATGTTTTCAAGTCAGAACGAGCAAGATAACCGTTATTACGCTAAACTTGCAGGGCTTCCCATGCTTGAGCCATCTTCTGTTAGTGAAGCAAAAGAGATGACTATTGCAGCGTTTGAGCTTTCAGAGATTTTGCAAGAGCCGGTTATTCTAAGAACCACAACAAGAATCAACCACTCAACTGCGTTTGTAAAAATAGGTAAAATTCGAGAGAGAAAGACAAAGGGCATTTTTGAACGGGACCCAATGAGCTATGTAACTGTGCCTGCAGTATCTCGTAAACTTCATGTCAAACTTCTTGCAAATCTTAAAAAAGCCTCTGAACTGTCAGAGTCCTCAATTCATAATTTTATTGTGGACTCAAAAAGCTCTTGTAACAGCAATACTGCTTGCAGGTGCACAACTACACAAACAGACAAGGGGAAGTTTGGAATTATCTGCAACGGCGTAAGTTTTCTTTATGCCTCAGATGCTGTAAAGGATTTAGCCATTCAAGATAAAACTAAGATTTTGCGTATCGGCTTTTCAAACCCAATGCCGGGAAATCTTATCAAAGCGTTTGCAAAAGAGTGCGAAAAGATTCTTGTGATTGAAGAGGGCGAGCCGTTTATGGAGGAGGCTGTAAAAGCGTTTGCACAAGAGGCTGGGATTGTAATTCCGATAAAAGGGAAAAATGTTGATGAGGTTGCCCCTCCTTGTGTCTCTGCTTCAAGCGAGCAGACAGACGGGTGTCTCTTACCAGCAGACCAAGATACGCTATTCTCAAGGCTCTATGAGTTTGACCCTGCAATGGTAAGACAAAAAATCGCCTCTTTCTTTGGTATTGATTATTTTAGGACAAACTCTTCTCAAGCAGGAAATTGTAAGACTGATTATACACCTGTTAAACCAGTAGATACAAAAGGGATACCAGATATTCCGCAGCGTCCACCAAATCTCTGTTCTGGCTGTTCACATAGGGCTACATTCTATGAGATTAAAAAGGCTGCTGAGGGTATGGATGTTATCTATCCTTCAGATATTGGCTGTTACACGCTTGGATTTCTTCCGCCTCTTTCAACTGGAGATTTTGTAATCTGCATGGGTGCATCTGTCAGCAGCTCCTGCGGTTTTTCAAAGGCAACTGACCATAAAGTTGTCTCCTTTATCGGAGATTCTACATTTTTTCACTCTGGCATTACTGGTCTTGTAAATGCTGTTTTCAATAACCACAATTTTACATTGGTGATATTGGATAATGGAATTACAGCTATGACAGGACATCAGCCAAATCCAGGGGTTGATATGACTCGCATGAATTTTGAAGGATACAAATCTATCTCAATAGAAAATTTGGTAAGGGCAATTGGCGTTGAGCATATTACTATTATAAAGCCATTTAAGGTTAGAAAGAGCATTGAAGCGATTAAAGAGGCTCTTGCGTTCAAAGGTGTCTCAGTTATCATCTCTCAAGAGCCATGTGCTCTATTTGCCAAAAGCATCAAAATTTTAAAACCAAGACCATTTCATGTTACAGCTAAGTGTGTAGATCACAGAGACTGCATTGACACGATTGCCTGCCCATCTTTTTATATTGAAAAAGGTCGTGTAAAAATTGATGCTGATACTTGTGTCGGCTGTGCTGTCTGTGCCCAGATATGCCCTGAAAATGCCATTATGCCGTTGAAAAACAGAGAGTAAATCAAAAGGATTTTATAAAATATGGATACTAAAAGATTGATTATTGTAGCAGTTGGAGGGCAGGGAAATCTATTAGCCTCCAAAGTGCTTGGAGAGGCAGCACTTTTAGCTGGTGTGCCTGTGCGTATGAGTGAAATTCATGGAATGGCACAGCGAGGCGGAGTTGTTGAGTCTGCAATTATATTTGGCGATGCACAAAGTACCATTATTTCTGATGGCGAGGCTGATGTTCTTTTGGGTTTTGAACCTTCTGAGACACTTCGTGCAATGAATAGATGTAACTCAAACACAAAAGTCATCACAAGCCTCTCTCCTGTTCCACCATTTACTGTGGCAATTGGAAAAGGGATCTATCCTGAGATTGATGATATGGTCTCTCTTATCCGCCAAAGAACTCCAGCTCTTATTGCATTTGATGCCATGAAACTTGCCAAAGAGGCTGGAAGCTCAATGACGCTCAATATTGTGCTGGTGGGTGCTTTGGTTCAATCAAATGTTCTTCCTCTTACTCGTGAGACAGTAGAAGAGGCTATAAAACTTAGAACCAAAAAGGGATTTGCTGATATGAATATAAAGGCTTTTAATTTAGGTTTTGATGCGGCGGTTGACTGCTGCTCTATGCAATAATGTTAATAAATAGTTGCTGATTCTGATTTGTTTTGTGGTTTAGGCAAACTCTTGGGTATTTGCTGCGAATATTAGTGTAATTTCGTGCTAAAATACAATCAAAATTAGTTACATAGTTTCCTTATTTTAGTTTCAATTCCTTGGAACGGCGGCTAACCACAAAAACATTAGAATCAGAAACTATATATGGTTTGTTAAGTAAGTGGTGTAACATGAATAAATAATAGATAGCAGGAGAAGGTTTAACAACAAACAACAAAATTGAAGGAGGTTCACAATGCTTTTTAGAAAAACGATGGTCAAATTTATGGTATTTCTGATAATTATTGGACAGTCCGTAGCTGTAAGTGCCGGCTGTATTGATGATTGGCTGATGAACACCCCCCCTCAGGGTGCTCTGACTTCCCAACAGATAACTGATATCAACACAATCTATGACTGGTTAGAGCGAGCTTTTCCTGATTTTGTATCACCACATGCAGAGTCGGTTGTTTATGATTTTCTTTCTTTTAGATACTATTCAGATACAAATGTAATTTTAGCCGCTGTACAGAGTTATCAAACAAAGATTGTCTATATCGGTCCGCTCTCCAACCAGTGTGTTTTGGAGATCGGAACTGTTGATCAAGTTATGGCACTTGTGCCTAAACCAGTGACAGACCAGATATCAGGCGTTATAAATGAGTCTGAATATAGTGAGGCTGAATCCTTAACAAGAATTACTCTGAGCAGTATGCCTAACACTCTTGATGAATTTTTGGCACTTCAGAATCAAATCGCCAGCACACCTCAAGGGGGAGTGGCGATGATGATTCTTGCCATGAGAATCTATCAGAAAGATGCCATTGTAGGGAGAATGTGCTTAAGTGCTGCCAGTACTGACCCATTGATATCAGATTCAACAGCAGAAGGAAGTTATGATGGGAAAATCATTAATAGTGCAAGTATCAGTAGATTGACAGAGAACATGAAAAGCTATCCATTCCTTCCATTGATCTATTTTAAAGGAGCATCTCCAACCAATTCATATACTCCATCTGGACATCCATATGTGCTTAACATGTTCACCAACCCTTACAGCTATGCTTCAGGAGGTGACGGATTGGTAAGAATCAAACTGTTTGTAGAGACTCTTGGGGCAGACAGTGCAAGACCAGCAACTGTAAAAAAAGTGTGCGGTATATATAAAATTACAGAATACAGCTCGCTTTACCTATCACCTAAAGCTGTATTACATTGATCTAAACTCAAATCAGAATGAGATTTACAGTTTCAGTTTAACGGAAAAGTAGTGTAAAACAGCAACGCCACCGATTGGGCGAGCATAATTGGTCGTAATGCCAGAACCTAATGGATTGGGTTCGGCGTTACAATCAGTTATGGCCAACGAGTCTTGAATACCGCCATACTGGTGGATGCCCAATGCCATTAAGTTAAGCGAATTTCTTGTTCAACACATCATACATTACAGATGCTGTGCCTTGAGCCTTTGCTCCTAATATTTCTCCGTCTTTACCATTGGTATAACTTATTGCACCAAACTCTTTGATTATATCTTTCTCATTTGGCGATATCACTTTTGAACCGTCTATTGATAAAAGGCGGAGTTTTCCTTTATATTTCTTATATTCTTCATTCCCATATAATACATCTACTATTGCCTTTTTATTTAATTCTATAAAATGCTGTATGTCATTAAATGAAATCTGCTTTGAGTAAATGCACTATTGATTACTGGTTTTAGATCAAAAAACGATGTGAATTCATTCAATATAAGCTGCGTTCACTTTACACTCTTTTGTAAAATTAACGGGGCTAATCTATAAAATGTTAATACTCGATCACGAGTAAAAAACTTTTTCCCAGAACGGTGATCTTCTTTAAATTCATTGCTGCTCAATAATTTTCTACTCTCTTCAATGGATTTTTTTTCATTTTCCAATCCTTTAATTTATGATAATTACTTAATTTATATCATATTATCATACTTTTAGCCTTAACTTAATGGCATCGACCCTTTTGACCAGAGGGAGCGAGTAGAACTGGTTGATGTGGTCATCAACAGCAGACCATCAATTGAGCTGAGCGGTCACGGCTGGAGGCCCCCCCCCCCGAAAAAACTCAGGCACATCGGGTTGCCGACACGCTGGGACGTCATGTCAGCCGCAATACGCTGCGGACAGTTCTCAAACAGTCTGGCTTAATGGATTACTGTGTAGAATCTGCTGGAGTCATAAAAGGTTCTTTTGGCTCTATATTGGTTCGTGAGCAAAGATTTTTACATGTTACATATAATTTTTAAACAGGCTCTAAGAGTTATCAAAGGTCTCATACTCCAATGTATGGAGAGCCTACCCCTTATGGTTTTTCGTCAACTGGAAGCAGGAAACACGACAACATGATTGTATCAGGGCTGGCAGCCGTAGAAATGAGAAGAGCTGTTTTTAGAGAGAAGACAGCAAGAGAGGTGAAACTGACTTTGTTTACCTCACCTGCGAAGATAGAGCTTACTATTGAAGAGGCGCAAAGCTCATTGATAACAAAGTTTTAATATCAATGCTATTATAAATAATACTAAAATTGCATATTTAGTTATAAGAGCTATAGAAGACAAAATAAATAATGTTCAGAAGAGAATAAAAAAGTATCTTGAAAAATTTCAAGCGGTGCATTTTTCAGGGCAAAGAGAGGGTATTTTTTAAGAGTATTTTTTTATTCAATTATTTTAAAAGGTTATAGGACATTTTAACGGCTACATCCCCCTTGCAAGTCTTAATGCAAGCATTTCAGGTAAACCTGCATCTACTATTTTTTTTGCAGCTCTCTCATGGTCATAAGCGACTCTGTGAAACTCCACAACATTTTTTTTTGTGTCGTAAATAAGATATGATGCTCGAGGATCACCATCTCTGGGCTGCCCTATGCTGCCACAGTTGAATATCTGCCTGTTTAGGCTTGCTGTTGGTACAACAGCACCATCACCTGGTTTTCTGATATAGATACAGAAGAAATTTTTGCGGGTAATGACTGCTGCTACATGGGTGTGCCCTGCAAAAATAATTTTAGCTCCGGTCAGAAAAAAAGTACGGGATATAAAAGATTTTTCAGAGATATAATACCAGTCTGAGGTACCACATGGATTTGCATGACAAAAAAACATGTGGTCACCTGCAATATTTTCCCGAAGATTTTTAAGAAAAACGATACTTTTTGGAGAGAGCCTCATTTTTGTCCATGAAATAGCCTCTCCTGCTTCTCTTCTCATCTGATGAATGCCTCCTGCAGCCGCATTATCATGGTTGCCAAGAATAAAATTCATAGAGGGTAAGGTTTGCAAAATTTTTATACAGCTATTAGGATTCGCACCATATCCTACAATATCACCAAGACACATATAATGGTCGATTCTCTTTTTTAAAGAGTGCTCAATAAAAGCCTGAAGAGCTTCCATATTGGAATGGATATCTGAAAATATAGCGATTCTCATTATTTTCCTCACTTTCGGCAATTGGTTTTGTATAAATCGCTGGTCACTTTAGAAAGAGAAAATTTATCTGGTTCATATCACCAATCATCACGGTTTAATAACAAACGAACCGTATGACGATTTCCAATAATTTGTTATATTAAATAAATTTTTCATCTGCGGCGACATTACCGCATAGAAATAATATTGCCCAGTTGGGAAACCAACTGGAATCTCAAAATCAAGAACGGTCAAATAGTGCTCCTGAGTCCTTTCTCCCTTCCATTTGACAACACTTTCTTCATTTCCCGCTGTAAAAAAAGAAATTTTATTTAAATCTTTATTTAAATCAGATATCGCATCATAAAAACTTAAAAATGTCCCATCTGGCATAATAAGTGCAACATAAAGGTCATATCCCCAATTTAGATGTTCAATAACACTTATATTTAGTCTGTCGCCAGGTGAATATTCTCCGCTATTTTCATTACCATTGAAGATCAGATCAATACTGCTTGTTTTAGGTAGATCAAATGCAGATGGATCATAAACTCCAAACTCTATCGGTTCTGAAAAGGTTATACTGCCATTCTCAGATTCAGCATAAAAATTTATCTCATAACAACCCTTATATACAGCACCATTCCATTCTGTTTCCCACACTTCACCTGTCATATTGTAATCTTTTGACTTTTCTGTTTTTGAGAGTTTTATCTGTGGATATGAGCGGTATGGAACTCCATTTTCATCTACAACTGGTATATTTTCCATTCCGGGCGGTTTTAGTATTCCATAAACATTTTTAACAGCCCCTTGTGCTGATCCAACGGTTGCTGTTAAACTGACAGGCTTTCCAATAGTAAACAAATCTACGGAACGTTTGTTCATTGAGACAACAGAAAGAGTCATATCAGAAACGTTTGAGTCAAATATGCTTGAAGCATCAGCAAAACGATTTCTATTCTGCTCTTTATTAAGATTTTTGATCTGTATCTTTTTGAGCATCTCTCCATCAAGACTGCTTGTTGTATCCATGAAAAAGTCAAAATAAATCTTATCTCCATTATCATCATATTGAGGATTTTGAAAATATGTATCATCAGATTCATTTTCACAGAGTGCTTTCCTGTAAAAGTTTTTCAGTTTTTTACAAGCCTCAGTATATGAATCTAAAAAATTACTCCCACCGGATAAAAAATCTGTAAAATAGGAGATAAATGAGTGCAGTGATTTTTTTTCAGTTAAAGTATAAAAGGCATAATTTTCAGATCCTGTACTTGTGATAACTGCTCTATTTTTACCAGAGAGATCATCAATAAAAGAGCCTGAATGGCATGAATCCATAACAATAACAACCTGTCTGCCAGAAGCGTTTTGATACTCATCTATATATTGCTTTAGATTTGCAGCCGTAAGCGTATGCTTATACTGAGGGTTATTTTTATCATCATTGAGCATAAACTCATCTATAATGCCATGACCAAGGAAAAAGACGAAAAGTGGTTGATCTAATTTGTTAAAAGTGCCTGCCCATTCAAATGCTGCTTTAACATCTTTTTTTTGAACAAAACCTGCTTTAGGATTGCGGATAATATTTATATCTGCAACTCCGTTTAAATCTATATCAATATCAACTGGAGAGAGAAGATAAATTTCCTCTTTTCTAAAGCCTTTATTTTTATTTAATACGTAGTATAATTTTTCAGCAGAAGCTCTGACTTCAGACCATATAATATTATCAGTTGGAGGTCCTCCTACCACAATAATAGCAGCTCTTGAGGCATCTGCGGGTAAAGGCGGAACTCCAATAAATTCAACTGTTGTATAACCCTTTGCTTCATTTCGGTCTTTAACTTCGATTGTGTAAACGCCGTCTTTTGCAGGAGGAGAAAATGTAAAGCTCGATTCTCCAGGGCTGTGTTCAACAACTCCACCTTGAAGTGCAGAAATTTCGTAAGGAGGTGTTCCACCAGTAATATTGAACAATTGAGGAGATTGATCCATCATTGTAATACGCTCAGGAGTTACACGAATATTAACCACAATGATCTTTGCCTCTGCTGTAAGAGATGCTGGGGAATCTGCATCTGTAACAGTTACTTCATATATATCTTCATCTGAAGGAGGAGTAAAAAATACCTCTTCTCCTGATGATGATGAAAGCTTACCATAAGGGGCTGACCATATATAACTGCCGCTGCCGCCGCCTGCTTTTAGTTTAATACCTTTTTGAGTCGTATTACCACCTGTTTGAAAACCTGAATCATCAGAAGGTTTTACAGTGATCGTTCTTGGCTCAATAAAGAGCTTGCCTGATATATAATGGTATGTAACGCTGTCATCGCTGTTATTGGAAACATAGAGCACTTTACCGTCTCTTGAAATAACGCCATCTTCAGGTTTTGCTCCTGTATAAAAACAGTGTCCAGACTGAAAACAAGATATATCATCAAACTCATTTGTATTTATATCAAGACGAAATACTTTTCCTGTCCTGTCATTGTTTAATGCATAAATATACTGTTTTCCATCAAAAATCATTCTGCTTGGACTGCTGGGCGAGCCGATAAAATGAATATCCTTAATTTTTTCAGATTCTTTAAGATCATCTTTAAGCTCGACAATTCTTATCAGGCTCTCTTCTACAGAGGAGAGATAAAGATATTTGTCAGTAACTATCATGTCATCTGGAATCAATCCAAAGTTAAGTTGTATTACTTCGTTTTCAAGTTTTTTTTCATCAACAACAACGATTGAAGGTGATATCTGGCTTGACGCAAACAGCTTGCCATTACCTATAACTAATTTGTCTGCCTGATTCAGTTCAGGAATATAAATAGGAGGGGATCGAACTATTTTGGATGCCACATCAATAATATGTATTGTGTCTGCTGATCTAATAGAAGATGCGACAAAAATTTTTGTTCTGTCTGATGATAAAACCATGTAACTAACGCTTTTATCTACATAAATTATTTTCATTAAAGAAAAATCAATTTGCGATAATACTCTCACTTCACCAGATTGCTTGCTGCTTACAAAGAGTTGACCATTAATTGCAAGAAGATCGAATGGCTCAAAGTTTTCAATGGCTCTTTCAAAGACAACCTGATCATGTTTAATTTTAGATATTTTTTTAGATACTCTGTTAATAACAGCCATAGAGAGACCATCATCAAGGCTGACAATTGTTGATGGTCCTGAAAACGGATAGTTAGATGCATCTATGTAGAAAATATTTTCTACTGCATTGGAACTGCTCATTGAGAAGTGCGATAGAGTAATAAGACATAAAATGTACAATATACTATTTTTTTTCATTTTATTCACCTTTTTGTAACTGCTCAATAATTTAGAGTAAGAAGATAAAAGACGACAAAAGTCAGCCACGAATAAGCGAACAGAGTCTTAGATTTAAAGGATAAGTCGAGTTTGATGAGGTCTATATTGTAGCAGGACATAAAAGGCAGCCTAATATCGTGGCTGAAAAGGGTAGAACATTACGCAGAAAAAGATCGAAATGTTCAATGAATACAACATCATTCCTTAATTGAGTTGCTTGGAACATAAACAGCTTCGCTGCAATTATTGTTGGATTGAAATTCCTGAACAATAAAATAAGACCCTTAAGCCCAATATTAAATATTCGCTTTTATTCTATTATTTTTCGCTAACTCGTTTAAAGTCTGTTACTGCTACAGTGAAGTTTTCGAGATTATCCGGAAAATCAGAAAAAACAACCATGAATGGAATGGATTTACCAGGTTCAACAGTAAATTTTTTCTTTGCATCGGAACTGGATAGAATTAAATTAATCGAATTGGTATCCAGTGTTTTTAGTTGTTCTTCAGATATAATATTTCCACAAAAAACAGTTTTGTTTTTAACTTTTACCTTATTGGCTGCAATCAAAGTTCCCTCAACTCTTACATCTTTACATGAAATCTTTGAATGGTTCACAATCTCGCCATTTATAACAAACAGTGTCCCAGATATTGTATTATTAACGAATTTTCCATTAACTGTTTTTTGATCAGGCGTAAGTTTCACAGGTTCTGGTTGTGGAGAGAAAATTTTATCTATGTAAGGGATTTTAATATCAAATATATATGGAATTTTTACATCAGATAAGTAAGGAATTTTTATGCCCGTCATAATAGATGCAGTATATCCTGCGATAACAAGAAGAATCAAAACAATCGGTATAATGACAAGTCTACCTATTCCGAATTTACTCTTTTTTTCAAACAGTGCACTATTTTCAAAAAGATTAGGTCTGTTTCCTAAAAGGGTAGAACTTGGACTAGTGCTTATAATAGGCTGACCTCCTAAGGTAGTCTGCTGATTTTCAGATTTAATCATAGATGGTTTAGCATCTGTTGCTTTTATATTATCATTATTTTTCGTCTCTAATATAGGAGCATCTGGTTGAACATAAACATCATCAAACATATCGTCATCGCTGTCAAACTCATCATCAGTGGAAAAATCCATATCCATTGGAGAGATGCTTTCGCTCTTGTGTTGAATTTCTGTTTTATCTATTCCCTTTGTTATGTTTTTACCCAGCTCATTTTCTGAGGAAAAATCAAAGTCAAATTCAGAGTCATCTTCTATTTCAATTTCAAGCCCTTGATTTGAACCTGACGAAGCATCAATAGGTAACTCTCCATCAGTGGTGGTAGAAAAATCCATATCTAACTCAAGACCATTTTCTGTATCTACAGACTTGGGGAGAGTTTGAGGTGATGACACTTTGGCTGTTGGCGGTGCAGGGATATCAATATCATCATCAAGAGAGAAATCTATATCAAGCTCAAGATTATTTTCTGTATCTACAGACTTGGGGAGAGTTTGAGGTGATGCTACTTTGGCTGTAACCTGTTTATTTGGGACAAAATTATCATCTAACTTCAAGTCATCATTATTTTTACTTATATTCTGTTTAACAATATCTTTATTCTCCAAAATTGGCGATTCAGAGGAGAATACTTTTGGGGATTCTAGTTTTTCATCATAAAGGGGATATACTTTAAATACGTGTCTGCATGAGCTGCAACGGACTTTAGAACCCTCTTTTTTCAAAATTGATTCATCAAGGTTGAATTTTGTCGAGCATTTTTCACAGGTGATAATCATACTTTTCCCCTTGTCATCTGATGTTCAGCATATAATACAATTTTTTATTTAAAAGGTAAATTCCAAGTCAAGCTGAATGACAATTTAAAGCTGATGCCAATTTTAAAACTTCAGGTCAAAAATTGAGGAAAGATTTCTGTATTTTTCATTATAGTCAAGACCATATCCTACAATAAATCCCTTTTCAACATTAAAGCAGGAGTAATTAATATCAATTGGCAGCTCACGCCTTTCACTTTTATTAATCAAGGCACATATTTTGACAGAAGAGGGCTTTAAGGTTTTAAAATATTTTATAAGAGCAGTAAGAGTTGTTCCGGTATCTACAATATCTTCAACAATTAAAATATGTTTACCTTCAAAATTTATATCTGGTAGTTTGGTAAATTGAATAGTTCCTGTGGTCTCTGTACCTCTGTAGCTTGATGTTCCAACAAAATCAATTTCATGTTCAATTGTGATCTGCCTCGTGATATCTGCAAGAAATATAAATGAACCTTTTAAAATACCAACTATTACTAATTTTTTACCATTGTAATCTTTTGAAATAAGAGAAGCAACCTCTTTAATCTTTTTTGCTATATCTTCTGCAGATATCATTGGAATCAGTTTTGTCATAATTTATTTATAATCCTGTTTCTGCAAGTTTTTCAACAATTTTTTTCTGTTTGCTGTTAAGTTCTTTAGGAATATTTACATGGATAACCACAAACAGATCTCCATGACCCTCTTTTTGCATATATGGAATACCCTGCTGTGCAAGTCTCAACCTTGATTTATGTTTTGTCCCTGGTGGAATATTCATAGTAATAGCCTTGCCAGAAGGGGTTAAAATATCGACTTTGCTTCCAAGCAGTGCCTCGGTCAATTTAATCTCTCTTATAGTAGATATATCATTACCCTCTATTTCAAAATCATGGTTGGGCAGGGGTTTAGATTTGATCATAAGATTTCCTCTTGAACCACCGTAGGGGCTTGGTTCACCCTTGCCAGGAACTCTGATTTTTTTACCAGCAGTCATTCCTTTTGGTATTTTTACTGTGATAGTTTCACTACTCCCACCTTGGTTGATTGTAACTGTTTTCTGGCATCCATATATAATTTCGTCAAGAGTAAGTCCTATTTCATATTCAATATCATTGCCCTGAGTCTGACGTGTTCGCTGGCTTCCCATCCCCTGCCCAAATGGATTTTTTCCTGCATGACTTGAGCCTCCACCGCCTGAAAATCCCCCAGTATTTGAAAAACCTCCGCCGCTTGTAAAAGTTCGTCCAAAATTACTACCACCAAAACCTTGTCCAAAACCAAATTCGCGTAAAATATCACTAATGTCAAAATCTCTGAAAATATCCTCTTTGGAGTATCTCTGCTGAAAGCCAGCAGAACCATAAGTGTCATACTGCTGACGCTTCTCTTTATCACTTAATACAGCATAGGCTTCGCTTATCTCTTTGAATTTCGCCTCTGCATTCTTATCATCCTTGTTTTTATCAGGATGATATTTAACTGCTAACTTATGATATGCTTTTTTAAGCTCCTGAGGGGTTGCAGTTTTATCTACTCCCAAAATTTTATAGTAATCTGTCTCAGCCATTTTTTATATACCTCATTATATGTAAACATATTTCATTATGTAATCAACATATTGCAATTATTGAGTTTTAACTTATCCAGCCTGATTGATGAAATTAAAATAAACTGAATTTAATATGTGTCAAGATTTCAATTCAGGCTTGCTGACTTTTTCTTAAGAGTGGTGATACCAATCATAATGACTGATAAGGCGGCAGGGGTCATGCCGTCAATCCTGGAAGCCTGTCCTAAAGATTCTGGCATGATATTAATCAGTTTTTCTCTGATTTCATTGGAAAGACCATGTATTGTGGTATAATCCATATTGTCAGGTATTCTAATTCTCTCCATGTCTTTGAATTTTTTGATCTCATTCTGCTGGCGGAAGATATACCCTTCATATTTTATCTCAATTTCAACCTGAGTTTTTACTCTAGATTCAAGGTTTTCAGGTGAAGGAGAAATGTGATCAACAGTTGAGTAATCAAGCTGTGCCCTTTTTAATATCTGATCTAATTTGACTCCGTTTGTTATGGGTGGAGTACCTGCAGATTCAAGCCATTGATTGACACTTTCGGAGGGCTTAACCACAAATGATTTGATGCGATTTATCTCATTTCTCGTAGATATCTCAATCTCTCTTGTTCTTGCAAGAGTATTGGAATCAACAAGACCCAAATCATAAGCCTTTTCTACGAGTCTTAAATCCGCATTATCCTCTCTTAAAAGCAGCCTGTATTCAGCTCGTGATGTAAACATTCTGTAAGGCTCCTGGGTTCCTTTAGTAACAAGATCGTCAACCATAACCCCCATGTATGCCTCTGATCTGTCAAGGATAAATGGAGGTCGTTTTTGAACAGCACAGGCTGCATTTATTCCAGCCCAGATTCCTTGAGCTGCTGCCTCCTCATAACCTGAAGTTCCGTTTATCTGTCCCGCAAGAAAAAGCCCCTTTATTCGTTTGGTCTCAAGTGTTGGATAGAGCTGCTGAGGATTTAAGTAATCATACTCAATTGCATAGGCAGGTCTAATGATTTCAGCATTTTCAAGACCTTTTACCATACGTACTAATTCAACCTGTATCTCCCATGGAAGACTGTTGCCAAGACCACTTGCGTATATTTCAAGAGTGTTAAGCCCTTCATGTTCTAATATTATCTGATGGCTCTCTCTTTCAGGAAATTTTACTATCTTGTCTTCAAATGAGGGACAGTATCTTGCAGAGCGTCCGTGAATATAACCTCCATATAGTGCAGAGTATTGAAGATTATTTCTTACAAATGCATGAAGTTTTTGATTTGTGTGTCCAATGTAGCTTGGTAGAGTTTTATTGGTTACTGTTTCTGTTGAAAAAGAGAATGGAGTTGGAAAAGGATCTGAGTTTTGAGGTGCAAAGCATGAAAAATCTATGGAGTCTCTATGAAGTCTTGGCGGTGTTCCAGTTTTCATTCTGCCAAGGGTAAAGCCGTGTTTTTCAAGAGATCGGGCAAGAGCAATTGAAGAAAATTCACCTGCTCTGCCAGCATCAATAGCTTTGTCTCCAATATGAACAAGCCCTTCAAGAAATGTTCCAGTAGCAAGAATCACAGCATCAGATTCAAAGCTCATACCTGTTCTCTCTGTCATTCCCTTGATTCTGCAATTTTCGATCACTATATCTTCAACCATGGACTGCTTTATATCAAGGTTATCCGCACTCTCTAAAGCAAATTTCATAACTTGATGGTATTTTTGCTTATCGTTCTGAGTTCTTGTAGCTTGAACTGCTGGACCTTTTCGGGTGTTGAGAGTGTGATACTGTATGGCAGATGCATCTGACGCTTTTGCCATAAATCCGCCAAGTGCATCGATCTCCTTGACAAGCTGCCCCTTTGCAGTACCACCAATTGAGGGGCTACATGGCATGGTAGCGATTTTATCAAGATCAATGGTCATAAGAAGGACAGAGCAGCCCATTCTTGCAGCCGCAAGGGCAGCTTCACAGCCTGCATGACCCGCCCCAACAACAATGATATCATATTTTTTTTTGTAGTGTTTCATAGGGGGATACTATATATCTGCTTGATATTCTGGTCAAGCAGAGGTTTGCAAATTAATATTTCATTTTATTGTATCTTAAACCTCATAACTCATTTGCGGCAGTAAAGGAAATTCATCTGCATGAAATCAAATTTAACATTAATTGGAATGCCCGGTGCGGGCAAGAGCACTGTAGGTATTATACTTGCGAAAAATTTAACTTTTGGGTTTATCGACACTGATGTGCTCATTCAAATCAACCAGCAAAAATCTCTTCAACAGATTATAAATGAAAGCGATCACTTGAATTTAAGAAGAATTGAAGAAAAAGAGATATTGAAACTTAATATAGATAAGCACATTATAGCCACTGGTGGCAGTGTCCCCTACAGTCCCAAAGCTATGGAGCACCTTAAAAGCATATCAAAGATTATATTTCTTAATGTGAGTTACGAGGAGCTTGAGAGGCGTATCCACAATTTTGCAACAAGGGGCATTGCAAAATCACCTAAGCAGACATTCAGGGAGCTATATGATGAGCGGCAGATACTTTATAAAAGATATGCTGATATCACGGTTGACTGTAATAACATAGATCAAGATTTGGTGGCTATTCAGGTTGTAAAATTATATGCTGCAAATTAAGACAGAGTGAAGCAGCATTGAAGAGCCTGCTTAACTATTCAGGTTTTAAGGCTGTTTCACTCTGAACTTTTTCTTTATTCGGGATGGTTATTTTTTTTAAGATGTCAGATTAAAACCATGACCTGTGACTCCAGACATCTTGTTCTAAATTCTTTTTATCTTCTTGAAGTTTCATATACATCGAGGCATTTTGGATAGCAAGCCCGCCTTGATGCCCCAAAGCTTCCACCATCATCAGAAGATCGTTAGGAAACTCTCTTTGCTCCTCGCTGTAAAGCCTCAATACACCGATCGCCTTGTCTCTTGACATAATAGGAGTTACAATCATAGATTTAATTCCCTCTTTTTTCATCTCCTCCCTGAATTGCACTCTATCATCTTTATCAGTATCATTTACAATTACAGTCTCACCCTTTAATGCCCGTAAAGTTGTATTGGTATTAATGGGTTGAATATTCTTAACAAACTCTTCACTCAATCCATAACTTGCAACAAGCTGCATGGTCTGAGTATCTTCATTTAGGAGCCTGATCGCAGCTCCTTTCATATTAAAGGTATCGCATACTTCAACGGTCATGTGTCTAAGAAGCTCTTGAATATCAAGAGTTGAGTTTATTGATGAGGCAAGTTCAAGAAATAGAGTGGAGTTCTTTTCAAGTCTTGTAAGAAGACGGTTATTATGGATAGCAATACCAGCCTGATCCGCAAGGGCAGTCAGAAAAGCTATTTCTCGCTCTCCAAAATCACGCTGTGTTGCCGTGTATATGGATAGAATTCCTATAGTTTTATTTTTTACGCGAACAGGAAGAGATATCAAAGATGAAATTCCTTCCGCTTTTTTTGCATCATGGTGTTCTAAACGAGGGTCTGTTGTGGCATCTTTAAAAAGCAGATACCCCTCTTTTTCAATTCCTTTTACAAGGTTCATAGCTTTTAATGGGCTTGCATGAAAATATTTTTCTGATAACCCTTTCTGTGCCACTGGTATAAAAAAGTCATTTTTTTCATCAGATAAAAAAAGACATGCTGCCTTTGCGTCCATTGATTTTATTGCACTGTCAACAATCAGATTAAGCAGTTCGTTTTGGGTGGCTGCTGTGCCAAAAGCTCTGCTGATGTTGCAAAATATATCAAAATAATCGGTTTCCCGTACCATCTCTTTTAATCTCCTATAAAATTGTTTTTGTCTTTTTAGCGGAATGGGCAGTTTTAGAAATTTTCTTTACTGTTTTGTCAGGCTTTCCTGCATTAGTAAGCTTACCTGTTTCAGCAAGTTTGAACCGATTTATTACATCCTTTTTAGATGCTGATAAAGGTGCCGATTCTGTGGAATCACTATCTTTATCCTTACCCTCATGCGCCCCATTTTTCTGTTCTGTATCATAACTTTTCTCTTCTGGTTCTTCATCTCTCTGTTTTAGCCACGATGCAATTTTCGGGGCAAATGCCTCCTGACATTTTGAGCTGACATATATTCCGATATGCCCTGTATTAAGACATATATCTTCTGTGTCCTTGCTTCCTACTGCTTTAACAAGCTGGTTGCATGCCTCTGGCGGAACAAGATGGTCAAATTTTCCATAAATATTGAGCAGAGGCATAGTGACATTTTTAAGATCAACCCTTCTGCCACCAACTTCCAGTTTACTTTGTATAAGCTTGTTCTCCTGATAACACTCTTTTACAAATTGCCTGAAAACTTCACCAGGAAGATCGGGACTATCAAAAATCCACTTTTCCATACGGATAAAGTTCTCCACAAACTCCTTATTATCCATATTTTCCATGAAACCTACATATTTATCGATCATAAGGCGTGCTGGGTTTAGCAGCAAAAAACCAAAGTTCATCATATCAGCAGAGAGATTACCATAAGTATTGACCACAGAATCAACATTAAGATATCTCATCCATAAATGGAGAAGTCCTTTGTTGGTGTCAAAACTTGTTGGTGTAACTGTAGTGATAAGATTTCTTATCTTCTCAGGATGAAGTGCTGAATAGATAACACTGAATGCACCGCCCATGCAGATTCCCATAAGATTAACCTTTGGTACATTGTTTCGTTCTCTTATAAAATCAACAATATTGTCCATGTATCCATTTATATGGTCATCAAAATCGAGAAATCGATCTTTGCGTGTGGGATACCCCCAGTCAATCATGTAAAGATCAATACCGCTTTCAAGAAATCGCTCTACAACACTTCTTCCGGGCTGAAGGTCAAGCATAGTTTCGCGATTGATAAGAGCATAAACTACAAGCAGAGGGGTTTTATATTCTGTCTGTTTTATTGCTTTGTAGTGTTTTAGTTTCACCCTGTCTTCCTGATAGACAATATCGTAAGGGGTCTGTGCAAGCTCTGTGTTAAGTTCAGACAGGAGAACCTCTGATGCTTCGCTGGCTTTTTGCCGCACCTTTTGGGCATCCTCAGCCATCTTTGACATGATAAGATCAATTGGGACTTTAAATTGACTCATATCTTACCTCCTGAAAGTGAGATTTTCTTTTTAATATTACGTATATCTCGTTTAAGCAGATGAAGTTCCTTTGCCATATCATCCATCTCTGATCTGCTGGCAATCGGAAGGTGTTTAAGCATATCTTCAGCTACACTCTCCTTAGCACTTGTAAATTGACTCATGGAATAGACGGTTTTTGTCAATGTTTCAACATATTCAGACGTCTGAAACAGCGTCATAAAGTGACCTTCTAAAATTTTTAACCACATCTGGTAGTAAAATTGGGGGTCTTCTGAGAGCTGCCCTTTTTCAGCAAGTTTATCGATCTCATCTTGCATCACAATTGCAGAACGCTGGAACGGAATAGACAGCATACGGAGAAATTCTGCCATGTTTGTCTGGCATATATTCAACTTATCCGTCATGTCATTGAGCTTTTCTTGATACTCCCTTGTTAGTCCAAGTTTGGGGATACGAAGAAATTTTCTAAACTCTTTCTCATATATTTCAGACCATGCTTTAAAAATATTCTCGTCTATATTGTTAAACTTATAGGCTTGAACAGATTGCCCCATCCTGCTGGCACTCTCCGCCATTTTTTGATTAATCTCAGCCATACTAAATATAGTTGATTGAGTAATATTTATGAGCATTTCAGGGATAGTGCTCACCCCCTTGAAAAGTGCAGACATAGATTCTGGTGATGACATTGCACCCGCCATTGTCTGCCAGTTTTTCATGGTATTTTTTATGGCGGTCATTATATCCTTACGCTTACCCGCTGTCTCTTCTGAGGCTTCTCCTTGTTGAAATGGCCAGATAAAATTACTCTTAGCATCTTTGTTTGAGGATGATTTGAAAAATGGTTGCTGTAACATAGATTTAAAAGCTGATTCGTCAAAAAGAGGCTGAAATGGAGATTTAAAAATCATTTCACTCATCGTATTCATAGAATCTGCCCAGCCTTTTATCATTGATTCAATTCCTAAAGGATCATTTGTTGTATCTGCCATACACACCTCCTATTTTTATGCCCTCATTTTTTATGTTACAGACTTTCTTATCGATCTTATTGCCTATGATTTTTTGTCTCTTTTAAAAGGATAATCCCAATTTGATTTTCTAATATCTCCCCAATATTAACTTTTATTATCCCTGATTTTAAAAATATTTTGTAGATTCTGTATTAAATTTTGTACCTCATCTGTCTGTTTACGGGTTAGATTCTGAATATGCTGAAAAAGCTCAACAGACCCCATCCCCTTTGCATTGAGGATATCTCGTAACTGCGATATGATCTCCTCTTGAATATCTGATTTCTGTTTTAAGTTATCATAATCTTTTTTCAAGATATTATACTCTTGCTGAAGGCTCTCATAACTCTGTTTTAGCTCATCATGAGTTTTCTTGGGAATCCAGCCCCATATAGTTACATATTTTGTAAAAGATGACTGAAACGCCTCAAGGGATTCATTCAGTTTCAATGTTTCTGTCCCATCTACATTAAGATTAGGTTTTTCAGACTCCTTTTTGCCTGACTCATCTAAGGGCAGTCCATAACTCTGTCTGAACATTCTTGCCATCTCTTTAAAGTTCATAAAATCCATGTTGGTAATGGAATCCATGTTCATAACAGAAGATATTTGCTCAATATGCTCCTGTCCTTTGGCAATATTAAGAAACATGTTCCCCCAAAATTCTAAAAATTTTCTATCCAACACATGTTTTTCGTTTATCTGTCCCATGTATGCTCCGATATTTTAGGTAAAATAGTTAAGATAGGCAAGCCGTATAATAGTTAAGAAAACAACCATCAAAAAGACGGGGCGGATAAATGCCGCCCCATTTTTAATTGCAAGACCAGAGCCGATAATTGCCCCTATAGTCTGTCCCGCAGCCATAATAAATCCCACAGTATAACAGACATTTCCCCCCATGATGAACATTGCCAATGCCACAACATTGCTTACAAAATTCATTATTTTTGTGTAACCAGAGGCTTTGGTCATATTGAATCCTAAAAAATAGATGATTGCCACAGCCCAAAATGATCCCGCTCCAGGACCAAAAAAACCATCATAAAATCCAAGCGTAACACCAGATACGATCCAGAAAAGACTCCATGATAATTTAGGATTTTGATCTTCATACCCAAATTTTTTTGAAAAAAGTGTATAAAAGAATACAACAATCAGCATAAAAGGAATTAACGGCTTTATAAAATCAGGATTCAACTGCTGTACAGACCAAGCACCGATTCCAGCACCAATAAAGGTAAAAGCAATACCTTTGCCTGCATCTTTAAGTGATGCCTGACCTTTTCTGATATAATTGTAAGCTGCCGAAAAACTCCCAAAAGAGCCTTGAAGTTTATTTGTTCCAAGAGCAAGCTGAGGAGGAAGCCCTGCAAACAGAAGAGCAGGTAGAGATATAAGCCCCCCGCCACCTGCAATAGAATCTACAAGACCTGCAAAAAGACCTGCAACGAACAGCATAATGAGTAAATTGGTTGTTATGATAGGCATTAATCCATACCTTCGCAAAAAAACTTGAGAGCAGTGATGAGTTAAGAGCATAGATTTACTTAAAAATTAGGAACAACTCTGATAATATTGCATTGATAGATACAATATTATCAGAGTTGTTCCTAATGTTGAGACATTATGCCCTATTTGGAGTGTTTAAGCCAGAGTTTTCCTAAACAAATTGTAAGACTGCTGGGGATTGTAAGTCAGTCGATGTTGTGCTGCAAAGGTCATATAACGATGCTTAAGATTGAGCAGACGGAGCGGTAAAGGGGAGTGTATTATAAATGAATCTCGCTGATACAGGCTCTATTCATCCACAAAAAAAAGTGGCATGATTACAAAAAGCACTCTCCTGTATCAAGGCGATTTCCACGAAGAAAATCTTCTGAGCAGAGACATTTACCAGACTCTCCTTGAAGTTGAAGAATAGCAATCGAACTGTTGCCAGCACTTACTCTTATCTCATTACAGTCACAAGAAAATACTGTACCAGAGGGAAGTTGAGTTTTAATCCCCATTGGTCTTACAGCCATCACTTTGATTCGCCTGCCATTAATAAATGTAAATGCTCCTGGCCAGGGAGTCATTGCCCGAACCTGTGCCGAGATATGTTCAGGCTCTTTGCACCAGTCAATTTTTCCATCATTTTTTTTAAGCATACGGGAGTAAGTTGCTATAGAGTTGTCCTGAGGGGTTGGAGTGATTTTGTTGTTTACTACAGCTTCGAGCGTCTCAATAATAAGTTCGCCTCCCATCAAAGAGAGCCTGTCATGCAGAGTCTGAGCAGTCTCATCATCAGATAAAAAAGTTGTTGCTTTAAGTAGGATATCTCCAGTATCAAGCTCTGTATCCATAACCATTGTGGTTACACCAGAAATTTTATCCATATTCATAATTGCCGACTGAATTGGAGATGAACCTCTGTAGGCGGGCAAGAGTGATGCGTGAATATTGATAGGGTAAATTGCAGGAATATCAAGTAGCTCTCTGCTTAACTTATGACCAAATGCCACTACAACAAAAAAATCGGGCTTTAAAGCTTCAAGTTTATCTCTGATTTCAAAACCTTTCATGTTTTCAGGCTGAAACACTTGAAGTCCAAGCTCTATAGCTGACTGTTTTACAGGCGGAGGCATCATCTTTTTACCTCTTCCTTTTGGTCTGTCTGGCTGAGTGATTACAAGACTTATGTTGTATCCATTCTGAGCCAAAGCCTTGAGTGCTGGAACAGAGAAGTCAGGTGTCCCCATAAATATTATATTAAGTGGTCTGTTCAAATTTTTTTCCTTTTCTTCTCAATTTTACAGCCTCTTCGCACATAAGCAGCTTCGCTGCAATTGTTGTTGGATTGAAATTCTTGAATGATCAAATAGATATCAGCTTTTATAATCAATTTTCTTTTGCTCGTTTCTGCATTCTTTTTTTATACATGTTCCGTTTTAACATGCTTATTCTGTCAATGTACAACACACCATTAAGATGATCAATCTCATGCTGGAGAATCACGGCATGAATATCTTCTGCATCAAATTGAATTTTTTTACCATCTACATTCAGTCCTTTTACAGTGACTTTACTGAATCGCTTTACATCAGCAGAGTAGTCAGGAACGCTTAAACACGCCTCATTTTCAGATATTAATGAGCCAGAGGCTGTTATTATTTCAGGATTGATAATTGCACGGTAATTATTTCGATGTTTATTATTACTCTCTTTAGTAGAATTATCTTTATTTTCAAATTCTTCTATTATACTGGAATCATTATCCTTGATAGATGTCTCTGTTTCATTCTCTTCGTTGCATCTGCTTTGTGCATCTGGAGTATAGACTATAACTCTTTTGTTGCTTCTAACCTGAGTAGCAGCAAGCCCGACACCCGGAGCATGAAACATGGTCTCTGCCATGTCTTTAATAAGTGTTAAAGTTTCGTCGTCTATATGCTCAACAGGCTTTGCTTTCAGTGTCAAACATGGGTCTGGATATTCAATTATCTTTAATATTGTCATATTTATGTTCACATTTTTATTTTGTTGCTCAGTAATTTCAATTCAGCAGTAATTATAATAAAAACTTTGCTTTATTTTTATACTTTAATTTAATATTTTTCTTGCGGTCTCAATATCTGAACGAATCTGTGCAGACAGCTCTTCAATTGATGCAAATTTTTTCTCATCTCTAAGACGCTTTATCATGTTTACCCTGATTCTTGAGCCGTAAATATCATCTTTAAAATCAAGAATATGCACTTCAATCGTGAAAAGATGGTCATCAAAGGTCGGGCTGTAACCAATATTTGCAACCCCTTTGAAATTACCTTTTACAGTCTCTACAGTAACGGCATAGACACCCATTTTGGGACAAAGCTCATCATGAAGTTTGATGTTGGCTGTTGGAAATCCAAGTTTACTGCCTCCTCTCTCCCTTCCTTTAACCACTTTGCCTCGTATCTGATAGTGTCTGCCAAGAAACCGTTTTGTCTCATCAACCCTGCCGTCCATCACAAGGTTACGAATCATGGTGCTGCTGATTCTTGCCTCATCAGAGCTGTTAGATGTCTCAGGGTCTTTAACCCAGTCAGGCATAACCACTTTAAATCCTTTTTGTTTCCCTGCTTTCACAAGAAACTCAAGCGTTCCTTCCCTGTTTTGTCCAAATGAATAATCAGGACCTACCACTATTGTTTTCATACCAATTTTTTCAAGCAGCAAGCGATCAATAAATTCTTCGGCAGATATGGCTGCAAACTCTCTTGTAAATGGGATACATATAAGTTTATCAAGACCTGATGCAGAGATAAGCTCAAATTTTTGGTCTCTTCTTGTAATAAGAGGGGGGGCTTTTTTACCAAGTACTTTTAAAGGATGTGGTTCAAATGTTATGGCAATTGATGTTCCTGATATTAAATTAGACTCCTCTTTTACTTTCTCAAAAAGAGCCTGATGCCCCTTGTGAACTCCATCAAAATTACCGATTGTAATCACTGCATTTTTAAAAGGTTTTTCTATTTTTTGAATATCTTCTATAAGTTCCATAAGTCCCTTTGTTTTCTTAGAATAATAGGCTTGACAAAGTCAGTAAACAGATATATATAAAACACTTAGCAGTTCAAAGCAATCCTTTTTCTGAATTGCCTTACGAACAATCATTATAAGCCCACTAAAAGCCGAAGTGGCGGAATTGGTAGACGCGCTAGTTTCAGGGACTAGTAAACATATGTTTGTGGGAGTTCGAGTCTCCCCTTCGGCACCAGCAACTCCAGATAGCCCATCATGTCCCTACCCGTCATAAACCGTTGCAACTGAACGAAACAGCACATCTATAGCGTTTCCCGATTTATTAGACAACATATCCGCAATGCTCAAACCAACCTTTTGCATCTTGTTTTGTAATTGTATTAATGGTATTAAACTCAAATCAGAATGAGATTTACAGTTTCAGTTTAACGGAAAAGTAGTTTTGAAAGGCTGTTCGAGCAGATGTGTCGGGAAGAAGTACGGATTATATATTCAGCTTGATCCTGATTATGAAGGACTGCAGGTTTCAAACTGATTCGAGCTTAATATTCTTTTACCCCTCCTTCCCCTTTATCAAGGTAGAGGTTCAATTGTACCCTATTCCCTGAAAAGGTGAGAGTTGGGGGGTGTTCTAAAGCATCAAATACCAATATTATCTGTTTCTTTATGGTTTTATTGTCCGCTCTATTTCTCGGTTCTGATTAAATACTACAGTATTAATATCCACATATTTTAAAAAATGCTCTTTTAACAGTTCATAATCCCTGTTTTTACGTGCCACTCTGTCTAATGCTATATTGGATTTTGAATTATCTGATAAATTTGAACTGACAACCCCTTTTACTCCAATATGTTCAAGCCATTTTTTTCTGATTCCCCAAGAGTCAAAAAGCCCGTGCATGTATGTGCCGCAGATATTTCCCGACTGTGATACTGCACCATCATAGTCAGAGCAGGGTTGTCGATTTCTCTCATGGACTTGAAACATCGGTGAAGCAGAAATAGTAATTTTCCCCTTATCATGAACCATTTTCATGAATTGCGATTTAGAAAATTCGACATTATCCGTATGGGCGACTAAACATGTTTGTCCCATGTGAATCTCATATCCTTCACCTTGAACATCTTCCCATGAGAAACGGCTTAAAGTTGTGGTTTTCGGTGCTTTTAGAACTGTCTGAACAGGCAGAAGATTCAGCCCTTCTGTGCGTCCTGGCTCTCCTTCTAACCCTTCAGGATCATCAACATACTCCCCTAAAATCTGATACCCTCCGCAGATTCCAAGCGTATGACCAGCTGATTTTGCATAATCTTTGATTTTTTTATCCCAGCCAGTCTCTTTGAGCCATGCAATATCTGAACGGGTATTTTTTGACCCAGGAATAATGACTGCTTGAAATCGTGCAAGATCAATAGGAGTATCAATAAAAACAACCCTGATTTCAGGGGTACTTGAATTTATAGCATCTGAATTTGCTGCTCCATTTAAATTTGACACCGACTCTGACAGTGCATGAAAATCTGTGAAATTAGAGATATGTTTAAGTTTAATCACAGCAATAGCTGGTTTATTAATAAAGTCAATCGAAGATATTGACGGGCACTTTTCAATCTCAACCGAATCTTCGGCATCTATCTTGATGTGGCTATACCAGGGCAGAACGCCTAAAACTTTTTTGCAGGTTCTCTCTTCTATCCACTTAACACCATCCTTGAACAGCTCAATATCACCTCTGAATCTGTTTATGATGAAACCCTTGATCATATCATGGTATTTTTGAGGTAGACACTCAAGAGTGCCAACAATCTGCCCAAACACTCCACCTCTATGGATATCAGCAACAAGAATCACATCAGCATCTGCATATTCAGCCATTCTGAAATTGACAATATCTGACGGCATAAGATTGACTTCGGCACATGAGCCAGCCCCTTCAAGAACTATCATCTCAAAGCGTTGTTGAAGTCTGTCAAAAGCATCACAAGCAGCCTTAAAATAGTAATCTTTGCGGGAATGGTAACTTAATGCTGTGCTGTTTTCAAAGGCTACGCCATTTAGAACCACCTGAGACCCTTTTTCTCCTGTGGGTTTTAAGAGCACAGGATTCATATCAACATGCGGAGCGATTCGGGCAGCTTCCGCCTGTACAATCTGTGCCCGTCCCATTTCAAGCCCTTCTGGTGTGATACCCGAATTGTTGGACATATTCTGTGCTTTAAACGGGGCAACAGATACGCCCATATCAGCCAAATATCGACAGATGGCAGCAGCAACAACACTTTTACCAACATCAGAGCCTGTGCCTAATATTGCAAGGGGTTTCATCTTTTTTTTCATAATATTAAATTCTTTATTTAGTCATCATTTAGAGGGTAGCATCTCTGCATCCTTGATTTATTATTTTTCTATTCCAATACGTGCCATAACACCTTGTTTGTAGTAGTGTTTTATCTCATGCATCTCTGTAACCAAATCAGCCTTGTCAATAACAGATTGAGTTGCACCGCGTCCTGTTATTACAAGCTCTGTCTGTTCAGGCTTTGAATCAATAATGGCTATCAAATCCTCTTCAGAAAAGAGATTGCACATCACAGCGACATTTGCCTCTTCTGCAATAACAAGATCGTGCTCTCCTTTTTTTAGAATCTCCATAAGACGCTCATAACCTTTTTTTCCAGCTTCAATATCTTCCGGTGAAGGCTTGCCTTTTACAAATTTTCCAAGACCATACTGCTCAACTGTAATCTGCTCTTTGAACTTTGCCAATGCCTTGATTTCAGAGTAATCTCCCTGTTTGAGAAACTGGGCAATAAACACCTTGAAACCCGCTCCTGCCGCCCGAAGTGCAAGCCCTAATGATGCTGTAGTTTTTCCCTTGCCATTGCCTGTGTATATCTGAACATATCCTTTTTTCAAAAAGACCTCCTTAGTTATCCTGTTATCTGTTGATTTAACTTATTTTTTATAAATTCCTCTTCTTTTTGTGAATCCTTAGAGCCGGTTTAAAAATTATATGTAACATGTAAAAATCTTTGCTCACGAACCAATATAGAGCCAAAAGAACCTTTTATGACTCCAGCAGATTCTACACAGTAATCCATTAAGACGGACAAGGTTGCAATATAAAGACTCCATTTGAGCAAACATGTTAAAACTTGTGACTACTTGCAAAGCAAACTTAGGGTTACAATTAATTTTTAAACAGGCTCTTAGTTCTACTTTGTTAGGTTACGTTTTAAAATGTCTTTTAATATCCTTATCTCTTTGCCGATGCCTGAATTCCATTTGAATTGTTCTTTTTTGGATCAACTCTTCGTCCCCTGTCAGCAAGGCAATAATCAAGATTCGGATGTCTGGGCAGCTGAGCAGGGGAGAATCAGTTTTATTTTTAATTCTCTCCTTGACAATAAAGGAGAGTGCAAGGATTATGAGAGCCATATGATGATGCCATCCGTTCCATTTTCTGACCTGATAATCGGACAT
>JADFZJ010000059.1 GCA_015232555.1 Desulfamplus sp. | reverse complement strand
TCATCATGCGTTTTTTCTCCAACCAGTATTTTCTTTATCACTGATTCTCTCATTTCAACAGAGTATCCCATAAATATCACCTCTATTCCCCCCAAAATTTAACTCCTCATCAGAGGCGACATCTATCATGACACAGGGGGCAATGTGCGTCCCTAAAGAGTCCAAAATGCGTCCAAAAGGACAAAAAAACAAAAGCCTGTCAAGGCAAAAACGCTTGACAGGCTTGATTTTAATGGTACGCCCGAGACGATTCGAACGTCCGACCATCTGATTCGTAGTCAGATACTCTATCCAGCTGAGCTACGGGCGCAAAAAACTTCTATTAAATATAATTTGAGAAACAAAATGTCAACAAGTTTTTCTGATTCTGATTTTTTGTGGTTAGCCTATGTTATTCGAACAACTCAAAACGGACAACTCAAAATCCCGAAAACAGGATAAAATTTCAAATATAGAATTTCTGCCTTCAAGCAGCGAAATCTTATCTGTTCTGTCAACGTAAAAATACTACGCTAAAAATAATGAAGAGACGGTATGTCAAAGCTCAAGTGATGATTACATATCTTGTGTAAAAGTATCACGATAAATTAAAGAGCAATGCGATTGTAAGAATCGGCATTCTACCTCAACGCTATAGTTACCACCAAAATCATGACGATAGAAAGTATCAACTACTTTTGGGGACATATGAAGGATGTTGAATGTAGCGGATTCATGAAAAGATTTGAATGTAAAAAAATGTTTGACAATTTATCCTGATAAAATTTATATTGTATTTTATTTATCATAATCAAGATAAACTTGATACAAGGATAAACAAGATACTTCAATCCTAATAATCCTTTCATTTTGACAGTCCAGATTAAGACTTTCACTACATAACTTTTCAAATGGACAAACTGAAACATTCCAAGATGTTAATACAATAGAGATTATAAATACAAAAACAAGGGGGTACTTATGAAAAATGAGAAATCAATATTTATCTTTATAGTTTTTATGATACTTATAATCATAATGACAGTATTTAGCTGCTCAAAGACATCTGAGCCTGTTACACAATTAAAACATTATCCTGTTGATAGTATAGAGGGATTAATCAGCAAGACAGATATTACTATTGATAAACAGATTACGAGCGATGGTAACGGCTCTTTACGAATTACTGTAGGAAAACCGACAACAGTACGACTTTACGAAACAGGAGATATCGATATTGAGAATGCACGTCTAACCTATCAAGCTAAAGTTCGTACAGAAGGAGTTGAGGGTAAAGTCTATTTAGAGATGTTGTGCCAATTTACTGGAAAAGGGGAGTATTTTTCTCGTGATCTATCATCTCCAATTAGTGGCACTACAGAGTGGTCAACTGAAGAGACACCATTTTTCTTACAAAAAGGCGAAAATCCCAATAATGCGAAATTAAATTTAGTAGTTGAGGGAAAGGGTGTTGTATGGATTGATGACATCTATCTTTTTAGAGGTCCATTACAGTAGAGCTTTTTATTAACTTTGCATACCATAAATATTAAAAGAAATTTAAGTATATAGCCACTCCTCAATCAATTAAGAAAATAATACGAACAAGGGGAAAGTAAAATGCAAACTGTCTCTCTTGATAAACAACCTATAACAAATGACGATCTGGTTGCAGTTGCCCGTTACAATGCTATTGCAGGCTTCTCCTCAGAAGGTAAGGCACGAGTTGAAAAGACAAGTGCTTTGATTAGCAAATGGGTGGCAGAAAAACGTGTAATTTATGGCATTACCACTGGTTTTGGTGCAATGTGCAATGTCATAATTCCTGAACAAGATACAAGCCAGCTTCAGGCAAATATTTTGATGAGTCACGCCGCTGGAATAGGAAAACCTCTGCCGTCAGAAGTTGTTAGGGCAATAATGGCATTGAGAGTGCATGATCTCTCTTTAGGGTATTCAGGCTGCCGAATGGAGACTATTAGATATCTGCTCACATTTCTTAACAAAGGAGTTACACCTATAATACCTGAAAAAGGGTCTGTAGGCTCAAGCGGAGATTTAGCTCCAACTGCTCACTTAGGATTGGTTCTTATAGGAAGAGGGGAGGCTGAGTATAACGGAAAACGTCAGCCAGGAGGTGAGGTTCTAAGACAACTTGGAATTGAGCCTTTAAAACTTCAAGGTGGAGAAGGTCTTGCTCTGATTAATGGCACTCAGGTTATGACTGCAATTGGCGTGCTTGTGGTTAATGACGCAGTTCGTTTATCTAAAACTGCTGATATTGCATGTGCAATGACTCTTGAGGTTCTGATGGGCAGCAACTCTGAGTTTGATCCAAAGATTCACAAAATTAGACCTCACCCCGGGCAGATTGCAACTGCAGACAATATTTTACGAATGATTCAAGAGAGTGAAATTATTGATTCCCATGAAGGTTGTGCAAGGATTCAGGATGCCTATACTCTGAGATGTGCTCCTCAAATTCATGGAGCAAGCAAAGATGCAGTTGCCCATGCAATGCGGGTAATTGATATTGAGATAAACTCCACCACCACAAACCCTCTGATATTTGCTGATACCGAGGAGGTGCGTTTAGGCGGAAACTTCCATGGTCAGCCGATTGCAATGGCTGCTGATTACCTCTCAATGGGAATTGCAGAGCTTGGCAGCGTATCTGAACGGAGGATTGAGCGTCTTGTCAATCCGCAGCTTAGTGACTTACCCCCATTTTTGATAAACAATGGCGGGCTTAATTCAGGATATATGATAGGGCAGTATGCAGCAGCCGCTCTTGTATCTGAAAACAAGGTGCTTGCCCATCCAGCATGTGTTGATTCAATTCCTACATCAGCCAACAAAGAAGATCATGTAAGCATGGGGACAATTGCAATCCGCCAAACCCGTGAGATTCTGAATAATGTTGAGCATGTCGTGGCAATTGAGCTTTTATGTGCAGCTCAGGCTTATGATCTTATTAATGAGATTAGACCCATGAAAGGCGGAATTGGAACAAGGGCAGCATATAATGTAATACGCTGCCATGTCCCATATCTTGATAAAGATAGAGACCTCTATCTTGACATTGAGACTATGGTAAAGGTATTACAAAGTGGAGAAATTGTTGAGGCAGTAGAAGCTGAAGTCGGCACTCTTAAAGGAAGTTAATAAAATAAACATAAGGTAAATTTGGTATTATTAAATTAATAGATTCAAATTATTGAACCACAATAAAAAATTACAATTGGAGAATAAAATAGATGCTTCAATCTTCACAGACAGAAAAACGTTCCATAAGTATGCGGATTCTATCAGATGATCAGATATGGGAAATAAGACAAGCTGCGTATGACGTTATCGAAAGGGTTGGATTTAAATGCCGGCATAAAGAGGCTCAGAAGATGTTTGCTCAAGCTGGTGCAATAGTAAAAGACAATATTATCCGCATCCCACAGTACATTGTAGAAAGCTGTCTTTCTACCACTCCAAAAGGATGGACAATTTACAACAGGAAAGGAGAGCGGGCAATGGAGCTTGAAAGACGCAAAAGCCACTATGGCACTTCAACATCAAGTTCAAATACCAAAGACCTTTTTACAGGTGAATTTAGAGAGACGCAACTTAACGATATTGCAATGGGTGCAAAAATTGCTGATTCGCTTCAAAATATCGACTTTGTAATGCCAATGGGTTCATCTCTTGATGTTTCTGTCAACACAGCAGATTTGAATGAATTTCCAGTGGTTGTTGCAAATACAGTAAAACCGATAGTTTTTATCGGTTACTCTCCACTTGGATGCGAATATGTCTATGAGATGGCAGCAGTTATAGCCGGCGGAATGGATGAACTTCGCCGCAAACCATTTATTATTGCATACCCTAAAGCCATAGCCCCTTTGACATTTCCTGATGATATAGTTGATAGAATATTTGTATCTGCTGATCGTTACATGCCTCAACTGCCCGGCTCAACTGTTCAAGGAGGCTCAACTGGACCTGTAACAATGGCTGGCATGATTGTCCAAATGACAGCAGAATCTTTAATTCATATAACAATTGCCCAGTTACGAAAAACAGGCTGTCCAGTTTCCATGAGTGCAAATGCTGGAATTTTGAATATGTCTTCAGGGTTGGCAGCAATGGGGCTGCCTGAAAACAGTTTAGCTTTGTCTGCACAGGCTGAAGTTGCTCAATCTTTTGCTCTACCTACTTGGGGGCTTGCTGGTGCTACTGATTCAAAATGCCTTGATGCTCAAGCTGGTCTTGAATCAGCATTTTCCATTTTAAGTCAAGGGCTTGCTGGTTTAAATCTTATCCATAATGTTGGATGTATGGCAGGTGGTATGGCTTGTTCTGTTGAGCAGTTGGTCATGGGAAATGAGATTATTGGAATGGCAAAACGGTTTATTGAAGGCATTACTATAAATCGTGAAACGCTTGCTCGTGAAGTTATTGAGGCAGTTGGTCCAGGCGGTGATTTCTTACAGCAAAAACATACCATTCAACATTTCAGAGATGAGCTTTGGGAGTCAAAACTTCTTAACCATAAATCAATCTCTCAGTGGGAGTCATCAGGACGACAAACAATGGAATCTCTGGTTAAAGATGAAGTTAGAAAGATAGTTGAAACTCATACACCTGAACATTTAAACGATAAAGTTGCAGCAGAACTTGAAAGACTGCGTATTGAAGGGATGAGAGAAATTAAGGCAAAGATGGAGAAAGGTTAATTTAAAATTCTTTTTGTTTCTCCTCCAAACATTATAAGAAGGAACAGATATATGCTTACCAATACCTCTATATCTCAAGCTATGCGAATTCGGCTTGATGACGATCTGCCAGATATGCCACCGTTCAAAGAGGGAATACGCCGAGCACCAGCCAGAGGTTTTCGATTGAGCAAAAACCAGACACGAACAGCATTAGCCAATGCTCTGCGTTACGTTCCAGAACAGCATCACGCCTCACTGATTCCAGAATTTTTAGATGAGCTTAAAACAAGAGGACGCATTTACGGTTACAGGTTTAGACCATACAGCATTGACGAGAATAATAATCTTAAAAATAACACGGTTCGAAATAATTCTGCCAATCAAGATAATGCTCCTAATTCAAAAGATTCTGATAAGTTGGGCTGTATTAAGGCACAACCAGTTGACAGGTATAAAGGTAACTGTCTTGCAGGCAAAGCGTTTCAGCTTATGATCGACAATAACCTTGATTTTGATATTGCTCTCTATCCTTACGAGCTTGTTACTTACGGCGAAACAGGCAGCGTGTGTCAAAATTGGATGCAGTACCGCCTTATCAAAAAATATTTAGAGGTTTTGACAGAACATCAGACACTGGTAATGCAATCTGGTCATCCGCTCGGGCTGTTCAAATCATCACCTGACGATCCCCGTGTGATTATTACAAACGGTTTGATGGTTGGGCTATACGATAATCCTGACGATTGGGAGATTGCTGCTCAGATGGGAGTCTCATCTTATGGTCAGATGACAGCAGGCGGCTGGATGTATATCGGACCTCAAGGCATTGTCCACGGAACATACAACACTCTTTTGAACTCTGGCAGAAAGATGTGCGGAGTTGCAGAAGATGGTGACCTTGCTGGAATTCTATTTGTCTCGTCAGGGCTTGGGGGAATGAGCGGTGCACAGCCGAAAGCTGCTAAAATTGCAGGTGCTGTATCTATCATTGCTGAGGTCGATCTCTCACGCATCAAAACGCGATATGAGCAGGGCTGGGTTGATGTTGTCTCATCTGATCTTGATGAAGTCGTATCGCTTGCATCTAAAACTGTAGCTCTTGCATCTAAATTTGTTAAAGCAAAATCAGCATCTGATGATAAACACAAATCTGACACGTCAAAATATGCCGTTTCTATAGCCTTTCACGGAAATATTGTTGATCTTTTAGAACATATTGTAAAACATAATAATCTTGCAAATCAAACTGGAGAGAAAAATAGCAGTAAAAACGGAAAAAACGGCTGTTTAAAAGTTGATCTTTTATCTGACCAAACTTCATGCCACGTTGCGTATGATGGCGGATATTGCCCACAGGGTATAACCTTTGAGGAGAGAACACGACTTCTTGCTGAAGATAGAGCTGCATTTAAACGACTTGTTGATAAAAGCCTTCGCCGTCATTACGAATTGATTAACGAGATTTCAAAACAGGGAACCTTCTTTTTTGATTATGGGAACTCTTTTTTAAAGGCTGTATTTGATGCTGGAGTAGTTGAAATTGCGAGAAACGGAATTGATGCCAAAGATGGTTTTATCTTTCCATCATATTTTGAAGATATCATGGGTCCTATTTTTGATTACGGATATGGACCTTTTCGCTGGGTCTGTTTGAGCGGAAAACCAGAAGACCTTGAACGAACCGACCATGCAGCAATGTCCTGCATCGATCCAAAACGCAGACCAGAAGATAGAGATAACTATATCTGGATAAGGGATGCCTTAAAAAACAGATTGGTTGTGGGAAGTCAGGCAAGAATTTTGTATCAGGATGCAGCGGGCAGGGTCAATATTGCACTTAAATTTAACGATATGGTGAGAAATGGGGAGGTAGGACCTATTATGCTTGGAAGAGATCATCATGACCCGGGAGGCACTGACTCACCATTTAGGGAGACCGCCAACATAAAAGATGGTAGCAATGTTTGTGCTGATATGTCAACTCACTGTTTTGCTGGTAATGCTGCTCGTGGAATGTCTCTTGTAGCTTTGCATAATGGCGGAGGCACTGGAATTGGAAAGGCTGTCAACGGCGGTTTTGGACTGGTGCTTGATGGAAGTGAAAGGGTTGATAAGATCATCCGATCTGCCATGTTATGGGATGTGATGGGCGGAGTTGCACGGCGTAACTGGGCACGTAACCAGAATGCAATGGAGGTGGCAATTAACTATAATCTTGAAAACAGCAATGGAGATCAGATTACTATTCCCTTTTTGCCTGATAAGAGCCTGATTGATAAGGCTATATCAAACATATTTTAACAATTTTAATTATGGATTTATCTTACAAATAAGCTCAATATAATAAAAAGATGGAATACTATTTTTCGCTTAAGGAGGGAGTATGCGAATTAGAGATATTAGTTTAAGATTGCAGGTATTAACAATATGTACCATTTTAGTTGCAGTTCCTCTCCTGATTTTAGCATTTGTATCTTATTACAATGTTAAGCAAGAGACCATATCACAATTGGAGAAAAATCTTAAATCTCAGGCTTCTGTTTGTAGAGTTATGGCAGAAACTGCATATACGATTTCTTTGGAGCAAGTTAAGAGTTCTCTGTCAGCAGCAAGGGTAGCTATTGTTGCAGGAATAAATACTGGAAGAAAAATTGTTGTTGACTCTAATAAAATGCATAAAATTTCAATCACAAACCAGATAGATAAAAGCACAAAAGAGATTGAGATTCCTTCATTTCAAATTAATGATGAAATTATTTATAGTAATTTTAGATACGTTGACAAGGTGAAATCGCTAACTGAATTATCTGTTACGATATTTCAGTTAATACCAGATGGACTGCTCAGAATCTCTACCAATGTTCTTAAAGAAGACGGCTCTCGGGCAATGAATACCTATATTCCTAAGGATTCACCAGTTTATAAAAGCATAATAGACGGTCAAACTTATTATGGCAGGGCATTTGTAGTAAAAGAGTGGTTTATTTCAGGATATGAACCTATAAAGGATATTGACGGTAAAATTGTTGGGGCTTTGTTTGTAGGTTTTCCTGAGAAAAATGTCGTAAATATGCTGATTGAGCAGTTTGCAAAGATAGTAACTGGAGAGACTGGATATGTCTATGTCCTGAATTCAAAAGGTGACTATATCCTTTCTTATAAAAGAGCAAGAGATGGAGAAAATATCTGGGGAGCAAAAGATAGTGATGGAAGGTTTTTTATCCAAGATATGATAAGCTCTGCTAAAAAACTCTCTCCTGAAGATTCTACGATAACTTACTATCCGTGGAAGAATAAGGACGAAAAACGTGCAAGAATGAAAATTGCTGGATATGCCTATCTATCTCAATTGGATTGGGTTATCGGTTATTCTGCATATCAGGAGGAGTTTTTTGGAGGTGTAAATAGTATTAGGTATTTAGCAATTATTATAGTTGTTATTTCGCTTATCACTGGTCTTGTAATAGCTATCGTCTTTTCAGGCAGTATTGCAAAAAGAATTGGAAACGTCATTACTATAGTCGAAGCTATTGGAGACGGCAATCTTACAAGCAAAATAGAGACAGACAATATCGGCACTAACGAGCTTGGAAGGATAAATCAGGCTCTTGCTTCAATGTCTTTAAAACTTCAAAATCTTATCCGCCAAATCTCTGGCAACGCTGAGACACTTGGCAAAGCCTCAAATGAACTTGCTAAATCATCAACACATCTTTTTACCTCAACCGAAGAGGTATCAAAGCAGTCCAACACCATCGCAGCAGCAGCAGAAGAGTTGAGTTCCAATATGGCAAGTGTTGTTTTAGTATCGGAGCAGGCATCATCCAATATATCAATGGTTGCTTCGGCTGCTGAAGAGATGACAGCAACAATTGGCGAAATCGCTCAAAGTACTTCAAACACACGCAATTTAAGCAATAATGCTGTTAAAAAAGTTCTAAGCTCCTCAGAACGTATAAATCAACTTGGAAACTCAGCTCAAGAGATTGGCATTGTTATTGAGACGATTGCAGAAATTTCAGACCAGACAAATCTGCTTGCACTAAATGCAACTATTGAGGCTGCAAGAGCAGGAGAAGCTGGCAAAGGCTTTGCTGTTGTTGCAAGTGAAATAAAGGAGCTTGCAAAACAGACATCCGTTGCAAGCCAATCTATTAAAGAGAAGATTGAGGCAATTCAAAGTTCCACTACACATACTGTTTCAGAAATTAAAGAGATATCCAAAGTCATCAATGACGTAGATGATATGATATCAACAATTGCTACAGCAGTTGAAGAGCAATCTGCAACCACTAAAGAGATAGCCAGCAATGTAGCAGACGCTTCACATGCGATTCAAAATGTATCAGATAATATAACTCAAAGTGCGGCTGTTGTTAATGATATAGCAGGCGGTATTTCAGGAAGCAATCGAGCGGTAAATCAGATATCAAACAGCAGTTCACAGGTCAATAAAAAAGCTGATGAACTAAAACTGCTTTCAGAAAGACTTAAAGATGCTGTGGATAAATTTAAAGTTTAATAATTTTAAGATGTTATTAAGTGATGTTACGCAAAGCCCCTCCCTACAGGGGAGTGAGTGATATTATTCCCCCTCTCTTTATGGGGAGAGGGCAAATTAGTGCGAATATTAGGATATCTAAAATGGCTATAAATCTGTTCAAAAATGCAAATATCTACACCCCAGTAGATAACGGTTCACCTGCTTCTGGAAAATCGCAATCTAATATTAATCATTTTCAAAATGGTGCAATAGTTGTAGAAAATGGTATCATCACCGAAATTGGAGATATCGACGATCTTATCCATAATAGAGGTAAAAATTCAAAGATTGACAGCCACGGAAAACTCAAAGATGCGGGTAAGACGATTGATTGTCAAGGGCACTGCCTAATTCCAGGGTTTGTTGATCCACATACCCATATATGCTTTGCAAAGCTCAGAGAGTCCGAATTTGAGATGAGGCTGCAAGGTGTTCCATACCTTGAAATACTAAATAGTGGAGGAGGAATTTTGTCTTCAGTTGAAGCAGTGGCAAAGGCATCAGAAGAGGAGCTTTATGTGAATACCATTAAACATGCACTCTCTGCCATGAAATTTGGAACAACAACACTTGAAATCAAAAGCGGTTATGGTCTTGATACCCAAAACGAACTTAAAATGCTTAGGACAATTGATCTTGTCCACAAAACCACGCCTCTTGATATTGTTGCAACCTTTCTTGGTGCTCATGCCATTCCAACAGCTTACAAACAAAATCCTGATCTCTTTATTAAACTTTTAATTGACGAAATGCTGCCCGCTGTTAAAGCTCAAGGAGTTGCTACTTATTGTGATGTTTTCTGCGAAAAAGGAGTCTTTTCAATTGAACAGGGGAGAAAAGTTCTTGAGGCTGCCATAGAACTTGGATTTAAGATAAAAATTCACGCTGATGAAGTTAATGACCTTGGAGGTGCAGCCCTTGCAGCAGAACTTTGTGCATCATCTGCTGATCATCTTCTTGCTGCAAGCGATGAAAATATCGAAAAGATGTCAACTGCTGGAGTTGTGGCAACTCTTCTACCAGTAACTGCCTACAGCCTTCGTAAACCTTACGCAAGGGCAAGATTTATGATTGAAAAAAATGTTCCAGTTGCCCTTGCCACTGACTGCAATCCAGGAACAAGTTATTGTGAATCAATGCCGTTTGTAATTGGTCTTGCAGTGCTTAATATGAATATGACTCCTGCCCAAGCTCTGACAGCAGCAACTTTAAATGCTGCTTATGCAATTGGCATGGCAGATAGAGTTGGCAGCTTAGATGTTGGCAAACAGGCAGACTTTCTTCTTATGGAGGGCGAAACACCTGCAATGCTTGCATATCATGCGGGTATCTCGCCAATCGCCTCTGTTTTTAAACGGGGGGAGCAGGTTTTTATAAAATAACAGCTAACTATTACAGCTTCTATCTATATCTCAATAGTGCCTTTAAACACAGAGTTTGCGGGTCCTGTTTTGTATATGTGGTTATCTGACTCTCTCCATTCAATATCAAGAGTCCCACCTTTAAGATGGAGCTTCACCTTTCTTGCACATTTGCCATTAAGAGTTGCAGCTACCATTGCCGCACATGATCCTGTTCCACACGCAAGAGTCTCACCAGCCCCCCTTTCCCACACACGCATATTAATCTGAAGTCTGTCAATTATCTGAATAAACTCCACATTTGTTTTTTCAGGAAAGTTAGGATGGTTCTCAATTGCTCTGCCATAAAGCTCAACTGGCGTGGTGCTCACATCATCGACAAATATTACGGCATGAGGATTGCCCATTGAAACCGCAGTAATATTGAAGATTTCTCCATTCGCATTAAGTGGAATATTTACTGCCATGTCCCCTTGATGACCTTGAGATGTAGAAATAGATGATTGAACTGTAGAAGCGGAAGATTGTGAGTCTACCTCAGCCTTACCATTGGGTTGGGCTGGAAGAACAAACGGAATTTTTTCAGGCTCAAGTATTGGCTCTCCCATATCCACACATACAGACTTTACCTTGCCTGATTCATCTGTGATTATTTCAGGAATAACCCTGCCCGCACGGGTCTCTACTGTAATTACCTTTTTATTTATAATCTTGTTTTCAAAGAGATATTTTGCAAAGCACCTCATGCCGTTACCGCACATTTGGGCTTCTGAACCATCACAGTTGAAAATTTTAAATCCTATGTCCTCTTTTTGAGAGTTGAGCAGAAGAATAATACCATCTGCCCCAATCCCAAAGTGGCGGGAACAGAGAGTTTTGGCTATCTCTGGATAACCTCCCTGCAAGGTTGCGATTTTGCCGTTTCTGTCGTCAAGCATGATAAAATCATTACCAAGACCTTCCATCTTTTCAAATACAATTTTCACTTGTTTATCTCCGTAATCTTCACTTGTTTGTTGCAGCAATTGCATCTGTTGGTTTTATCAATCTACCACTTTGTTGTTGCTCGTTACTCGTTCAATATTTGTATAACCTCTTTTCCAAGCAGCTCAACTTGCCACTGCCTTGTTCCATTTATATGCAAAAACTCCTCTTCAGATGATGGAAGTGCAACTGCAACTGCTGCAATGGTGGCATTGTTCATTAGAAAACCTGGTTCAATTCCTGTTTTTAGACTCATAGATTCTCTTAAATTTTTTAATGCATTGATTTTTTCTGGAGCGGTTGATTGGAATTCTGGCACCCGCTTTTTAGGATACGAAGGCATCTTCTCTTTGGACATAGCAATTCCTTGAACAACAGCCTTGATGCACCTGTCACCGTACATTGTAATCTGCTTGGGACTTAAAGCATTTGACTGTTTTAATTCATTCATTGACTGTGGTTTTCTGAGTGTCATTGCGGTTATTGATTCAGCACTGATAATTTTAAACAAGGGAAGATTTTTCTCCTTTGCAATCCTTACCCTCATTTGCAGCAAAGATTCCAAAATTGCAAGGCTCTCTCTGCCCATTTTACCAGCACCTTTAAATTTCATAAAGAGAGGCATCTCATCATTTTTGTCATAACGAACCTCTGTTTGAAGTTGAAACTCCTCCATTGCCCATTCAAGCCGTCCCGCATCAATCAGCTTTTTTTTCAGGATTGAGGCAAGTTCTATAAGGTATGCAACATCGTTGATGCTGTAATCGATCATCTGTTTTGAAAGAGGACGCTGTGACCAGTCTGTTTTCTGAAACCGCTTGTCTAAATTCAGGTTAAAGTGCTTCTTTAGAAGGGCAGCAAGACTTCGTTTCTGAATACCAAGAAATCGGCAGGCAATTTCAGTGTCAAACAGATTACTGATTTTGATATCAAAATCCCTGTCAAGACTTCTGATATCAAAATCTGCCCCATGAAATATTTTGGTAATTGCAGAATTTTCACAGATAGGTTTAAGCGGTGAGAAATCAGATATGGTTAAAGGGTCAATAAGGTAATGTCTTTCTGGATCAGCCATTTGAATCAGGCAGACCCTCTCTTTAAAATGGTGCATGGAGTCTGCTTCAATGTCCATTGCTATCTGTTTTTGTATTTCAAGATATCTGCACTGGTTTTTTAAATCTTTATTCGAGCTGATCAGGGTATATTCAATCATTTTTTTTCTTGACCGTTTCAGGCTGTTGCCTTAATCTTTTAATTTTATAAACTTTAACTAACCACTAACAATGGATGGTGCTGAATGATTAATATAACACTTCCCGATAAGAGTATAAAGGCTTTTGAATCATATCCTAATGGAATGGATGTAGCACTCTCCATTTCCGAGGGTTTTGCCAAAAATTGTGTTGCAATGGAGATTAACGGCAAAATGGTTGATTTGAACCGTGAAATCAAGGAAGACTCCTCCTTAAGATTTATCACAACAAAAGATAAAGAGGCTCTTGAGATACTGCGTCACAGTGCAGCTCATGTGATGGCAGAGGCAGTTCAAAATCTCTATACTGATGCAGCTTTGACAATAGGACCTGTAGTAGAAGATGGATTTTATTACGATATTGATATGAAACCCGTCTCTGAAGAGGATTTTCCAGCAATTGAAGCCGAGATAAACAATATCATAAAGGCAAAGAAAACTTTTGAACGCAAAGTTGTAACCTCTGAACAGGCTCTTGAGATATTTAAGAACAATCCGTATAAAACTGAGTTGATACAAGAACTTGCAGCTCAGACAGCAGAGCAGGAACTCTCACTTTACCAGCAGGGTGGCTTTACAGATCTTTGCCGCGGTCCACATATTCCCCACACAGGCATGATAAAGGGAATTAAGCTGATGAAAACCTCTGGAGCATACTGGAGAGCAGATCAATCTAAAGCACAGCTTCAGAGGCTCTACGGAACAGCTTTTTTTGATAAAAAGGATTTGAACGCATATCTTCACCTGATTGAAGAGGCAAAAAAGAGAGATCACAGAAAAATTGGCACCAAACTTGACCTCTACAGTTTTCATCAAGAGGCTGCTGGTATGCCCTTTTTCCACGCTAAAGGTATGGCTATGTGGAATGTGCTTTTAGAATATTGGCGAGAAGAGCATAAAAGAGCAGGTTATGTTGAGACCAAAACACCCGTAATGTTAAGCCGTCATTTATGGGAGCAGAGCGGTCATTGGGAAAATTACAGGGAGAACATGTACACCTCGGTAGTTGATGAAGAGGAATACGCCATAAAACCGATGAACTGCCCTGGAGGAATGCTTCTTTACAAAACAGGCTCATACTCCTACCGTGATCTTCCCTTAAGAGCAGGAGAGATAGGGCTTGTTCACAGACATGAAAAATCTGGTGCTCTTTCAGGTCTTTTTAGGGTTCGGGCATTTCACCAAGATGATGCCCATATCTTTATGACACCTGAGCAGATTGAAGGCGAAATTCTTGGAGTGTTGCAGCTTGTCAACAGAATTTACAGCCGTTTTGGTTTAGGATTTCATTTGGAGCTGTCAACCCGTCCAAAAAAATCAATTGGGTCTGATGAACAGTGGGAAGAGGCAACCAATGGATTGAAAAATGCCCTGAACAAATATGGCAAAGATTATGTTATCAACGAAGGTGATGGAGCTTTTTATGGTCCTAAAATTGACATTCACATAAAAGATGCCTTGGGAAGAACTTGGCAGTGCGGCACTATTCAGCTTGATATGGCTCTGCCAGAACGCTTTGATCTATCATACAAAGGTGCTGATAACGAAAAGCACCGCCCTGTAATGATTCATCGTGTAATCTATGGCTCAATTGAGCGGTTCTTCGGGATTTTAGTTGAGCACTTTGCAGGAAAATTTCCGCTGTGGCTTGCACCTGTTCAGGCGGTCATTCTTCCGATAAATGACGATCTTGCCCCTTATGCTCATGGTGTTAGTAGCCAACTGTCAGAATATGGGATTAGGTGTGATGTAGATACAAGAACTGAAAGCCTTAAAAAGAAGATCAGAGATGCTCAAGTTAATTACACACCTCTTATAATTACAATTGGAGACAAGGAGCGGGAATCTTTGACCTTATCTGTCAGAACGCTTGATGGTAATGTAAAGATGGGTATGACGATGGATGGATTTGTCAAATCTGTAGTCAAACATATTAAAAATAGAGTATTTGAGGATATTGTTCTTTAATCGCTTTTAAACTCTAATCCCCCTTTCTTTTAAGGAAGGGGGGATTTTTGCAGGTGTTAATTAAAATAGGCCCTGATCCAACATGGCATCTGCAACTTTTACAAAACCTGCAATATTGGCTCCATTAACATAGTTGCCAGGTGTTCCATACTCTTCTGAAGCATCAACGCATGATTTATGAATGCTCTTCATGATCTGTCTGAGTTTGTTGTCAACCTCTTCTCTTGACCATTTCAATCTCATGCTGTTCTGGCTCATTTCAAGACCTGATACAGATACGCCACCCGCATTTGCAGCTTTTCCTGGTCCATAGAGTATCTTTTTGTCAATAAACAGATCAACTCCATCAGGTGTTGTCGGCATGTTTGAACCCTCAGATACCACATAGACACCGTTTTTCAGCAAATTCTGGGCATCTTTACCATTGATTTCATTCTGTGTTGCTGATGGGAATGCACAATCAGCCTTGTGATCCCATAGAGGATTGTAATCTTTTGATGAATCTACAGGAGTAAATACAGCTTCACGATATTTTTCAGAATACTCGCTTATTCTTCCACGTTTGATGTTTTTCAGAGTCATCACATATTTGAGCTTCTCTGCTGTTATGCCAGACTCATCATAAATATATCCTGAAGAGTCAGATAAAGTTACAACTTTTGCACCAAGTTCAATGAGCTTCTGTACAGTATATTGAGATACATTGCCTGAGCCAGATACAAGACAGGTTTTCCCTGCAAGAGTCTCATTTCGTGTTGCGAGCATTTCAGATGCAAAATATACAGAACCATAACCAGTAGCTTCGGGACGGATAAGGCTTCCTCCCCAATTAAGGCTTTTGCCTGTTAAAACTCCTGAAAATTCATTTTTCAGACGTTTGTATGTTCCGAAAAGATAGCCAATCTCGCGTCCTCCAACGCCGATATCCCCTGCTGGAACATCAGTATCTGGACCAATATATTTATGGAGTTCCATCATAAAACTCTGACAGAATCTCATAACCTCTGCATCAGATTTACCTTTTGGGTCAAAATCAGACCCACCTTTGCCGCCGCCCATAGGAAGGGTTGTAAGAGAATTTTTAAAGACCTGCTCAAATGCAAGGAATTTAAGGATTGAAAGATTTACAGAGGGATGAAATCTTAAACCGCCCTTGTATGGACCGATTGCACTGTTCATCTGAATTCTAAATCCGCGGTTTACATGAATTTCGCCTCTGTCATCTGTCCATGCTACTCTGAAACTAACAACTCTTTCAGGTTCAACAATCCGCTCTAAAATTTTTGCCTTTCCATACTCAGGATTTCTATCCATAACAACTTTGACAGACTCAAATACTTCATGCACTGCCTGCAGAAACTCTTTTTGATCAGGGTCTCTGCTTACAACTTTGTCATACACATCACCTGTATTATAAACGGTGCTCATTTTTGCTAATCTCCTGTTATTAATAACTTATGAGGTCAAACACAATGTCTGCCCTCTATCTGTTCGCAAGAACAAAAAAGAATATTCTATTCTGCACTTGCATTTATATTTGGTTTTAAAATAACTGCATTTGACTCTTTGCCGTTGATTTTTAAAACCGCAGGCTCTGAAAGCCTTATATAGCGTAAAAATTTTGTTTCAATCTCTGAGGGCAGAGAATTAAGCCATGCCCAGTCAATAAAATTCTTATCTTTTGCAGGTACTCCAAGATAGTTGATACCCAAAGATGTTATGTTGTGAAAAAAATGGCTTCCTTGTGACGGATCAGCATTGAGTTTGTCTGACACTGTCTCAATAATTGTGCCTACATGGGTAATGCTGCTCCATTTTACAGGAATACCAAGCCATGAGTCTGATGTCCCCCACCTGCCAGGACCTATAAGGAGATATTTATCTTTCTGTCTTCTTATCTCTACCTGTGCCTGCACATTTTTATCCTGACTATCTTCATAGTGATCTATATTTTTATATTGATTCATTTCAAATGAATTGTTCAATTTACTTATCTCTTCCGCAATTTCAACAGTTTTTGAGGTGTCAAATGCCGCTGGCTTCACATAAATAATGTGGTAAATCTCTCTAATCTGACTGCTGCCCATGGCTTTATCTGAGTAACAGAATGAGTTGTCAATATCTTTTTTATTTATAAAAACATTCATATTGTGCCGTGCCACCATCATGGGTCTAATCTGAAGCAGAAAAAACTCTGGCTTCTTTTGATCATGAAGATTAACTGCAAACTCAATCTCAATCGGACAACCCATACCATTTCTGCCAATTTCAAGAAGTTCAGAAAGTATCTCTCCAATCGGCAATGTCCTAAATTTAAGAATAGATGCAAAGGTGAGCACAGGATAACCTTTAGGTGTAAAAAAATCTCTGATACGATTATCCTCTGGCATATAGGAACTTAGCAATCTTTTTACATTTTTATGCTCAATAGCATCATCTACATCTAATTTGGTCAGTTCAAAATCTGCTTGAGGCTCATAACTTCTAATATCCAAAGCATAAAAATAACGCTGGGCATTTTTCAAAATAGTCTCAACCGAAGAAAATTGAGGGAGAAATTCAGGGTATTTAGGTGAAAATCTTAGGGCTACACCTCCATCAACAACAATTTTTCCAAGACCCAAAGCAATATGGGCTACCCCTTCATTAGGTTTCATGTAAGAGACAGGATAAAAATTCCATGACTGGGCAACTCCAGAGACTGCCGGATAAAAGTAGTTTCCATTAACTGTGCCTGACAACTGCTGAATAATAACAGCCATCTTATCCTCTTCTGGTCTGTAAACCGAATTTTTTGCAAGCACCCGAGGAATCTCCTGATAAACTGAGGCATAGACCAATTTTATTGCCTGAGTCAGTTGATTTAGTCTTACCGTTACATCTGGATGGTTATTTGGGAGCATGTAGGTTTTGTAAGCTCCTGCACTTGGACGATAATGAGCATCCTCTAAAATTGCTGAGGAGCGGACAGCAAGCGGATAGTGTACATGTTTAAGGTAGGTTTTTAGATCGTGGGCAAGCCATTCAGGAAAATCTGCTCGTTTGAAATGATCTATAATTTTCTTATCACTTAAATTATTATCGGTTAAAGAAATGATATCTTCGCTCGATAACCCGCTGATGTTATTGTGTAATAGTAATTTTGTATTCAAAAATTCACGAGTATTGTTCAGACTCTCAAAATCATCAAAACCTTCCGTAGTAATGACAACCGTTTTTGGAAGGATAATATCAACACCTTCAAATTTCTGATGAAAATCGACATTTTCACGAAACAGGTTCGATATAAATGCAAGCCCTCTTGCTTTACCTCCAAGAGAACCGCGTCCAATCTTAACAAAATCATTTTCAGGGTCAAACTCTTCCTTGATGAAATCAGATACCAAACCTTTTTGACGAACTTGCAGCTTATTTCTGATGAGCGTTCGGATATACTCTTTAAGATGGTGTGTGTTCGGAAAATCATTCAGAGTCAAAGGGCGTATTTTATTTGCAAGCTGCATCTCAAAACGTGCCATAAACCATCTGGAAAAATCATTTCTGTTGGCATGATAAGCAACTGACTCTCCAGGAACTGAATGGAGAATAGAACTCATGCTTCTTATGTTGGAAGCTCTTGCCACCACTGTTCCATCGTTTAACCGGAATATAAAGTCACCAAAACCTAAATAATGTACCAAAAAATAACGGATATCTGCATGAAGAGAAGGAGAACGTTTATCTAAAAAACAGGCTGGAATATTTTCGGCTCTCTCTTTATTAGAAGGTTCTGAAGAGAGAATAAGCAGAGGAATATCTGGAATCTCCTGACGAATTTCAGTCAACAGGCTTATTCCTGCGTCAGGGTCATCTTTTCCCTCTCTTGGATAACGAACATCTGATATTACACAAAGCAAATATTTACGATATTTTAGATACAGATTTTCAGCATCTTCATAATTTTCAGCTACCAAAATTTTTGGACGAGCACGCATTCTCAATATACGATCATTTTCATTGAGCGAGTCATCCATCACAGCTTGCGTCTGCATCACAACTTCCTTGTAAATATAGGGAAGAAGAGACGAAAGATAGAGCGGAGAATCTTCAACAACAATAATTACTCTTACATCAGCAAGCTTTGTGTCGTGGTCAACATTCATGAAATCCTCACGACTCTTCACAAGTGCCATAAGAAGATCTGTATTGCCGCTCCATATAAATATCCGATCAATTATTTCTTGGTCATAAAATTTTGTATTTGATAATAACCAGCTTTTATTTTCCATTACCCGTTGCTTGTTTTCTCGCAGCCACTTTTCGTTTTCCAACAAAGTTCTGACATCATAGGCAAAATAATAGACAGCAATATTTTTGAACCTATTTTTGATCTCTGCACAAAGCTCATAGGCATCCATATCGCTGATATGAGGCATAACAATGACAACATCATACTGTCTGTTCTCAAGTTTTGTCAGTGCTTCGCTCCCATTTGATACCCATGTAAGCCTTGGAGGTCTTGTAAGATTAAGCCCCTTGTATTCGTGGATAATTCGTTCTGAGAGTCTGCCATCTTCCTGCATGATAAAAGCATCGTATGGGCTTGAGACCAAAAGAATCTCTGCCACACGTATAGTCATAAGCTCATGGAAAGATGTGAAATAAAGGCGTTCCTTCTCTGTATCGTATGTTGGCGGTAAATCAGCCATTTGTAGGTACCTCAACTTTTATAAAAATTAGACTTCTTGCAGAACTAAATTTTTACCCGATAAAACCAATGGCAATATTCTAATTTTGCAGAAGGTCGATTATGATAATGGATTTTGAAATAGAGTAACGCAATTGAGTATTATAATCTCGTAGCAGTGTAGAGTCGAAGGCTGTTAGTAACAACAGATATGCTCGAAGCAGCCATGGCTATAGCTGCAAGGATAGGGTGAAGCTGCCTCAAGAAATCAGGAAAAATTTCAAAAGGGGCAAGAATTCCAGCAGCCACTGGAATAAGAATTATATTATAGATAAATGCAAGAAATAAATTTTGCCTGATGGTGTTTAAAGTATCTCTGCTGACTGCTATAGCTTTGGGGATACCAGTAAGACTTCCGCTTGACAGGATTATATCACCAGCCTCAATTGCGATATCGGTTCCTGTGCCAATTGCAAATCCGACATCAGCCGCAGCAAGAGCTGGTGCATCGTTTATGCCGTCTCCTACCATTCCGATTAATCCGTGATTCTCTCTTTGCAGCTCCTTTATTTTATCTGCTTTCTGTTCAGGTTTTACCTCTGCTGCAATATCGTTCTCATCAATACCAGCCTCACGGGCAATTGAAATAGCAGTATTGAGATTATCGCCTGTCAGCATAATAACTCTTATACCTTCCTCACGCATTGAGCTTACAGCTTGAGCAGATTCAGGTTTTATTGCATCGGAAACAGAAATAATCCCAATAATGTTTTTTGCTTGAGCCAAAATCATTACAGTTCTGCCTTTGCTTTGTAGCTCCTCAATACTCTTTTTTATATTTATAGAATCGGTAGTTTGTCCAACCGATTCTAACCTCAACGATTTTTGTTCCAATAGTTCTGACTCAAACCATGCTGGTTTTCCAAATCTTAAATTTTTTCCATTGATTGTTGCCTCAACTCCCATACCGCTGTGAGCCTTGAAATCAAACAAATCATAAAGTGTCAGATTTTTTTCTTTTGCAAAACTCACAATAGCCTTGCCAATCGGGTGCTCAGAGCCTTTCTCAATTGATGCAGCATAAACAAGCAGTTCATCGTCAGAGAGCGGTTCGCTGTTAGACAAATCTTGTAGCAAGCTGTTATTGGCACGCATCAATTTATCTAATGGTATAATATCTCGTACAACTGGCTTTCCCATAGTGATTGTACCTGTTTTATCAAGCACAATAGTTCGAAGTTTTGCAGCCTTTTCAAGAGCCTCGCTCCGTTTGAACAAAATGCCATTTTCAGCCCCCTTGCCTGTTCCAGCCATGATTGCTGTTGGAGTTGCAAGCCCTAAAGCACATGGACATGCAATAACTAAAACTGCAACCATACGGATCATCGCAGTCACAAATTCACCTGTTGCTGTCCACCATATTCCAAAGGTTATAAGGGCAATAACCATCACAGCCGGAACAAAAATCGCTGCGACCTTATCGGCTAATGCCTGAATAGGTGCACGGCTTCCTTGAGCCTCTTGAACTAATCTTATTATCTGGGCAAGAGCAGTCTGTTTACCAACATGAGTAGCTCTGAATTTCAAAAGCCCATGTCCATTTACTGTTCCGCCTATAACCTTATCACCTTTTTTCTTGTCAATGGGTATCGGCTCGCCAGTGAGCATTGATTCATCAACTGTAGAATTACCATCTATAATGATACCATCTACAGGAATCCTCTCACCAGGACGAATCACGACAATATTATCTATACAAAGCTCTGATATAGGTATCTCTTTTTCTCGGTGGTGCAGTTTAAAATGTTTATCAAGAGTATCATTGGAAAGTTTTCCATCATTGTTATATCCACTGACATCGCCGTATCCCTCAAGTATGGTAGCTGTCGTTGGCTGGAGTGCCATAAGTTTTTTGATTGCAGCACCAGTCTTGCCTTTGGTTCTTACCTCCAAAAGCTTTCCAAGTTTTATAAGGGTGATAATCAAGGCAGAGGTCTCAAAATAGACGTGATCAGAATGGACAGCAGATGTTTCACCACCTGAAAACAGTGTAAAAACAGGTAGTAAAATAATGGCTATAGAGTAAAAATAGGCAACAGACGAGCCAGAAACAATCAGTACATCCATATTTGCACTTCTGTTTTTAAGGCTTTTAAATGCTCCGACATAGTAGTCCCAGCCAGTATAGAACTGGACAGGAGTGGATAGCAGAAAAAATAGCCAGTTGACCCATGCTGCATGACTCCATTCACCTGTCAGTCCAAAATCACGGGACATGCTCAAGATAAAAAGAGGTAAAGCAAACGCTGCTCCTGCAATAAATTTTTTTGTCTGGTTGAGAATTTCTGCTTGACGCTCAATCTCGTCTTCACCCGATTCTACTACCTTAAAACCAAGATCATGGATTTTCTCCACAATAGTTTCGAGCGTAATCTGCTCAGGTGAAAATGAGATAACAGCCTGTTCAACTGCAAAATTGACCTCAGCTTTATTTACTCCATTTAGACCGCCCACATTTCGCTGAATGTTTGCGGCACAGTTGACGCAGTTCATGCCAGTAATCGGTAGGGTTACTTTTTTTTCGCTCATCTTATATTAATTAACTCCATCAAATTAAACCACTCCACATTCGAGAACGCACTCAAACCATTGCTGTTATATGCCTTAACCGCTCCATAAAAAGCAAATCCTTTTCCGTCAAATGTGATTTCTCTTAATTTTCCCATATCAAA
>JADFZJ010000058.1 GCA_015232555.1 Desulfamplus sp. | reverse complement strand
ATGCTTTTTCCTCGTTTGACATTGCTCCTGTTGTCATTAATGCTTCAATACGTTCTGTTGCAGACCAATCCCGGGGACGTTTTTCCCTTATCTCCGATTTTATTTTGACATCCTTTTTGTAATGCTTGAGCCAATAGCCAAGAGTTGATTTGCTTATTCCCGCTTCCATTGCTATTTCATCATGCGTTTTTTCACCAACCAGTATTTTCTTTATCACTGATTCTCTCATTTCAACAGAGTATCCCATAAATATCACCTCTATTCCCCCCAAAATTTAACTCCTCATCAGAGGCGACATCTATCCTGACACAGGGGGGGTAGTGAGATAGGCAAAGGTACAGAATTTAATATATATCTGCCTGTTGCTGAGAGTTATCTGAAAAAAGATGATGTTCTTCAAGTAATGATACCCATGCAGGGTGGTAGTGAACGAATACTTATTGTAGATGATGAAGTTGTGTTGATTACATTGCAAAAAGGTATGCTGGAGCGGTTAGGTTATCAAGTTACTTCACGCATCAGCAGTATTGAAGCTCTTGAAGCATTTCGTGCCAACCCCGATAAATTTGATATGGTAATTACAGATATGGCAATGCCTACAATGTCTGGAGACAGACTCGCACTTGAGTTGATTAAAATACGTCCTGATATTCCAATACTGTTATGCACAGGATTCAGCACAATCATGTCAGAAGAGAAAGCCCTTTCTATGGGCATCAAAGGCTTTTTAATGAAGCCTGTTACGATAAGTGATCTTGATAAAAAAATACGTGATGTTCTTAAACCAAACAATTTATTACAGCTCTTGAGCGTATAGGAAAAGGGTAGCAGGAGGTTGGAGCTGTGATGCTATGTGCAGCACTGCTTCAGGGCTGTATGATAGATTCCATGAGTTTAAGAAGGATATAGCCCGATACGTTCTATTGCCCAAACAGCCCCTTTTCTGAGAGGTTCATATTCAAGAAAGTTTCCATCTTCATCTATGTACGACAAAAGGATTTTATGGTATTCATCATAAAGACGCTTATCTTGAGCCATAATCTCCCCCATAGCTTCAGGAGCACCCCAGCCAATACCGCCTGATTCATCGTTAAGACTCCACATAAGCCGTCTCATTACAACTCTGGCAGATTCAAGATTTTCAGATGCCATCTTTGCCGCAACTTTTCCCATTGCTCTTACAGCACGCCATTTTATCTCATCGTTAGTGCTTTGTATGAATGAAAAAAACGGATTTATTGACTGAGAAGGAGCAATTTCAAGAATCTGATTTATTGCACTCTCTTCATCTTTCATCTGCAATAGTTCATATATCTGCTGTTTAAGTTTCCTCACCCCATGATATACAATCTCCTCTGCAAGTTTTTATAACGTCATTTATATCATCTTCAAGCGATTGATAAACAGTGTCTGGAACATTATCTGCTATTTCAATGTATCCAGCTTGATTTTTTATAAAAATATCAGGGCACATTTCAACGCAGATATCGCACAAGACACATTCACTTATATCAATTACAGGTTTTCTCATTTCCACCACCCTTTATTGATGTGTGCTTCCTTTTCTTTTAATGCAAGCTGTTTAATCTTAAATCCTGAGTCAAGCAGAGTTCCATACAGAACACCGCAGCCAGAATCTTCTCTTGCATCATCACCCTGCCTTGCGAGCAGTATCATTGCCTCAGCAAGTTCAATGGTTTTTTTGATATTTATATCGCACTCTTTTTTCATAATATCAAAGATACTCCATAAAATAGTGGATAAAATTAAAATATACTTTTTTTCAAAATTATTTTGCACCATTCATACCAGCTTGAATTGAACTTTTTATATCTAAGTAGAGACGCACTGCCGTGCGTCTCTACAGTTTAGGCAAAACTAAATTTATGACCTTGGACAGTATAATAGTTATTTATATTTTAATAGAGACACTTAAGTGTCGCACTAAACAGTGATACAACTCTGATTCAATGAGACATGATTGTTTTATCATATAATGTTATATAAAAACTGAAATATGGTATTGATAGAAAATTGGCAATGTTTACATTTCAGAAAATGGCATATCTATTGCTTTATCTCTTGAAATATTTTTTAATTTCTGATTTGCTTAAAAATAAAACATACAGTCAAAACTCTTAAAAAGAGAGAGTCTGTTTTAAAGGGATTTCCCAAGTAGATTGTTTAAATTTTAAAAACTTTTTAACGCTTTAATGATTTCTGGAGGATATCATGGACCCTGTTTTTCTGTCCCGGCTGCAATTTGCCGTTGCAACCATGTTTCATTTTCTTTTTGTCCCCTTAACTTTAGGACTCTCCATTATTATTGCATGGATGGAGACCCAATATGTCCGCACTGGAGATAAGGTCTATCTTCAAATGACAAAATTCTGGGGAAAGCTCTTTCTAATCAACTTTGCTGTAGGAGTGGTAACTGGTATTACACTGGAGTTTCAGTTTGGAACAAACTGGTCACGCTACTCTGAGTATGTTGGAGATGTTTTTGGCTCTCTGCTTGCCATTGAGGCATCTGCTGCATTTTTCTTAGAATCCACATTTATAGGCATCTGGATATTTGGCTGGAAAAAGCTCTCTGCTAAGGCACACGCTATAGTTATGTGGCTTGTGGCGATTGCTGGCAATCTTTCTGCTGTCTGGATTCTCACTGCAAACGGGTTTATGCAGCATCCTGTAGGATACACTATCCGCAACGGCAGAGCAGAGATGACCGATTTTTTTGAGCTTCTGTTCAATAAATTTGGAATTCTTGAGATTTTACACGTTATTCCTTCTGCCTGTATTCTTGGTGCTTTTTTTGTGATGGGTATAAGTGCTTGGCATCTTTTGAAAAAACAGCATATTGATTTTTTTACAAGGTCATTTAGAATAGCTCTTGTGTTTGGTTTAGTTGCCTCATTGGTGACTGGATTTACAGGAGACCTTCATGGCACACATGTAGCAGAGGTTCAGCCTGCAAAACTTGCAGCGATGGAGGCACACTGGGATACACAAACTTCCGCCCCTCTTGTTATGTTTGCCATTCCTGATGAACAAGCTGGTAAAAATATAGTTGAGATTGGAAAGATTCCGGGAATTTTAAGTTTTCTTGGATATCACGATTTTAATGCCACAGTAAGAGGATTAAACGATTTTCCAGCAGACGAAAGACCTCCTGTAACTATAACCTTTGCAGCATTCAGAACCATGGTTGGGCTTGGAACTCTATTTATAATTTTGATGGTTTATGGCTGGTTCAGAAGAGATAAACTTATGGAATCACCAATTTTTCTTAAAATAATGCTCTTTTCAATTCCTCTTCCATATATTGCTATTGAGACTGGTTGGGTGCTTGCAGAGGTTGGACGCCAGCCTTGGATTGTATATGGCTTGATGAGAACATCAGACGCAGCTTCACCAATTGCAGGATATCAGGTGATGATATCATTGATTGCATTCATTGTAATATACGCTCTTCTTGGAGGTGTCGGTTACTATCTGATTGCAAAAAATGCCATAAAGGGACCTGTTATAGAACAGCACTAAGGTGCAATAAATTTAATTTCCAAATATTCAATTTACTTTTTAAGATTAGATGTCTATATTAAATTAAATAATTATAAATAGTTATAAAGGAGTTTATAAAAATGATTCTTGAAACAATATGGTTCTTTCTATGGGGACTTTTGTGGGCTGTATTCTTTATGACAGACGGTTTTGACTTTGGTGTTGGTACTCTTTACCCATTTCTTGGCAAGTCTGAAGATGACAAAAAAGCAATGATCAACTCAATAGGACCCTTTTGGGATGGCAACGAAGTGTGGCTTATTACCGCAGGCGGAGTAACGTTTGCTGCGTTTCCAAAAGTTTATGCTGTGATGTTCTCTTCGCTTTACACCCCGCTTATGCTTATTCTGTTTGCTCTTATTTTAAGAGGTGTTGCATTTGAATTTAGAGGACAGATTGAAGATGCTGGATGGAAGAGAATATGGGATATCTGCATTTTTATCGGCAGCTTTGTTCCAGCCCTTCTTTTTGGTGTTGCATTTGCAAATATCTTCAGAGGAATACCCTTTGATGGACAGGGTGTTTATCATGGAAATATTTTGATGCTTCTAAATCCTTATGGACTTCTTGGAGGAGTTCTTTTTCTGTTGCTTTTTATGATTCATGGTGCAAATTGGCTTGCCATGAAAACTGAAGGCGATCTTCATACAAGAGTTATAGCACTTGCAGAAAAAATATGGTTAGCTTTAGTTCCAGTAGCTGTTATTTTTCTCGTTGCCTCTGCATTTGCTACCCGTCTATATGATAACTATTTAGCTATTCCTCAATTTATTGTGGTAATACTTATTGCAGTGGCTGCTCTTCTCTCTATAAAATTCTATCTCGTAAAAAAGGCTTATTTTAGTGCATGGTGTGCATCTGCTGTTACAATCGTCAGTTGTACATTCTTTGGGATAATTGGTCTGTTTCCAAACCTATTTCCATCACTTTTAGATGCTAAATATAATCTTACAGCGTTTAACGACTCTTCAAGCCCTTTAACTCTTAAAATAATGTTGGGCGTAGTGATTGTATTTATACCTTTGGTTATTGCGTATCAGATATGGACATATAATCTGTTTAAGGGTAAATTGGCTAAAGATGAGATGGAATATTGATAAATACCTTAGATAGAAATAGATAAATATAAAGGAGTTAAAAACAACATGAATATTGACAGAATAGTTTTTGCAGTTGCAGGCATCATAATACTTTTGAGCGTGATTTTTGCAGTATCTCACAGCATTCACTGGCTTTGGCTGACAGGTTTCGTGGGTGCAAACCTTACACAGGCTGCCTTTACAGGATTCTGCCCTATGGCTTATGTGCTCAAATCAATAGGAATTGAATCTGGAAAGGCATTTTAAGATTTTACTTAAAATCTATCCCTTAGACAGCAAGTAGTAGTCAGTAACAATAAATTCAGGCAGTATAACTTTACAATTTAATTATTTAAGGAGAGTGGTAATTATGGACAAGTATGTATGTGATCTTTGTGGCTATGTTTATGATCCTGCAGTAGGTGACCCAGACAATGGAGTTGCTCCTGGTACAACTTTTGAGGACATTCCATCTGACTGGAAATGCCCTATATGCGGTGCTTCAAAAGAGGATTTTTCTAAAGAGTAGTCCAAAGAGCAGCAAGATTAGAAGTTAATAAAAAAGCCCTGAAATTTTTATTTTTCAGGGCTTTTTTTGTATCTATTTAAAAAAATGGGGGTGAGAACACAGAACGGTATTATAAAGAATCTACTTTAAACTGTTATTCAACACTCAAGCTCTTTTTTAAGCCAATCCCGAACTTCACCTTCAACCGCAAAAACACCTTTATGCTTTCCATTAGATTCTATGAATCGCTTTTCAAGTCTTTCAGGCATTCTGAAATTTAAAAGCTCTTCTGAATCAAAACCTTTTCGTCTCACCAAAGTTACAATAGGTGGATTCTTCCATGTGCTTATGGAAAAATATACAGTCTCGTTATTATGATCCCTGTAGTATGCCTGTCCTCTTAACTGTCCCCATTCCAGATGAAGAGCAATTGCCTCTTCAGGGGTCATGTCCCAATCAACGGCATTTACAATATTCAAGTTGTTCTTTATATCTTTAAGTCTCATATCGTTACCTCCATGAAGTTATAGTTCGTGCTTATGAATTTCAATTTTAAAATAATTGCATCGAATCTGCTTATGTTTTCAAAAACACTGCTTGTTTTTAAAGATATTAGTATGCAACATGAATGCCAAAACAAAACATGAATTGAATTTGGATTTTAAAAAAAATGATGTAAAGCGGTTTAATACTATTTATGCAGTCTTAATACCTCCATGCGTCTCTATATTTTCAATGATCCATTCAGCAACCATAGTGTCAAATGATTCGGATTTGATTGTGATTTCAAACTCCTTTTCAAGGTCTTCGATTTTAATCTCAACCCTTGCCATAGTGCGATGACCTCCAGCAGAACCAATAAAGTCAAATGCCTCTTTTACAGTTTTACCCGCACTTTTACGCAGACCATCGTTTCTTACAATAATAATTAACTGTTTATCATAGATACCAGAGACAATACTCCAATTTGCACTATCAATTTTCATAAAAAAGTCGGCTGTAATAACGCACTGGTCAGGACTCTCAATTTTTCCTGTGTATGAATAGACCCTGTGCTTGATGATTTTTTTCCTTCTTATAGCTTTTGCAATAAAATCAAGGTCTTTTGCTCTAAATTCAGCATTTTCAATTTTAGCAATTAAAGATGGATTGGCATATCTATACAAAAACTGAAACGCCCTCACATCTTCCATTGCTGTATGACGCAAGAATCCTTTTGTATCTGTCTTGATTCCCATAATCAGGGCAGTTGCAAGATGTTCAGATGGTTTGATGTCGGCAGCTTTTATGTATTCTGTCATCATGGTGGAACATGCACCATATTCAGGACGGATATCGTTAAAATCAGCAGAATCACAGGTGAGTGGATGGTGGTCAATAATTGCATCATACCTAAACATAGCAAAACATTCATGGTGGTCAGGCTGAGAATCAACCACAACAAATTTATCAAAATTATTTTCATCAATCTCTTTGATGGGAATAATTTCTAAATCCAGCACACGCAGCATTGTAAGGTTATCAGGTCGCCTTATCTCATTAAAATAGGTGATTTTAACCTCAATTGCCTTTCTCCACAAAAGACGTTTTATTGCTAATGCACTTGCAATAGCATCAGGATCAGCATTGATGACAACAAGTACACGGCTGTCTGATGAAAATAGAGCGAGAAATTTTTCAAGTCTTTGGATTTGACTCATAATTACCTTTTTAAATGAAAGTCATTGCATGAGCGTTTATGTGAAAGTGTCGTAACTGACTTTCATCTTTGGTTATGTAAGTCATTGCATGACAATTATATAGATATAGGACAGTTATCATCTTGATTTAAGGATTACATCTTGTCTGTTAATATTGCTGAAAAAGAGGGTAAGAACAATAAAAACATATCCCGCCACAGCCAACATAGCTACAAAAGCAGAATCCGCACCAAGCGGGGCAAGTATAAGAGCTGTTAGCCAGTGGACAGCTATCACAACACCTGAGTGCAATTTTATGGGAAAATCCCTAAATCTGCATATAACAGCAAGACCACAAAGATTCCAGCCGTAAAGTGATGCAAAAACATGAATCCTAAGCAACCACTTTGTATTTGCAGAATCGTAATCTGGAGACATCTGATAAAAGATATAGATTATGCCTGTAATTGCAGTTGCAATTAAAAAGCCAATACCAGAGGAGAGAAACTGTTTCTGCTGCATTTTTTGTCCATACGTGCGGTAAAGATAGAATACCGTGACAACCGCTATGAAGAGCATTGAAGTTACAACAAGCTGAGGATAAAATTTTTCAAACAGAATAAAGATAAAGAAGATAATAACTCCAAGGTTTATGGTCCAAAAACATACTACAGAGACTATGCTGCCGATTGTTATGGTACAAAGATTTTTATCTGTCCCAAAGAGTCTGTAGAGTCTGTTTGTATTCAAATTTTGTTTAACCATGCAGGTTTGGAGAGCAAAATCGCCATTCACTCTTATCATGGAGAAGATAACAGAAAGTGTTATCAGAGACAGTGGAAATGAGAAGCCAAGAAAAAAGGTGTTCAGAACCAACTTGTCCATTGTTACTGCATGTAGATACTCATTGTTAATAATAACAGCAGTTGACATAAGAAGCCCAATTGAGAGGCACAGAAGCGATGCTTGATGAAATTTTGCAGAAACGCTCTCTTTCATTTTGAAAAAATTCAAGGGAAAGATGGAGAATCTTTCAATTCTTAGGCTCTCAACAATCGAAGCTAAACCCAAAGAGATAAATATGGTCATAGGATATATCTCTAAAAATGCAAACAGTGCATAAAATAGCGATAGAACTAAAAAAGAGCCTGTTCGGATTGAAATACGGTCTATCCCCTCTGTAAAATAGAGGATAATTGTGCCGCCTGTGCAAAGGTTAAAAAGAAAAATATGAAGCCTTTCAAAATCATAGTTTTCAAGAGGAAAATAGATTGCTGCATATCCAAAACAGAGGGCTATTATCATCATTATGCTGAAAAAAAGTTTTAAATGCTGGTTCATTGAAACATCTCCTTTATATTTTCTTTTTTTCGAGTGTAATCTTTTAGACTTAATACAAACTGTAGAGATATGCGGGGTAGATCGTCTCTACTTTCAATAAGCAAGCAAAAAGGCTACATTCATATCATTTATTGTAATTTTCGAGTTGTGGAGTCAAGCAAAAATGATGCAAATTGTTCAGATGGTAGAGGCTTTGAAATAAGGTATCCCTGAGCCTGACTGCATCCAAGTATTCGCAGACACTCAAGCTGCTCTTGTCGTTCGACACCTTCTGCTACAACCTTCATATCCATATTACCAGCAAGAGATATAATGATTTTTACCAATTCCGATGAGCTGTTTTCAAAATTGCATATATTATCAATAAAACTCTTGTCTATCTTCAAAGTTTGAAAAGGTAAATTGCTCAGATAGTAAAGAGAAGAGTAACCTGTCCCAAAGTCATCCAATGAAAATGATACGCCCAAATCGTTTAACTGCTGTATTGAAGAGATCGCCTGAGCAATATCCTTCATCAGTGCTGTTTCAGTCACCTCAAGTTCAAGAGAAGATGGAGGAAGACCAGTTGTGTTGAGTATATCTTCAACAGATTCAACAAAATTTTTTATATGAAAATGCCTTGTTGAAAGATTGACAGATACCACGATATTTTTGTTGAACTGTTTGATCCAGCGAACAGTATCCATGCACGCTCGTCTCAAAACAATCATATCAATAGGAACTACAAGTCCGCTCTCTTCTGCAAAAGGGATGAATTCACCTGGTGAAATAATAGTTCCATCTTCTCTTCTACCTCGGACAAGAGCCTCCATGCCATAAACCTCACCAGTTTCAATGAAAATCTTGGGCTGATAGTAAACTTCAAAATTTTCCGTTGAAATTGCCTGACGCATATCCCTTTCAAGAGTTAACCTTTTCTGAGAGTGATAGTCCAGCTCCTTGGTGAAGATTTTATATCGGTTTTTTCCATGTTGTTTTGACTGATACATAGCTAAATCAGCATTTTTAATCAACATTTCAGAATCTGTCCCGTCATTTGGAAATACAGCGATACCAATACTTACACCTAAATAAAACTCCATTGCGTTTATAGTAAAAGGTATCTTGAAATCACAAATAATAGTATCTGCGATCTTGCAAAGATCATTTACATCATTTAAATCCTGAATAATCAGGGTAAACTCATCTCCTCCTAATCTGGCAAGGGTGTCTGTTTTACGAATATGTTTACTGAGCCGCAAAGATATCTCCTGCAAAACTTTATCACCTGAATGGTGTCCCAAACTGTCGTTCACATTTTTAAAATCATCAATATCAAGCAAAAATACACCCACCTTGCTTTTACTACGATAGGCAAAGTCAAGTGCATGATCAAGCCTGTTAGTAAAAAGCTGCCGATTGGGCAAGTTTGTAAGAGAGTCAAAAAAGGCTTTTTTAGCAAGTGCCTGCTCTGCCTCTTTCCAATCTGTTATGTCAAGCAAAGAGCAGACACTCATACTTGTTCCGGGAAGCATTGCAACAGTCAGATTAACAAAACGTATCCCTCCATTATAATCTTTAAGACGTGTTTCATATTGTCGGGGAGCAGCTTTACTTTTATTGCTTCTGCGAAGTCTGTGAAACTCCATCATCCTATTAATCTCGTCTGGATGAAAGAACTCTGACCATGATTTTCCTTCAACCACTTCATTTTCTGGAACTTTGGCAAGTTTAATAAACTCTTGATTGACAAGCTGGATAGAGGTGTCCTCTGCAACAAGCATAGTAGCACTGCCAGTGTTCATAAAGAGAGTTTTGTATTTCTCCTCAGAATCACTTAATGCTTTTTGTGTTGTATGGAGTTCTGTAAAATCAATGAACATCTCAAGCAGCATGGGTTTGCATTCTCTAATTACTCTGGCAACTGATCTTATGACAGGGATTTCATCTCCATTTTCAGTAATAAGTGTGGTTTCCATTGATTTTACAAGTATTTCACTATGGTTGCTGCATTTTTCTGATTTGTCAAATATTTCAAATGGATATGGTAATAAAAACTGGATACATCTATTTCCAACCACATCTTTATACTCTTTGTCAATCATACTAAGAGCAGCCGAACTTATCTCCTTTACCACACCAGATTCTTCATCAATAACAACAATTCCAGCAGGGATAGATTCAAGAATCTGGGAAAAAAATGATTCGTTCTCCTGTATTTTAGTAAGCATATCCTGTATGCTTTTAGAAAGAGAGGCAATTTCATCATTTCCAGATATTCCAACCAAGTTTCTACGCCCATTTTTTGTGACAGCCTGCACCTGAGAATTTAAGGCTAATATCCTTTGAACAACTCTTTTTTCCAACAGCAAAAGAGAGATTCCACCAATAAAAAGCCCTGTGATCACAATAGTAATAAGTATCATTCGTGATGCAGCGACTCCCGATTGAAAAATCTCTCTGGCAGTTTTTACAGTGATAAGTGCAATCGGCTCTCCTTGAATATCTAACATAAGCTCAGAACAGGTAAGATATTTATCTGTTTTCTGTATAAGAGGAGGAATATCTTCAATCAAAGATTCTATATCGTTAGTTAATTGTTTATTGGATTCTATAGAATCGACTGTTTTAGAAAAGTGTTCTGGAATATTTTTTTGATCAATTTTAACAATATCTAAATTTAATTCTGTACGCTCTTCAAGGTTCTTAACAGTCTTATTTTCAAGTTCTCTCGCCATCATAAACCAGCCCAAATATGGACCTTCTTGACTGCTGGTAAGAACTGGACGGCATACAGTCATGTAAATTGTATTGTTAAATAAGAAGATTCCTTTAAATCCATCTTTATCGCTTATATCTTTGGAAGTTTTAAATAATGGAGTAATGACTTCAATAAATTTGTCAGGAATTGGAAGAAGCTCTTTTTCAGAAGCGGGAAGATATTTTCCCCATACTATCTCTTTTTTTGTATTCAAAACTGCAATTATATTGTTCTTCTGGTTGATAAAAGTCTCAATAGGAAGATTGATATCTATATAATCAGATTTTTCCCCCTGTAAAAAAAAATAAGTATCGTCCCAGAAAGCCCAGTCAGCAACCAGAATATCAAGATTGCTAATAATAGCAGAGATAGCGTTTTTACTTCTATTAAGATCAGAATTTATAAGTTTATCTTCAAGAGCCTCAAATTTACTGTAGGTTATGTTTCTTGTAGTTATAAACAAAACTATGACAAGTATTGTAAAACAAAATGCGATGATAAACAGAGTTGTTTTTCTCAAGCTCATTTCTAACTATCCTTATAGTTCTGTCCATTTTTGTTCATACAGTATTACTTTTTATCATACCTTGATTATCATCCTCTCTCTTACCCGTTCTATTTCATTCTGCTGTAGTTCCAATCAGATGTCTAAATGCCTGTTCAAGTGTTGGGTGGGAGAATCTGAAACCAGAATTTATAAGCCTCTTTGGCAAGACTCTGGTGCTTGAAAGGAGTAACTCTTTACCCATCTCTCCCCATACCATTTGGATTAGTGAAGCAGGAAGAGTGAAAGGGGCGGGTCTTGACATAGCTTTTGCAAGAATTTGTGTGAAATCTGAATTGCGGACTGGATTTGGAGATGTTGCATTAACTACTCCATGGATAGATTTGTCATTTATAATATGGTTTAAAGCATAGACAAGGTCATCTATACTTATCCAGCTCATATACTGTTCTCCACTGCCTATTTTTGCCCCAAGTCCCATCATAAACCCGGGAAGAAGCCTTTCTAATACACCTCCAGCAGGTGTTAATACGACACCTATACGGGGAAATACTGTTCTGATACCGCACTCTTCAACTTGCTGTCCACATTTTTCCCATTCACGGCATACCTTAGATATAAAAAGCTCTCCGCTCGTGCTGTTTTCATCAAGGCATGAATCACCTGAGTTGCCATAAAAACCTGTAGCAGATGCAGATATAAAAAGCTCTGGTCTAAGATTTAAGGGAAGAGAGCTTATTTTCTCTGCAATTAGAGAGGTTGAGAGGGTTCTGCTTTTAATAATAAGCTCCTTTATTTTCTCTGTCCATTTGCCTGCACCTATATTGTAGCCGTTCAGATTTATCACCACGTCAATTTTGCTTGATAATCTATCTTTATCTGCTGATTTACTGTTATTAGATGCCGTCAATTCCGTCTTAAATGCCTGCTCAAGATTAAGCTCTCGAGTATATGGATTCCAATATATTTCATCGCCATTTTTAGGTGTCCGTCTCACCAATTTAATGACTCTATGACCGCCTGTAGTCAAGAATGGAACAAGGGCGTTTCCAACGGGACCGCTTGCACCAGATATAAGAATGGTTAAGGATTTTGGGGTGTTATCACCATTTCTCAATTCAGAACTTATTTGTAGTTCAGAACTTCTATGACGATCAAGATCATTTACCATTACATTATGACGATAGTTGAAAAGCCGATACATCTCTGCTCTTATCAAATCATGCCACTTATCAGGTATATGAAAAGGCAGAGCATAATCGATTCTATCCTCAAGCCTTGAAATACCGTTATTCATGGAACAGATACCCGATTGTTCACTATCAGATGCTAATTTTCCAAGAGGCAAAAATCTGTGAGTATGTTCCCATTTTGAAAATATCCCTCCATAAAGACGGTCTTTGAATAGCCGATTTTTTTCATAATCTATATGTTCAGCCTTTATGGAAAATGGAATATTGGCAAAACAGATATCCATATTAAGCGTTGTGCCTGCGTCAATGCCCTTGCCACTTTTATGTATATTTTTAAGTTTCATCCAAGGCGGAGTAAGGCGTTCAAAAGCTCCTGGCTTTTCATGCCAGCCAAAAACTGTCTCTACTGGTGCATTAACATCAATCTGTTTTATAAAAATTTTATCTGCCATATACTTTTCGCGACTCCTTATATTGCCAATAGTTCATAATTTATAAAAAATTTGTCTGCCATATATCTTTTGAGAATTCCTTATATTGCCATAGTTCATAATTTATGATTATGTAAGGGCAACTCTCTTGTTTCTGTCATACCTCAACTCTTACGTTATTATAAAAGGGGGCTGCAAGGGGGGATAATCTCACTACCCTGCAAAATGTTAAAATTTGAATAATAGAAGTATTATGTTCCTGAGTATTTTTCAAGAATGAATTCTTAACTAAAAATAAAAATCAATAATATCCAAAATTTTTAAGGAGAAAACGGTGTTTAAAAATTTTAAACTAAAAGCTAAAATGCTTTTTACAATCTGTTCTGTAATTTTAATAGCTTTTGCACTTACAATTGCCTTTATTGCTGTAAAATCTGGTGAGATGGCTAAACAGAGTGCATTGGATAAAGCTGTTGAGATGGCTTACCGATACAGCAATATTGTAAAATCAAAGATTGACAAGGCTATGGATTCAACAATGATTTTAGCTCAGAGTATTGAAGGAGCTACAATCAATAGTAATATCAAACCTGATCCGATATTTTTGGACAATATGGTCAGGCAGGTTTTAGAGAAAAATAGAGATTTTCACGGTATATGGGTTATGATCGATCCTGATACTGTGTATGAAAAAAACGCTTATTATTCATGGTATTATAGAGAAGGCAATGAAATTGTCTCTGATACATCTTTCACTCAAGATCAGTATCAAGAGTATATGGAAAATGAATACTACTCATTACCCAAAAATTCAAAAAAAGCGGTTTTAATTGAGCCTTATGAAGACGAAGATTTAAAAATTTTGATGACCAGTGCATGTGTCCCGATTATGTATAAGGATAATTGTATTGGAGTTGTTGGAATTGATATAACGCTTCAAGATATAAGCACAATGATCAAGGAGATACATCCGTTTGGGACAGGCAATGCAAGCGTAATATCCAATACAGGCAAATATGTAGCACATACAGATACAGCAAAAATCGGGGCTGATATTGATAAATCTGAAGCATGGCAGGATGCAGGCAAAGCTATTAACGCAGGCTCTCTATTTACCATGCTCGACTATTCTGAGACTCTAAAAACAAAAGTCCATACAATTTTCGTTCCTATTCATATAAGCAATATTGATGCCTCATGGTCTTTTGAGGTCAATATTCCGATAAGCACAGTTATTGAAGATACCCGTAAGATTACAATATTATGTATCATTATTGGTCTTGTTGCAATGCTGATTACTGGTATTGCAGTTGCACTCTTTTCTGAAACAATCATCCGCCCCATAAAGACAGCCATTGAGCAGATTAAAAAGACTGCAAAAGGCGATTTGACCATAAGGCTTCAAGTCAATAGTAATGATGAGATTGGTGAACTGGCTGTTCAGTTTAACCATTTTGTCCAAAATCTTCAGGATATTATCAAACAGATAGGCGAGCAGTCAAAAATAATGGACACATCATCTGATCAGCTTCTTGATATTGCTACAGATCTATCTTTAGGTATTGAGCACACCTCTAATATGGCTGGCAGTGTATCTGCATCTGCTCAGGCGATGAGTGAAAACCTCAATAATGTGGCAGTTACTATGGAAACATCATCCGAAAATGTCTCAATGGTCGCATCAATGGCTGAAGAGATGGCTGTTACCATAAAAGAGATCACGCACAATACTCAAAAATCCAAAGATGTCTCTGAAAATGCAGTATCTCAGAGCAAAGAGGCTGCACAAAAGATGGCAGCATTAGGACATTCAGCTCAAGAGATAGGAAAAATTGTTGAAGCAATAACAGAAATTTCTGACCAGACAAATCTTTTAGCGTTGAATGCCACTATTGAAGCAGCAAGGGCAGGCGAAGCTGGAAAAGGTTTTGCAGTTGTTGCAGGCGAGATTAAAAATCTTGCAAGACAGACATCAGATGCCGCTTTTGATATACGAAAAAAGATTGATGAGGTTCAGACCTCAACCAGAGCAACCCTTACGGAAATCAATGAAATCTCAGGTGTTATAGCTGGTGTTAATCAGATTGTTGCAGCCATATCAACCGCAGTGGCAGAGCAGTCAGGAACTACGCGTCAAATTGCAGAAAATATAGCTCAGACAGCTATTGGAATTGAAAATGTCAATAGCACAGTAAACATGACAAACTCAGTTGCTGGAGAGATAGCTAAGGATATTGATCGAGTAAACAATGAAACAAAACAGATGACAGCAGGCAGCACAAATATAAAATCAAGTGCCGAAGGGCTTAAAAGTATGGCTGCAAAGTTAAGCTTAATTGTCGGGGAGTTTAAGGTGTGAGATTGTTAGACACCCTGCAAAACTGGGATTTAGCTATTGGTCTTATTGAATAAAAATTGAGTTTTGCAGGAGTTATTTTTACTATATTGAAAGCATAGCCCGCTCTTCATCAAAATCTGCATATTTAAGTGCAATCAGACGGAACTCGTTTTCATGCTCAATAAATGCTCCTGCAATATCAGGATCAAAATGAGTTCCTTTTCCATTAGTGATAATTTCTACAGCTTTGGAATGGCTAAACGGAGATTTATAGACTCTTTTGGAGATAAGGGCATCATACACATCTGCAATTGCCATGATTCTTCCTGACAAAGGAATCATATCGCATCTTGTTCCTTCTGGATAGCCTGACCCATCCCATTTTTCGTGATGAGTGTATGCAATCTCACGGGCAAGTGTCAAAAAAGACTCTTCGCCTAAGCTCTTTTCAGAAGCTGCAATAATATCTCTGCCATAGATAGTATGTTTTTTCATCTCTTCAAACTCTGGCTCTGTTAATCTGCCAGCTTTTAAAAGAATACTGTCAGGCACGCCAACTTTTCCGATATCGTGAAGAGGTGCTGATTTGACAAGAAGATCAATATAATCATTGGTAAGAATTGATTTAAATCTTGGATTATCTTTTATATTAAAAGCAAGTGATTTTACGTAATTTTTAGTCCTCTTAATATGTCCGCCTGTCTCTTGATCTCTGTATTCTGCAAGATTTCCAAGACTTTCAATAGTTACATCCTGAGTCAGATTGAGCATTCTGGTTCGTTCTGCTACCATAAGTTCAAGATTATCCCTGTGATACTTGAGAGCAAGGTGGTTATTTATTCGCTTTTCAACAAGTTTTGGATTAACAGGTTTTACAATATAATCAACTGCTCCTAAATCTAACCCCTTCATCTCATCGCTCTCTTCACTTAAAGCTGTAAGAAAAATAACAGGAATATCTTTTGTGCTCTGATCAGATTTAAGCTGCTGACACACCTCATAACCATCCATTTCAGGCATCATAACATCCAACAGAATAATATCAGGTTTATCTTTTTGAGCTATTTTAAGAGCTTCTTTACCGTTCATTGCCACATTCAAACTATACTTGCCCTGAAGTATAGATGTTAGCAGATGAATATTGAACTCATTATCATCTACCACAAGAATTTTGCTTTCTTTCGATATATACATAATATTCCATCACATTGTTGATATTTTTCAAGAATAGGAAAAACCAGACAAAGAGAACAAATCATATTTTTTTAAAGTTATCTGAGCCACTTTTGAAGTGCAGCAAATAATCTTTCTGGTTGAATCGGTTTATCTATATGGTCATTCATACCTGCTTTAAAGCACTTTTTTCTATATTCGTCAAGAGCATGACCTGTCAGAGCAATAATGGGAACATCTCGTTGAGCTCCATCATTAAAATATGACTTGATACCAAGTTTTCTGATTCTGCTGGTTGCCTCAAGACCGTCCATAACAGGCATCTCCACATCCATTAGAATCAGATCAAAAGGTTTATCAGCCACCAAATCAGGAGAGTTTTTATCATCCGTTTCAGAGGATTCAATCTCTATTGAGTTAAACTTTTCGTAAGCCATTTTTACAGCCTGCTCACCATTAAATGCAGTTAAAATAGTCTCAATACCTACTTTTTTTAACATTGTAACTACGATCTGTTGGTTGATCTCATCATCATCAACTACTAAAATATGTTTATCCTTAACAACCAGAGCGTTATCACTAAACTGCTCCTGAATCCCCTTTGCAGACAGAGGATTGAGCCTGTTTTGCTGCAACATTTTATGTTGTACTATTTTATCTCCAGCCGTGCTTGTTTTTACACTGCTTTCATCTTTCATGTTTATAACATTCAAGATTGTTCTCATAAGAATAGCAGGAGTAACTGGTTTTGAAAGGAAATCATCAACACGCACCTGCTCTGCTATCTCGAAAGCTTGTGGGCTGTATGCGAAATTGTGCATCACAATATATTTTGTTTTGAGATTGCGTTTACTCGACTCAAGGAGATTACAGTCCGCAGTATTGAGCTTATAATTGCAGCGGGGCTCAAAAATGACAGCTTCAAGAGATTTTATGGTCTCAGCACAACCGATAGAGTTAATCGGAAGCTCTGCATTGATTATCACAAGATCAAAAGCAGGCTTCTCATACATTCTATGTTGAGGCACAGCTACATCAGAAATCATTCGTTCCGAGTTTTTGGTCTCAGAGACGGCTAACTCCATTAACTGAATTGCCTCCTCACCATTAGAAGCCGCCATTACACGTATATTCAAAGATTTAAGCATGGTGGCAAGTGCCCTGCGGGAATTAATATGAGGTTCAACCACCATAACATTAATCCCTGCAAGATAGTTGCTATTAATATTATCTGGCAATGACGGCTGAATAATTTTATTGAGAACCACAGTAAAAGAGAAAATGCTTCCCTTGCCAAGAACACTTTGAACCTCAATATCTCCGCCCATTCTATTTACAATACGTTTGGCAATAACTAATCCAAGACCTGTTCCGCCATATTTTCTGCTAATAGAGCTGTCAACCTGTGTGAAAGGTTTAAACAGGGAAGATAATGTTGATTCACTTATACCAATACCAGTATCTTTTATACTTACACGAAGCGTTATTGTCTTTTTATCTTCTGAGATAACTTCTGTATGAACAGCAACTTCACCTTTTGATGTATATTTAACAGCATTACCCACAAGGTTCATTATTACTTGACCCAGACGTGTCGGATCACCTGCCATAAACTGGGGAATATTTTTTCCAAAGCTGTAGATCAACTCTAATTTTTTTTCATTTGCATTAAATTTTAGCACATTAAATATACGTTCAATGATCTGATTCCACTCAAATTCAATAGACTCGAACTCCATCTTGCCAGCCTCAATTTTGGAGAGATCAAGAATATCATTGATTATTGATAGAAGAGAATCTGCTGCTGATTGAATATTGCTTAGATATCCATACTGAGTATCGTTAAGCTCTGTATCCATCATCAGATGGCTCATTCCAATAATTGCATTCATTGGAGTTCTTATTTCATGGGACATTGTTGCGAGAAATTCGCTTTTTGCCTGAGTTGCAGATTCAGCTTTTTGCTTTGCAGCTTTTAACTCCCCCATAATCTTTTTTCTGGCTGTTGTATCTTCTTTTACTGCAACAAAATAGGCAATTTTGCCGTCTTCATCAATAACTGGAGATATGGAAGCAGACTCCCAATAAATTTCGCCACTCTTTTTCTTATTTACAAATTCGCCTTTCCACTCCTCTCCAGATAAGATTGTGCTCCAGAGCTTTTTGTAATAGTTATCTGGTATCTGACCTGAACTTAAAATTCTTGGATTTTGTCCTATAGCCTCTTCTCGGGTATATCCAGTAACCTGACTGAATTTGCGGTTTACATACTCAATACTGCCTTTAATATCAGTAATAACAACGCTGACTGGACTGTATTCAACAGCTTGAGATAATCTTCTTATCTCCCGTTCTGCCTGCTTACGTTCGCTTATGTTTCTGACTACAGCAAAGTTATGCTCATCACCTCTGTCAAAAATCACATGGCTTGCAGTAACTTCAAAAGGTATATCAACACCATCTTTAGTGCGGTGAATAGTCTCAAATCTCATGGTTTTAACACGCCTAAGTTCATTCCAGTGAGCACTCCATGATGATTCTGTGATATTCGGGTCTATATTTTCTATTCTAAGATTTTTGAACTCCTCTTCAGTATAACCAGTATATTTCAACACTGACTGATTGACATATTTAATACTGCCATCAGGATTGATCCAATAAACTCCATCTCCGATCGTATCTACTGCAATTTGCATGAATTTTAGGAATTTCTCATCTCTTTTTTTTTCTGTAATGTCCCGCATAATCTCCATAACATGGCTGATATTACCAGACGCATCGCAGCCAGCTACACTTGCAGTACAGAAAAGAATACGTTCATTGCCATCTATATCAAAATGTGCATATTCTCCTGAATGGACATTTCCGTCTCTGAATGTTTTATGAACGATACAGTTTTGACAAAGATTATTCCAACGTCCATAAGCTCTGTAGCACTTTTTCCCAACCAACGAAGAGCCATAAAGTTTTTCTGCCACATCATTTACCCAGACAATATTCTGATCTCTGTCAATCATGCACATTGCATCAGGAACTGATTGGATTATCCCTTTAAGTTTATTCTCACTTTTGATTAAATTTAACTCTGCAAGTTTGGCGTTAGTTATATTTTCGTGTGAGATCATAATCCACAAAGCATCTTGAAAGACAAAACGGATAAGGCTCATCCTGAACCACCGATTTTCGTCTGGAGAATGACAGGGGTAATCAATAGAAAAATTGTCAATCTCTCCTGAAAGCATCTGCTCTATGCCTTTTAAGGACTCTTGTGCCCCTTGTGTCTGTTCTATTAAATAATTCTTTTGTATCTCCCACGTCAGGCGTTCTTTACACTCTTCTGTTATGCTGCTGGATTGTGTATTTGGGGTCTCTTCGCTCTTACTATGTTCAATAAGATTCTCACGGCTTGTTAGTTCAATATTATCAAGGATTATATGCTCTTGAGCTAAATTTCTCTCATTTTTATCTTTAAGAAAATTCTTCCTCTCTTCAGATGCTTTTTTGCAAATCTCAATATAGTTCTCTCCTATACAGTAGTTAGGAGAGCAAAGCCCATTTTGATCAGCAAATATTTTCCACTCTCTGTTCACAGCAATAATTGTAGCATTATTGTCAATAACAGCAATCTGATTTGCTATTGAATCTAAAGTCTTCTGGATATTATTTTTCAAAATAGCCTGAACCTTTATCTTCGGGTCTTCTATTTCTATCTGATTTTTCATTATTTGATAAGCCCCTGAATCTGCTTGATAAAATGGAATCAAATCCCAAAAAAATTTACTACTGTAAAAATGGCTTGAATATAGCATCTACTATTTTTCATAGCAAACATAATTTATCTAAGGATAATGAAACATAAGATATCGACAATACAAGATATTTATTGAGAAACTTGAGAGATTAATGTAAGGGGATATTCACAACATGTTAAAGAGTTTTAGGTTTTTAGAACAGGGTTAAGTGTCTTCTTTATCTTACAAACAATCAAAAGGATATAATGGGGTTTATAATGTCAAAAAAAATCATTAAAACAGATAAAGCACCAGCAGCTATTGGTCCTTATTCTCAGGGTGTAGCTACTGGTAATCTTCTTTTTACATCAGGTCAACTTCCAATTGATCCATCGACTGGCAAACTTGTAGATGGCAGCATTGAAGATAAGGCACATATAGTTTTTAAAAATATTAAAGCTATTGCAGAGGCTGCTGGAACAAACCTTGAGAAAGCTGTAAAGATAACTGTATTTCTTGCAGATATAAAAAATTTTCAGGCTGTAAATGGTGTTTATGCCCAATACTTTAAAGAGCCTTTTCCTGCACGCAGTGCATTTCAGGTTGGTGCACTTCCACTTGGTGCAGATATTGAAGTAGAGGCTATTTTTGAGCTATAATTTTACTATAATGGACCCCATAATCTGAACCAGTTGCTAAGTTACATCGAAAGAGTTAAATCATAATTTTAATTTAACCCAGGGAATGGTTTGATAACCGCTATGTTATCATTTTATACTAAATAAAACAATATCGTCTTGCATAACTAAGTCCGAATGTAGCTTAAAAAAGCAAAAATCGGTCTTGACATGGGGTCCACTTCAATTGATGGTTTCTGGAGGTGATTAAAACTTAAATATTAAGTAAAATATAAGCTGAATTTTAAAATGCAACCCTTGAAGCTAATGGCTTTGGGGTTGCATTTTTTGTTTTTAATATGGCTTTTTAGTTATTTTAATACGCTTTCCCATCTATCATAATTTAATCGTTTAGACAGTAACAGTTTATTAATATCTGATAAAGATTCTAACCTTTCTGTATTTTCTTCTAACATATCCAATGTATTAGCAATCCCTGACTGTTGATGAATCCATTGTTCACCTAATAATGGAAAATTTTGAACTACCAATGATGAACCTTTCAATTCTAATTCAGAAATATGTTGATATTCAATATTTTCACCATTATTAAAGAGTCTTCCAAGTCTCATACGTTGGTCGTCAGTAGTGTATTGACGTAATTTTGTATATCCAAAACGACCAATGCCAGCATATTCATTTAAATCAATGAGATTCCTTGACCACTTTGTTGACCAATCTCTTGATTTGTTTGCTAAGTCATGTGCAAGTTCAGCAGATACTTCTAATTCTCCCTGCCTACGTTTTGCATGAACTTCTCCAGTGCCAGCAATTGCCCATAGGCGATATGACATCATACTACTCAACAACTTATGAGAATGGTCATTTAAACTTAATATAGTTCCATCAAGTTCATTTTGAAAAGAAAGCCTAACTCTGCTCAAATCATCAATATATCGTTGTCTATCACTTGAGTTATCAATACTCTGAATTCTATCTAAACCTTGTAAAGCCACTAAAACCGTTCCCACATCTTTATAGTAAAGAGTCCTTTGAATATCAAACAGTCCTTGAAGGATATATCTGAGTTGTTCTCTATTCTCTAAAGATAGTATTTTAAGTTCGACTAATTGATATTGAACTTTTTGCATAGCATTCGTAATATCATCAAATTTGGCTTCTACATGATTTTGAAACTGGTGCATAGCTGATTGGATTTCATTTAATTTATTATTCATAACATAAAAACCATACGCAGATACACCTAAATTAACAACACTTGCCAAGCAACCTATAGAAGTTAAACCTAATATTTGACCGAGATTCCCTTGACTGACATTCATAACAGAGGGCATATTAGGTCTAAAACTGGTTGGTGAAATTAGTTGTTTTTGATTATTAGGAATGTCTTGAAGAATAGTAACAATTTGACCAGCATCAGGATAACCTTTACTAATTCTAACAACACCACCCCAGCGGGTTAGTAACCCTGATTCAAGACCGTCTCTTATGTTATATTTATACGTTCCTACATAAGCCTCATGCAGCATATCGGTTCCCCCTCTTATTTCATTTATAACTATCCAATTGTTGTATTATTTCTAATAGCTCTGAGGTCTTTTGATGTTTTAATAGGGCATCTTCTCGTTTTGCCTTTGTTGATTCCGCTTCAAGTATTTGTAATGCTAATTCTTCTACTTTGGTCTCTTTAATATTATCAAAATTTTCTACAATAGAATTAGTAACCACTTGGCATATTCTTTTATTTTCTTCTTTTATTTTTAAACGTGTATCTTCAAGCCATTTAGTAAGATATGACTTATCTTCATGGTGTTTTTTAGGGAACAGTTCTAAAATAGTTTTACTACCAACCATAAAAGCTACCGCACCTCCTATCCCGATAATAGGTCTGCCTATAAGAACTCCTATGCCTGCAACAGCAATAGATATTGTGAGATTAATAAAATTATTTTGGCTCTCCGAGATTTTCCGTGGTTGACAAGTGCCCTATTTTGTAATAAGAAACTCAGCCCCAATGGTATCCAATAGTATTCGTTGTCTGAGATGTTGAATGTTAAATATCCCATAGCATCTT
>JADFZJ010000057.1:20484-23211 GCA_015232555.1 Desulfamplus sp. | reverse complement strand
GGTACATTCATGCTTCTTGCAACTGCAATTACAATACCGCCTTTTGCCGTGCCGTCAAGTTTAGTCATAGCAAGAGATGATATCTGAACAGCCTCATTAAAGAGCTTTGCCTGAGAGAGTGCATTTTGACCGGTTGTCGCATCTAAAACCAAGAGAACTTCGTGCGGAGCACCCTGCAGTCTTTTTGAGACAGAACGCTTGATTTTTTTCAGCTCTTCCATAAGATTTTTCTGTGTATGCAGTCTGCCGGCAGTATCAATCAAAAGAATATCAACTTCCCTTGCAATAGCAGCCTCAACTCCGTCAAATGCAACAGCCGCAGGATCAGCACCAGCTTTGTGCTTTACAATTCCGACACCTGCACGCTGTGCCCATATCTCAACCTGTTCAATTGCTGCCGCCCTGAATGTATCTGCCGCAGCAATCAAAACTTTTTTGCCTTCTGTCGAATATTTAAGTGCAAGTTTGCCAAGTGTGGTGGTCTTTCCTGTTCCATTTACTCCGACCACCATAATTACCTGTGGTTTGATCAATTGCGTTTTTGTCCGTGGTTCACCATTCTCAATTGCTTGTGTAGCTTCCTCTTTAACAGGAAACATGGACTTTAGTTCATCCTTAAATACCGCTTTCAACTCACCGGCAGAAGAGAGATTTCCTGACCTCTTTTTTACCTTTTCCATAACTTCCATAGTAATATCGACACCAAGGTCTGACATTACAAGAATCTCTTCAAGCTCCTCAAGAAGTGCTGCATCTATCTTTCTCTCTCTTGAAAAAAGTTCATCCACATCAGTTAAGAGAATATCTCTTGTTTTGCTAAGACCTTTTTTCAGTTTACCAAGTATATCCATTTATGCCGATTTCTCCTTTTACGGGTTATTGGTATTACACATTATTGAGGAGCGAACTATATCATACAGATTGCTTTTTTTAAAGGGTTTCTGGTCTTACTACAGGATGCTCTTTGAGATACTCCAGTCTATTTAGACCGTTTATATAAGCCAGTGCACTTGCTGTAATAATATCAGGATCAGCACCTTTTCCAAGGGCAACAATGCCGTCTTCGCTAAGTCGCACAGTTACCTCACCTTGAGCATCAGTTCCTTCTGTAAGAGCACTGATAGAGAACCTGAGCAGTTGCGATTTTGTGGAGGTAAGTTCTGAAATCACCTTATAGACAGCATCAATTGGGCCGTTTCCCTCCACAGCACCTTTGACGAGCCTGTTATTGATTTTAATATGAACAGTTGCACTTGGAAAGACCGATGTTCCGCTGGTAACATTGAGATATTCTAAACGAAAAACATCAGCACTTCGTAAGACACCTTCGTTGATAAGTGCCTCAACGTCTTCATCTAAAATGCTTTTTTTACGATCTGCTAAATGTTTAAACTTCTCAAACACAAGATTAAGCTCTTCGTCAGAAAGATTATACCCCATTCCAGCAATGTGGGTATAAAGGGCGTGTCTGCCAGAGTGTTTTCCAAGAACCATATTGTTCTTGCTCAAACCAATAGTCTCAGGCTTCATAATTTCATAAGTCATGGGGTTTTTCAGTACACCATCTTGATGAATACCAGCCTCATGTGCAAAGGCATTTGCCCCCACAATTGCCCTGTTTGGTTGGACTAAAATACCGGTGATCATGCTTACAAGTCTGCTTGTTGGATATATTCTTGTCGTGTCAATTGATGTAGTATGAGAGAAAAAATTGGGTCTTGTGTTTAAAGACATAACAACCTCCTCAAGGGAGGTGTTGCCCGCTCTTTCACCAATACCATTAATGGTAACTTCTGCCTGCCTTGCTCCTGCCTTGATTGCGGCAAGTGTATTTGCTGTGGCAAGTCCTAAGTCATTGTGGCAGTGGACGCTGAGTATTGCCTTGTGCATGTTCGGGGTATTTTTTATAACATAACTTACAAGTTCCGAAAACTCCTCTGGAACTGCATAACCAACAGTGTCAGGCAGATTTACCGTCTTTGCACCAGCATCAATTGCTGCCTCAAACACTTTACACAAGAAATCGCGGTCGCTTCTCGAGCCATCTTCTGCTGAAAATTCCACATCATCACAAAGAGATGCGGCGTATTTTACAGCTTTTATTGCATTTTCAAGCACCTCTTCACGAGACATTTTCAATTTATATTTAAGATGAATATCAGAGGTTGCAATAAATGTATGAATACGAGGAAATGCTGCATTTTTCACAGCTTCCCAAGCTCTTGCTATATCAGCTTGAGATGCCCTTGCAAGAGCTGCTACCTTTGCATGTTTAAGATTTTTTGCAACCAACTGAACCGCCTTGAAATCTCCTTCAGATGCTGCTGGAAATCCAGCCTCAATAACATTGACTCCAAGTTTTTCAAGCTGAGTTGCTATTCTCAACTTTTCAGCTTCGTTCATGCTTGCACCCGGAGACTGCTCACCATCTCTTAATGTTGTATCAAAAATTATAATTTTATCTTGTTCTGAATTCATTTTTTTCCTCAATAGTTTATTATAATGCTCATTCTTTTTCAGTCAGCACTTAAAATTTGTGTTAAGTTAAGCCTCTGCCTGTTCTTTTTTCATTGCAAGTTTATACTGGAAACTGTCTGAAAGTGCCTGCCAGCTTGCCTCAATAATATCCTCAGAAACTCCAATTGTATTAAAAATGTTATTTTGGTCTCGTGATGAGATAATAACACGTACCTTTGCATCGGTTCCCGCACTTCCTTCAATCACACG
>JADFZJ010000057.1:0-20384 GCA_015232555.1 Desulfamplus sp. | reverse complement strand
GTGCCTGCCAGCTTGCCTCAATAATATCCTCAGAAACTCCAATTGTATTAAAAATGTTATTTTGGTCTCGTGATGAGATAATAACACGTACCTTTGCATCGGTTCCCGCACTTCCTTCAATCACACGGACTTTAAAGTCAATAAGGTGCATCTCATCAAGATCAGGAAAGATATTTGTTAGAGCCTTTCTCAAAGCATTATCAAGAGCACTTACAGGACCATCTCCTTCTGCTGCTGTAATTTCTACGGTATCGCCCACCTTTATTTTAATCATAGCATGAGCATAGCAGGGTCTCTCTTTGTTTTTTTCCACAGTAACTCTGAATGATTCAAGGTCAAAATGTGGCTGGTATTGCCCTGTTAGCTTCTCCATTATAATTTTAAGTGAGCCTTCTGCCACATCAAACTGGTACCCGTCATCTTCAAGGTCTTTGATGGTGGTAACAATGCTTTTACTGTATTTGTCATTTTCTCCTAAATCAATCCCCATCTCTTTAGCCTTATAAGCTATATTGCTCATGCCTGACTGTTCAGAAACCAGCACTCTTCTTTTACTGCCCACAAGCTCAGGGTTGATATGTTCATAAGCCTGTGCAGCTTTCATAACAGCACTTACATGAATTCCGCCTTTATGGGCAAAAGCACTGTGTCCCACAAATGGTCTGTTATTAAGGGGTGTCATATTGGCTATTTCGCTTATAAAACGGGATAGTTTTTTAAGTTTTTTAAGATTTTCTAAAGAAATGCAGCCATTATTCATCTTAATTTTAAGAATCGGAATAATTGATGTCAGATCCGCGTTACCGCATCTTTCACCATAACCGTTGACTGTCCCTTGAACCATTAGAACACCACATCTGACCGCTGTAATTGTGTTTGCAACTGCCACACCGCAGTCATTGTGAGCATGTATGCCAAAAACAATAGCATCACTTAAATCTTCTTTTGTTTGAACACCATTATCGTTAATAGTGCAATCTGCATCTATCTGTCTTAGAGTCTCTGTAGTAATCCGTTCAATTTCATGCGGCAGTGTTCCGCCATTAGTATCGCAAAGCACAATAGTTCTGCATCCGCCTTTAACAGCAGCTTTAAGCGTTTCAACGGCATAAACACTGTTATTAATATATCCATCATAATAGTGTTCAGCATCATAAAAAACTGTAAGTCCTTGAGATATAAGCCACTCTACACTATCTTTTATCATGGCAAGATTCTCTTCTAAAGAGTTCTCCATTATCTCAACATGCAAATCCCATGATTTGCCAAATATTGTTGCAACAGATGCTCCTGATGCAACAAGTGCATTGAGGTTTTTATCTTCACAAGCCCTAATATTAGGGCGTCTTGTTGAGCCAAATGCAGTAATAATACTATTTTTTAAATTGACCTTTTTTGCCAATTCAAAAAAACGCATGGCATTTGGGTTTGAGCCTGGCCAGCCGCCCTCTATGTAATGGATACCCATATCATCAAGACGTTTTGCCACCTTTATTTTATCTTCCGGTGAAAAGCAGATATTTTCACCCTGCATTCCATCTCTTAATGTTGTGTCATATAAAATTACATTTTTCATTTGAGTTATACTCTTTCAATCTGTCGTTTGTTTTCCTGATTGTCGATTTTTTTAAAAATTTATCTAAAATTAATCCTCATAATCTTTGAATCATTTAATTTTAATCCTCTTTTCTCTTGTAAGTGCAATCAATCCTGTTCTTGCAGTTTCAATGATTCCCACTGGACGCAAAAGATCAATAAGAGCCTCAAGTTTTCCCTCATCACCAGACACTTCAATTATGTAGTGTTCATGCCCAACATCAACCACTCTGCATCTGAAAATATCAACTATTCGTAAAATTTCTGCTCGCTGCTCTGGTTTAGCATTCACTTTAATAAGCATAAGCTCACGGTGAACATACTGTTTTTCTGTCAGATCATTAACAGTGATTACGTTAATAAGTTTATGAAGCTGCTTTGTAATCTGCTCAATAATATGGTCATCTCCGATAGTTACCATAGTGATTCGTGATAAAGCACTATTTTCCGCTGTCTGAGCGACACTTAAACTCTCAATATTATATCCTCTACCACTAAAAAGACCTGCAATTCTTGAGAGAACTCCAGGTTCATTGTCAACCAAAATGGATAATATATATTTTTGACTGCTCATTTTTCTCCTCATTTGTATCTAATTGGAATGGTAGTATTTTTTACACAACAACAGAGTGAGTAATTGGTCTCGGCAATGAAAAAAGGCTTTCTCTTTAAACCAAAATCATCTCTGATATAGCACCACCAGCCGGCACCATAGGATAGACGCACTCTTCACGATCTACAATAAACTCCATTATCACTGTTCCCTCACAGGCAAGACCTTTTTTCAAAACAGCTTCAACTTGATCAACCTTGTCAGTTCTCATGCCGGTTGCTCCATAAGCCTCAGCTAATTTCACAAAATCAGGGGACATCTCCATGTTTGTAAATGAGTATCGTTTATCATAAAAGAGCTCCTGCCACTGTCTGACCATTCCTAAATAACGGTTGTTAAGAATAACAATTTTAACTGGCAGATTTGCCTCAATTGCTGTCATAAGTTCTTGGCTGTTCATTTGAATACTTCCGTCACCAGCAACGCATACAACCAATTTATCTGGACAGGCAGCTTTTGCACCAATAGCTGCCGGCAGTCCAAATCCCATAACTCCAAGACCACCAGATGTTATAAAATGGTTAGGACGCTCAAAATGGTAATACTGGGCTGTCCACATCTGATTCTGTCCAACCTCTGTGGTTATAATTGTGTTTTTGTCTGTAAGTTTATGGAGTCTGTCAATTACATATTGAGGCTTTATAACTGTGGTTGTCTGGTCATAACGCTGAGGAGATGTAGCTCTCCATTGGGATATCTGATCTAACCACGTCTGACGTTCTTGAGGATTTCCGCTTATATCAGAAGGGTTTTCGCTCTCAAGCATTGAGTTCAAAATCTCTAAGGTATTTTTACAATCCCCTACAATCGGACAGGTTGCCTCAACATTTTTATGGATAGATGTTGGGTCAATGTCAATTTGGACAATCTTTGCTTCAGATGCAAATTTGTCTTTGCGACCTGTAACTCTGTCATCAAACCTTACACCGACTGCAATCATAAGATCGCAGTGGCTGATTGACATATTTGCCCGATATGTACCGTGCATACCAAGCATTCCAAGCCACAACGGATCAGAACCCGGAAAAGTTCCAAGACCCATAAGTGAAGCTGTTACTGGTGAGTTAGTCATTCGTGCAAGTTTTGTAAGCTCTTCAGATGCCTTAGAGAGCACGACCCCGCCGCCAGAGAATATAACTGGACGTTTTGCAGATTTTATGAGTTCAACCACTTTTGTGATCTGTTTCATATTTGGATTATAAGTTGGTTTATATGATTTCAGATCAATATCTCCAGGGTCTTCAAACTCCACAGTTGCAGCCATAATATCTTTTGGAAGATCAACAAGAACAGGACCCGGTCTTCCGCTCTTTGCAATATGAAAAGCCTCTTTGATTGTTCGTGCAAGTTTAGTTATATCCTTTACAAGATAGTTGTGCTTTGTGCATGGTCTTGTGATCCCTACAATATCTACCTCTTGAAAAGCATCATTGCCAATAAGTGCGGTTGGAACCTGCCCTGTAAAGACTACAATTGGAATTGAATCCATATATGCTGATGCAATACCCGTAACAGTGTTGGTTGCTCCTGGTCCTGATGTAACTAATGCCACACCAACCGTGCCTTTTGCCCGTGAATAAGCATCAGCAGCATGAACAGCCCCCTGTTCATGACGCACCAAAATGTGTCTTAGGTCAGTAGTGTGGTCAAGGGCATCATAAATATCAATGACTGCTCCGCCTGGATAACCAAATATCGTATCAACCCCCTGATCTTTTATCATTTTGATAAGAATTTCTGCCCCTTTGAGTTTCATTTTTCTCTTTCTCCTTTTTTGCTATTGCCTCACCTTACATATATACTGTTCAACGTCATAAATTGAATTCTACCTAAACTGTAGAGACGCACGTTCGTGCGTCTCTACTCAATCCATGCCCGCTTAGAGTATAATTTTAAAAGAGAGGAATAGATATTATCAAGCAAACACCGCCCCATTGCCTGCTGATGTAACCTGTTTTGCGTATCTTGCCATATATCCTGTTTTAATTTTGGGTTCTGGTCGTCTCCATTTGGACAATCTTGCTCGTATCTCTTCATCTGATACTAAAAGCTCAATAGATTTAGCTGGAATATCAATTTTTATCTGATCTCCCTCCTCTACTGCTGCAAGCACACTTCCCTGCATAGCCTCTGGAGATATATGACCTATTGATGCCCCTTTTGTTCCGCCTGAAAACCTGCCGTCAGTGATTAAGGCAACATCTCCATCAAGCCCCATTCCTGCAATTGCTGAAGTTGGTGTAAGCATCTCCCGCATTCCAGGACCTCCGGCTGGTCCTTCATATCTGATTACAATTACATCACCCTTTTTAATAGAGTTTGCCATAATTGCTTCAGTTGCAGCCTCTTCTGAATCAAAAACCCGTGCAGGTCCCTGATGTTTAAGCATCTCCTCTTTTACAGCAGACTGCTTTACAACACACCCTTCAAGGGCAATATTGCCAAACAAAACAGCAAGCCCACCCTGTTTATGGTATGGATCGCTTATTGGTCTGATAACATTTGAGTTTTTAACCATCACACTTTTTATATTATCTGCAACTGTTTTGCTTGTGGCAGTGATACACGTACCGTCAATTATACATTCGCCATTTTGATTTTGATCAAAGAGAGTTTTAAGAACAGCCTGTATTCCTCCAGCATAATAGAGATCAACAAGATGATCTTTTCCTCCAGGGCTTAACGAGCAAATATGTGGAATTTTTGAACTCATCTCATTTATAAATTCAAGCGGAATATTAAGACCTGCTTCATGTGCAATTGCTTTAAGATGGAGGACTGTATTAGTTGAGCAGCCGAGAGCCATATCAACAGCAAGTGCGTTTCTAAATGCCTGTTCTGTCATAATCTGGCGTGGAGTGATGTTATGTTTGAGCAACTCCATGATTGCCATGCCAGCCTTTTTTGCTAAACGGATTCGCTCAGAGAATGGGGCTGGTATTGTGCCGTTGCCGGGTAGCCCCATTCCAATAGCTTCGGTAAGACAGTTCATAGAATTTGCTGTAAACATGCCAGCACAGGAACCGCAAGTTGGACAGGCTGCATTTTCAATCAATTCCATCTCTGCTTCGCTCATTTTGCCGCTTTTGACAGCACCTACAGCTTCAAACACAGATATGAGATCAATTTTTCCTGACTGCTCTAAAGGGTTTCTACCCGGAAGCATTGGACCGCCGCTTATGCAGATTGCAGGAATATTCAAGCGTGCTGCTGCCATAAGCATTCCAGGAACAATCTTGTCACAGTTGGGAACTAATACAATTGCATCAAACGGGTGTGCCATAGCAGATACTTCAATTGAGTCAGCAATAAGCTCCCTGCTTGCAAGTGAATAGTGCATACCTTCATGGTTCATTGCAATGCCGTCACATACTCCAATAGTTGAAAATTCCATTGGAGTTCCTCCTGCCATTCTTACGCCAGCTTTGACAGCCTCCACAATCTGGTTAAGGTGCATATGCCCGGGAATCAGCTCGTTTGCTGAATTGGCAACTCCTATTAACGGTCGTTGAATCTCTTCGTCTGTAAATCCAACAGCCTTCATAAGGCTTCTGTGTGGTGCTCTGGCAATTCCCTTTTTTGCAATATCGCTTCTCATCTTATTTTTTCCTCTTTTGCGGTTCATCATAACAACCCTTAGATATGTTAAATTTTTCCTTAGATGTGTTAAATTAGTAACTTATTAAACAAAAAAAAGCCGTTATCAGCTTTTAAGGGCTGATAACGGCTTTTAAAGAATCTTAAACTATGGTTCTACTTATGCCAATGCCAGCCCTTTCTTCTGAGGGCGATAATAATCACCTCCACAAGGAGAAGAGAGAGAATCACATTGACAATAAGTATATTCTGCATTTTAAGTTATTATATCTTTTATATTTTCATAAAATAGTTTTAAAAAAAATCTACAGTCCAATAAAAAATAATATTTGAATTAAGTATATGAACAGAAAGATTCTGTCAAGACAAGAACAATAAAAAAATTATAGAGACATAATTGTTGTACCACTGTTACCCATCAATCCATAGGTCTGAGCCATTGCGATTTTGGGATTTGCAACCTGACGCTCACCGCATCTTCCTCTGAGTTGATTCGCACATTCGATCACCTGCCATAGAGCTTGAGCAGAAAGAGCCTCACCATGTGAAGAGAATCCACCACTCGGATTTACAGGCAGTTTCCCACCGATCTTCGTCTCTCCATCTCGCAGCATTTTATCGGCTTCGCCTTCTTTGCAGAACCCGCATGTTTCTAAATAGACCAAATAGTGCCATGAACTGTTGTCAGGAAGCTCAAGCACATCAATATCTTCTGGACCTATACCTGATTTTTCATAAGCTTGACGGGAAGCAGAGTAGCTTTCACTCAACATGGGAGCTTCGGGAACAGACGGGCAGGAGAGTGCAGAAATACGGATGGTCGGGTCACCATATATAGCACTTCCCATGGTAGTTGCGTTAATCTTCACAGGTTTGTCAGCTTTGCTTATCAACTCTTTGTCAGCCGTAACAATAACAGCAGCAGCCCCAGTACTCACAGGACAAATTTCATATAATCTTAAAGGATCGCAGACATAAGCGGATTTCAACACCTCTTCTAAAGTGTAAGTCTTTTTAAAGCGGGCAAGAGGATTTTTAGCACCGTATTCGCTCATAAGAACCTTTACCAAGGCTAAATCTTCTTCAGTGGTGTCGTATTTTTCCATTCTTTTGCGGCACTCTAAAGCCCAGTAAATCGGATTAGGCAGACCACCCATTTTCCATCTGATAACATCCCTGTCCTGAACAGCGTTATCTGATTTAGCGGTCAGAAAACCTTTAGGTGATACGTCAGCACCAAAGGCAAGGGCAGTATCGGTCTCGCCTGCAGCAACACTGTTGTACGCCATTCTAAGAGAGGCGGATCCTGTAGCACAGGCGTTATATACGTTTACTACAGGTATACCGGTTTCACCAAAAATGCTTTCCAGATATTGACCTGAAAGGTGGCCTGCGTTGCCGCCATATATAAAAATTCCTGCCATTATTGCCTGAATCCTTTTCCACTCCACATTAGCGTCTTTCAAAGCACCGTCAACAGCTACAGCCGCAAAATCAGCAAATACTTTCTCAGAAAAACCCATCCATGGGTGTATCCCTGTTCCAATAATATATACATCTCTCATCGTAATTATCCCTTTATTATGGTTATTGTATAATCAGTTATTTGACAGCTCGAAACGCCCAGGTTACCACTTGCTGTTTTTCCTCATTTGTAAACATCTCAAGAATGGTCGTTTCCATTTCCATCCCAATTTTTAGAGATTTAAGATCAGTATCTGTTATGATGCCTGTAACTTGAATTTTTTCCTTTTCAAACTCGACCAGAGCGATACCGTATGGAGTGATCTTGTTATCTGTTTTAAATGGTGCTGGACAGGGATAATATTGAACGGTATAACTTGCAAGTTTCCCTTTGTTGGGAAGCAAGACATTTTCTACACCCTCTCTTGAGCAGCCGGGGCGATGCTGATAATGTTCCTTTGGAAAGAAGTAAGTGTTACAAGAGCCGCATTTTGCACTCATTAATCTCACTTCGCCTGTTGACCAGTCCACTAAATTCGGAATTCGGGCTACCTTATTTGCCATGTTTTCCATTGACTTGTTCCTCACTTGTTGATGTTGATATCCTTAATTAATAAAAAATGGTACTATCTGCCGACAAACTGCGGTGCCCTTTTTTCGAGAAATGCATTCACCCCTTCAGTTTTGTCCTCCAAAGAGAGCGACAAGGCATACATTTCATATTCATAGTCAAGTCCGTCTTGAAGGCTGGTCTGCATGCCTTTGTTGATCGCCTGCTTTGCAAGTTTCAATGCCGCTGCACTCTTGGTGGCGATCTTTTTGGCAATCTCTTTTGCCGTGGGCATCAGCTCATCCATACCAACAACACGATTGACAAGCCCAATCCTCTCCGCCTCATCAGCTTTGATAATATCCCCTGTAAAAATGAGTTCTTTGGCTCTGCAAACCCCAATGAGCCGCTGCAGACGCTGGGTGCCGCCACCTCCGGGAATGATGCCAAGATTTATTTCTGGCTGACCAAATTTTGCCTTTTCAGAGGCAATAATCAGATCACAAGCCATAGCAACCTCGCAGCCACCGCCAAGACAGAAGCCGTTAACTGCTGCGATGACTGGTTTACCGAGCTTTTCAACAATCGAGCCTAAACGAACGATATTATGTGCTGCGTAAGAAGTCGTAGCATGGAACTCTTTGATATCAGAACCAGCAACAAAGGCTTTTCCTGAACCTGTCAAAATCAGCACTTTTATGGCATCATCTTCTTCGACGCTCTTGACTGCTGCCGTAAATTCTGCCCGTGTTTGGATATTAAGGGCATTCATCGCCTCTGGACGGTTGAATGTAATAACTGCAATATTTTCTTCTTTTTCTAAAATGATGTTCTCGTAAGCCATACGCTCTCTCCCCTTAAGCTGATAATTTTTGTTTTTTGATACCGTATTCACAGAGTTTACTAAGAGCTTTTACCCCTGATATTAGGGAAGGAAAGACTGGCAGCTCTTTTCCCATTTCGTCCATAATAACGTTTTTATATCGATTGTAGCCGACAATCATGCAGACTACTACAGGCTTTCCAACATCCTGGACGATCTTTTGAATGATTTTTTTCTGAACTGCTTCCTGGGTATATTCAAAACCTGCAAGTATCAATACCGCAGCATCTATATTTGGATCTCTAAATGCGTCTGGGAAAGTGGTTTCCAAAGTTTTTGTAAAACCTATTTTAGTTACGGAAAAATAGAGATCAACAGGATTGGATACAGGTGTGTCAAACATATCTTTTAATTTTTCGGTTGTTTCAGGAGTCAGCTTTGGCAGCTCCAACCCAAAATTAGCACACAGATCAGAAACATTAACACCCACGCTTCCAGCTAAAGTGATTACTGCAACTCTATTTCCTTTGGGAAGAGGCTGAGTTGAAAAGACTTTGGCAAAGTCTTTTAATTCAGTAAAATCATCAGCCATTATCATACCCGTCTGTTTAGCTGCTGCTTCCACAATCTTGGAGTTGCTGGCGATACTGCCTGTGTGGCTCATAGCAGCTCTGGCACCAGCTTCAGTACGTCCGCCGCTCAAGAAAATGATAGGTTTTTTGGCAGCAACTTTTTTGGCTATCTTAGTAAGGTTTCTTCCATCTGAAATCGTCTCTAAATACATTGAAATAACATCGATGTCATCTTGGTTGCCAAAGTATTCCAACAGATCGTTTTCATTAACATCGCACTTATTTCCAATTGAGCAGACTTTATTAATATTTAAACTCTCATTTTCAACAATATCTGATGCCATTCCAGCAGCTAAAAGACCTGATTGTCCAATAAGTGCTACATTACCCTTAGAAACTTTTTTGGTCATTGGATAAATAGATGTTACAATATCTCGAGAAACAATACCTGAACAGTTAGGACCCATTACACGAATATTGTTTTTCTTGACAATATCCACAATCTGCTGCTGAAAGACTTTGCCTTCTCCGCCCATTTCAGCAAACCCTGCAGATTCGATAATGACTGCTTTTACGCCTTTTTTAGCACACTCTTCTACTGTTGCAACAGTCATTTTAGGGGTTGGAAGAACTGTTACAACCAAATCAACTTCCCCTGGTATTTCTGTTACAGAACGATATACCTTATATCCTAATATCTCTTCTGATTTTGGATTTACAGGATAAACCTTTCCCGCAAAATCACTATCAAAGATATTTTTTACAATTACATAACCGAGCTTTCCGGGAGTTCCGCTGGCTCCAACTACAGCAACCGATTTCGGTTTAAAAAATAATTCCATCATGGCTGTGTACCATCCTTTATGTCACTTCGTTTGGCTAATTGGTGTTAATTCTTTTTGAACATATACAGGGTTGACCATCAATCGGCAGAGAGAATGATCCGGGCATCGACTACCGCCGCCCCCTCTTTATAGGCAAAAACAGGATTCATATCAATCTCTTCAATACCGGGTGTTTTATCAACAAAATCCGAGAGTTTGAGCAGCATATCCTGCAAATACCCAATATCCACAGGCTCTTGTCCACGATAACCTTCTAAGAGTTTCTTGCCCTTGATCTCTTCGATCATCTCCACCACGTCTTTTTTCTCAACAGGAACGATACGGAACGAAACGTCTTTGAGTACCTCAACCAACACGCCTCCAAGTCCGAACATTATCACTGGACCGAAACTGGCATCCTTGATCATTCCCATGATGATTTCAATGCCGGGTTTTGCCATTGCCTGAACAGAAACCCCTTCAATATTGGCATTAGGGTATTTAGCTGTTGCTGATTCCATTATTCTGTCAAAGGCTTGTTCAACCTCATCTCTATTTTTAAGATTAACTTTTACTCCACCTGCATCGCTCTTGTGGGTAATATCAACTGATGATATTTTCAACACCACAGGATATCCAATTTGTTCACTTAACTCTACAGCCTCTTTTTTTGAAGCAGCAAGACGTGTATCAGTGCAGTTTATGCCTATTTCTGCTAAAATCTGTTTTGCCTCAATCTCAGTGAGGACTGATCTCTGCTCTTTTTTGGCTATTGCCAATATCTCATTTACAGCCATTTAATCTCCTTAAATTCTATCAACTTACGCTGCCTCACCTCTCTATTTTGAAACCTTAAGAGAATTCTTAAGAGGCAATAAATAATCTAATGTGTATTCCGCCGTTTAATATTATTTTAAGATTTATTTACCTGTCTCAAATCTAAATTTCTGCTCAGGATCGACAATAGCAAGAACTCTCACAATGCAGCCATCTCCACCTGTCCAACGCCAAGGAAATGCCATGAAAAAGCATCTTTTGCCTGTAACCTTGTCCAGATCACCGCCAACGTTTTCAATACCGGGTATTCCACCTTTTACCATAAGAGTTTTGTGTCCAGCTTCCCAATCAGGAAAATCAACCTTAGGATCACGACCATACTCTTTTTTCCACTCTTCAATAAGATGTGGCTGTGTAGGTCCAAGACCATGATCAACAAGTTTTGTAGCAATTGGGTGATCATTTGCCTGATGTCCGTAACCGACAAGTTTTACCTTTTTGTCAACAAGCCACTGTGCACCTTCACGGTAAATTCCACAACCATAAGCAAAATATTCATCAGTATCTGCCCACTTGCGATGAAATCCCGTATTAATCATCACAATATCGCCCTCCTGAATTTTCGGGGCGGCATTTTCAAGGTCTTCGGCAGTGATAATGCCCCATTTACCTTTGGGGATTGATACGGCAACACCAGTGCCGCACAGACGCCATAACGGATATTCAGAAATACCAGGGGTGTTTTCAGTAACATGATTTGGTGCGTCCATGTGTGTGCATCTGTGCATTATTCCTTCCCAATTCACCTGATATACACCATCTTTTGCATGAAATTTATTTACAGTAACATTGACACTTGGAGTAGATGGCCACTCTGGCATGTGCTGGTGAAACGGATGACTTAAGTTATATATTTCAAGACTCATAATTAAATTCCTTTATTAATTTTGGTTATTGCGAAGCATCAGGTTTAATAGTCCGCAGCTTAAGGCGGATAGCTTCATTTGCCAGAGTCTATTTTTAGATTACCGCTTGGATCAAACATGGCTATAAATCTTACAGGACAAGCATCTCCATATTGAAATTTCCAAGGAGTTGCTGCAAAAGTAGCCCTTTTTCCAAGCAAAAGATCAACATCTCCACCAACCTGTTCAATTGTTGGAATACCAGCACCTAAAAGGGTTTTATGTGCCACGTTCCATTCCCCATGCTCTTTTTTAGGATCAAGACCAGTGGCTTTCTGGTATTCTCCTGCTAAACGTCTCATGCCAGGACCGCCCCTGTGAGGACCAAGAGAAGTTGCCAATGGATGATCTATCTGCTGGGTATCCATTGCAACAAGTTTGCAATCCTTTTTTACTAACCATTCGGCAGCATCTTTGGATAATCCAGGAGATTCACCAAAATATTCAAGAGAATCTGAATATTTATGATGCCATCCAGTTACTATGACCACAATATCTCCCTGCACAACACCTGGTTTTGCAGCTTCAAGGTCTTTTGCTGTAACAACCTCATAACCTTTTTTGGGGATACTAAGAACAACGCCATTTCCAAAAAATCGATCTTCAGGAATGGCTGCTAAATCTGCACCACGCTGAATCAAATGGAGTGGAGCATTCAGATGAGTTCCTGTGTGCATCACTGTATTTATTTTCCAAGCCAAAACTCCGTGTTGTGAATGTTTTACAGCACGGAACATTTTTACATCATCTTGTCCAGGGTATGACGGCACACCATGCCCCCATTCATGACTTAGTTCAACCATCTGTAGCCCTGTGTAAGGGTCTGTAACAATAGACATAATAACCTCCCTTTTATTAACCTCTTCTTTAAAACAATCTATTTTTTGTTTTAAAAGATTATTTTTCTTTTAAGTCAGGTTTATCAAGCCGCTGTCAGTCCGCCATCCACATAGATAGTCTGTCCGGAGATAAAACCCGCAGCTTCAGAGGCTAAAAAGACACACGCACCCGCAAGGTCTTCAGGAAGACCGATTCTGCCCATTGGAACTAAAGATGCATATTTTTTTGCAAGTTCAGGATTTTGTGCAATATGTTTGGTTCCGGGTGTGATAATCAAAGCTGGACCAATTGCATTTACACGGATTCCTAAAGGTGCCCACTCCAATGCAAGAGATTTGGTGATAAGCTCCACAGCACCTTTGGTAGCACAGTAGCCTGAATTTCCACCTGTATAACCCCTTATTCCTCTGACAGAAGAGAGATTTATAATGACACCTTTTTTCTGTTCACGCATTGCCTTGCCAGCGGCTTTACATGCAATCATGGTTCCCTTGACATTGACATTAAAGAGTTTATCCCAATCTTCAATGGGGTATTGAAAGGCATCGTGTTTGATGTTCATACCCATTGCATTTACGAGAATATCAACTCTGCCATATTTTTTCACCACCGCATCAACCAAATTTGTCATACTGGCTTCGTCAGTAACATCACATGCGATTCCAATGGCTTCATTTCCCGATGCTTTGCTGATTTGAGAAGCAACTTTTTCAATTGCCTCCTGATTACGACTTGAGACAACTACTTTGGCACCGTGAATACTCAATCCTAATGCAAGAGCCTCACCAATACCACCAGCACCGCCAGTAACGATAGCTATTTTGCCATCAAGTTTAAACATATCTTTCATAATTATGCCTCGTTATATCTTTAATTTTGTATGGAAAATTACATGTTATTGCAGATAAAAAATTATTCAAAAGCTATGGAGTAACAATAAAAACAAGCACTTCTGCTGGCTTGCCATTGTTTATGGTCATGTTGCGTTCTTCTCCAGGGGCTATGTAAATCATGTCTCCCTTATCAAGAACGTGGGTCTCTCCATCTTTACCGTTTACAGTGATAGAACCTTTAGTAACATAATAAACACGCTCTTTTGGAGATGGACTCATCTCTGCACCGCCATCAGGCTGAAAATATGAGTAACATACTGTAGTTCTTTTTGACTGTTCTTCTGTCAATTTCTGAAGACCATACACACCAAAATGTTTTGCAGCATCATAGGTTTTGCCTTTTGCATCTTTTACACTTATCATAATAAAATCTCCTTAATTTACTGTTCCTGTTCAGGACTTCCAATCTAAACAGTAATTGCAGCAAAACTGCTTATACTCTGACTTAAAATAGCAGGGACAAAACATTGTTCTATCCCTGCCGCTTAACGTCATTTAAGTGAAGAGAGAACAACCTCACCAAGGTTTAAATCAGTTTTAGTAAAAATCTGGGTTTTATATGTAGCATACCCATCTTTTTCAACAGTGATTTTATAGTCAGTATTCTTCTCAAGACCTTCAAATTCAAAATCACCATAAGAATCTGAAAGTATAACCCTTTTTTCTCCATTACCTTCAAGGGTTATTTTTACAGAGTGGGCACACTCGCCTGAATTATCTGAAAGTACAACTTCTCCCGCCACAAATCTTTTGGGAATTCCGATGTAAAGGACAGACGGATCAGTTCCATATTCAGGATGAAACGCTTCAACTTTTGACGAGTTACCAGCATTTGACGCAGCCTTAATAACAGTTGCAATTTCACTTGACGGATCATCAAGATCACCAAAATACATAGCACCAGAAGGACATGACTCAACACAGCGAGGCTCTCGTTCACCTTCATCAAGACGGTGAACGCACATTGTGCATTTCTGTGGAATCTGCATCTCATCATTCCAATGAATCGCACGGTATGGGCAGGCATTGACAATCTCTTTTTGTCCTTTTGATTTGACAGGATCAATTACCACAACGCCATCAGGGCGTTTATAAACAGCCTCATCTTTTGCAGCAGCAATACATGGAGCAGCTTTACAGTGCATACATGGATTTGGAATGTAGGCAACCTTTGGACGGGGAAATTTTCCACGTTCAATCTCGTTTATCCGCATCCAAAACTGCCCGTTAAGAGGCTGGGCAGCAGAGAATGGAAGATAGTCATTGCCAAAATGTTCATCTCTACATGCAAGGAAGCAGTTGTAGCATCCAGTGCATCTGTTTATATCTATTAAAATACCTTTTCTTGCCATGTTATCAGCCCTCCCACTTTTCAATTTCGATGAGACAGGAATTTGGAGTCATACCCGGAGCATTCTTTGAGACCATACGTGACGGAGTGAGAATATTCACACATCCGCCCTTATCAATTGAATCTGCATTTCCCGGAGAGAGTGGATCATATTTCGCTGACGAGGCATAACTGTGAATAACCCCCGGACGAACCCTTTCAGTAACAACCGCACAGCAGAGAACTGAACCACGATCATTGTAGAGCCTTACAATATCTCCATTCTGTATATTTCTTGGCTCTGCATCACTTGGATGTAGTCTTGCAGGCCACCATGCGTATCCATCTTTTTTGATACGGTGAACTGGAATATCATCAAGCCAATCTGTATGTTTGTCATAATGGCAGTGGAATGTAAAACGTGGATGAGGTGATAAAAGCTGCAAGGAATATTTTTTAAATATCTCTGAATGGTGTCCTTCAAAACTTGGAATATATTTAGGTGATACAGGACGCTCATCATCATCTGGAAAATATTGTCTTAAACTCTCTGATGCAAACTCAATTTTACCTGAGAATGTTCCAAGTTGATTGGCTTTTTCAGGAACTGTTCTCTTAGGGTTATTTGGATCAGGAGTATCACATGCTCTGCCTTCTGCAAACCATCTTAAAGCTGGAGTAGGTTTATAATCATCTTTTATATTGATGATATAATATCCTTTTTTATCAAAGGTCTCCCAGTCAATAAGTTTTGGAAGGTCTGATGAGTCAAAAAATGCTTTACACCAGTCAAGCTCGCTCTTTCCTTCTGTAAACTCCTCTTTTCTGCCGAGTTTATCTGCAATCAGGGTGAAAATCTCATAGTCTGACTTTGACTCCCACATCGGTTCAATGCATTTTTGTTCTCTTACCACAATCCTGAAATTGGCACCGCTGCTTGCATGACAAGTGTATCCACCGCACGCACCCCACTCACCAACATCATCTCTTTCAAAGTTTGTGCAGGCAGGAAGAATTATATCTGCCATACGAGTTTCACTGTTGTACCAGACATCCTGATTAACAATAAACTCAAGTTTAGGGCTTTGATACATACGAACCCATTTTGATGTGTCGCTTAATGTTCCCATAAAAGAGCCACCGTAACGATAGAACATCTTTACTTCTGAGTAGCCTTCCATTGGATATTGAAAATGTTTGAACTGCTGCTCTAATGACTGTCCGCAAAAACCTTCTCCATACCAGCTTACAGGAGGATTCAGCACAGCCTCTGGAAGCGTAAGTCTCCATAATCTCTGTTTTGTCGGGTTGGCTGGTCTATGTTTTGCAATTTTTGCGGTTGACATACGTCCCTGAAGGTCTGCATAAGCTGGAAACCAGACATCAACATCAGAAGGTGCACCCATTGTCGTACCCCAGATTGAGCGTCCGGGTTTACCAAGTCCCTGCATTGCCTGCAATAGAACCATCATTCTTGCCCACTCAGTACCAAATGCAGTACGGCATGCACCACCTTCACCGCCTCTTGCACCTGCTGAGAGTATGGTTCTTTTTGCTGCCCACTCTCTTGCAAGCGTTCTGATAACTCTTGCCTTAATGCCAGACTCTTGTTCTGCCCATTCAGGAGTTTTTGGAGTATTGTCGGTCTCACCTAAAACATAGGGTTTGAACTCGTCAAAACCTATAGTTCTGTTTTTAACATACTCTTTATCGTAAAGCTCTTCAGTTATCCAGACATAGGCAATTGCCATAGCAAGGGCGGTATCAGTGCCTAAACGCGGGGCAAGCCATTTGCCTTCCATTGCACCAGCAGTAAAATTATGGAACGGGTCGATAAATACAGTTTTAACACCTTTCTCTTTTAGCCATGTTCTCCACAATGAAGAATCCTGACCTGTATATGTGCCACGCGTTGTATCAGGGTCATTTGACCAAAAAACGATCATCTCTGCATTTTGCAGAGCATCACCAAGCATATCATAGGGTTCAGGCATTCCAAGCCGCCAGTAGAATCCATAAGTATGGGTTGCTCCCCAGTGCCATCCTTCCCAACTGTCAGGATTATCAAAAACAGGTGTAAACTCAAGCATATTCATAAAACGGGGAAATGGTCCCATTTTATAGCCCACAATACCCCAGTTATGGTGTGAAGAGGTCATGCCAGTAATGGCAGAGCCACCATAAGTATTTTGTATTCTTGTAATCTCGGAAGCTATAATTGAGATAGCCTCATCCCATGATATCCGCTGGTATGCAGATTTGCCTCTGTTCTGAGGATTACGTTCTCCGTTAGGATCAAAATCCACCCTTTTCATCGGGTATTTAATCCGCTCATCTGAATAAAGACGGCGGCGTTCACCATGTACATAAGGGGCAATATTAAACTTCTTCTTTGGAGAATATTTGTTTCCTCCAGCCTCAATTACCCATGGCTTAAAATCCTTCTGATCTGCAACTAATGGTCTGACACGCGTTACCTTACCATCTTTAACATAAACGCTGACAGGACCCGCATTGGTACAATTGGTAAAAACTTTTTCTGTCATTATCCTCCTCCCTACATTTTAGAGTGGCTTCAATTTTAGCAGTGACCTTTATAATTGAACTTAAAACAACATAAATCTTAATATTCACAATATTTCATACTATATTACATGCAATTATAGATAAAAAAAAGAAAAAAATCAAAAAACAACCATTTTTTTATATTTACAGAAAATTTATTATAAGAAAGCTGTTTTCCTACACAGGATATGTGTCTTGAAATATTTAAGCAATACAATTAAAATATTATATTTCATAAGTCAGTATTACAAACATTTAAAAAAGGAGAAGGAAAAATGAGAAAACATGCTGTAATCATAGTATCAATTTTTATTTTAATAGTCTGGGCAATTGCTGCTGATAGTGCAGAACTGATAGTATCGCCTGATGGAAATGATTCGTCAGGTAATGGAACCATGCAATCTCCTTTTCGGACGATTCAGCATGTTTTAGATAATGTTGCTCAATCAGGCGACACTATAACCTTGAGAACTGGAACATACAACGAACAGATAAGAGTCAGACACTCTTCCATAACCATAAGGTCTAAATATGATGAGTGGGCAAAGATTTCAAATCCCCCAAACCTTGACCCTTATGACTCCATAATCACTGTTCTTTTTGATGTAGAGTCGCAAGGAAGCAAACTTCAGCGTGTTGAGGTTACAGGTGGATTTTATGGAATCGCTTTCTTTTCCCAATGGGATTGGGATGAGACTCCACTTGATAATGACACTACAACAAGTATCATTATTGAAGATTGCAAAATTCATGATACAGGCAGGGACGCTATAAAACTGCCTGCTGGATCCGATGACATTACCATAAGACGGTGTGAAATCTATAATTCAGGCGTTGGCTATCCACCGGGAACTCCTGATGACGAAAAAAATGCAGAGGGGATAGATGTTGTCAATAGTGATAGAATTCTTGTTCAAGATTGCTATATACACGATATCGCGACAACAGGTATTTACATGAAAGGCGGTTCTATGGATGGAGTTATTGAAAGAACAAGAATAGAAAATTGCGGAGGTATTGGAATAGCTGTAGGTTTTGACACAAGCCCTGAATTTTTTGATCTCTCCATAAATCCAGACTACTATGAAAATATTCGAGGTATAGTCCGCAACTGCTTTGTCTCAAACACACAATATGCAGGAATCGCATTGTATGGTTCTAAAGATGTCCTTGTTTTCAATAACACTATTGTAAATACTGCAAAATCAGCTCATAGCCCAATCTATTTTGGTCTTACCTATCAAGATTGGGACGATATAGCCAGACGCCCTGCAAATGTAAATCCAGTTATAAAGAACAATATTGTGATGCAGACAGAACTAATAGATGCTCCTTGCGTTTCTATACGTTACTCAGAGGATTTAGGTGGTATGAGTGCATTAAAAGGCTCTGCTACAATAAATAATAACTGTTACTATAGAGTATCTGGAAGTTGCATGTTTGAAGATAATAGACCAGATAGTCTGCTTGAAAACGCCACTCTTGCACAATGGAAAACCCATATACAAGGAGAATCTCAATCAGTAGAGATCGATCCTAAAAGTTATGGTGGCTGCAATCTTGCATCTGGAGCACCATGTATATGTTTAAATCTAAGTGATGATTTGGCGTTAAATATTGCAGTTGCATATCAGGGGGGAAGATATGGATTCAAGCTGAATTATACTCCTATTGCTGCTGATTCTGCTGGTCTTTACTGGAAAATAGATGTTAGTACATTCAAGCAATTAAGCGATAATACATGGATATCTGCTGCTGACGATCTGACATTGAATGTTTGTGCCGAATATCGTGGTTCAACCTATGAATTGAAGCTCAATTATATACCTGTTACAAGCGATCCTAACGGTATCTACTGGAAGGCAGATTTAAGCACATTTAAACAGAGAATATGATGCAGTAAGTTTAAGTCTTATAGGAGATATTAAAATGCCACAAAAAGCGTTTTTATGCGTTGACGATGAACAAATCGTATTAATGCCTCTAAAAGAGCAGCTCAAAAGAAGATTTGGCAAAAAATACATTTATGAGATGGCTGAAAGTCCTGATGAGGCGTGGGAAAATTATGAAAATGGCAATCTAAAGTGAAAACAAAAAGGAAAATAAGTCTGGAACTTTTGTAGATAGGATAGGAGACTACAGATGAAAAAGAGAATATTATACGGAAACGCAAATTACGAAGAGATAGTGAGTAAAAACGGCTATTTTGTTGATAAAACAAAGTATATTGAGCTGTTGGAAACAGTTGAAAATCCTGTTTTTCTGCGTCCAAGACGTTTTGGGAAATCGCTCTGGTGCAGGATTTTGGAGTGCTACTACAATATCAGACAAAAAGATGATTTTGATAGACTATTTGGCGATACATATATCGGGAAAAATCCCACGCCACTCAGAAATTCGTTTTTTGTGCTGCATCTTGATTTTTCGGTTGTTGATCCAACTGGAACAATTAAAGATATCGAGGAGAGCTTTAACCTTGCATGTAATTTAAAGATGGATGCAATGGTTGGGTTATGTAAAGAGTGCTTTCAAGATAACATCACTATTGATATTAATAATAGACAAGAGGGTATCAGCCATAGTGCTTCTGCAAATCTTGGAAAAATCATGCAATATATTGAAAAAAAGAGTCTTCCGCCTTTGTATATCATAATTGATGAATACGACAACTTTGCCAATCAGCTTATTGTTGCAAGAGACGATAAACTTTATCGCGAACTTACAGCAGATAACGGTTTTCTCAAAACTTTTTTTAAAACGCTGAAAGAGGGACGAAAAACTGGGGCAATCAGCAACGTATTTATAACTGGTGTTTTGCCGATAACTATGGACGAGCTTGCATCTGGCTTTAATATTGCCCGATTTATAACACTTCATCTGCAGTTTGAAAACATGCTTGGATTTACTCAAGCAGAAGTTGACACGCTTTTAGATGCAATATATTTAGATTACGAATTTGACCCATCTACCCGCCA
>JADFZJ010000056.1 GCA_015232555.1 Desulfamplus sp. | reverse complement strand
TGGTGGCAACTGATTTATTCATAAACTCTCCTTGATTATCGTTTTTTCTGCAAACTAAACAATAACAGAAGATGTTTATTTTTTTCAGCTTAAAATCATTGCTCCCCCAAATCCGTTATAACCAGAACTATCTAAAACGCTGCTCTATATTTTAGATAGTTTTGCAATAGTGCTCAGACACCTTTCTAACCGTTCAACAACCTTTGAATATGAATACTCTCCTGCGACTTCTAAGCCTCTTTTTATAAGCTGATATCTTAGTTTCCCGTTTTCTGATAGTTCAATTATGGCATCAGCCATCTGTTCAATATCTCCCACTGGAACAAATATAGAATAATCAACTGGTGAAGAGAAAGCTCTATAGCTCGGGATATCGCTCAAAACTGTAGGGATTCCGCAAGCCATAGCTTCAAGCGGCGGCAGACCAAAACCTTCTCCTGATGAAGATGGAGAGACGAGAACACCTCTTGGTCTGCGTAACAGCTCTCCTACCTCGCAGGGTGTAATGCCAACATGGTACTCATCAATTTTTACTGTCAAAGCCTCCTCCTTTGTCTTGGTATCTACTGCTGAAATACGAACCAGCTTCAAATTTTCTTTTTTTTCCAAAGCTCTTTTAAATGCACAAAGTCCATCTGCAATTCTTTTTACAGAGATGTCAAACGCTCCTATTAAGATAACTGTATTAATAACATCAGCGATAAATTTCTCTGGAGGATAGAATATGTCATTTTCTAACCCTTGTCCGCATGTCATAAAATGTTTTCCTGGATATAGTGCGGAGAGTCTTTGAGACAATCTATCTGATACTGTAATTTTGGGAATATTTAGGGAGTAAGATTTAGTTATCATGTCGATAAAAGGTTCAGCTTCGGCACAATCTGGCTCATATCCCTGAACAAGATGAACAAGTTTAGAGATATCAGGGTAAAGATAGTCATAGACAGCAGGCAGGTGCAACGGGCAGGTAGCTATAATAAAATCAATATCATTAAAAGAGGGAATGGTGTGAAACAGATTCAGGTCGAGTCTGTAAAATGGAACCCTTTTATTAAACCATGAAGGATAGGGAGCAGGCGATAATATATAGACAGAATGCCCATTTTCTGTCAAAGCGGCTGCATGGTTAAAAACAACCTTTACCCCGCCGCACAAATCTGTGGATTCTAAAAGATAGAGAATATTCATATCACATTTTTAAATTAGATGAGTCGCTACAAATTAACTGTTTGTTTTAACTAAGCATCTTTTAGTTTATCTCGTTCAAGGCATCAGGCAAGCTTACGTGAAGCAGGAAGTCCATATCCTTTAGCATTGGGCAGCTCACATCAATTAGACTCTTTTTGTCCTAAAAGATAAATTTCATCTCCTAACGTTGGAAAGAGTATTGAAAGAACTCTATTGATTCTGTGAATCCACTGGCTCTGATTTTTGGAAAAGATGTTTTCAGAACCAAACGCTTCTGAAGAGAATGATGGATTTAATCCAAAATTGCAGCTCTGAGTCTTTAATCCGTGTAGTGACAATATATGAGAAAGCTCTTTTGGTGCAAATTCTCTTATGTGTCCAAATGTTTTTCCGCATGACTCTGCATAGAGTGGGGGATTGGGCGAATATCCGCACACAATACGGATAATGTTACCAAAACGGTTAAGATTTGGGGTTGAAATAATAAGTTTTCCGTCTGGTTTGAGAACTCTGAAAATCTCATCCAGCAATGTTTTGATATCATGGAAAAAAAGATGTTCAATAACATCGCAAAGATAAATTACAGAAAACGACTCTGTTTTAAAAGGCAAGCCTTGGGTCAGATCACTGCCTGTAATATGTACTGAATTGGAAGTCAAAAAATCAAGATAGCTTCTGCTTGTAAAGTAAGAGCGGGAAGGATGTTCCACTGTAAAACAACGCTGACCAGAAAGTCTTGCGATACCAGTAGCAAGAACACCAAATCCCGTTCCAATCTCAAGAAAATCGGAGTCAGGCATCAGTATCTTGCTGATAGCGTAATAGTGATCTGACCACATATCAAGAAAAGCATCATCAAGTTCTGGAATTTCAGCACCATAATCGATCTGGGAAAGTTCAATAATTATCTCTCTCCAGAATTGGCGACTATTTGATCTATCAGTTTTATTCAAGATTCCCCGCACTACAATCAATATCCCATTCATGGTCGAGTTTTAGAAGTCCTATTTCATTCTCCCACTTATCTTCAGGAAGAACCGAAAATGCAGAAGACTCTTTTTTATGAAAGCACTGAAGCCCTGAATCATCCATCATACATACCACCACGTAAAATTGACCATGCAGGAACGGCATATTTTTATATTGCAGCGTAACCTTTCCACACCCTTTGCCTCTCAATGGAGTAGAAATTTTTTTTGCCATATTTGCCGCATGACAGATAAGATCATCATTACGCCGAATACCAGCAGCAATAAAAAAGGGCTTTCCTTCAATATTTTCATATTCAATCTCTACATCAAGAGAGCCATCTTGAGTAATCTTTATTGCATCAGCAGAACCGTTAAGGCGTATAGATTTTACCATAACTGGGATAGCGTTTTGTTCAAGTTCCAGTAAGAAATTTTTATCTTGATTTACAAGATTTGACTTTTCCCTGTTATAGTTGTCGTAATTTGCCGTTATGTGGGTTGTCCTTCCAGCCTCGCGAATCCGACCTTTATCAAACCACAGAACCCTGTCACAGAGCTGATTTACCGTAAACATGGCATGGCTACAAAAAAGAATGGTTTTGTTGCTGTTCTTAAATTCAACCATTCTATCTATACATTTTTTCTGGAAATAGTGATCTCCGACACTTAAAGCCTCATCAATAATCAAAATTTCAGGATCAACGCTTGTTGCAATTGAGAAGGCAAGCCTTACAACCATACCTGAAGAGTAGGTCTTTATAGGTCTGTCGATAAAATCTCCAAGTTCTGAAAAATCAATTATGCTCTTCTCTTTTGATCTTATCTCATCTCTGTCAAGTCCCATCAAAGAGGCGTTAATCCAGATATTTTGCCTGCCTGTAAACTCATAATGGAATCCTGCTCCAAGTTCCAAAAGAGCTGCAACCCTCCCTCTTATCTTTAATATCCCTGATGAAGGGGTAAGAGTTCCTGCAACAATTTTGAGCATGGTGCTTTTCCCCGCACCGTTGTCTCCGATAATTCCGAGCGACTCTCCGAATGGCACTGAAAAAGAGACATCAGAAAGACTTGAAAAAGGGGTATGAAGGGGTTTTCTTACTAAAAATTCCTTAAGTCTGTCAGAAGGTTTTTTATACAGTCTGTAAACTTTGGAAATATTTATCGCCTCAATTGCAAACATGAATTATAAAACATCTCCAAATGCAGGTTTTGATCGCATGAAAAAATATGAGCACGGAACAAGAAAAATAAGAGAGATAACAAAAAGTTTGAGCATCAAAATTACATCGACCTGATTTCTCAAAAGGATATCTCTCATACACTGTACAAATATGGACATCGGGTTAAACGATAGTGCATTTGCAATCTCTTGCGGTATCATTGAATCTGGATATACTACAGGTGTTGCGTAAAACCAGAGCATCATCACAATGCTCAGTATCTCTGTTGTATCCCTTATAAAGACGCAAAAAGCTGCAAGAAACAGGGAGAGTCCAAGTGCAAAAAGCATCTCAATAAAGAGCAGAATCGGGATACAGAACCATGATATGTGGGCAAATCCAGTAAAAGCAAGATAAAGAAGAAAGATGATAAATCCAGTTCCGTTAATAATAAATGCGGAGATAATAGAACTTACAGGTATAAGCTCAACAGGAAATATAACTTTGGTCACAAGTCCCGCCTGAGCCACAACAGAGCCAGTTGATTTTGTAAGGCTCTCTGCAAAAAGAATCCACGGAAAAAAGCCAGAAAGAAAGAAAAGGATAAACCTGTCTGTTCCAACATCTTCTACTGTCACATTTATCTTTAAGACAAGAGAGAAGACAAAAAAATATGCCACAATAGTGGCTAAAGGGTTAATAACTGTCCATAATATGCCAGCGAAAGAGCCTGCAAAACGACCCTTTATATCTCTTATCACAAACTCCCTGAGCAGTTGATGGTATTTGTAGATGGAAATAAATATAGATAGATTTAGTCGCAGTATGTTTTTGTGTGTCGATATGTTTATCAATTATTTATAATCATCCTGTTATTCAAAATAAGCGGTTTAGAAAAGATTTCATAGTTCACTTGTGCCAGTTAGGGCAAGCAGTTTTTATATATAGAGCATGTTATATCATGTCAACTGCTTATATTTCATATAGTCCTTATAATCCTTTTGTTTTTTGCATAGCATCAATTTTTAACTTGTTCGTTTGTTTGCCAGTTGATAAAGAGATGACTTCTTAAAACAGTTTTTTGTAAATAGAGAGATTTTGACTAATGACAACTGAAAACCATGGACGACAAATATCTATTAAGAGAATCTCCATTGCAGAAAGATTGAAAATAATCTTAGGTTCTGCGTGTTATTTAGGCTATTCACCAGCTATGCCAGGAACTTTTGGAGCACTTCCGGGGATTGCAATCTATTTTATATTGTGGAAAATTATGCCGTCTAATTTTCTTAGGATTTCTCTGCTTGCTGTTGTGGTTGCTCTGATGCTCCTCAATTACTATTTGACTCCTTGGGCAATCCGTTACTGGAGATCAAAAGACCCATCGCAATTTGTTCTTGATGAGATTATTGGATTCCTTTGTGTTCCTATCTATTATGGTGCAGATGATTTTAACAGAACAGCATTAATGGGGTTTATATTATTCAGGATTTTGGACATGATAAAAATATTTCCTGCAAATTACGTAGATAAAAATGTAAAAGGCTCAACTGGAATTATCTTTGATGATGTTATTTCAGCTGGCTATGCGGCTTTAATTCTATTTTTATTTGATTTATTCAAGAGTTTCAATTTAATCTAAATTATAATAAAGTGTCTTAATATTTTAAGGTGGTAAAATGAGCTTAGATAACAGAATAAAGCGTTTAAAGAATTTGATTAAGAAAAATAATTTTGATGCAGTCACAATTTTTTCAGATGAAAACAGAAGATATTTAAGCGGCTTTACAGCTCAAGATGGAAATTATGATGAGAGTTCTGGTTTTTTGGTTATAACTCAAAATGATCTGATCCTTGCTACTGATTCAAGATACAAATTACAAGCACAAAATGAGGCTGAACTATATTCAATTTACTGCTATGAAAAAGGGTTGGCAGTGGAATTGCCGGATATACTCAAATCCTTAAGTGAGAAACCCGGCACTGTTGCTGTAGAGGCATCCAGAATAACATTTGAACTTTACAATAAAATAAGAGAGAAGATTGGTGACAAGGAGTTAGAAGTTGAACTTGTTTCTGCTGAAGACGCTCTTAAATATTTCAGAATAATCAAAGATAATGAAGAGATAGAGGCTATCAAAGCAAGTTTGAAAATTGCTGAAAATGCTTTTTTGCAACTTAAACCTCATATACACTCAGGAATGACGGAAAGAGAGGCTGCATGGCTGCTCGAACGACTTATAAGGGAAAATGGGGCAGATTCACTATCATTCCCTGTTATCGCTGCTTCAGGACCCAACTGTGCATTACCACATGCCATTCCGAGTGATAGACGATTTCAAAAACATGAACCGCTTCTTTTTGATTTTGGTGCAAAACTGAATGGCTATTGCAGTGATATCTCAAGAACTCTTGTTATTGGAGAAGCTGACGCTATGTTTAAAGATGTTTATGAAACTCTTTTTAATGCACAAAAAATGGCTATAGAGGCTGTTAGACCTGGAATTAAATGCAGTGATATTGACAAGATTGCAAGGTATTATATTGATAATTCAAAGTTTAAAGGCAGATTTGGTCACGCTTTAGGGCATGGGGTTGGAATTGCTATTCATGAACCCCCACGACTATCAAGACTTGATGACACTCCACTTCAAGCAGGAATGGTTGTAACAGTTGAACCCGGAATATATATTCCTGAATGGGGGGGAATACGGCTTGAAAATATGGTAAGAGTTACTGAAAGTGGTGCTGAGGTTCTCAACACTATTGGATATGAAGATTATATTGTATAGCCTCGTAAATAGTTATTTGCTTCCTAAAGAGTTCTTTAGTTCTCTTATTATTCAGGAATTTAAATTTAACAACGCTTATTTTCTTTTTGCCAAAATATTTAACAATAAAAAGGGATGTTCTCAAGCTATCTAAAGCTCGAACATCCCTTAATAAATAATCTTTTATACTAAAATCTGTTAAATTAAAAAACTTATTTCGCAACTGCTGCTACAGTCTTGATAATCTCGGCAGCTTGTGGATGTGCATAGATAAGAATCAGAGCAACAACGAGGGCATAAATACAGAGAGACTCAATCATGGCAAGACCGATAAGGAGTGTTACAGTTACTTTTCCTGAAGACTCAGGATTTCTTGCAATACCCTGAACGGCACCGTTAAGACCCATACCCTGACCAATACCGCAACCAAATGCTGCGATTCCGATTGCAATACCTGCTGCCCATACACACGCGGTAAAAAAATCCATTTTTTTTCTCCTTTTTACCTTAAATTAAATTAATGATTCTGCGGCTTCTTCCAAAACCCGCTACTTTTATAACGCATCAGCGACATGCTGATAATTATCAATGATTCTTACATCAATGTGCATGTTCCATAGCACCTGTAAAATACATTACAGAGAGTAGGAAAAATACAAATGCCTGAACAAGTGCAACAAAGATACCCAATGCCATAATTGGCAGTGGAGCAAAAAAAGCACCTGCAAGGGCAAAAAGGATACCAAGAACAAGCTCGTGTCCCATCATGTTTCCAAAAAGACGGAAAGAGAGAGAGAGAATTCTTGCTGCATGACCAATCAGCTCAATAGGGAGAATAATAGGAATCATCCACCAAACTGGACCAATAAAGTGTTTGTAGTATTTTGCTCCATGATATTTTATACCGATAACATGGGTAAATACAACCGTCACAAGAGCAAGAGCTGCTGTTGTATTCAGATTTGCCGTGGGTGGAAAGAACCCAGGCACAAGACCAATAAGGTTTCCAATAAAAACAAAAAGGAATATGGATGCTGCAAGCGGGAAAAGCCATCTTCCCTCTTCGCCTGTAATTTCAACCATAAACTCCTCAAGACCGGAAATAAGAACCTCAAAAACATTCTGGACAGGTTCTGGAACCAACTTGGTATTTTTACCTGCAAGCCAGCCCAACAGAATCAGTATTGCCATGACTACCCACATGTAAAGAACATGCACATTTCCATGGACAAAATGACCCAGACCTATCGCTTCAAACAGCTTTACAAAAAACAGATACGGATGTTCCACCTTAGACCGCCTCCTTGAAAATAAGTCTTGTTAATTCAAGAGCAGTTGCAGCCATAATGCTTGCAACCACAACCGAAAGGCCAATCACAAGCCCCATCGGTTCAACTATATTTTTATTTATAAGCGTGAATATAACAATTCCGCTTATCGCAAACCTAATATAATATTTGAAAATAACTCCGCTTAATATGGAATGTCCATTAATGGTATCCACAGTTTCGTTATTAACAATAATTTGTGAAGCATGAAATTTTGAAGCGTCAAACGCTTTATATAATGTGTGTCGAAGAAGATGGAAATTAACTGTAACAAGAAGTCCGCCGCATAAGATACCAAGGGCAAATTTGAATGGGGTATTAATAAAACCAAGAAGAGTTGCAATAATAAAAATATACCAGTTTGATCTTATGACAAAGTCTATCATTCTTTGTTGAATATCAAAACCCATGTAATATTACAGTTTCCTGCTCCTCTTTGCTGCTATCATAAGATTTCTAAAACCTGCGGCAATCCCAAGCCCCAAAAAAACCATTGTTAAAACAGGTTTTGTATCAAATTTTTCATCAAGCCATATCCCTAAAAAAAGCCCTATGAATATGGATAATGCTACTGACAATCCAAGACTGCTGTAATAGGCAAGCTCACGTATGGTCTTGGATGTCTCTTTTTTCATGTATAATAGCCAACCTTATCATTAACAATGCAACTCTGTATGCCAATTTCAAATAGAGCAATTAACAATTCAGGTGGAATTAACACATGATTCCTTTCAAGTCAACGTCAAAATTCTCTTTTCTTGCACCTTGTCTCTGCAACTAATAAAATTTTCAATCCAGACCACTTAAAATCACTCAACTGCTAATTTTACTACTCAGAGCAGATGCTATTGTAATCAAGCCAAGCTATGTTTTAAATCAATCCTACTGCAACTGCGAAACGTCCTGTTATTTTCTCCTTTCTATAGGAGTAAAAAAGATGTGATGTGCATGGTGTACAGACTCTTGAAACTTCAATGTTTTGTGGAAGAACACCTTTTTCTGTCAACTGATCACGGCTCATCTGCCAGAAGTCAAAGTGATATTCATGTACATCTATCCTATATTTCCAAAACTCTTCGGGGATTTCATCACGGTAATTTTTGAACTCTGCACAGCATGGACCAAGAGAAGGGGCAACAGCAGCAATAATTTTAGAAGGATTGGTACCAAAATTTTCCATCATAATCTCTACACCTCGTCCAGCTATATTCAAGATACTGCCACGCCATCCTGAATGGAGATTGGCAATAACCTTATTCTCAGGATCATACAGGATTATTGCTTGACAATCTGCCACCTGCATGACAGTAAGCACCTCTTTTATATTTGAGACAATCCCGTCAGCAGCATATTGATATTGTTGATATTTTGCATTATTTGCTTTGGTATTATAGACATCTTTTAATAATAAAAACTCTTTTCCATGAACCTGATTTAAATAGACAGATTGTTTTTCATCAATCCCCATAGTTTTAGCAATTGCCCGTCTGTTTAAATAGACACTTTCCTTGTTGTCACCTGTAGAGAGTCCCACATTAAGGGATTTAAAGTTATTTTTACTGCTCCCTCCGTTTCTTGTGAAGACTCCATGCACAAGTCCAGAAAAGCGAGAAAGATTATCAAAACAGTAATATTGAGGTCCATAAGGAGATTCATGTAAAAGCATTGGTTTAAAATCCTTGATATCACAAAAGTTGAACATAAACAGTTTAGCCGCAATTCTTGTTGGATTGAAATTCCTGAATACAAATATAATAACTTTACAAAGTCACCCTTCTTCATTCTTTGTTGCGTTATGGTCACCTTGATTCGTATTCTCATTTTTAACCTCACTTCTTATACCAAAACGCTCTCTTATCTTACTGATTGATATTAGAGAATCTTTTCTTGCAGAGGGGGTAAGAAAAGATTTGAGTTTTCTTTCAAGCATACGGGGGTGGAGATCCCCAGCAATTGCCATAGCACCTTCTGTAATGATTTTTTGCAGCATAAGCTCTTTGACAGTTCTCTCCCTGATGTTAGCAGCAAATGGGATAAATACAAAATTTGCAAGCACAATACCATAGAGAGTTGATGTAAGAGCAACAGGAACGGTTGCGAGAATCACAGAAGAGTCACCAACACCAGCAAGCATGCCAATAAGCCCCACAACACTTCCAACAAGACCGAAAGCAGGTGCAACATCTGCCATTGTATGAAGTATTCTGCCCATCTCATCTCGCCTCATCCTGAAAAAATACATCTCAGCATGGAGCGAATCTCTAATCTGGTCAGGAGAGTAGCCATCTACAATAAATCCAAGTGCCTGACGCAGAAAAATTATAGTTGTCTCCTCTTCATCATCCTGAAGTGCCATAACGCCTTTGAGTCTTCGTTTGACTGAAAGCTCAAGCAATATCTCTACAATTAAATCAGGATTTCTTAGTCGCTGGGTATATGATGCTTTCAGAACTTTAACTAAAATTGCAAGACGCTCCAGCCTATAACTTAAAATGGTTGAGCCAAAAGTTCCGCCAAGCACAATAGCAAATCCAGACAGATTCAAATACATGGCAAGATTCCCATCCACAACGAACCCGAAAAAAAAGAGAAGAATGCAGATAAAAAGTCCTACAAGATTTTTATAACCATGATGCCATAATGGTTCATTTGGGAGATCAATATTTTTTTTAATCTTACTATTACGCTTGATGCCTCTCTGTTGTTCATCTTTAATAGCTTCTTCGTTATCCCAATGGTCTCTATTTTGCTTTGAGTCAATTTTATTATCTCTCATAGGGCATCTCTTTTATTAAGAGTATCTCAACTCTGCGGTTAAGTGCTCGATTGCTTGGAGAATTATTTGGAGCAACTGGTTGAAGCCATGAGTGCCCGCTCACAAAAAAACGATTCTCCTCAACTCCCTCATTCTCTATCAAAAATCTTGCTACTTTGCATGCTCTTGCCGCAGAGAGTTCCCAGTTAGTAGGAAACATAACAGAGTGGTTAGGAACACTGTCTGTATGTCCCGCAACATTTATTACAAAAGAGTTCTCTTTAAGAAAATCTGCCACATTTTTAAGTTCCCATTTAGCTTCAGGTTTTAAATCAGCTTTGCCAATATCAAAAAAGAGATCGCTTGAGAGTGTCAACCGCACAGCTTGATCTTTTACAAGCTCAACCGATACTGACTCGTTGACCCATTTATCTTTAAGAGCTTTAAGAGCCTGATCGTAAATTTCAGAGGGTTTATGTTCAAGTTTTTTTTCCATGATAGAACCTGAGGCTGAATCAGCAATGTTCTGCTGCCCTGGATTTTTATGTTCCGAGGTCTCTTGTCCATGAATCTCTTTTTCCTGACCATGTCCAAATTCAAGCTCTCTGTTACCTGACTTGTAGATATATAGCACAGCAAAAAATATGAACATTGTCATCATAAGATCAGACCACGATACAGACCATTTGGCACTATTTGCTTCCACAGCATATAAAAGAAGATCATCTGCAAATGGATCATCAGAAAAAGAGGAGTAGTTATCTGAAAATAGCGAGCTACTCCCTTTTCTTGAATCCTGTTCAGCAGTTTTAGCAGGTTCAGAAGTTTGAGTGTCTTTTGGTAAATTTGGCTCACTTTTTGGGGGAGTATGTATTGTCATTTAAACATAAAGTAAGAACTGTGAGTTTGTAATATAGTTACGTTATGATGATTGTTTTTAATAGTCAATATTTTCAACAATAACTCTTCTTGGTTTTACACCATCCGAAGGTCCTACAATTCCTCTTTTTTCCATAATATCAATAATTCTTGCGGCACGGTTATATCCTACTCTCAATGCTCTCTGTATTCCTGAAATAGATGCCTGTTTTGTTGCTATCACAAACTCCAGTGCCTCATTGTATTTGTCATCATAGTCATCGTCCATGCTCTCCTGAGGAGGCTCTTCGTCTGTCTCTGTAATAACATCAAGAACATATTCTGGTTTCCCCTGAGATTTTAAAAATGCGGTTATCTCCATAAGCTCATCTTCTGACAGATATGTGCCGTGAACCCTTGTAAGCCTTGCAGTACCTGGAGGAACAAAGAGCATATCACCATTACCAAGAAGAGTTTCAGCTCCATTAGAATCAATGATTGTTCTGGAGTCTGTTTTGGAAGAGACCTGAAATGATATTCTTGTCGGGAAGTTTGCCTTTATGATGCCAGTAAGTACATCTACAGACGGTCTTTGTGTGGCAAGAATAAGATGAATACCAGCAGCTCTTGCCATCTGGGCAAGTCGGGTCAGTGAAAATTCAATATCTCGCGATGCAGTCATCATAAGGTCTGCAAGCTCATCAATTATTACTACAATGTATGGCAGCTGTTTGGACTCTTCTGAATCCCCGCCATTATCACCAGCAGTAAATCGAATATTATCATTTATAGCAAAACGGTTATTGTCGCCACAATATAGCTGATATCCTGTAGAATCAGAGAGATTCTGACTGCACATATTTTTTATCTTCTGGTTATACTGTTCAATATGTCTTACCTGAGATTTTGCAAGAAGGTTATATCGGCGATCCATCTCTCTTACTAACCACTGCATGGCAATCGTTGCCTTTTTCATATCAGTTATAACTGGAGTCAAAAGGTGAGGAATCTCGTTGTAAAATGAAAGCTCTATACGTTTTGGGTCAACCATCAAAAATCTAACCTCTTCAGGCGTTGATTTATACAAAATGCTTGTAATCATGGCGTTTAATCCAACGCTTTTTCCAGTTCCAGTTGCCCCAGCAATCAACAGATGCGGCATCCTATCAAGCTCAACAACAACTGGATTACCAATAATATCTTTTCCAAGACATATTGGCAGCTTGGATTTGCTGTTTGTAAAGTCTTCGGAGCTTACAATATCAATAAATGGAACCAAACTTTTTTTTATATTTGGAATCTCAATACCCATAACATCCTTGCCAGGAATTGGTGCAACAATACGGATACTAAAAGCACTTAAGGCAAGAGCAAGATCATCAGCAAGGTTGACAATTTTGCTGATTTTGATGCCTGGCTCTGGTCTATATTCAAACGTGGTAATAACGGGTCCAGGCGAGACCCCCATAACTTCGCCTTTTATACCAAAATATCCAAGTTTTTTCTCAAGAAGCTCTGCATCTCTTCTGATGCTCTGTTGATCGATCTCTGTTTGATTGCTCGTATTTTTGAGAAAAGAGAGACTGGGTAGTTGAAATTCGCCTTTCCGATAGACCTTAGGTTTGGTAATATTTGGTTTGTTTATATTTATATATTGATGACTGTTTGTTGGTGTTGTGATCGTGTAAGTTGGCTCATTATGTTGTTGAGATGGCACACACTCTTCTGTTTTTAATATGATTGACTCTAATGACGCTTCTAATGGGGGAGATACTTTTTCTATGGATGAATCAATTGGAGAGACTGATACAGGTTGTTCTGGCACTTCTGGTGGGCTAACTTCTGTTGCCTGAGATTGACCTCTGATTTGTATTATTCTCTCCATAGCTTTCTGTTTTAAGGAGAGATATGATTGGGTCAACTTCCAATTTGGAATTTCTGGTTTTTCAGTAGGTTGAGTCGGCTGCTCAGTTGATTCAGTTGATTGTGTCGGCGGTTCAGTAGGTTGCGTTGGTTGCTCAATTCCAATAACTTCTGAAATTGAATCTGATGCAGTTTGCTCTTCCTCAGATGTTGGAGCTTCTTCTATGATAGATATCTGATCTTCTTTTAAAAACAGTGTTGAATCGGAATTTTGTAATACAGCTTCTGCTGATTGAGTCTCTTCATTTGTTATAGATACAATAGTTGCAGAATCAAGTTTTCTATTTATAGTTTCCAGTTTTTCAGTCAGAATTCTGTATCTGTCTTCAAGCCTTACATATTTTTCGCATAGGTTTAGATTTGTAAGCAGCAGCCTTGCATACTGTCCTGATTTTTCTTTACGAAAGTCAAGTTTTTTATCAACACTATCCATTTCACTGATCATAATCTTGACAATGCGTTCCGCATCGCCAAGCATATCAGTATCTTCTATCTTAAACGAATAGTGGCCTGAGGCAGTTATTATAGTTAGTACATCTTTATCTAAATTATAGCTGTTGTTTTTCACGATATTATACCATCTGACTTTCTACAAATTTCCTGAAAAAATAAGAAGTTAAAAGTGTTTTTGTGTTGCCGCCCTTTCTCGGGCTTCCTTTTTAATAATGATAGTTTTTTACAGATTTATTTATAATCGTTGGGTTTTATATCATATTTCTTGATTTTGTAGTTAATAGCCCGCCTGCTAATATCAAGAAGTTCTGCTGCTTTCTTCTGAACCCCTCTGGATTCTTTTAAAGCTCTTATAATTGTATTTTTTTCGCTGTCTTCAATTGAAAATCCTGTTTCAACTAGTAATCCTGTTGTATTTCCATTAATGGTTCCATTTTCAGCAGCCAGCCCCTCCTTAGAAGACAATTTTAAATCAGACTTATCATTTTTTTTTGATTTTTGATTATTGCCCAACTGAAGATCATAAGGTTGCATGATATCGTTTTTGCACAGAACAATACCAGCCTCCAGAGCGTTTCTCAACTCTCTGATATTTCCAGGCCAGTCGTGAGACTCCATAAGTTTAATGGTAGCATCTGTAAAGGTTACTTTGGGAAGATTATGCTCTTTTGTATATCTATCGACAAAAAACTTTGCAAACTCTGCAATCTCCTCTCTTCTATCTCGAAGCGGGGGAACATTCAAGGTTACAACCTTTAATCTGTAATATAAATCCTGACGAAAAGTTCCAGCTTCAATATCTGCGGTCAAATCGGCATTCGTGGCTGATATGATTCTGCAATCAACAATTTTTTCATGCACAGAACCTACCTGTCTGATAGTTTTGTCTTCAAGAAAACGTAATAATCTGCACTGCATCTCATGTGAAATATTTCCGATCTCATCTAAAAACAGAGTCCCTTTATCAGCAGCCTCTATAAGACCCTTTTTATCCTTTACTGCACTTGTAAAAGAACCTTTTAGGTGACCAAATAATTCGCTCTCCAAAATACCAGCAGGCGTTGAGCCACAGTCAACAACTACATAAGGTTGATCTCTTCTTGAGCTGTTACGATAAATTGACCTTGCTATCCACTCTTTTCCAACACCACTCTCTCCAAGAATCATCACATTTACATTGGTGGCTGCAACTCGTTTTATCATGCTGTAGAGTTCCTGCATTGCAGGGGTTTTTCTCCAGTAAAACTCATCTTCAAATATCATGGGGTGGTTTTCATCTACTGTTTTATGTGCTCCTACACTTAAATCTGTTTTGGATGACTTTTCCTCACCTGAGTTAACTGCCTGTCGTTTGGATTGCTGTCTGAGTTCAAGAACTTGATTGATTTTTTTTATCAACTCTCTGCCGTCAAATGGTTTTGAGATATAGTCAACCGCACCATGTTTTATAGAGTCAACCGCATCGGGTATGGTACCATAAGCAGTTAAAAATATCACTGGAAGTTCAGGCTGCATCTTCTGTATCTTCAAAAAGAGATCCATTCCACTTGTAACCGGCATTTTCATATCGGAAATTAGAAGATCAACTCGTTCTTTTTTTAATATCTGCATCGCAGTCTGTGCATCTCCAGCCTTGAACACATAAAAACCTGATGCAGTAAGCCTTGCATCAAGAACTTCAAGAATATTGGAATCATCATCTACTATCAGTATGCGAGAAACCTCTTTCATTGAATCTTCCTTTTGTTCATTCGGTTGTCCTTTTGTTCTGAAGTTTTTGGTCAATCCGTTCAAGTTCAGATATCTGATGTTTAAGAGTTTTTATGGTATTGTCCATCTCTCGCTTTTTTGTTAACATTTCTTCCCTTGCTTTTGCCTCTTTCTTAAAAAGAGCGTTCAAAAGTTTAATCTTCTCATTCTGTTTTTTAACAATACCATTTAATGTTTTAATTTTTCCATCCTGCTCTCTTAACAGACGGTCAAGCCGTGTGTTCATAAGATTTGTCTCTTTTACAATAGAGTCAATCTCCTGAATGTCGTGCATATCACTTAATACTGTAAACTCTTTTAGATCATAAGAGTCTTTATCTTTCAGAATCTCATTGCTTTGGAGCACTGCCGTTATCATAAGCTGAGGATTTTCGTAATACATAGGAAGATTTCTTGAAGGCTCCCATTGATTAAATAAATCAATTGCCTCAATATATTGAGACTCATTTTGTGCAGTTATCAGTTTTACACATGCAAGATTGTAAATTGCTCTGTTTTTGTCCCATGGATTTTTACTCTCATTTATAGATTGACGGAAAAGCGATTCTGCCAATTGATAATTTTCTCGCATAAATGCCTGTTCGCCCGACTCAAGAGTCTGTTTAACAGAGTTAATTCTATCAACTGACTTCACAACTATAGAACAGCCAGTAGCAGTAATTACCAAAGATAAAGTTAATGATAAAAGCAAAAAAAATTGAAATATCTGACAGTTGTAAAGAGAGCCGCCCATCTTAATATTACAGCAGTTTTTATGTTCTAATTTAAATTCAGTTTTTTTCATTTTCTGTAGGAAGGGTGAAAAAGAACGAGCATCCTTTATCACTGTTATTCTCCATATAAATTGTTCCGCCATGAGCCTGTATAATCTTTTTGGATATATTCAATCCAAGCCCTACTCCATCCATGTGTGTCCTTACCTCTTTGCTTCTGTAATATTTCTTAAAAACAAGTGTCTGCTCATCTTCAGGGATTCCAGGACCCTGATCAGAGACCTTGAATATCAGTTCATTTTCATTTACCCCTTTAAACACTGAAATATCAACAAAACTCTGTTTATACGAAAATTTGATGGCATTGCCAATAATATTTAGCAAAACTTGTAAAATCTCATTTTTGATTCCCATGACTAAAGGCACAGGTGTCTCACTAATTTCATACACCCTTAACTCAACATCGTTAGCGTTTGCTGTTCCTATCAAACTCATTGCGGCATCACTAATTAACTGGTTTGGATTAAGAGGTTCGGGTTTTATCCGTTCTGAATCAGACTTTAACATCGAAACATTGAGAAGGTGATTTAGAAGTATTGTTATTCTGCTGATCTCAGAGCTTGCAATCTCAAGAAATTTTCTCTGTTTTTCATTGATAGGACCAAATACATCCTCAATAATCATGTTGACAGATTCACGTATTGATGCAAGCGGAGTTCTTATCTCGTGGCTTAAAATAGCAATAAAATCTGATCTTATACTTTCACTCTCTTTAAGCTGCCTGCTCATGTCATTGAAAACTGAAGCAAGCTCACCAAATTCATCATTTGATTTTATCTCTATCACATGGTCATAATTATCAAGAGCAATACCTTTTAAACCATTTTTAAGTTTATTAAGTGGTTTTAGCATTGATTGAGATATAAACCAAACTCCAATAATACCAGCAACAATAGATATTCCAAATCCAATCATCCCTTTTTTGACGCTCTCGCGGCTTCTGTCATTAATATGAATAAGAGATTGTTCAATCTCTCTTTCGTTCTCCTGTTTGGCATTTGAAATTGACTTCATCCAATCTTCAAGCACTGGTTCAAAAATCCATGGAGATGTGTTATCAGATGAATTATTGTTGCTGTCAGAAGATATAGCATTGTCAGCAGGTGGTTTTGTGTTTGAAGCTGGTTTTGTTGAACTGGGCTGGATGTGTGGTATAAGATATTGTTCATATTTGTTTTGTATTTTGTACCATGGTTCTGGCAGCTTATATTCAAGAGAAGCTAATCCTGCTATTTTATCAAGGGCACTTAAATAATCGTTTCTGGCTGTCTCAAAATAGGTAAGATAGATATCTTTTTTAAGAAGCCTGTATTTTTTATCATTGACATCCATGCTGATAAGGCTGTCAAGCATCACTTTTGATAATGATGCGATTTCATTGTTGATGCTCACAATCTGCCCTGACATTCCTGACATAGTCTGAATATTAATCAGCAAATCAAGAACTGTTCCATAAAGAATGAGTATGAAAAACAGACAGAAGATTGATAGTTTTTTTGCAATCCCAAGTTTTAATCTCATAATGCTATACAGTTTTTTAAAGTTCTATTTCTACAAGGTTTCCTGCTTTAAGTTCAAACTCATCAACAATTGTTACTGTTGATGCTCCATGTTCTTCTTGACGATAATTAATCCTATATTTTCCTGGTTTAAGAGCAATCGGTCCAAAATTACCACTAAGCTTGACTTTATTTAATTTATCCATGTCACTATTATCTAATTCTTGATTACTTTCATCTTCATTTAGCTCAATAAACTCAACAAAATATGGTGGTTTCATTCCATCAGATGGGATAAGCATGACACCAGTGTTTATTTCAAAATCATTCATTTTACCTTCAATTACTTCAATTTCGCCAAGCAATGAATCAGAGCTTCCATGCTCAGAAAGATCGTATATTAGACGATATTTTCCAGGTGGTACAAGCTGAGGAGCAAATGTATCACCAAACCATGCAACAAATTCTTCTGAATCAGCTTTTCCAAAAAGGGAATCTGACTGTTTTAAAGAAGTAGTATCTGAGCTTGAATTTTTTGAATCTATATTTTTGATATGTTTTAATCCCCAGTAGTGAACTTTTTTTTGCACCCAATTTGCAGGAACAGGGTTTATAGCAGTAGATATAGTAATATCATTCATTTTATCTGTAATAATATTGGCTTTTTGAATGGCAACATCTCTTGCTGAATGCTCTTCTTGCCTCCATATAATCTCATACTCACCGGCTGGAGCTAAAAACGGTTCCAATTTTGTAAATATTACAACTTTATCAAGGGTTATAGGGTCACGAAGCCCCCAATATTTAGGTTTAATTACCCATGATGGAAGATTCAACCTTATGGCTGTCATGAGAGGAATCTCAACCGTTTTTCCTGCTTCTAATTGAATCACCTCTGTAAGATGAACATCAGAAGAGTCATGCTCATATTGTTTCCAAACAATTTGATAATTTCCTGGTGTAACTATAGTTGGCTCAAGTGTGGAGAAATTACCCTTATCTTCTCCTGTTTCAGGATCAATAAGTTTCCATGAGTATGGTTTTTTAAGCCATGAATTACGCTTAAATGTTATTTTTCCAGGACTTTTTGCCTTTATTTTAAGCGATTTTGAAGATGTTATTACTTTTTGTTCTTCTTTGACTGGTTGAGAATTTTGGGGTTCAAATTTTTCTTGTATCTTAATGGAACTATTTTCAATGACACTTTTTTGAACAGAGGATAATATCGAAAGAAGTTCTTCGGCATTTTGTGAAGAAAAATATTTGCCTCCACTAACTTTTGCAATACAGGCAAGCTGTTCCGATGCTTCTTTATCAACATCAAAACCAACGACATGCATGATAAATTTTATACCTGATGATTTAAGTGCTAATGCAGTTGAACAAGGTTCGCCCCCACAAGTTTCTATACCATCACTTATAAGAATAATTGTATTTTCCCCTTCACTTGTTTGTGAAGTTTGATTTTTTTTTAAATTGTTCACAGTTCTTTCAATTGTTTGGGCAATAGGTGTTTTACCTTTTGGATTTATTTTTTTAATTAGATCAACTGCTTTGGAACGGTCAATTTTTCCTAAAGGAATAATCTCTGTAATATCAGAACACTCCCCTTTTTTAATGTGTCCATAAACAGTTAGGCTACATAAAAATTCTTCTGGCATTTCTGTAATAAGTTTTATCATTGTATTGCGAGCAACTTCAATTTTAATCTGCCCATCTGTCCTACCCCACATTGAACCTGAAGCATCAAGAATATAATACAAAGATGCTGCTTGTGCCTCAAATTTTAAAATTGAGGCGATTGGAGAATAATAGATACAAAACAAAATAAAAAATATTCGTAACAGATAAGAGATACCTATTTTTTTTGTCATGACTAATCTCCTTTTTGATTACAACTACTATGAATTTTGAACAAAATTTTAATTGAAAAAAACAGATTAATGAACATATACAATAATTTTTTATTGCTTATTACACCTCCAGACAATTAAGTGAACTGGATGATACTTTACAAGTATTCAGGGAGAATATTGAAATTTGTTCACCAGTTTGCTTGGAGATGTGCTTAGGAATTTCAATCTAAAAATAATTGCAGCAAAGCTGCCTATGTTCTAAATTTACCATGACAAAGCCGTGTATATCAACTTGAAAAATATCAACTCTTTTATATTGTAATATGGCACAATGCTGATAAAATCACAAAACATTAAAATGGGTAAAGACAATTAATAAAAAGATAAGAGGTATTTTGTGGAGTTTATTCTAAATGACAGGATAGTTTTGAAGAATTTAGATAAAAACAGTATCAAGGAGATAAAAAGACATCTTACATACCCTAATCCAGAATACCAGACATTGTCCCGTCTTGGTAAATGGACAGGCAAAACTCCTGAAAAGATACTTTTTTATGAACAGCGAGATGAGTTGCTCCTCTGCCCAAGAGGTTTTGCAGATAAAGCATACCGTATCTGCAAGATGTTCCATGAAAAAATAAATATTATTGACCAAAGGCTTGAACTGCCAGAATTGGATATAGTTTTTCGTGGGCAGCTTAAAGATTTTCAGCAAAGTGCTGCTGACTCTATTTTAAAAGAATCTCACGGAGTGCTATCCGCTGGAACTGGAACTGGAAAAACTGTAATCGCACTTTTTGTAATAGCAAAGCGCAGACAGCCAACATTGGTAGTGGTGCATAGTATTGAACTTATGAATCAATGGGTAGAGCGTATCGAGGCATTTTTGAATATTCCACCAAACGAGACTGGTCTAATAGGGGCAGGAAAATTTAAAATCGGGGAAAAGATTACAGTAGGATTATATCAAAGTATCAGAAAAAACATAACAAAGCTCAATCCGCTGTTTGGACATGTGGTGGTTGACGAGTGCCATAAATCTCCATCTAAAACATTTACCGAAGCCGTCGCTGGATTTCGAGCAAAATATAGGCTTGGACTCACTGCTACAGCATACCGAAGAGACGGACTTGGTGCCTTAATCTATCTCACACTTGGGGAACAGCGGTACCAGATTGAAAAAGCCCCTCTTGTTGAAACAGGAGATATAAGCAAAGCAGAAGTGATTTGCAGGTTCACAGAATTTAATACACTCCTTGATGCAAGTGTTGAATATCCTAAAGTAATAAAAGCAATCTCCCTTGATCAGCAAAGAAATTTTCTTATATGCAGTGATATTGCGGCAGACGATAGTGCTGGCATAAAATTGGTGCTTACCGACAGGCGGGAACATGCACGGCTTATTAGTACTATTCTTGAGTTTAAATACAGGCTCTCTTCAAGGGTTTTGACAGGAACAACCCCTAAGAGTGAAAGGGATTCAATTGTAAATGAGCTAAATCAGGGGAAAATCACAACTCTTATTGCTACAGGACAGTTGATTGGAGAGGGTTTTGATCTGTCTGAACTCTCTACCCTTTTTTTAGTAACTCCCATAAAATTCAGAGGCAGGCTGATTCAATATATTGGCAGAATCCTTCGTCCTGCCCCTGGAAAATCAATGGCTGTTATATATGATTATATAGATGTTAATGTAGGAGTTTTAAAAGCATCTGCAATAGCAAGATTCCAAACTTACAGGCAGGAAGGTATTTTTGTGAACTGTAATATCTAAAAATGATAACTGAAATAGTCTGATTTTGCTGTGAATAATCTCAAATATTTAGATTTGGATATCATTAATAAATTATTGTATATAACGATCTATTACACATTTTAATATTAACTTCTTGCTATGAATTTTATGGTTGTAAAAATGAAAAAAAAATACAACATTCCTGTAATAATTCTGGTCTTTGTCTCTGTTTTATGGTTGATAGCTTTCCCACTCTTCCATGAAGTTTTTCTCTCCAAACTATTTTATATGCCTTTTGTAGGTGCTATTGCAGCAATTATTGCCAACATAACTCCAGCCGCTGCAGGGATTATCTATTTTCCGATATTAACACACCTAAGTATCGCACCAATTACAGTCTGTCAGTTTAATCTTATAATTCAGGCTTATGGAATGGGGCTTGGCACATTGAGATGGTTTATGTTTAACAGAAAGCTTTTTATCTTGAACGCACTCCCTATAACTATTGCAGGGGGATTTGTAGGTGAGATTGTGAGTATTGTCCTGTTTCCTATAGATAATCCTGAATTGCTGACTCTTATTTTTAATTTTATCTCATTTTTATTCACACAGATTATATTTATATCCCTTCTGAGAAACTCAAGGTATCCCAATGTTTCCATACAGCTAACTCTATTTAACTGTACTATAATGTTCATATTTGCATTTATAGGAGGTTTGATGTGCGGCTGGATAGGATTTGGTATAGATACTATTTTCTACTTTCTTATGACCATGATGTTTAGAATAAATCCAGCAGCTTCCATTGTAACGAGCATCGCACTGATGGCAGCAATGTCTATCTCTGGTAGTGTGTTAAATGCTATATTTCATGATATCCCTTTAGAACTATGGTACAGTGCGATTCCAGGTGTAACTATTGGAGGGCTGTTTCTCGCGGCATATATCGCTGTGAAGATGGGGTCACGGAACATTCTCCTTCTGTTTACTTTTTTTCTTAGTGTTGATTTTTTTGTTGCGTTATGGACACAACAAGCTATTCCGATAAGTGAAACCGTTAGAAAAATGTTAATTTATACTCTTGTATTTTATATGCTTTTCGTTCACATCAAAATATTTAGAAATCAATCTAAAAATATGAATAGTTCAACTGGAGAATTTCATGTGGTAGAAGAGACTGAAAATAATGAAAGGCAATACAAGTAGAAATGGCTAAAAAAATAAAACCATCAAAGTCTATTAAAGACTCTGATGGTTTTATTTTTTACTAAACTCAATAGTTTACTATTTTTCAGATTCTGGGTCTTCCTCATCCTCAGAGGCTTTTTCTTCTTCTACAGCTTCGGCTTTTTCCACAGTTTCAGAGGCTTTTTCTTCTTCTACAGCTTCGGCTTTTTCCACAGTTTCAGAGGCTTTTTCTTCTTCTACAGCTTCGGGTTTTGCCTCAGTTTCAGAGGCTTTTTCTTCTTCTACAGCTTCGGCTTTTTCCACAGTTTCAGAGGCTTTTTCTTCTTCTACAGCTTCGGGTTTTGCCTCAGTTTCAGGAGCTTTTTCTTTCTTTACAGCCTCTGGTGTTTCTTTCTCTATTGCCTCAACCTGTTTCGAATCCATATTATTCAAGAGTTCAGAATGATCCAGGAGATCAGATTTTTGCTCTTCTACAGATACGGCATCTTCACTTTCAAGTGTTCTTGAAGGGATTGTGATAGTTGTGCTCTGTATAATACTTTGAGCCACTCTAATATTTTGAATATATTGAGCAATAATGTCTTTATCTTCATTGTTGGATATGAATTTTGATGCGTTATAGATGCAGTTGTTAATAGTATTAAAATCGAATGGAGGTCCTGATTTTACGAGTGCATCTGTTTTATCAAGATAATAGTTGAAAGGTATGGAAAATACTTCCTGTTGATTGTATGAAGATTTGATAGCGTCAGGAATATCAAGCCCTTCAAGAAATGCGATTTGACTTTTGCTCATTGGGGCGAAATCTCCCTGCCAGATTTCCAACCCTTTCTTTGTATCATACAGATAATATTTTTGATTGTTATCAAAACTTGATTTAATAACAATAATTGCAAGAATAATAAAAAATATTATAGCGGTTTTTATGGCAGGCGGAACAGATTTATAATTTTTGTCATCACAAGAACATTTACTGCTAAAGTTCTGTCTATTTTTTAACGCTTTAAGCTCTGCCTGAATAGACTCATTTGCTTCTTTAACAGCAATTTCTCT
>JADFZJ010000055.1 GCA_015232555.1 Desulfamplus sp. | reverse complement strand
AGGTTTTATTATTTCCCATTGCCTGTCTGTTAAATCACTACTATACTTGGTTCGTTCCATGACTGATTCTCCTGTCTCTAACTCGTCATTATTTACAGGGGCATTATATCATGGAACACCTACTTTACTAATAATTGCTGATTCATTTTGCCGTTACAAATAATTTTTAAACAGGCTCTAACAAGTATTATGAATAACCATACTCTTATTGGCATACAATAAGAAATTTTATTTCAAACTTTGACTTCAATTTTAAAAAAATAAAACGGAGCACCCCTGATGTTTAGAATTTTTAATAACGACATATCAAATCCTGATAAATTTGTTGTAACTTTAGAGCTTGTTCCTAAACGGGAATCAACAGGAGTATCCACTGATACACTTATTGGTATTGCAAAGGATGCCTTTGCTGATGGAAGGATTTCTGCTGTCTCAATTACCGATAACCCTGGAGGTAACCCATCTTTAAGTCCTGATGTTCTTGGATATGAAATTTTCAAGCATGGAATGGACGTAATTGTCCATTTTACATGCAGAGATATGAATCGTGCAGGTATGGAGAGCCGTGCTCTTCAGCTTGCACGTATGGGTATGAAGAACATTCTTGCCTTAACTGGAGATTATTCAGGTAAAGGCTTTGGTGGTCAAGGTGCACCTGTATTTGACTTTGACTCTGTAATCTTGACTAAAATGCTTCATACGCTAAATAAAAGACTTGCAGCATCTGAAGACCCTGACGGATTTTTTACAGGCTGTGCAGTATCCCCATTCAAAACAACAGAAGCTGAATGTGAGGCACAATATCGCAAACTTGATAGAAAAATTGAGGCTGGTGCATCATTTATAATAACGCAGCTTGGATATGATGTTGATAAATTTCAAGAGTTAATTACTCGAAACAGCATCAAAGGTATTACAACCCCTGCTTTAGCATCAGTTTATATGTTAAGCCCAAAAGCTGCTAAAGCTATGAACAGAAAAAAAGTCCCCGGAGTTACGGTTTCGGACTCACTGTGTAACCGTATAATTAAAGAGTGGGAAAATAGCAAAAAAGATGGACTGCATAATGCGATTGAGCGTGCCTCAAAACTTGCGGTTATTTTAAAAGGAATCGGATACAAAGGAATCCATATTGGCGGCATTCACAGAAGTTTTAAAGCAGTTGGGGCAATACTCGACAGAATGGCGATAATAGAACATAACTGGCAAGATTATGTTGAAGATTTTAGAAAAGAGGAGAAAAATTGCTTTTATATTTACAAATCATCTGATAGTAAAAAATTTGATAATACTATTGAATCCATAATCTCAAAAAATAATTGTCTTCATACCTCAAAAGATAATCTATATATTACTGATGAAACAGTAGTATCTTCTTCTAAAGAACCTGTAACCACAATCGAAAACTTCAAGGAGAATTTACTTGACCATTATCCATATTTGTTGTTGAAACAACTACATGAACTTTTCTTCAACAAATCATCATCTTTATCTCCTGTATATAAAGCAGTTGCTGAAGTAATTGATAAAAACAACAAGGCATGGATTTTAAAGATGTTTATTGAAGACCCATCTAAACGACTGCTTCTCTCATGCAAAGGGTGTGGAGATTGCGGTATCCAGCATATAGCATTTCAATGCCCTGAATCAGGTTGCCCAAAGCATACCCGTAACGGTGCCTGTGGTGGAAGTCGTGATGGATTCTGTGAGGTGAACAAGGATAAGAAATGTATTTGGGTGAGGGCTTTCAACCGTTTAAAAAAGAGTGATAAAACAGAAAATCTCTCAAAAGAATTTGTACCGCCAAGAATGTGGGAGCTAAACAACACATCTTCATGGATTAATTTTCATTTAGGAAAGGATCATCAAAAAGAATAAGCAGGTCACAATTTTAAAACATTATCAAATTATTCAGCTATAGGAGGTCTATCGTTGATATCAAAACATTCAGTGCGTATTATTTTGGTAGTCCTAAGTGTTGTAGTTATGGCAGGGGGCGGACTTTTGGTAAAAGCACAGTTGATACCTAAATCATTCGGTCTTTATGGCTCATACAGAGCAGACGCAATTGAAGAAGAGGCTCAAAAAGTTGTAAGGCATGGCACCAATAAATCATGTTTCGAATGCCATCCGTATGAGGCTAAAATTCATCTTCAAGGCGATCACAAAACAATTTCCTGTGAGTTCTGTCATAGCACTTATGCAGATCATGTAAGCAATGGGAAGAGAACTGCTGCTTTGCCTGTCAAAAAAGGGGAGGAGATTACAACTTTATGTTTGAGATGCCACAACACAGAGATCAAAGCAAGATCGACAATTGTAATAAAGACAGTTGGAATGCCTGACCATCTTAAACAGCAGAATGTAAAACTCACCCATACCTGTAACCAGTGCCATCATGTCCACGCCCCGCTAAAATATATCAATGAAGCCAAAAAGATAACTGGTTTGATGGAGGAGAAACCATGAAAATAGATAAAAGAGATTTTATCAAAAAAGTTCTAAGTGGAGCTATATCAGGCTCACTTTTTCTTGTATTTCCTTTAGACACAACTGGAATAGAGTTTCAAAACGGGATATCTCCTTCTGATGCTAATGTAAAATTGCCAGAAGAGATTCCCGAAATAAGAGCTCGTCAATACGATATACATAAACAAAATTTCGCATTTATCGTTGATATAACAAGATGTATTGGCTGTGGTTCGTGCTGCGTTGCAGACAAGCGAGAATATAATGTTCCTGATGGCAACTATCGCACATGGGTTGAAAGATATATCAAAGATTTTGACGATCAAGTTTATGTTGATTGCCCAAATGGTGGACTTGATGGCTACCAAAAACCCCGCACAGACATACCACTCAATGCAAGAGACACCTTTTTTGTTCCAAAGCTCTGCAATATGTGCAGAGAAGCTCCGTGTGTTCAGGTTTGTCCAGTAGGGGCAACGTTTACTTCTCCTGATGGTTTTATACTGATGGACAGCGATAGATGCGTTGGGTGTGCATACTGTATTCAGGCGTGTCCATATTCTGCAAGATTTTTAAATCCAATAACTAAAACTGCTGAAAAATGCACATGGTGCTATCACCGTGTCAGAAAAGGACTTTTGCCAGCTTGCGTTGAGGTCTGCCCAACTGGTGCAAGAAAATTTGGCAGCTTAAATGACGAAAACTCTGAAGTCTATAAAATACTTAAAGGTCCGGGAGTATTGACAGTGCTGAAACAATCAATGGGAACTTTACCCACCCTTTATTACATGGGTCAGAGATTGGAGGTGGTTTAATGAATCCTGCTTTATATGAAGCATCGCAAAATCTTTCTCACGGAGCATCAATGCTCATCTCAAACTATGTCTTTCCAAATGACCTTCATGTCCATTGGAGCATGATGATTGTCCTCTATCCTTATATCACAGGGCTTGTTGATGGGGCTTTCATTATTGCAGCTCTATACTATCTATTTGATGTAAAGAGTTTAAAGCCTATAGCAAGATTCTCTCTTCTTTTTGCATTTGCGTTTCTCTGCTGTGCAACCTTACCACTTCTTCTTCATCTTGGAAGACCTGAGCGAAATTTTAACATGCTTTTAACACCAAGCCCAAGCTCTGCAATGGCAGGATTCGGCTATATTTATGCTGTATCAATGGGAGTTCTTTCTTTTATCGTGCTTTTTGTCTATCGTCCTGATTTGGTTGAACGAGGTAAAAAAGCCAAAGGATTTATGAAATTAATCTATCGTGCTTTAACTTTTGACAGTAACGATCTATCTGAAAAAGCACTTGCTCTTGACGGCAAAATTATCCGTTTTCTGGTTGGGCTTGGAATACCAGTAGCTGCGGTTCTTCACGGCTATGTTGGTTTTATATTTGGAGGTGTTAAGGCAAATCCAACATGGTCAACTCCGCTCATGCCCGTTATTTTTCTATTCTCTGCCTGTGTATCTGGAATATCAGCAATTATTATTGCATATATTATTATTCGGAAAATGGGTGGATATTCTGTTGATTCTGACTGCATAAGAACCTGCATCAAAACCTTGACAGGCTTTTTTATCCTTGCATTCTCTTTTGAGATGCTTGAGGTTTTTTCCCACTCATACCTTAAAACAGGCTACCACCACATGGTAGAGGGGCTTTTAAATGGTCCACTTGCAAGCTCTTTTTGGCTCTGGCAGGTAAAGATATGTTCTGTAGTTCCGCTTATATTATTAGGCTGCATGGCATTCATTACCCTTAAAGACTCAATCTACACGTTTATTGCTGGTATAGTCTCTTGTATTCTACTTCTTCAGGTTTTTATTATGCGTTGGAATGTTGTTATCGGCGGTCAGCTTATGTCCAAAAGTGCAAGAGGCTATACTGTATTTCATCCTGAATGGTTTGATAAGGAGGGTATTGTAGCAGTCATTATAATAATGCTCATACCCTTTATGATACTTTTTGTGCTTGGAAAGATTTTTCCATTCTGGGCAGAGGAGAGAAAAGGCGGTATTCAATAAACAAGTAATAAAAACAGGAGGAAATTAGACTATGACGTTTAAAAAAGTATTCACCATTTTTGCAGTGCTATCAATCTTTCCAGCCATGACTTTCTTCACTTCAGAAAGTGCCTTTGGATTAACTCAAGAGTCCTTTGATGTTAAAAACCCAAAGGTTCAGGAGATGAACAAGAAATGTATTACCTGCCATCTGAAAGAGAACAAATCAATGGTTAAACAGTGGGAAGCATCAGCCCACGCAGCAGCAAAAGAGGGACAAGTTGGGTGTTATAATTGCCATGCAGCAGAAGCAGGGGACGAGACTGGCTATCAGCATGAAGGTGCTTTTATAAAAGCTATACTTTCACCAAAAGATTGCTCCAAATGCCATGAACCAGAGGCAAAGGAGATGGGCATTTCCCACCATGCAACCGCTGGTGAAATAATGGCATCTCTTGACAACATGCTTGCAGAGGTTATTGGCGGTATGCCAGACAATAAATCCAACATGCACAGCGGCTGCTGGCAGTGTCATGGGTCTATTGTAACCATGAAAAGGGACAAGGACGGAAAACCTTTGAGATCAAAGACAGATGCCCCCCAGATGGATCACAACACCTTCCCTAATTCAGGAATCGGACGTATTAACCCTGACGGATCAAGAGGTGCATGTAATGCCTGTCATCCCAAACACTCATTCAGGGCAAGTGCAGGAAGACAGCCTGAAAACTGCGGAAAGTGTCATCTTGGGCCGGATCATCCACAAAAAGAGATATATGAGGAGTCCAAACATGGTATTGCATACGCTACAGCAGATAAAGAGGCTGGTTCTGAAGGTATGAACATTATGAAAGATGGTTCATGGGTGCTTGGCGAGGATTACAATGCAGCTCCAACCTGCTCAACTTGCCACATGGGTTCTTATGTAAAGCTCAACGGTGCAGTTGCAAAAAACAGCCACAATGTAGGTGACAGAATATCATGGAATTTAAGAGCACCTGTATCTTCAAAATTAAATCGTGTAACCTTTACTGACGGTACTGTAACTGATGTCCCGGGTGATATTCCTCCAAGAGCTGGGCAGAAAATAACTGCCAAATCATATACAAGGGAGGGAGATAAATTAAACAAGGTCATGGCAGAAAAGACAATTGAAAGTGTGGTATCATGGCAGGAGAGACGCGATAAGATGCAAGAAGTTTGCAAATCTTGTCATGGAATAAACCACATCAAAGATTTTTACAGCCAATTTGATGAGCTTGTAACCCTTTACAATGACAAGTTTGGCAAACCAGGAACAGAACTTATCAACATGCTTACCAAAGATGGAATCCTTAAAAACAGCGGGTTCCAGCACAAACTTGGCTATACATGGTTTGAAGTTTGGCACCATGAGGGCAGAAGGACAAGAATGGCTGCTGCAATGCAGGCACCTGATTATACACATTGGCACGGAATGTATGAGGTCTCCCGCAATTTCTATCACGAATTTTTGCCAGAAGTTCAGGAGCTTGCAGACCATGCAGGTCAGGGAGAAAAATACAAAAAATATATAGAGGAACTTCTTGCGAAACCTGAGCATCTTTGGATCAAAACAGGTGGAAGTGAAGAGACCATGAAGCTGATTCAGGAAGAACGTAAACTCAGATACAACCAGTAGTCTGATCAGTAGCCTGTATTCTTAGATACTGAATATTTAAACAGGACTAAACATTATCAATTGTAGGGCGGCTATACTGTCGCCCTTTTATAATTTTATAAGGAAAATCTCTGTGAGTAAATATTTATGCTGCGTTATTATTTTTATCTGTCTGGCAGGTTCAGCCCATGCTTCAGACCACCTTTTAGATGCTACAGACACTGTTTCAGATATTTATACAAAGGTGGAATCTCTCCAAATCAACTGGCATGGTTATACTCTTGGGGCTAAACTCAATGATTCCCAAAAAAAAATAGCCGAAAAAAATCATCTTCCTTCTACAGCTTCAGGGACATATAAATTTAGGGACAAAGAGTTAAATATTGTTGCAGACAGCAAAACAGACAGGGTTCTTATTGTGTTTGAAATCATTGAAAACGCATCGCAGCAAAAGGTGAGAGATATGCTCGGTTCTCTTGTCATAGTGTTTAATGATCCGACTCTCTCTGCCCATGACAAGATCGTCTATTGGGCTTATGGAGAAAATGGTAAATATAGTGCCACTCAATTTGAAGATGCAAAAGAAAATGTAAAGAACAAGAAGGAGACTCTGACCATTATTGCTACTGTTAAGCTGCAAAGCGAGGTTTCCATTATGGAGAAAGGTCGAGACAAAGCATCTGGAAGAGCTTATTACATAATAAGCTCGGAAAGCCTTTTAAAAAACAGGGTTCTTGATAATTAGAGATATCTAACTTGGGGATTTACAGCTGTTATGATGATCTTAACCAGCAGACCATCATTTGTATTTTGTCGGGCTTCCGTGGTTAATATTTACAGTCCCAAAAGCCTTTAAAATTAGAAGTATAACGTTCAAAATTATCTGATTAAGTGATGTTACGCAATGAATACGGTAAATCAATGGTTCTGGCATTTTGATAACTACGTAAAGCCCTTATTTATCAAGGATGGTGCGTAACATGACTTAGTAAGAGAAGATATTAGTTTATAACACTAAACCCAACCTTAACAATTGCCTCTTTTGCCAAAGCTATTTTTGATTGGTCAGCAGTTTTAAAAGATGCTTTTTTACCTTTAAGATCAACTTTTACATCAGAGATACCATTAATTCCCTCCAATGCCTTTTGAACACTACCCGAGCAGTGTGAGCAGCTCATTCCCTCTATATTTAACGTAATTTCCTCTAAACCCATGACCAGCCTCCTTTTATGTTATTTTGCTTTAGACGACAAATTATAAAATTTACGGCACGCATCGACAAAAGCCTCTGCTGCACCTCCTTCCATGCTCTCAAAGTGAATATGCAGATAACTTCCAAGCGTGTTGTTTATCTGATATCCATTAAGCGATATCTCCTGACCATCTCTTGCAGTTGTATCATAAACCTTTTTTAATTCAAAACTATTGGCATTTTCATCTTCAAGTGATGAGTAGTGAAACTCATGACCTCGCAGAATATCTCCCTTTTTACCGATAACAGTATCTTGTTTAAGTTTAATCTGGCGATATCCAAGAGACCTCATCTTTTTTGACATTACAGCAGCGAATGGAAAACAGCCTGTCATAGGGTATCTTTTGGGAGATTTACTCAATTCAGTTGTTAGAGCTTTATCAGACTCTGTGCTCTCTTTGTCTAAACCGGTAATAGTTGAACAAAGGTACATAAATCCTCCGCACTCGCCATAGATTGGCATACCTCGTAAACTATTCTGCCTTATCTCCGCCATCAAACTTTTGTTGCCACAAAGCTTTTGTGCAAAAAGTTCAGGATACCCGCCGCCTAAATATATCCCATCAATATCAGAGGGCAGAGCAGGTGATTGGATAGGCGAAAACTCAACGATCTTTGCTCCATATCTTTGTAGAGCCTCTATATTTTCCTGATAGTAAAAACAAAATGCCTTATCTCGAGCCACTGCTATGCGTATTTTAATATCTTGAGGTGAGACGATTAATGGAAAATTATCAGATGGTGGTATGGAGTTAATATTTTCATTTGAGTTTGATTGATAAGAATCTAAATTTATTAAAGATGACAATTTAGAGATATTGTATTGAGGCAGATTCTCAACCATTTTACGAATTGATGTATTTTTATCAAGTATATCAACAAGTTTGCTGATTACATCAGAGGATAATTTATGTTCATCTGATGTAACAAGCCCTAAATGCCGTTCAGGCATTGCAATCTCAGGAGTTCTTGGAATATGTCCCAAACACTTCATCTTACAATTTGCTTCAACTGCCTCTTTTAGATATTGATAATGGCGGGAACTGCCTGTTTTGCTAAAAATTACCCCTGAAAACTCAACTTCAGGGTCAAAGTTCTCGAATCCCTGCACAATTGCTGCCACACTTCTTGCCATGCTTTTAGCATCTACAACAAGAACTACAGGTAAGTTAAGCCATTTTGCCATCTGTGCGGTTGACCCTGCCTCTGATTTCCCGCTGTAGCCGTCAAACAAGCCCATCACACCTTCAACAACAGCTACGTCTGCTTTTATGCCAACAGTTTCGATATCAACGCTCTCTTTATAGATATTATCAATACAGCCTCTATCAACATCTGCTCCAATACACCCTTTTGCAAAAATCTGCTCATTGACTCTCCTTGACAGCATCCATGAGTCAAGATTCCTGCTTATCTTTCCGGTTATTGCAGTGTGGTGTCCGGGGTCAATAAAATCTGGTCCAACCTTAAATGGTGCGGCTTTATATCCAAGTTTAGAAAGATACGCTAAAATTCCAAGTGTGATTGTAGTTTTTCCAGAGCCGCTGCCTGTTCCAGCGATTACAAAACCTTTCATAATTATCTAACCCCTGCCTTGATGAGCTATTACCTACGTCTTTGCCTTGGTGAGCTATTATCTGCGTCTTTGCCTTGAGTCCCTTTTTGCTTCTCTCTCTTTTAGTTCACTTTTAGCAATAATCAACTGGGCATGGTTTTGTTTATCTTTATCAGAGAGAGTTTCAAGACTTTTGATAAGATGAAATTTCGCACTTTTCAGATTCTTCATTTCATAATAGTAAAGCCCCAAATAGTAATGTGATAATGCTGCATCTTCTCTGTTTGAACTTCTGCCCTTTATCTCTGCAAGATGATAATATGATTTAGGAAAGAGTTTAGGAGCTGTATTGATAACTTTTTCAAATCCTCTCTCTGCAATATCAGCCATGCCGACATTAAGCCTTGCCTGAGAAAGATAAAAAAGTGCTTCTGTTTCAACTTCTGGTACTACTTCAAGACCTTCCATAATTTCAACAGCTTTTTGAGGCTCTTTTTTAAGAGTGTATAACTTTCCTAATTCTAAAAGTATATAATGATCAAAAGCTCTTGTTTCAAGTGCTTTGCGAAGATATTTAATCGATTCGTCAAGTCTGCTTTTTCGTTCCATCAGAAGAGCCATGCCATAATTTGCAGCACTATTGTCAGGCTCTTTAGTCAAAATATCGCTAAACAGCTTGTGTGCCTCATCTTCATTGCCATACAAGCCTGCAAGGCGGTATTTTACCATCTCAAACCTAAACGGATCGATTTTCAATGGCGTAATAGCGTTTTTTTGATTAGCAGCAGCCTTTTTCTCATTTCCTTCAATCCAAGACTGGATATAGACTATTCGTTCAGTAGAACCAGGATGCGTTTTTAGATAATCTGGTATGGTTTCACTTCCAAACCAATCTCTGCTTCTTATCTTTTCAAGACCAGTAAGAAGACCTTTTGGAGCAAAACCTGCTTTAGCCAGATATACAAGCCCTTTTTGATCAGCTTCTGTCTCATGCTCTCGGCTGTAAGCAAGCATTGCTGTCTGACTTGCTGCAACCGAACCTACTAAAACTGCCTGACCAAGCTCTGCACCTCCTCCTCCGCCTCCTGCTGCACCTAAAAGAACTCCTGCAAGAACTCCAGCAAGCGTTCCAATGGTCATAACTTTGGATTGATCTACCATAGAAGAGATGTGACGACATGCAGCGTGTGCAATCTCATGTCCAATAATACCTGCAAGTTCATCAACATTATCAAGCGATGTTATCAATCCTCTATGGACAAATATGTTTGAGCCAGGACCTGCAAATGCGTTAAACTGATCTTCATCCATAACATAAAAAGAGAATCTAAATGGCTGAGGTGGAACTGTTTTGAGAATCTGTTCACCTATTTCAGTTACTAAAGAAACTGCCATTGAATCTTTGATAATTTTATTCTGACGCTCAATTGCCTCCATAAATTCAACTGATATCTCTCTCTCCTTTGATATGGAAAGAGCAAAAGCATCACCAAATATAAACCCTGAAATAGCGATACCTATAAATATATTAGCTGTTATTCTTATAATTTTTGACATAAAAAGTTTTATGACCATTTCTACCATTATGGTATCTATTTTTATGTTCATATAATCTCCTCTATTTTTACTAATTTTTGACTACCATATTTTTTTATTATATATTAGCCTCCATTTTTTTTAAATGACTTAAATCACTTAAATTATTAAATCCGTTATGTAAATCGCTTTAAAAAATCTTTTTGGAGGTATAATGAACTTAGGTAAAGTAAGCCAGCGTATTCAATCTATCATGGATAAAAGAGAGATTTCATTAGAAAAACTTTCAGAGCTTACAGGTTTTGAAAAGAGTTTTCTTGATACAATGTTAAAAGAAGATATTTATCCCCCACTTGGTCCTCTTATGAAAATTGCAAGAGCATTAGGGGTAAGGCTTGGGACATTTTTAGATGATCAGGCAAGCAGCGACCCGTTTATTGTGAGGAAACTTGATCGTGAATCTGAAATCAGCGTTCTTGGAGGTGCAGGAAAATCACCAGCTCTTAAATTCTACTCTCTTGGCAAAGGCAAAATAGACCGCCACATGGAGCCGTTTTTTGTAGAGGTTATGCCTGAATCTGCAATTGATAAAAAACTCTCATCACACGAAGGTGAAGAGTTTATTATGGTGATGAAAGGAAGCATTGAGATTATCTACGGAACAGAAAAATATCTGTTGAATCAGGGAGATAGTGTCTATTACAACTCTGTTGTCCCCCATTATCTTAGCTCTGTAGGAGATGATAAAGCTGAACTTTATGCTGTGATTTATATTCCTGAGTAAAAAGCAGAAAATTATCAGCCTGCTTTTGATTACATTTAATAAAAAGAGAGAAAAATAGATAAATGAAAAATGAAATAGGTCTTCGAGAGATAACGCTTGGAACTATACTTGATGAGACAGCCGCAAAATATCCTGATACAGAGGCAATTGTATATGTTGACAGAGATTTCCGTCTCACATATCGTCAATTTTCCGACCTTGTAGATGAGGTTGCAATGGGGCTTATGGCTCTTGGAGTCCAAAAAGGTGAAAAAGTGGCTGTCTGGGCAACCAATATTCCATTTTGGGTAACTCTTCAGTTTGCCACAGCAAAAATCGGAGCAATTCTTCTTACAGTCAATACAAACTATAAAAAAGCAGAACTTGAGTATCTCTTACGTCAATCAGAAACAGAGAACCTTTTTCTGATTGATGGTTTTCAAGATACTGATTACATCAGCACGATTTATGAGCTTGTTCCAGAACTTAAAACACAGCAGAGGGGCAGCCTTAAAAGTTCTGCATTTCCGCATCTAAAACGCGTCTGTTTTCTTGGGCAGGAGAAACATCGGGGAATGTATTCAATCCCTGAAATCCGATCACTTAAATCAATGACATCAAAAGAGGAATACCAAAAACGTCAAGAGTCATTAAACGCTCATGATGTTGTAAATATGCAATATACATCAGGTACAACTGGGTTTCCAAAAGGTGTAATGCTCACACATTACAACATTGGAAACAATGGATTTTGGATTGGTGAGAATCAAAATTTTAGTGAAAAAGATAAGGTCTGCCTTCCAGTTCCTCTTTTTCACTGTTTCGGGTGTGTGCTTGGTGTTCTTGCTGCTGTTACTCACGGCACAACACTTGTTATACTTGAAGGCTTTGACCCTCTGATGGTAATGGCATCGGTAGAGAGAGAGAAGTGTACAGCCCTTTATGGTGTTCCAACAATGTTTATTGCACTGCTTGAACATCCGCTTTTTAATAAATTTGACTTTTCAACTCTAAGAACTGGTATTATGGCAGGCTCAAACTGCCCAGTCAAAGTTATGGAAAAGGTTATTGAGCATCTGCACATGTCTGAGGTAACTATCTGTTATGGTCTTACAGAAACATCTCCAGTTATGGCTTATACCAGAATAAACGATGATATACGCAAACGAGTTGAGACAGTAGGACAGCCTGTTCCATACGTGGAGGTTAAGATTGTTAATCCTGAAACAGAAGAGACTCTGCCTCCTAATACTCAAGGAGAGATTTGCTGTCGTGGTTACAGCGTAATGAAAGGTTATTATAACAATCCTGAGGCAACTGCACAGACAATTGATGCAGACGGCTGGTTACATTCTGGAGACCTTGGAGTTATGGACCAAGATGGATATCTTTCAATTACTGGAAGATATAAAGATATGATTATAAGAGGCGGAGAAAATATCTATCCAAGAGAGATTGAGGAGTTTCTTTATAGAATGGACGGTATACAAGATATTCAGGTTGCTGCTGTCCCAAGTGAAAAATATGGAGAAGAGGTTGGTGCATTCATTATACCTAAACAGGGTGCACAAATTGAGGAGAGTGATATAAAGGATTTCTGTAGAGGTAAAATCAGCAGATACAAGATTCCAAAATATATAACTTTTGTAGATAAATACCCCATGACAGCAAGTGGTAAAATTCAAAAGTTTAAACTGACCGAGATGTCAACCGAGATATGGACGGATAGGATATAAAAATAGCTCTACATTTGACAGAAGCCCACTAAAGCGGATTATTATTTAGTGGGCTTTAATTGCTGTTATTTTCTACCTGCTTAGACAACAACCTCTTAAAGGTTGATATGCAAACCTCATAGCTGAATCCTCTGTTTCTAAGATAGTTCATAACCTTCTTTTTTAATCTCTCATCATCATAACTCTGCCATAGTTTTATCTTTGGTTGAACCGCAGAGAAGGCAGACTCATTTTCATCAATATCCATGACACATGACTCTATGATATCAGCCTCAACTCCTTTTTTTTTCAACTCAAATGCAAGGGCAAATTTTGATTTTGGCTTGAATCTCTCTCTCTGTTCAACAAACATGGAAGCAAACTCATAATCATTGAGAAGATTATCCTGTTCGAGTTTTTCAATAGTAGTTTCAATAACCTCTTCATCAAAACCTTTTTTAGCAAGATACTGTCTTATTTCATGCACACTTCTTGCTCGTGGTGCCAAGTATCTGATAGCTGATTGATAGGATTTAACTCTCTTGTCACTATCAGTCTGTTTTTTTATTTTATTTGACTGCATAATCAACCACCATTACAGTTTTGATTAAATCTAAAAAAGGTTACACTCAATTAATTTCTTCATTTTTTCTATTTAAAGAGTCTTTTCTTGTGTTTCCTGAATTTTCTTGCAAAAATACCCTTGTGTCATTACATTAGTGATATTAATACAACAGATAAAAACAAAAAACCAGATCAAACCAGATTAAAAATAATTTCTGATAACAATACATATTAAGGACAAATCAAAAGATGAGAAAAATAGTCGAATGTGTTCCCAATTTTTCAGAAGGTCGCAATAAAGAGATTATTGATGCAATTGCTGATGCAATTAGAAAAACTAAAGGCTGCACCCTTTTAGATGTTGATTCTGGTCAATCGACAAATCGGACAGTCTATACTTTTGTTGGAGAGCCTGACAGCGTGGTTGAAGGTGCTTTGGCAGCAGCAAGGGTGGGGCGTATAAAAATTGATATGCACGAACATAAAGGAGAACATCCAAGATTTGGAGCTATGGATGTATGCCCGTTTATTCCAGTTGCTGGAGTTACAATGCAAGATTGCGTTGAAATCTCAAAGCGTTTTGCAGCAAGGGCAGCAGAAGAGCTAAACGTTCCCGTTTTTCTATATGAAGAGGCAGCAGAACACGATTACCGCCGAAAACTGCCAGATATAAGAAAAGGTGAATATGAAGGGCTTGAGGAGAGGCTTAAAGACCCGCGATGGAAGCCAGATTTTGGACCAGCTAAGTTTGTTCCAGAATGGGGGGCAACTGCTACTGGTGCAAGAATGTTTTTGATTGCCTACAATGTAAACATTCTTGGCACATCAAATCAGGCTCATAGAATTGCGTTAAATCTTCGTGAAGCAGGGCGTTCTGAAAATGAAAATAGAGGTGGTGAAGCCCAACTTGTTGATAATCAAGGAGAGCAAAGAGAATGTGGTGAAAATATAGATTTTAAAAATCAATCAGGACGATTAAAAGATGTCAAAGGCATGGGCTGGTTTGTAGATGAGTATAACATGGCTCAGGTTACTGTAAATCTGACCAATTACAAGGTAACCCCGATTCATGTTCTGTTTGAAGAGGTAAAGCGTGAGGCAGCTCTTTTAAATGTCGGCGTTGCTGGTTCTGAGATTGTTGGGATTGTTCCTTTAGAGTCCATTTTGATGGCTGCTGACTATTATATTGAGCAAGAGAAACTTTTTGTATATGAAGAAGATCAAAAACTTCGTCTTGCAATTGAGCGTTTGGGTCTTAACTCTATCACACCTTTTAAACCTAAAGAGAGAATTATTGAGTATATTGTTGCAGAACCTTTAGATGAACCACTTGCGGGAATGAGTGTCAGAGCTTTTATTGAGGAGATATCAGCACGAACAGTAGCCCCGGGTGGAGGCTCTGCATCTGCGGCAATGGCTGCTATGGGAGTTGGGCTTGGCTCAATGGCTGCAAAAATCACCAATGGAGTTAGAAAGTTTGAATCATCACAACCTTACATGCAAAAGCATATTCCTCTGCTGCATGACTTGACCCGTAAACTCATTCCTATGATTGATGCAGATACATCAGCATTTAATGAGTATATGCAGGGTTTTAGAATGCCCAAAGGCACTGGAGATGATGATCCTGTAACTCAGGCTCGTACGGCAAAAATGCAGGCCGGTCTTAAAACAGCAATTAATGTGCCTCTTACCACAATGCGTCTTGCTGATTTAGCTTGGGAGGCGTTGTGTGAAATTGCACCACATATAAATCCAGCATCAAAATCTGATTTAGAGGTGGGTGCAAGAGCTTTAGAAACTGGTATTTGGGGGGCTTTTCGTAATGTCTCTATAAATATTAAAGATATTGAGGATAAGACTTTTGGAGCAGAAATACTTAAAGATGCAGAGGCAATTGCAGAGAGAGCACGAGTGAAATTTATTGAGGTGCTTTCAAAATTGACAAAAATATGAGGCGTTTGTTTGTAGATTAAAGAGATAACAAAATATAGAGGGGATTTTTATGTCCGACCATAAAACAAAATGCGTAATCGTATCTATATTGCTCGTATTCATAGCTTTCTACTTCATCTGTATGACAACTTCCTGCACTAAAAACGAACCGCCATTGCGTATTGGTGCATTACTTCCCCTTACAGGTTCAGGCAAGTATGCAGGGGAAGAGGTCAGAGACGGTCTTCTTATGGCTGCTGAAGAGATAAACGAACAAGGCGGAATTAACGGTCATAAGATTGAGATAGTTGTCAAGAATGCTTTATCATCAGATGGTAAAATATCTGATTCCAGTGCTGAACAGTTATTTGAAGAGTTAGATAGTGATAATCCATTAATAACTGTAAGCTGTTTAAGTTTTATATCTATGAAATTTGCCCCTTTGGCTGACGCAAAGCAACGTCTGCTTGTGGGTCTTGTTGCGACTGTCCCTGAGCTTACCCAAAATAGAGAGTGGGTTTACCGCTATTGGCCAACCGCATTTCATGAAGCTCCACCAATGGCAGATATATTCCTAAAAATAGGAAAAGATCGCAATGCTGTTTCTGCCAATATAAATGCAGATGTTGAATCTAAGTTAAATGTTGATGTTGCAAATCAAGAAGATGTTCAATCTAAGTTAAATGTTGATGTTGTAAATCAAGAAGATGTTCAACCTAAGTTAAATGTTGATATTGTAAATCAAGCTGATGAAAAAAGTGACTATAATGGAGTGCTGGGTATTATTTACATGGATGATGCCTATGGAAGTTCAGTTTTTACCGATCTTGTTAAACGTTCTAAACAGGAGAACATTGAGACCGTTGCATCTGCATTTCCATCTGATAGCAAAGATTTTTTTAAAAATGTAAATGATGTTAAAGATAGTGATGCTGTAGCTGTAATTGGATTCGATTTTCATATTATCAATATTCTAAAAGCTCTTAGAGCTATTAAATATAAAGGAGAGATAATATCTACAACAACTGCAACGCTTCCGTCAGTTACCTCTATACAAGAATCTGACGGTGTTTATGTGACTGCCCCTGCAATTTACAATAAAAATTATCGGTTTGCTGATAGTGTGAAAAGACGTTATGAAGAAAAATATGGTAAGCCGTTTACTCAATATTCAGCAAATGGCTATGATTTTATAAAAATTCTTATAGGACTTTTGGAAGACAAACCGCTTAATCAAGAGAGTGTTAAGGCAATTTTTGATAAAGGCTTTGTCTATTCAGGTGTTTTTGGCAATATTGAGTTGAAAAAAGGTTCTCAAGATATTCTTTTTCCTCTTTTTCCAGCACAGATTAAGAGAGGAGAGATAATTTACAGGTAAATTCTTTATGATGAAACTACGGATTCGCTTTAAAGTTGTCATGATGGTAATTTTTTGGATGTTCTGGTTATCTCTGCTTGGACTTTACAGCATAAAGATGAACAGCAGCTCTCTGGAACAGTCTTATGGTCAGAATATGGTCGATATTGCCAATGCTATGCACGGCACAATGGCTACTATTATTTCAAATAAAATTGAGACTCTCAAAAATATCGAAAGCCGACCAGTTATTACCACACCGCTTGATATTTCAAACCGCCAGTTTTTAGCAATGGCTGACCCTGACAGTTTTATTGCTGAAAAAAACATTTTATGGAGAGATTTTGTTGCAAATTTAGAAACGCAATCTAAAAACCTATCTGATTTATCTCAAGAGCAGATACATACTAATACACCTAATATAGTAGAAGATGTGCTGAATAATGAGACAGTAACTATTTTAAATGAAATGTTTTTTACTTTTTATAAACGATATCAGGGTAAGACAGTATTTTCAAAACTATCTTTGACCAATGCCTTTGGTGTAAATGTTGCGTCTACAAATCTTACTGATAGTTATTATGAAGGTGGTAAAGAGTGGTGGCAGAAGGCTGCTAAAGATGGAATTTATCTGTCTGAGATTCATCAAGAAGGTCAATTTGATTCTAATGAGTATGGACTTACAGTTGCAGTAAGAATTAATGATAAAAATAAAAATCTTCTTGGTATTGTTAAAGCTGTTATTTCGTCCAGATGGATAATGAGAGAGGTTCAGGCAGTAACAGACAGGCATGAATACAGTGATGTAAAGTTAGTTACTCAAGATGGACGAATTATATATTCAAATAAGCCCTTTCAGTTTTTTGAAGATGTTTCAGAATCCCCATTTTTCAAAAAATCGTTAGAACAACAAAATTTATATTTATCAACTGAAGATAGAGTCTCTTTAACAGATAGAAGCTCTTTAACTAAAGAAAGTGAATATCCAACTAACAATAACGGATATTTTATTATAAAGGAGGGTGGAATTGAGAAGTTATATGCCCATTCTCATGCTCTTACACATACCCATTCCCAAGGTTCCCATCTTTTACCAATAGAGAATATTAACTGGTGCATATTTATTGGTAACCATGTCAACCGTGTGCTTTCTCCAATATTTAGTCTTCAAAAAAAAATGGTTCTTGTTTATTTCTTTGTGATTATATTCTCTCTTACAGTTGCCCTTTTTATTACTCAATTATACACTAACCCGATTATTGCTTTAAGGGACGCTGCTGTTGCAGTTGCTGATGGTGATTTCAATCATCATGTTTCAGTAAAGCTAAAAGACGAACTTGGAGAGCTTGCCGAAGCATTTAACATCATGACCATACGTCTTAAAAATAGTTATGAATCTTTAGAAGAGGAGATTGATATTAGAAGACAGGCAGAAGAGCAGGCAGAATCAGCGTTAAAAGAGACTGAAACAGCTCGACAAAAAGCTGAGGCAGCACAAAACGAGGCTGAATCTGCTTACAAGGTAGCTGAACTCTCAAGGCAGGAGGCAGAGTCCGCAAATCGTGCGAAAAGCGATTTTATTGCAAACATGAGTCATGAGCTTCGTACCCCTCTTAATGCTATTATTGGATTCAGCCAGTTGATGGAGCGTGATAAATACGCAACTGACTCTCAGAAAGAGACTGTAAATATAATTATGAGAAGTGGTATGCACCTTTTGACCCTAATTAATGATATTTTAGAGATAGCAAAAATTGAGGCTGGTAAAATTGAGAGACTCTATGAAAATTTTGATTTTTTTCAGATGATACAAGACATAACAGCTATGGTCAAATCTCGTGCCAAGTCAAATGATTTGGAAGTTTTGACAGATATTGACCCTGCTATTCCCCGATATATAAGAGCTGATCCGCAGAAACTGCGTCAGGTGCTTATCAATCTTCTTATAAATGCTGTAAAATTTACAAAACAGGGAAGTGTAACACTCAGAATTAGATGTGATGGATGTACTCTTGGGGAAGATTTACCTAAGCAAGGTATTATCTTTTTTGAGGTTCAAGATACTGGTATTGGGATAGCAAAAGAGGATGTACACAATTTGTTCAAAAAATTTATGCGGATACGCTCTTCTCTTAGCTCAACGATCGAAGGCACTGGACTTGGATTGTCAATCAGTCAAGAGTATGTTCATCTTATGGGTGGAGAGATTACTGTAGAGAGTGAAATTGATAAAGGCTCTATTTTCCGTTTTTCAATTGAGGCTGAGATAGCATCTGATACTGATTTAAAAATGATACAAGTCTCTGATGCTCTTAAAGTTATAGGACTTCAACCAGAAGAGATAAGACGTAAAATATTGATTGTTGAGGATAATATTGAAAATCAGATCCTTTTAAGCAGGCTTCTGCTTTCAGTAGGATTTGATGTTCGTATTGCAGCAAACGGGCTTGAAGGGGTTAAAATATTTGAGTCGTGGAATCCTCATCTTATCTGGATGGATATGCGTATGCCCGTTATGGATGGTTATGAAGCAAGCAAAAGAATACGGCAGATAGAGCAAAATAGAATAGCTCAACAAGACAGCCTTGTAGCAATTAAGCCAATTCAACAGAGTGACTCAATATATAAAGATAACATAACTGATAACAAGATAAATGATGGAATGACAAATGATAGAAAAATAGATAGAGTTGCCATAATTGCCCTTACTGCAAGTGCATTTGAAGAGCAGAAAAATCTTGTGCTTGCAGCAGGATGTGATGATTTTATAAGAAAACCCTTTCTTGAAAGTGAAATTTTTGATGCAATTTCAAGACATATTGGTGTAAATTATATTTATGAACCGCCAGATAACCGGAAACAGTCGGGATTGGAAGAATCATTAAACTATAATGGGAAAACTGATGTTGATAATCCCTTATTATCAAATAATGTTAAAGCGTTATCATCTGTCAATTTTTCAACAGCTACTTTACAAGAAGAGTTCATTGTTGAAATGAAACAGGCAGTAATTGATCTTGATATTGAGAAAATTGATAAGCTCTTAGATGAGATAAGCATAAAATATCCTGATATTGCAAGATATATTACAAAATTGGCGTCTAATTTTAAGTATAAAGAGATAATGGAGGTTCTGGATAAAAATGGCTGATACTATAGATAAAAATAGTCAAGAGAGGGTAGATGAAACGCCTTGTAATATATTGCTTGTTGATGACAATCCTCAAAATCTCCGTCTGCTGATTGCCATTTTAAGTATGCGTGGATACAAGGTGCGTCCTGCACCAAGTGGTGCTATTGCTCTTGAATCTGCGTTATCCACACCGCCAGATATTATCCTTCTTGACATTATGATGCCTGAAATGGATGGATATGAGGTGTGTCAGAAGCTGAAAGAGAATGAACTGACAAGCTCTGTTCCTGTTATTTTTATAAGTGCTATGGATGCAGTTGCAGATAAGGTAAAAGCGTTTGAGATGGGTGCAGTTGATTATATTACCAAACCCTTTCAGGCAGAGGAGATTTTAGCAAGAGTAAATACGCATCTGTCACTTAGAAGAACTCAGAGGCTGCTTGAAGAGGAGATTGAGCGGAGAAAAGCATCAGAAGAGATACTAAAGGTTATCTCTATGAAATATCAGAAAATGGCAACTCAGGATTATTTAACAGGTGTCAGTAACCGAAGGTATTTTATGGAGCGTGCTGAAGAGGAGTTAAGCCGTGCTAACCGCTATACGCACCCTCTCACATTTATGATGATGGATATTGATCACTTCAAGCGGATCAATGACACCTATGGTCATCAGGCAGGAGATCAAATTCTTAAAAACGTAGCAAATATCTGCGTTGATACTCTAAGAGTCCATGACCTTTTTGGAAGAATAGGCGGAGAGGAGTTTTCAGCAATGCTTCCTGAAACAACTTTAAACGAGGCTCTTGTTGTAGCAGAGAGAATCCGCAAAGCAATTGAAGATGCTGAGTGGGAAATTGACGGAAAAAAAGTATGTTGTACACTAAGCATTGGAATGAGCCAGTTAAATGATAATTCAGAAACACTTGATAATTTAATGAAAAAAGCAGATGAGGCTCTCTATCTTGCTAAATCTTCAGGAAGAAACTGTATTAAATAAAAATAACCGCAAGGATTGCCACTACAAAGGAGACACCAATGAAAGTTTTTGTATGGACAGCTAAAAATCCAAAGAATAGAACAGTTAAGGGAGAAATGGAGGCAGAGACTCCTGATCAAGTAAGATCAAGCCTTCAGAGAAGAAAACTTAAACCAGTAAAAGTAAAAGAGAAACCAAAGGATATTTTTGAAAATGTCCCTTTTTTGCAACCTAAAGTAACAGAGATTGATGTTATTATCTTTTGCCGCCAGTTTTCAACCATGATTGATGCAGGTCTCCCTCTTTTGCAGTGCCTTGATATTCTTCACACACAGCAGGAAAATACAACATTCAAAAAAATATTAAAAAAGATCAAGGAATCTGTTGAGACAGGTGAAACTTTTGCAGATGCCTTGAAAAAATTTCCAAAAGTTTTTGATGATCTTTTTGTCAACATGGTTGCTGCTGGAGAGGCTGGCGGTATTTTAGATATAATCTTGAGAAGGCTGTCTGCATACATGGAAAAGATGTCAAAATTGAAAAGACAGGTTAAAGGTGCGATGACCTATCCTGCGATTACTTTGGCTATTGCAGTTATTGTTGTAGGCGTTATCTTGGTATTTGTTATTCCAGTTTTTTCTGATATGTTTAAAGATATGGGTAAATCTCTTCCCGGTCCAACACTTTTTGTTGTTGCTTTAAGTAATTTTGTTATACACAATATTATATTTATACTTGCAGGTATATTTGGTTCCCTCTTTATTATAAAAAGAATATATCGCACTGAAAAAGGCAAAATTGTAATGGATGATATGGCATTAAAGCTCCCTGTTTTTGGAATATTGATTAAAAAGGTTGCTGTTGCCAAATTCACAAGAACTATGGGAACCATGATGTCAAGCGGTGTTTCCATTTTAGAAGCACTTGATATTGTAGGCAGAACTGCTGGAAATAAAACTATTGAATTTGCCATCAGCGATGTAAAGGTTGGCATTGCAGAGGGTCGTTCTATGGCTGATCCGCTGCTTGAAAGCGGCGTATTTCCATCTATGGTATGCTCCATGATCTCTGTTGGTGAATCAACTGGTGCTTTGGATATAATGCTTGGAAAAATTGCCGATTTTTATGATGATGAGGTGGATCAGGCAGTTAAAAACCTTACAGATATGATTGAACCGTTCATGCTTGTTTTTCTTGGAACGGTTGTTGGTGGACTTGTAATTTCCATGTATCTGCCGATATTTAAGATGGCAGGAGGGCTTTAGGAAAACTATGAAAATGAATTTTATTCATGAACAATGTATGATCATTGTCAAGCAGCTTCCTTAGGCAATATCAAACATGATAAATCAGGATGAAATAGAGCGTGGATTAAAATGGCTTATCTCTTTCAGGGTTATTTTTTCGATTATTCTGATATTTTCCACGCTCGTATTCTCTACTAACGAATCCCTTCCTATTGATTCACGTCCATTTGTAGCTGTCTATTTTCTCGCTCTGTTTATGCTTATTCTGTCTGTCTTTTATGGACTGCTGTTTAAAAAATTTTCTGCCAATCCTCTGTTTGCCTATTCTCAACTTACAATTGACTCTTTAACCGTAAGCTGTATCATTTTTATAACAGGCGGATTTCACAGTATTTTTACTTTTCTCTATCTTGTAGTTATTATTGCTGCAAGTATGCTGCTTTTTCGTAAAGGAAGCCTTATTATTGCCACATTGTGCAGCCTTCAGTATGGAATTTTGATCGATTTAGAGTATTACGGTTTTATCACACCTCTTGTTACCAACGGACGGCTTGCATCCCAAGTTGAATGGAATCATATTATTTACAGAATTGTTATAGTGATGGCATCATGTTTTGCAGTTGCTGTGTTAAGCGGTTTTATCTCTTTGCAGGCAAAAATTGCTAAACGAGAGCTGAAACTTATGCAGGATCACCTCAAACGGGTTGAGCGGATGGCAACTATGGGAGAGCTTGCTGCTGGTATGGCACATGAAATAAAAAATCCATTAGCTTCTTTATCCGGCTCTATTCAGATGCTGCAAGATGATGCAAAACCCGGCACTCCAAATTACAGGCTCATGCAGATTGTATTACGTGAGACAGAGAGACTGACAAGAATTGTTACAGATTTCCTTTTGTTTGCAAAACCCCAGACATTTAACTCAAAGCAGATTGCTCTTGCACCTGAAATTATAGAGACAATAAGGCTTTTTCGGCAAGATGCACTTTGTCGTAATTCTGATTCTCATTTATTATCTGAATCTGAAAATAGAGGATTATGCAGTAAAAACATTGAATTTGAGATGAATCTTGACGAATCAATAACTTTTAATATTGATCCTGATCATTTTAGGCAGATTTTGTGGAATTTAGTTAAAAATGGTGCAGAAGCAATTCATATTAAAATAGACAATATTATTGAAAATCAGATAAATAATGATAAATCTAAATTCAGAGGGTGGATAGGTATCAATCTTTTTAAAACACGAGATAATCGTATATTCCTTAAAATCAGTGATAATGGCTGCGGGATTCAAGAAAATGAGCTTGAATCCGTGTTCAATCCCTTTTTCACCACAAAATCCTATGGTACAGGGCTTGGATTATCAATTATTCACAGGCTTGTTGATTCGTATAAAGGTTTAATAGATGTTGAAAGCCAATATGAAACAGGGACAACTTTTACAGTTATTTTTCAGGAAAACAGCCGTTAATTATCCCTGTTTACAGCGAAAGACAGGGCAATCGCATAAAATTTTATCTGATGAAAATTCCCATTTGCCCTTGATACTCTCATGTTTTAGAGAAGATTTAAGCTGTCTTATGAACCCTCGCCTTGATATCTGTTCTGCTCCCATTGAGAGAAGATGCTCAGAAGTTACCTGACAGTCAATCAGATCAAAGTTTTGCTGTTTCAGATAGCCGCACAGACTTGCAAGCGCAACTTTAGAAGCATCGCTGATATATGAGAACATTGACTCTCCAAAAAATATACGTCCAAGAGATACACCGTAAAGCCCGCCCGCAAGTTTTCCATCCTGCCAGCTCTCAACAGAGTGGGCATAGCCAAGTTTATGCAGATCTCTGTATGATTTAACCATCTCATCAACAAGCCAAGTGGATTTTCGTTTTTCCCCTCTGTATTGAGAACATGCAACAATTACCTCCTCAAATGCTGTATCCATAGTTATGGTAAAGCATTGTTTTCTGATTTTTTTATTCAGGCTTCTTGAGATGTTGATTTTGTCAGGATATAGAACAAGGCGAGGGTCAGGAGACCACCAGAGAATCGGGTCTCCTTCGGAAAACCATGGAAAGATGCCATTTTGATATGCTTTGATAAGCCTTTGAGAAGTTAGGTCTCCTCCTACACAGATAAGACCGTCATATCTTGCAAGATGGGGAGGTGGAAACTGTATAGATGAGTTAGAGAGCATAAAAACTGGCATAAAAATTCTCAAATTTCAATATTACTATTATCTTTCAGTGATGTCCGGTTAGGTTCTTGCATATGATTTTTTAATGCTCTTTGAAATTTTTTTCATCAGGTGTTGTATGATGGTCTCCATACAATTCGTTGAGAATGGTTGTTCTGAGATTTCTAACTC
>JADFZJ010000054.1 GCA_015232555.1 Desulfamplus sp. | reverse complement strand
GGTTCAATTTTTACGTGAGGTGCAGGCTGAACTTAAGAAAGTTACATGGCCTAACCGGAAACAGACCGCAGGGGCAACTGTTGTTGTTATTATACTTGTATTTATTATTGCAGCATTTCTGGGGTTGTAGAGATCATTCAGGACATTTCAGATGATTATCATAAGATATTCAGGCTTCAATTGCTTACAGTTGTGACCTGCTTTGCTGTTATGGCAGTTTTATTTTTCATACTTGTTTTCGTAGTAAGAAGGGGGGAGATGATCATTGAATCAAGGGCTATGGAGAGGTTGAAACTTGAGGAGAAACTCCAAAGAGCCGAGCATTTATCTGCAATTGGAGAGATGACAGCCGGCATTTCGCATGAGATTAGAAATCCTCTTGGAATCATAAAAAGTTCAGCAGAGCTACTTAAAAAAAAGATGATAAAATCTGAACAGCCCACCACAATAATTGACATTATTGTGGAAGAGTCTATCAGGCTTAACAATATAATAAAGGATTTTCTTGATTTTGCCAAACCCATGACTCCATATCTGAAACCATGCCGTATTGACGACATAATCGAAAAGAATATATATTACCTGTCTCAGCAGATTCAGGAGAATAACTTTATAATACAGAGAGACTTTACTCAACCAGTTACAGAGATTATGGCAGATGCAGAGAGACTCTATCAGGCTTTTCTGAATATTATGCTTAACGCCTTTCAGTCCATGGACAAGGGTGGTAAACTTACTATAGTTCTATTGTCTGAAGATGATAAAATTATCATTTTTTTTCATGATCAGGGAAAAGGAATTCCTGAAGAGAGCCTTAAAAAAATATGGAATCCTTTTTTCACTACAAAAGAGATGGGAACAGGTCTTGGTATGGGGATTGTTAAAAATATAATTGAATCGCATTATGGCAATATTGATGTATTTAACCGTGATTCAGGTGGCGTTACTGTGAAAATTACTCTCTATTTAACAAGGGCGGATATTTAAATGCAGACTATTCTTATTGTTGATGATGAAAAAAACTATCCAAAAATACTTGGTGAGGTGATTAAAGAAGAGGGTTTTAGGCCAGTTACTGCCTCAAGTGGGCTTGAGGCACTTGATGTTATCAAATCTAACCATATTGATCTTGTGCTTACCGATGTTATGATGCCCTGTATGGACGGTATTTCACTTCTATCTCAGATCAAGGAACTTGTTCCTGATATGCCTGTAATTATAATGACTGCCCATGGAAGTGTAGAGCGTGCAGTTGAGGCGATGCAGAATGGAGCTTACACATACATACTTAAACCTTTTGATAACGAAACCCTTATTGCCCATATCCAGAAGGCTATCTCAATCCATGCAATTGTAAAGGAAAATTCATTTTTGCGGGAAGCGGTTACTGTTCAATATAACTTTTGCAACATCATAGGAAAAAGCAAGCCAATGCAGGAGCTTTACAGTATTATAAAAAAAGTTGCTCCCACAGGTGCTAATATTCTTATTGAAGGTGAGAGTGGAACAGGCAAGGAGCTTGCTGCAAAATCAATTCACTACAATAGCCCCAGAAAAAATGCCCCCTTGATATCTGTCAACTGCTCTGCTTTTGCTGAGACTCTTCTTGAAAGCGAACTGTTCGGACATGAAAAGGGGGCGTTTACAGGTGCTTCTGCCATGAAAAAGGGACGTTTTGAGCTTGCTGACCACGGCTCAATTTTCCTTGATGAAGTGGGAGAGCTTCCTTTGAACATTCAGGTGAAGCTATTGAGGGTGCTCCAAGAGAAAAACATTGAACGAGTTGGCGGAACAGTTCCAATAGCGATTGATTTTCGTTTAATTGCAGCCACCAACAGGAATCTTGAGGAGGAGGTAAAAAAAGGGAGATTCAGGGAAGACCTCTATTACAGGTTAAATGTTGTAAAAGCGGTTATGCCTGCATTAAGAGATCGAAAGGGAGATATACCTCTCTTGATTAAACACTTTCTTGAGAAATATTCCCATGAGAGAAAACTGACAGAACAGTTGGAATCTTTAGAGCCTTTAGAAGGGGTAAGTCCTGAGGCTGCAAGGATGCTTTTTGATTATACATGGCCCGGCAATGTCCGAGAACTTGAAAACCTTATTGAGCGGGCTGTTATCCTATCTACAGGCAAATTTATTACCCCTGCTGACCTTCCGCTACAGATTCGCAAGGGTATCAGTTCTCAGCTTAATTTAGACGGTATTCCAGCAAATGCAGGTCTTAACGAAACACTTGCTGCTGTGGAAAAACGAATGCTTCAAAAGGCAATGGCACAGGCTGGCAACATTCAGACCAAGGCGGCTGAGATATTAGGAATCGGGAAAAGCGGGTTAAATCAGAAACTGAAAAAATATGGGCTATAATTTGCACTCTTGTTACAGTTCTATCACCTCTCTTTTTATGCAGACATCAACCGCTTTTTAAGCCAACTCTTTTTCAGCCACTACCAAATTTTTCATCTCTCCTACCCCAATGATAATGCTCTCCAGAATATCTCCTGGTTTGAGAAATATCTGAGGCTTTCTGGCAAAACCCACGCCGCTTGGTGTTCCTGTCAAAATAATTGTGCCTGAAAGCAGAGTCATACTTTCAGATAACCTTGAAATCAGCTCAGCAACAGAAAAAATCATGTCTGAGGTTGAGCTTTTCTGCATAACCTCTCCATTAAGTTTACAGATAAGTTCCAACTTTTGTGGGTCTTCGACCTCATCTTTAGTTATTATAGCGGGTCCTAATGGACAAAAAGTATCAAAACTTTTTCCTCTGACCCACTGCCCTCCGCCGCTGTGTTTTTGCCATCTTCTTGCAGATATGTCATTAGCACAGGTATATCCAAACACATGGTCAAGAGCATTCTCTTTTCTGATATTTTTACCTGTCTTACCAATAACAACGCCAAGTTCCACCTCATAATCAACTTGAAGCGGATCAAGGCATGATTTTGGAATCTCAATATCTGAATATGGACCTGTAACAGCAGCCGGATTTTTCATAAAAAGCACAGGATGTTCAGGCAGAGGCATTCCTGTCTCTTGAGCATGCATCTTATAGTTTAGACCTATACATAAAATGGCGACAGGCTGAAACGGTTCAAGTATAGTTTTAATTTGAACTCTTCTTGTTGTTACAACAAAACTGCCAAATATATCTCCTTCGACAATTGAAGCAGAGCCGCCTTTAATATCACACCCTCTCCATTCATTGCCTTCAATATCTAAAAACTTTATTATACGCATTTGGTTTTCTCCTTATTAAAATTTAGAATTATTGATTAAAGTTATAAAAAATTGTAGACAGTTCACCTGAATCTATCTATAAAATACATTAAAAGTAGTTATGTATAACTCGATGTTCGAGTATAAAAAACAATTAAAATTCCCCCGACCATAGAAAATTGAATTTTAAAGGTAAAAGCTATAAATTTAATATTAAAATTATCAAATGACCGGAGGTAAATGAACATGTTAAATTGCAGTTTTATTAATGCTAACATGAAATTTATTAATGATAATCTTCAAATCATTCTGTTTTCTATTCTTTTTTTTATTATTTCAAATGCAATCTGTCTATTATATCCACAAGCACCGTTAGCAGATATTTATACCTATAAAGATAAAAATGGAGTAAAGCATTTTACTAACGTGCCAAACAGTTCTAAGTATAAATTATTCATACCTGAGCGGACAGGCAGAATATATTACAATGGGGGGAGTGGCTATCTAAGAGCGTCTACCCGTGCAATAAACAGCAAGGCTTTTGATCCTATTATAGAAAAAGCATCTGTCAGATATGGACTGGACTGTGCCCTGATTAAAGCTGTTATATCAGCAGAATCAGCCTTTAATTCCCAAGCCGTATCTCCTAAAGGTGCCAAAGGTTTAATGCAGATAATGCCTTCAAATTACAGTTCTCTCAATATTTCAGATCCATTTCATCCTTACCAGAATATTATGGGAGGAACAAAATATTTAAAACAGATGCTTGAAGTAAACAATGGTAAACTTCAACTTGCACTTGCTGCATACAATGCTGGTCCTGAAGCTGTCAGAAAATATGAAGGTATTCCTCCATATAATGAAACTCGAAATTATGTCTCTAAAGTTATAAGTTTATATAATCAATATAAAACTATGTTATAAATTTTAAATACAGTTATTATGTCCCATTTCGGATATAAATTTTAAGAGCTTCTCTCTGATTTCAGGACGCTCCATAGCAAATGCAAGATTTGCCATCTGAAACCCTGCTTTATCGCCGCAGTCAAATCTTGTGCCTTTAAACTTATATCCAAATATTGGCTGCTCCTTTAGAAGTTGCCCCATTGCATCGGTCAACTGTATCTCTCCGCCTGCTCCTGTTTTATTCTGCCCAAGATAGTCAAAAATTCTGGGTGTAAGGATATATCGACCTATTATTGCAAGGTTAGACGGAGCATCCTCAGGTGTTGGTTTCTCAACCATACCTCTTACTCTGACAACATTATCCTCTATCTCATCTGCATCAATAATTCCATACTTATCCGTCTGATCGCTTTCTACCTCCATCACAGCTGCAATAGAAGCCCGTAACCTATCAAAACGGCTTATCATCTGAGATAGCACCGGAGTAGAGGATTGTATGAGATCATCGGCAAGAAGCACGGCAAAAGGCTCGTCTCCTACAATATCCCTTGCACACCATATAGCATGTCCCAACCCTAAGGGTTCATTTTGTCTTGTGTAAACAATAGTACCTGTTTTCGGTACAAGTTCTTGGAGCATCTTTAGCGTCTCATATCTCTTTTTCTTCTCTAAGGTCAGCTCCAGTTCAAATGATCTGTCAAAATGATCTTCTAATGCTTTTTTGCCCCTGCCTGTCACAAAAATAATCTGTTCAATTCCTGCATCAAACGCCTCTTCTACGGCATACTGTATGATTGGTTTGTCCACAACAGTTAACATCTCTTTTGCCATGGCTTTTGTTGCTGGTAAAAAACGGGTACCAAGCCCCGCAACCGGAAATACTGCTTTCTTTATTTTCATTGCTTTTCCTTACTATTACAGATTTTTTAATACTAAATTAATACAATTAACTATCATACTAACTTTAATATGATAGTTAAACTTTAATAGCATATCACTACATTAATAAAAAAACTCATCTCTATGTCAACCTGAATATTTATGATTCACAAAAAATTATAGTGCCATTGTTTGTTCTAAATTAAAATATAATCTTCCAGCAGCGGTGTATCTGTTTTTTAGTGGTTTTGTAATCTTCTGGTATGGTTGTTGATGTTATTTCTATTATATCTTTTATAGCTGTAATCTTCCCATTTTCAATGCTGTAGTCTTCTGCTTTTTTATCAATATCCATCTGTTTACCCGTATCTAAATCCATAATTTTATCAATATGTAGTTTAAAATCTTGGTGATTAGTTGAAAAAAATATTACTGACCCTGAATCTTTACGCATCACATCCATAACTGCTTTGAGCAGGGTTGGGTGATCTTGAGCAATATCAAAATGGTGTTTTAAACCTTTGCTGCTGGAAAAAGAGGGGGGATCGACTACAGCAATATCAAACATCTGCCCCTTTTTCTTTGCCTTTTCAAGAAAATCAAAAGTATTCGCTTTAATAAAAATATTTCTTTGATTAGACCTTTCTACATTATCTGATATCATAAAGTTTTCAATATCTTCCAAACTACCCCGAATAGGAATATCATTTAGCTCCATATTATCTTTTGCCCATTGGATGGCTGTCTCTGACCTGTCAACAGAAACAGTTGTTCTTGCTCCTCCTTTTGCTGCATAACATGAAAAAGAGCCAGTATAACAGTACAAATTGAGAAAATCCTTCCCTTGAGCCATCTCTCTAACCATAAGACGTGTATTTCTGTGGTCTGAAAAAAGACCAGTATCCACATAATCATCAAGATTTATGTAAAATTTGAGGTCTCTTTCTGACATAACTATTTTCTTGTCTGTGTGTGCTATCTTCTCATAACGATTACCATCCTGATAGCCTGCATGACGCTGCTTGATATGTACATTTTTCATTTCAACATTAAGAGATTGTGCAGTTGCCTCAGCCATTATAGGAAGCCATAGAGGGTCTGAGTTTTTTCTAACATACTCTGCAACCACAAGATGACCCGCATACCAGTCAACAACTGCACGTATTTCGGGTATATCACAGTCATACAGCCTGAATATATCAAGATTTTGCTTTGCATAACGTTTGCTTAAATGTTTATATCGTTTTTTTACCTTATTAGAGAGCATCAAAGCCTGATTCATATATTTTTCTTTTTGCTCATCTCTGTTCTGGTGGGTTATATTTTTATTATACTCAAGTCTGCTTTTGTTATTGTTGTATCTGCTTTTATTGTATTTATATTGAGCTTTATTATTTTCTGGTTTAACCATCTGTTTTCCTCCCTTTTTTAAAAAATAAACTGCCATATATAAATACCTTTTCTAAAAAAAATTAGGCTCTAAATACTTTAATTTTCCAGCGAAGTTTATATTCAGCAGATGTCTATTATTCGTTTTCTATACTGTTTAATAATTCATCATTGAATTTTATTTTTTATTTGCTTTTGTTGATTATTTTTATTAATAGTTATGATAGAAAAAAGAATTAATAATTGCACTATTATACCATTACTAAAATACTCCTGTCATTTAGATTTACTTACACAAGTTTTTAATAAAAATCACTGGCTTTCTGGCTTTCGTTTCTCGTTGTGTAAATCATTGCATGTTTGTTATACCAAATTTTTATTATGGCTCAGATAATTTTTTAATAAAATATATTTGTCGGGTAAAAAATGAAAGGCACAGTAACCAATTATGATATTTAATAAAAAAAGCCATCTGGTTGGACTTGACATAGGCACTTCTCTTATTAAAGTGGCTGAAATGAAAACCAGCGGTAAAATCCCTGTTCTCCAAAAATTTGGTTTTACTCCTATTCGTCCAGGTTTAATTGAAGATGGACAGATCATTGAGATGGATGAACTCTCCCAAGTTATACGGACACTTTTTAAGACCCATAATATAAAATCAAAAAATATTGCTATATCAACCGGAGGCTCTTCAGTTGTTGTTAAAACTATAAGTATGCCATCTGCAGCCTCTTCCTCTGAAGCCGCCCTTCTTGAATCAATACGCTTTGAAGCAGAGCAGTATATTCCTTATGACATTGATGACATGAACGTTGATTTTCAGGTTCTTGGCGATAACGATGGTAATGCTGACCAAATGAATGTTTTGCTTGTAGCTGTGAAAAAAGATATTGTCGCCTCATATATTGAATTGACAGATCAGGCAGGCTTGAATGCTCAGGTTATTGATGTTGACAGTTTTGCCCTTCAAAATATTTATGAAGCAGCCTCTAAAGGACGGAATGACGGAATGACAATGCTCATTGATGTAGGTGCACATAAAACATCATTAAATATTGTAAAAGACAATAACTCTATAATGATGAGAGACTCGTCCTCAGGTCTTGGTCAGATATGGGAAGAGATTTCATCTGAGGCAAATTGTAATATTGATGATGCCGTCAAAATTTTTTTAGGAGGCGGAAATGAGTCAATATCTGCTGAAACTCTTGATGAGATGTCTCAGAATTTTGGGAAAATGTGGAGTACGGAGATCCAGAATATAGTAAAGACGTTTCACTCAAAATCCAACTATGGCAAGATTGACAATGTGCTTGTCACGGGTGGAGGTTCCTTGGTAAGTGGTTTTATCAATTCACTTTCAGAGGGACTTGTAATACCCGTATCTATTTTTAATCCATTTGAAGGAGTTATTGTAAATCCAAAGAAGTTCACCGAGTCTTTTATTAACCAAAGTGCCCCTTTTGCTTCGATTGCTTTGGGACTTGCATTAAGAAAGGTGAATGATAAATGATACGAATTAACTTACTGCCTTTCAGGGCTGCACGTGCAAAAGAGAATATTCGCAGACAAGTATCCATCTTTTTACTGCTGATTGTTTTAGTTTTAGTTGGTATGTGGTGTCATAAAAGATACTTTATTGATTTGAAGATAGATAGACTTGAAGCAGATAATAAACAGGTTGAGGCACAGATAAAAGACTACAAAGCAAAAGCTGATGAAGTTACAGCAATTGAAAAAGATCTTGGAATACTGGAGCAAAAGCTTAAAGTTGTTTATAATCTTAAATCTATGCTTAAAGATGCTGTTATTCTGCTTGAGTCCATGACCCGTCTTGTTGTTAAAGAACAGATGTGGATTACTTACATTCAGACATCAGATACTGCGGTTACGTTGAAAGGTGTTGCATTTGATAATAGAACTGTGGCTGATTTTATGACAAATCTTGAAAAATCTTCACTTTTTAAAAGTGTTGACTTGAATACACTTCAAATGCAGGATATGCAGTCAGTTAAAGTAAAGATTTTTGAAGTGGTATCAAGTAAGGCTCTCCGTGAAACTAAAGAGAATGAACAGGAGGAGCAGAGTAAGAAAAAATGAAGAAAGATAAAGTTAAGCAGCCTCAGGAAAAAAAGCCTTTTGGATCTCAGATGAAAGAGAAAGCCGCTCCTTTTTTTGAAAAGGTAGGTGGCCTATCTAAGGTTCACAGGATTATTATCTCTATTCTCACATTTTCTATAATGATAGGGGGGTATTTTTATTTTATTGTGCTGCCGCGTTGGGATAATATAGCATCTCTTGAAAAGAAGAGTGAAGAGTTGAAGCAGCAGTTGGCAACCTATAGAAAAAAGGCTGCTCGACTTGAAGAGTTCAGACGGAAAAAGAAAGAGAAAGAAGATGAATTCTATAAAGCCCTTGCAGCTTTACCTGATGCTAAAGAGATACCTTCACTTTTGACAGCAGTGTCAAAATCAGGTAGTGACTCAGGGCTTGAATTTCTGCTGTTTAAACCTGAACCTGAGGTATTAAAGGATTTTTATGCTGAAATACCAGTCTCTATTAATGTTAAGGGTGGGTATCATCAAATAGCTCAGTTCTTTGACAGAGTCTCTCAATTGTCCCGTATTGTAAACATTAAAGATATTGTGATAAATTATGATAAGGATGGCGGGCTTTTGACAGCTTCATGTAAAGCTATAACCTATAGATTTGTAGAAAAAAGTGAGATAGAAAAAGTAGCAGAAGAGAAGGGTAATAAAAAGAAAGGTAGAGGAGGAAAGAAATGATCTGTTTCAGAAGAATAAGATTAATATATATTTTCATGCCTCTATTGTTAATGGTTCTATTTTCCTGCGAAAAAAAGGCAGAAGAGAAGAATCACTCAGTTGTTCAAGAAGTTGTTAGTATGAAAATTACTCCAATGAAAAAAGAGCCTGTGCAGTCTGACGCTACTGATAATAAGAATACCCAAATTACACAGCCTTCTGTATTACCTGATACTCTGTCTGGACAAGCGGTTTTGTCAGACGAACAGGCTGTATCCCCGCCCCCGCCTGAATCAGGAGCTTCCAATCAAACAGAACTTACATTTAATATAGATAAAACGCCTAAAAGTGATATCTTGCCTGGTGCAGCACCATCTGTAGCCTCTATTGCAGGAGAACAATCTTCTCAGTCTCAACAGACAACCAGTATATCAGAAACAACACCTAACAAAACATCAGCAGAACCCTCTCCTCCAAATGATGAGTTATTACCATCTGGAGATATTTCAGGCGAGATCGCTGAAGAGAAACTTTTTTATATTGCAAAAGGTAAAACTGATCCTTTTGCACCTCTTATAAAAGAGAAACCTCCTGTTGAAGATCAGAAAGCTCAGGAGCAAGCTGAAGAAGATGTTCCTGAACGGATTCTTACACCTCTTGAAAAACTTGATTTTGGTCAGATGAAGCTCGTCGCTATATTGAGCAGAGAGTCAGGAAGCGTTGCTATGGTACAGGAAGCTACTGGGAAAGGTTATATAGTTAATATTGGAACTTATATGGGCCGTAATTCTGGTCAGGTAATAAGTATAGAAAAAGACAAATTGGTAATACAGGAAAAAGTTAAAGACTATAAGGGAAACATTGTTGATAGTTTTCAGGAGTTGAAACTGAACAAGTTAGATGATAAGGGTTGATATGTCTCATTTACTATTTAATGGATTTAGAATTGCGTGTAGGTTGGCATGTTTTGTGTGGTGTCTGCTTTTTATTGCAGGGTGCATCACCGCTGCTCAGTTGGCTCAGAACTCTGCAGATACAGCTAAAATCCCTCCTGGTCAGGTTCAGCTTAAATCTATTGATCTTAAGTTCAATCCAGACACAATTGATCTTTTGATCAATGGAAATGGAAAAATGAAGTATTCTGCTGTAAAGCAGGACTTTCCATTAGGGGTTATGGTCTATCTGCATGACACAGTTATTGCGGATAAGTTTACTCAGCCTTCTATTGAAGAAGGTAAAGCGATAACATCTTTGTCCGTATCTTATGTCGATGATGCGAAAAAAACTGTGGCAGTCAAAATACTATTAAACCAAGATTTAAATTACCATGTTCAGGAAAACGAAGATACGCTCACCCTTGTTTTTTATAAAAAAGGAGGTCAGCCAACATCTTCAGGAAAAGGGATAGGTGATGAGCAGACTTTTACAGAGACAGACATTTTTAAAAACAATGAATCCTCATCTTCTTCAAATAAATCATATAACAAGCCTGCCTTAGTATCTGCTAATGCTGCTCAAAGCGGAGTAATAGAGCCTGTCACTTCTGGAAAACGGGCTGTGGTTACAGGAATCGATTTTCACTCGGGAGATGATGGTGAAAGTTCAATTGTTATTAATACCTCTCATCCCATAAAATATGAGATGGAGAGAAGTGAAAGTAATAATGAACTTCGGCTTAGTCTCTACAATACAGATATTCCAGAACATCAACAGCGTCAGTTAATTACCACCTATTTTAATTCTGCAGTGGATAAAATAGTTCCTGTTGACCGTTCTGGGAATGAAGCAGCATCTAAAATTCATGTTGTGTTGCGGGAAAGAGTGCCCTATCATATTCTTCAAGAGCAGAACCGTTTGACCCTTTTTATGGAACCATCATCTGTCAAACCGATGAAACTTGAAGCTGCAACTCCAACTATTGTAGACGGACGATCTTCTTCACAGGTAAGCCATTTAGCTACCAGTGTTAGTGCAAGTCAAGTTAAGAGTTCTGAAACTCTTGAATTAACGCAAACCTCCACAAACAAATCCTCTTCCCAGCAGCCCTTACAACCTGCCAATTCTCAGAAAATGAAACCTGAAGAATCTGAACCTGAAGATTTAGAGGCTGATACACAAGATGAGACAGCCGATGAAAATAGTGATAATTTTTTTGAGGAAAATCCAGTTTTCACAGGTGAAGAGATAAGTCTTGATTTTTATGAGACTGATATAAAGAATGTTTTCAGAATTTTACAGACTGTAAGCGGCGAAAACTTTGCTGTAGATAAAGATGTTACTGGTACTGTGACATTAACCCTTGAAAAGCCAGCCCCTTGGGATGAGATACTTAATCTTATTCTCAAAATGAACGGACTTGGTAAAATCAAAGAAGGTTCTATTGTTCGTATTGCTACCATGCAGACTATTAAAAAAGAAGAGGATGAAAAAGCTGCACTGTTTGCTGCAAAGGCACTGGCTCAAGAACAGAAAAAACAGCAAGAGCCTATGTTTACAGAATATATTCCTATCAACTATGCCAATGCAGACGCAGACATAAAACCGCATATTGAAAAACTGCTCACTCCTAAAAGAGACAATGCAGGCAGTGCCGTGAATGACAGTGGTGGCAAGGTAAGTGTTGATAAAAGAACAAATATGATCATACTGACTGATACCAGAAAAAAAATAGATGAAGTCAAACAGTTGATATACAGACTTGACAAAGTGACTGCACAAGTCATGATTTCAGCGAGAATTGTGGAGGTTACCAAAGATTTTTCTCGAGAGTTAGGCGTGAATTGGGGACTGACCGACTCAAAAACGAATTCACCTTCCATTTATCGTGATGATTTAGGAGGACTGTATGGCTATGATATTGCCGTTAATCCAAATGTTGCATCTGCAGTAGGAAGCACTATTGGATACACATTTAGCCGCTTAGCAGGTACTCCTCTGCTTTTAGACGCAAGGTTGACTGCATCTGAAGAAACAGGGGACCTAAAAGTCATATCTTCTCCTAAAATTCTTACTCTGGACAATAAAGAGGCAACTATAAGTCAAGGTTTTGAGGTTCCATATCCTGATACTGTGGATAATAATGGTAATGTTACTTATTCGTTTAAAAAGATTGACTTATCTCTTATAGTTAAACCTCAAGTCACACCAGATAAAAGAATTTCCATGACACTTAAAATCACTAAGAACGAGTTGGCTGGTTTTACAGATACAGGAATTCCATACGCCAATACTAATGAGGCAAATACAGAGCTGCTTGTAAATGACGGCAATACCATTGTAATTGGTGGAATTGTAAAATCTACAATATCTGAAACCATGACGGGTGTTCCTCTGTTGTCAGACATTCCCTATTTTGGCAAACTTTTTAGACAGGATGCAAGCAAGGATACAAGAAATGAGCTTTTACTGTTTATTACTCCAAGTATAGTTCAACTTGATCAGAAAGATAATAAACTATAGACCAGTCAATAAAAAAAAGAGTCCATATATACTTTTTCGGAGGAGTTTAGATGAATTTTCACCAGACATACTGTAATAAACAATATTATAAGATTAGTTGCAAACAGATAATATTAATAACTCTTATTGCTGCTGTGCAGTTCTGCCTTTTATTTACAGTTGGCTGCGGCTCTTCTGGGGGTATGAACGAAGCTGCATCTATTAACCTGTCAGCAGATTCACAAAGCATTCCTGCTGACGGAAAAAGTTCTGTTGCACTTACCGCTGTAGTCACAAATAGTGCTGACAGCTCTGTAACCCCATATAACTCTGTTCTATTTAAAACCAATCTTGGACATTTTAGAAATGGAAGCCAAGAGATTCAGGTTGATATTACAGGGACAAACGGAGTAGCCACAACATCTCTCATATCTGCAGCAGAGCCTGGTATCGCAGAAGTTACATGTCAATCAGGTGGTGTAACCCAATCAATACGCATACACTTTACCCACTATGACAATTCAGGAGTGCCAGTGGCTGAAGAATTTGGTCTATCTGTGCAATATCACAATATCTCAGGTCTATGGATGTCAGGTCTTTCAACTAAAGTTTATGCACATTTAGGTGATTTTTTTGGTAATGGCGTAAAAGATGGAGTTCCAGTTAGATTTAGAACATACAATACAGGTGGTTTTTTTGATCCTGATGTGGCTGTAACTGCTGGTATGATCGGTGATGATACGCTACAGAACAATGGTGTTGCATCCTCTACTCTTTTTTCATCTTCAAGCCCCTCTCCAGCTCAAGGCATGGTATCTGTAACAGCAGAGACTGATGGAGGCGAGACTACTCATGTAACATCTATTGCTGTTACTCCGGGTTATGATGCACATATCATGTATGCAGGAACAAACGGCGGCGGTGTCTATAAATCAACAGATAGCGGCAGAACTTGGGAAACCATAAGCAAATCAACATTAAATCCAAGAGCAGGGCAGAACTGGATTGATCCTTATATTAAAGGCAACAGTGCAATATGCGTTGATCCTGATGACCACAATACTGTCTATGTTGGCACAGGATATCTTGGCAGCGGAAACCTTTTCCGCTCTTTAGACGGAGGAATGAACTGGAACAGCAATAATACTGAGGAGTGGTTTGGAGTATATTCAACACAGGCTGCTGTTCTAACTGTTCTGTGTGATGATGATGGCAATAATAATGATGATAACGGCAACACCAATTATGTCTGGGTAGGGACAGAAGGGCAGGGTATTGTATATGCAACTGATGGGAAAAATTTTTCACCGTCAGGCGGAGTGATTAACGTAAATACTCCATCAGGACGAGGCACAGTTGTATCTCCTAAGGCAGGCTACAGTGCAAAATCAGAAACATGGACACTTACCTGTATAGTTCCAGACGCTACTGTCAACTCTCCATCGGTTATTACTAATATTGATCCCATTGTTGTAGACAATAGTGCCTATCCCTCTCCGCCAGTATTTACACCAGCAGATCCTTCCAAACAACCAGCAACTGACGGTAGAATTGAAAAATTGACAACATCTGCCAACACAAAAACAGAAACATGGACAGCTAAATATGTTATTGGTGCAACTGCTGAATATATTAAAGCACCAGACGGAAAAGGGACAATCATAGATGTTAGTTCCAAGTTGACGAAATATAGAGAGAAATGGACACTAACTTGCGTTTATGTTGATATCAGCCAATCACCACTGCTTGGTCAAGATTCTACTGTATTCACTGTTGAAGGTGCTGCTACAGGAAAACTTGATAATGCAAAAGTCAATACTGCCTATACATCTGATTATATTAATTTTAAAATCATTCCAGGAGCTGCTCCATTTATTGTTGGTGATGTTATTGAATTTGAAACTGTTCCTCTCTCATACTGGCAGGTGAACGGAACTTTATCAGGGATACAGGCAAAAATTGCATACACAGGAGTTGCTTATACTTCAGACAATCAAGAGGTCGGTTTTACAATTTATCAAGGTACAGTTCCATTTGTAATTGGAGATACTTTTACATTTCAGACATACGAAGCTCGTCCAGCATACTGGACAGTATCAGGCAGCGAGTCTGGAATGCAATCTGGAATAGCTCAAACAGGTCAGGTTTATAGCTCAGATAATGACGAAATAAGTTTTACAATAAAAAGTAGTGGAGCAGAATTTCAGGATGGAGATCAAATAATTATAAATGTGACTGCCAATAAATTGAGTCACGGCTGGACAGTATGGGATATTGTAAAAGTACCGGGAACCCACAACGATACCGCTATTCTATACGCTGCTACAGCAACTGGTCTCTATAAAAGCACAAATGGAGGCAAAACATGGGATTCAACAGGAAGATTTACCGGAGACTATATAACCTCACTTGATCTTTACCATCCTGTTTCAGGTATGGATATTTTGTATGCTGGAACGCAAAATGCAGGAGTTTGGGTGAGTGTTGACAGTGGCAGAACATGGACTCAATATGCGACTGGCATGGATAAAGGCACTAATATAAAGGATGTTCTATTAGACAGATACAACCACACGCTTTATTCAGTTGCATGGTACGGTCCTCGCGATAATGCAGCAGGCAAAATATTTGCTCATCCGCTTAATGGGGATTTTACAATGGCTCCTGCATCTTCATGGTACGAAGCTAATCAAGGACTTTCAGGTGCTGCTATCTATGCAATTGCAGCGGATAATGTTGATTTAACATCAGAGCTATACGCTGGAGGCGAAGGGATAAGTTTCTACAAATCATTAGGCGGAGTAACAACTGCAAATCCTCTATGGGAAGATAGTTCAACAGGACTCACCAATACCATTATGTCAAGAATTCAGGTACTTTTCTCAGGGCAGGTTGGATTATCCTATAAATATGTTCAATACGATGACATTGTGTTTATGGACATCTATCTACAGGATGTTAACGGTAATCCGCCGATTGCTGGTTCGACATTTAAAGTAACTTTCAACGATAAAGACGATGAAGATAATTCAAAAGAGTATTCATGGACTGATGTAATTTATCCAGATACCTACTCATATCAAGGTACATTCAATGATCCATCAAACGGCTATACCAATCATCCCTATAGCTATAGATTCATGGTAACTTCTGGAGACGAACTTAAAATTACATATATGCTTAAATGTAATGATGAAACTGATATTAGTGCGGGTTGTTCTGGTGGTGGTGGAGAAGAGACGGTAACGATACCTTTCTAAATATTTCAACCTGTACTGTATAGAAAAACATGCGGGCTTGATCTTTCTTAGCAGGTTACAGAAGAGAGATTCAAGCCCATGTTTTTTAATAGCTTATTTTTCTGAATCATGTTGGTATAGTTAGTGCATGGTTCTACCATAGCCATATTTATATAATTATAATTTTTATAGTTCACCGTGTCACTTGGGGGAAATCATGAAAAAATCATTAATGGTAATTGTTTATTGGATTACACTGTTTGCAGTTACACTATCAGGTAGTGATGTTTACAGTGCAACAAATTATGACATTGAGCCTCACAACGATAAGCGGATTTATGCCAAAGAGGTCACATTTGGTGATAAGATTGTTGGCAATTTGTGGCACGCTTTGGATTATGACTGGTATGCTGTTAATGTTCCGTATGCAGGTATAGTAAGCCTTACAGCATATTACGAATTTCCCTCTGGTTCTAAAGATGATACTGATGTTTTATTCGTTGAAGTGAGAAGTGTAGAAAATGATGTAATTACTGATTTTTTTATTGATTACATGGATTACAAAACAAATACCCCATACATCAGAGATATCAATATTCCCTCCTCTGGCAATTACTATATTGTAGTACATTGTCCAAGTCAGGCTAAATTTAAACGAGATAGATACTATTTAACTATGGCAAGAGGTGCTGGAGAAAATTCAAATGTCTTCATTCTAAACGAGGAAGATTCTGTTTCTGTTCAAGTGCATGATCAGGGAGGAGCAGTTGATGATAAATCAAAAGAAACCTTAACTGCTTCTGTCACAGATGAATATGGTAATCCAGTTGCTGGTGCAATGGTTGTCTTTTCCCGTGCTTTTGGAGATAGTATAAATCCTAAAAATAATGAGCTTGTTTTTTCAGGTAAAGATATAGATTCTGAGGGTATTACTGATAATTTTTTTCTCTTTGGAGGAGAAAAGGATATTGTATTTACTTACAATAGTTGGGATTTTCTTGCGGATCTTGAGAGCGGTTATATTAAAGTTCAGTTAGTTAATACAGAGACTGGAGAAAAAACATATTTATACTCTACAACAGAAGATATTACAGAACATGTTGTTACTAAAAACATACTATCAGATGCTAACTATTATTTAGATATAACAACTCAAAACGAAGGTGATATATGGGAAGTTAGAATTCCAAATAAATCTTTTAGTACCACAAGTGATGAGATTGGCACTGCCGTTACTGGTACAGATGGAAAAGCTAACTATACATATATCAGTACAGATCAAAAAGGCGATTTCACAATTACAGCAGCGTTTGCAAACTCTTCTGATAAGTTAGTAGTTAAACATACGGCTGGAAGTCCATCAAAGCTTAATATACTGGCTTTAGATAATGATATTTTATATATTAACCGTGAATATAATATAAATATAGTAGTAACAGATAAAAATGGTAACCTTATTGAAGATGCTACTCCTCTTAAAAAAGGTACAAAAGTTGTTCTGAGAGCATTTGATTCTGAAACAGATTTAATCAACATTGATCCAAAAGACATTGATAAATATATAGATAAAACTTTAAAAATTAAAGAGCCTCTGACACCAGATTATAAAAATTTAGAAGGTGATGGTAAACTCTCTCTTGAAACTAAAAGTGGTATGGCAAAATTTAACATATTTACATCAAACGTAAAAAAATACAAACTTACTGCAACAATAGAAGATACTGATATAACAGATCCTAAACCTGAAGATCAGCCTTTCTTGCTTACATTCCATGTTATTAATTTAACCAATATGATAGCACAGCCTGCCTATATTTTAGCTGATGGTAAATCTACTTCTACAATAAGCGTCCGTTTAAGTGACAGTAAAGGTTTAGCAGTGAGCGGTGAGCCAGTTGCGTTTACAACTGACTGCGGTAATCTTCTTACCAACAGTGCAAAAACTGATGATAAAGGCATTGCTCAAGTAACACTTTTAGCCCCATACGCCCCGGGAACATGCACGGTCACAGCATCTTACGGCACTGCAAAACTTACCGCTCCAGTTGAGTTCTATGGAGATGGAACAGGAAGCACAACAGCCTCAATAGACCTTGAAGTATCACCTAAGACGATTTCAACTAATGGAAAAAGTTCAGCGGTAATAACAGCAACACTAAAAGATAATGCTGGAAATAATGTTGCTATTGGCACTCCTGTCCAATTTGAGACCACTAAAGGTATATTTCCAAATGGCTCTAATATTTTTAAGGGCAGCACAACAATAGAAGGAGTGATTAAGGTTTCACTCATTTCAAAAGCTGAAGATACTCCTGGTAATGCTATTATCACATGTTCATCTGCTGGTATTACACAATTAACCCAAATTGCCTTTGTTAGAGCGGACGCGGATGGTTCTCCTATAGTAACAGCGTATATTAACTTAACCGCTAACCCAACATCAATACCAATAAGTAGTCCTCCTAAATACAATTCCTTAATGATAACTGCTGCATTATTTGATAGTGCAGGAAAAGCTGTTCCTGCTGGAACTCCGATCACTTTTTATGCAGATAAAGATAAAGCACAATTTGCTGGTGGTTTGGATAGTTTTACAGCAGCTACAACAGATGAGTCAGGAACAGTATCTGTTGCTTTGAGGTCATTAACTAAAGCTGGTAGCGTTGATGTATGGTGTCTATCTAATGATGTATATCAACTGACTACAGTAACATTTATTGGCACAGATGTTACTCCTACTATTGGCTCTATTACTCTCACCACAACTCCTGCTCCACCGATTATTCCTGTGAATAGTTCATTATCAATTAGAGCAGAAATAAAAGATACTCTTGGAAATCCTGTTCCTCAAGGTACTTCAGTTGAGTTTAAAACTGATAAGGGAACTTTTCAGAAAACAACTGTGAAAACCCTTGATAGTTCAGGTGTAATAATTGTGCCTCTAATGTCTGACTCAACACCAGGTTATGCACATGTTACAGTAAGCTCAGGTGGGGTATCTCAAAGTATTCTTGTGACATTTACAGGATTAAATCCAGCTGTTGGCACGATTACCCTCACTGCTGATAAGACAAGTATCCCTGCAGATGGTTTAAGCACAGCCTTAATCACAGCGGAAATAAAGGATGTCGACGGAAAGGCTGTTCCTTCTGGAACAGCAGTTGCTTTTTCAACAACTTTCGGTACTTTTCTTGCGTCAAGTTCTGCAACTACCGATATGTCAGGTAAGGTCACCGCAGTACTCGTGTCTTCCACAACACCAGGCTCTGCTGTAGTAAGTGTGTCATCAGGTGGAATTTTTAGTACAATAAAAATTACTTTTGGAAATACTAATACTGAAAGAATAATTATTCTCACTGCCGAACCACCAACCATACCTGCTGATGGTTCAAGCTCTACTTTCATCACAGCAGCTATAACAGATGCTTCTAAAATACCTGTCGCTTCAGGAACTTCCATTAAGTTTACCACAACTCTTGGAAAATTCTCTAATGGTCAAAAGGAGATTACCCTCACAACTTCAGATTATTCAGGAATTGTGACTATTCCCCTGATAGCAGGAAATGAAAAGGGAACTGCTATTGTTACAGCAATAGTTAGCTCTGGTTCTGGCTCTGTATCTCAATCAATATCGGTTACATTTACTGATCCTGTGGAGAACTCGGGTAAAGTTGCTTATCTCTCTCTTTTATCAAGCCAGAGTGCTGTTAAATCTGACAATTCAGATAAATCTACTATTACAGCAACGGTACTTGATTCGAATCGTGCACCACTTAAAAATGCAACTGTTACTTTTTCAATAACTGCTGGACAAATCTCTAATTATACTGCTGTCACAGATGCTGATGGTAAGGCTGTTGTCTTTTTTTCATCGGGTCTTGAAAAGGAAAATCAGACCGTTATGATTAAGGCATCATCTCCCAATGAAACGCTTGCGAAACCTGATGCCAAGAAAGAAGTTCCTATCAAGATTTCGGGTACTTATCTGACACTTGATCCAGGACAATATACTAATCTTGAAATTGACAGCACAGATCCATCCAAATCAACCGTAACTACATTAACCATAACGGCTCTTGATGCTGGCGGAACCCCAATTCCTGATGCTGAGATCACCGTGAGTAAGAGTGATATTGATCCAACTGAACTTGGTGTTGTCAAGATAAATAATCTCTTAATACCTCAAACTTTAGTAACTAATTACTATGGTAAGATCGAGATACCCGTTCAAGGTATAAGTAGCGGTAAAGTTACCATAAAAGCAGAAGGTCTTGGAGATACTAAGACACAGGCGTATTCTGTGGTTGATCCTGGAAAGTCCTTAAGGATTATCGAGCCTGCAGAGGATAGTGTTCAATTGTTTATCTATAAAACTCCTCATACTCTATATGACCCTGACAAAACGGGTGATTATAATATATTAAAAATAACTGCTAATATACCTACATCTACTAAAAAGATTACTTTCATCTCAAGTATTGGTGATTTCAGTATAAATGAGAATGGTCCATGGTCTAAACTGAAGTTGGATATTGATAAGGTTTTAAATACGCAGAATGTATATTTTAAATCTGATACTGCAGGAATTGCCTCAATTTACGTTGTTGATTTCAACGACTACAGCCAAAGTGACAGCATGACCGCAATTATAGCCGCATCTCCCACTGCTGCAACACAGATTTCACTTCAGGCATCCCCAATCGTAGTTGCCCCAAGCTCTGGAGATGTAATCAATGTGAGTAACCTGACTGCAACTGTTAAAAATATTAGCGATCAACCTGTAGCTAACGTAATGGTTACGTTTTCTATTGATACACCATTAGGGGGAGGAGAAAAAATCTCTCCCGCATGGGCAATAACTGACTCTTCAGGTATTGCACGCTCAAAGTTTACTTCTGGTTCACTATCGTCTGGTGGCAAAGGTATTAAAATTAGTGCAAAAGTTAAAGATTTAGAGGCGGCTACAACAGAGATTATTATAGGAGGGACTGCTGGTTCAATTGTCATTGGTCGCAGTATTTTAGCTCAATCTGATGATACCAGTACATACTATATTCTTCCTATGTCTGTTTTGGTTTCTGATGCTGCTGGACATCCTGTTGCTAATCAAGATGTTTCAATTAAAAGCTGGCCAATGAACTACTACACTGGTTGGAGAGATGGTGAGGGTAATGCTGTTTACTCAGGTGTTTTTCCTAATGAGGATTCTAACAGAAACAATATTCTGGATAGCACTGAATCAGATGGAAACAAAGATGGTCTGATTACACCACCAAATTCCAGTTCAGGTAATGTAGTACTAAAAAATAACAACTCAAGAACAGATGCAAATGGAGTTCTTAATTTTGATCTTGTTTATTTAAAAAATTATGCCAGTTGGATTGATGCTGAAATTGAGGCAAGCATAATTGTTTTAGGTACAGAAACAATATCTCAATTGGTTTTCACCTTACCATATATAGAGACTGATAAAAAGTACCTTCCACATTCTCCATTTAACACCAGTTTGATCCTCAATGCCAGTCCAAATAGACTCGTGGCTGATGGTGTAAGCTTTGTCGCTATTAGTGCCATTTTAAACGATGCTAAAAATGAAGGGAAGGATATTTCCTTTACTACAACAAAAGGAACCTTTGTGGCTGGAACGGGGGTTACAGTAGTTGATGGAGTTGCAAAGACAACTACTGTTAACGGTATTGCCAAGGTAACTTTAAAGAGTCCAACAACGACAGGTATTGCTACTGTAACGGCAACAAGCGGTGACATGACCTCTAATGTGTTAATTACATTTATACCTGGTAAAGTTGCTACGATTGACCTTGTTGCTAATCCTACTACACTTACAGTTGACGGAACCAGTACGACTACAATCACTGCGACTGTAAAAGATGCTAACGGTAATATGGTAGCAGATGGCGAAACAATCAACTTTGCTACTGCTAACATAGGCGGTAGGCTATCTTCATCAACCGCCCCTACTGTTAATGGAGTAGCTGAAGTTACTTACACTGCTCCTGATATATTAACATCAACACCAGATACCATTACCGCTTCTTATGGTTCAATAACAAAAACAACCCCAATCACATTGATTGCTCAAAAAGTAGGGAGCATCACTCTTGAAGCAGATCCAACGTCAATCGTAGCAGATGGTTTCAGCTCAAGTGCTATTACTGCAACGGTATTGGATACCTTAGGTAATCCTATGCCTGCATGGACTACTAAAATCACATTTACGACTACTAAGGGTACATTTTATGAAAGTGGTTCATCAACCTTAGCAAATGTTGAACTCCGAGATAATACTGGAGAAGTAACGGTGTCTTTAATCTCAAGCAAAGTCAATACTGATGTAGCTGAAGTCAGAGCAGAGGCAGGTGGTAAGACATCTCAAACGGTATATGTTAAATTTAATAAAGTCCCTTGATTTTTATTAATATGAAAAAAAATAATTGGTAATCTCACAGATTACCAATTGAATTTTAGGAAGCCATTAGTAGATTATATTAATATTGCTAATGGCTTTTATATTTCTAACATATTTTACTAACTCGTAAGACTTATTGCTTCATTAATGAAACTTGATTGTCAACCCTGCAAACAGAACAACTCCCATAATCATCAAAACAGCTCCGCATGGAAAAATACTGTCAAGCGTGAAATAGTCCATTGCAACGCCAGCCCCCATTGAACCAGCCATCATTCCAAGGCTGTGGGCAACTGTTATAATTGACATTACAGAAGCCATTGAACTCTTTTCATTGCCTTTTATAAGAGTTAACGCCATAAGAGGAGGCATTGATATTCCACCCCCTGCACCAAAAATAGATACAGAGCAGATAAGTTGTAAATAAGATGTCGCTTTAAACACCATAAACATCGAAACAGCACAAACGATTCCGCCTGTAATCACCATAACACGCCGATTGAACCTGTCAGCAACATAACCCATCGGAAGTTGAAGTATTCCACTTACAAAGACCCCAAGAGTTACAAGAATACCAATTGATGAGCCTGAAATATCAGGTAATCGGTTTTGGACAAATATCGGCATAAAGCACCAGATAATACCAATACATCCAGTATATACAAATCTATAGCTAAACAGACCCATAAGCTCCATATCTTTGATGAAAAAAGACCATGGAATAGGGGCGTGCTCTTTATGTCTTATATATTCTTGGTCAATCGGGGGAAGATAGAGAAAAGAGAGCATAAGTCCAGCAAGCGAGAGCAATCCCATACATACAAATGCAGCGTCAATTGACCAGAGATCATTAATTGCCCCACCCATTACAGGACCAAGACTTAAACTTGTAAACATAGACAAATTAAATAGACTCATTGATTGCCCTTCCATACCTTCTGGAGTTATCTCTCCAATATATGCCTGAACTACTGGCATAACCATAGCAGAGGCTATTCCCTGTAAAGAGCGGATAACAATCAATGAAAATACAGTAGATGTCATAAGAAAAGCTAAGGAGACTAACGCATAACCCGCAAGACCTGCTATTATAAAGGGTTTTCTCCCTTTTCTATCAGAAAGCCTTCCAAAATAGGGAAGCAGCATAGTCCTTGAAAATGAGAATGAGCCAAAAATTAATCCAACATATATTCCAGCAGCTCCCATGTTTTTTGCATAAATAGGCAGAAGAGGTACTACGATTCCTACGCCAGTGACAGTTGCAAATATGGTGAAAAAAAGTGTAATAAATATTTTTTTGTGGGAAGAGGGGATAGTTAAGAGATTCATAGATAAGCCTTGGTAATGCAGTATCCTGACTCCGCAATGGTGAAAGGGATTTTTGTAGTAAATATTAAAAACATAAATTTATATAATTTCTCAAGATATAGTTGATAACCATTGATTAAAAATATAAACTAAAAAAGTTAAAATCAATGTTAATTAAATGGACTTACTCTGGAGCAAGGTCTTCAAAAATACAAAAAAATTTTCTTTGCCTCAAGATTTTAATAACTCTGGCAGCATTTCTAAATTTAATATTATGTATCATGACTAATTTGATTTATTTTAGCCCTGAAATAAATTTCTGGGCTAAAATAACTGAAGTCGGCTGAAGCCGACTGTTATTACAGTTCACTTTAGTGAACTTCTTTACATTTTAACCGTGCGATTTATCGCTCGGTTATAAAAATTGTCTTATGATAATTTCCAAATTTAGAATTGCTGTAACTCTGGGGAATAAAACAAATATATAACAATTTTAAAAATGCAAATAACTCATTATAAATATTTTAATCAACTTATTAGATATTGCTTAGCTTCTATTATAGGTTATTCTCTTGTTTTTATAGGAACTTTCTTTTTTCATAAAATTATAGGTATGCTACCAGAAGTTTCGTATTTCATTACAGTAACTCTTGTCTATATTATCCAATATATTTTGAATACAAAATATGTATTTAATTCAAAGTTCAGTAAAGCATCTTTGACTAAATATATTATCATGTTAATATTATTCTGGGGATTTAATAATATATTGTATAATATTTTATTAAAAATATTAAATATACAATATCTAACTGCTGTTCTGATTAATATAGCATTTTTCAGTTTCGCAAGATTTTTCATACAAAAAAGGTTTATTTTTTATCAGTGATGTCCGGTTAGGTTCTTGCATATGATTTTTCTGGTTATAACGGATTTGGGGGATGAGAACGACACCCTCCCAAAGATGCCGAAATTAACAGATTATGTAACCAATTGTCATGATATCTGAATCCATTCATTTTTTCCGCAGTACACATATAATCCTT
>JADFZJ010000053.1 GCA_015232555.1 Desulfamplus sp. | reverse complement strand
TAACAGCCTGCTGTGTCTTTGGAACTCCAAGCTGTTCCGCCATAGTCTCTACCTGATTTTGAGTCATTGGGGCTGCCTGAACACCGCCACCTTGCTGAATTTGTTGCTGTCCTCCTTGACCTGCAACTTGTTGCTGCAAACCCTGTTGCTGTCCCGCACCACCCTGTTTGGCTTGCTGTGCCTGAAGAGCTTCAGTTACAGCCTGTTGGGTCTTTGGAACTCCAAGTTGTTCAGCTAAAGTTTCCACCTGATTCTGGGTCATTGGAGCAACTGCTGCCACAACTTGAGCATTTTGATTTTGAGCCTGTTTTTGTGCTTGAAGAGCCTGTGTAACAGCCTGCTCTGTCTTTGGGACTCCTAACTGTTCGGCTAATGTCTCAATTTGATTCTGGGTCATTGGGGATGTAGCTGCTGCTGCCATTGCTCCATTTGAATTAAGAGACGGAAGTTTAAGAAAAACGCTTCTCTGTTTCTTACCTGTGTAAATGGTCATCTTAATTTCGCTGCCAGCTTTTGCGGCACTTAATGCCCTGTCAAAATCGTTTAGGGTCTCCTGACGAACTTTATCAATTCTTATAATCTCATCACCTTTTTTAAGCCCCGCCGCACTTGCAGGAGAATTTGAGGCAACTTCTGTAATTAGAAGTCCATCTTCATTTGCCAACCCCATACTTTTCATCATTGTTGCTGTTACTGGCTGCAATGTCAAACCAAGACTTTTTGGAGAAAACTGGTTAAAAGCCGCTGGTTGTGCAGCATTATTTGCCTGAACACCATTATTGTTTGCACCACCATTTGCAGGTGGTTGAAATCCATCTGTAACCTTATGACACAACATACAGTTACCCCAATAATCATGTAGCATCTTGTCATTTATTGATATGGGAGGACCTGACATAACCTGTGAAACAGGTTTACCAGCACCTGTAGTTATATGACATTTATTACAGTTACCCCAATAAGGATGAAGCATTTTGTCATTAACCTTGATTGGAGGTCCCATGGGTTGGGCTGCTGCTGCCATTCTGAAATCTCTCATGTGCGGAGTTCTTGTGCAGTGGTATCCTGTCCATCCAAGTACAATCACTAAAAGAACTGTAATGCCAACAATTGCCATTTTGAACTGGCTCATGCAAAATTCATATTCAATACTATTTTTCATAAGTTACCTCAAGAAACTCCATATCTCTTTCATAGTGTAGGTCGTTTAAAGTTTTCAAAACCGTTTCGATCTACTGACTCCTTCCTGTTTCAATATATCTTTAACCCTGCTTTGCAAAGAGTCTGACTTTTATTGTTGATTTTCTATCTACAATTGCTGTTACAATATTATGTGCTTCTCTCTTTATTGCCTCTCCAATTTTCACGGATATATCTGGCATAACATAAAGGTTTATCTCAAATTCAAGTATAGGTCCAAGTTCCCTTGCAACAACTTTTTTTATACCCTCTATATTATCCATACCTTGAAGAGACTTGTTAATATCTTCTATGTAATCATCATCATAGGATTTATCCATAAGGTTAAGAACAGCATCTTTTACCTGCTCAATACAGATTTTAAGAATAATCACTCCAACTATTACGGCAGCAAGCGGATCCATCCAGTGAAAACCAAGTTTTGCTCCTATTATTCCAATTAGCACAGCAACTGAAGAGTAAACATCAGAGCGTGATTCCCACGCTTTTGCCTGCATTGATGGGCTATTGATATGTTTTCCAGCACAGATACTCTGGCGGAACATAAGCTCATTTATGATAATGGAAAAGATCGCTCCCCACGCTGCTGATAAACAGGGATTTACAATCCTGCCCTCTACAATTGTCCATACTCCGTTGTATATTATGAAAGAACCGATACACAGCAGGAATAGGTATATACATATTGATACTATATATTCTGCTTTTCCGTAGCCGTATGGATATTTTTCATCTGTCTTTTTGTCAGAAATTCTCAACCCTATGATCATTATAATTGTAGCAAGAAGGTCGGCACTTGAGTGTATTGCATCTGCAATCAATCCCTTGCTTCTACCCGCAACACCCATGTATCCCTTAATACATATCATCAATATATTGCCGATAACATTTACAACTCCAACCCGCTGGGCACACTTTTGACAAGATGCACCAGAACAACTACCACCTTTATTTCCATTTGCAGCCTTGTTCTCCTCTTCAAGTTTTGTCGCCCCCCTGTAGAGAAAGGCTGCAAATATTATAATCGCTGCAATAAGCACTACCGCAAAGAATTTAATCATCATCATATTGGGAATCTTCCATATCTGAAAATAATAATACTGTTCGTGGTATCAGATAACATCAATGGGGTATAATAAATATCAGAAAACATAATGACCTTTAAGCATTGCAAAAATCATAATGAAAAAGATAGTTTGCTGTGTGTGCAAGAGATAAATTCCTTTTTTAACCTTACCCGGCTGAAACTTGAACCACATCAGAAATCCTCCAAATGTTAGCCAACCCATCATAAAAAGAGCTGCAAGAAGCCAGTCATTTGACCACATTGATACATAACAATGAATACAAGCTACAATAAAAGAAAATGTATTAAGCCAGATATGCCAGACCAAAAGGCTATTAAACTCTGACTGCACATTCTTTATGGAATATTTAAGACGAATCCGCTTTGCAGGAAAATAGATATTTGCAGCTAAAAACAGAACCATGCAAAGATTGCCAGAGCCTGTGGCAAGATTGTAGTCTGAATGGACAGCATACAGTATCCCAAGAACCGACAAGATAGTTACCAACAAAATTCTTGTTTTTAGAGGACCTCTGCCAAAAAGTGCTATGTCATATTGTTTTATTCTGTTGTCCAAAACCGTTTGACTCCATCGTGCCTTAATACGTTTTTTAAGCAAAGACCACTTTAGGTTTTAAATTTATCATTTTACCACTAAGTTTAATCAATAACTTATCGGAACAAGGCTCTTTGCCTCGTCTGTTGATTTAAAATAGAATTTTTCAGGAAAATTGAACAGATATGCAAAGAGATTACCCGGAAAAAGTGCTGTAATTGTTGTGTATTTATTAACCTGATCGTTGTATTTAAGCCTTTCTGAAGCAAGGTCTTTTTCAACTTCGATCAATGCTGTCATAAGGCTGTTAAATGTAGTTGATAGCTTTAGATCAGGATACTGTTCAGCAACTGCCATAAGTTTACCCAAAGGATTTAGTGTTCCTAAAGGGTTCAATGTCTCTATAGAGTTGGCTGCACCTGTTTCTGGAAGAGCTTTGTTTAAAGATTGTGTCTGATTAGAAGCTCTACTTGAAGGGTTGACAGATTTTATATCTGGGGAGGCAAGAAGATGCTTAAGAGCCTGAGCCTTTTTATCATCACCAGATACCAATGTCCTCAAGGCTACAATTCCTGTCATCACATCACGTTCATATTTTGAGTAATCAAGAACAGCCTTTGCAAGATTTATTGAAATATCGTTACGCCGCTGCATAAGGGCTTCAACTTTGCTTGCCCCTGTTTCAACATTCTGCTGACATATCATAATTGAGTTATAGTAATATATGGTTCCAATAGCCAGCACAACAGTCAAAACAACGGCAGTAATGTGTATCCATTTATTTCTCAAAAAATCAAATAAAGGAGCTAATCTTGAAATGTAATCCCTAAAAGAAGATTCATACAACGATGTTTGCCGCAGCTCATAGGCATCAAGGTTGTATCGTCTTCCGTAGGCATTTCTGATTATTCGTGTCATTGTTGTTTTTGTTGACATTGTTTTACGTCCCTGTAAATGCTATTTCAGTTTCATAATGCCATACACAAGCGATACAGAGCCTGCACAGACAAAAAAAATAGGAAAAAAGCCGTAAAAGAAGTCGAGAACAGCATAGTATTCATCATAAAGCCCGTAAAAACCAACTGCCAGAAACAGACCCGCAAGAATGGAATTGATTGTTCTGTAAGCCTTTTTTCCCAACAAGGCACTTGCCAATGCAACAAAGCCGAGAATAATAGTAATTGGTTGAATAGCCCCCTTGATAAATTCAACAACCATGGCACTGTTCATGTATGCTAAAAACAGACCCAAAGCAAAAATAGTCAATCCTGCAATAATATGAGCCTTTCTCATCTTTAATATCTGCTCCCGTGTTAAAATTTTATATTTTTATTATAAAAAAGATATAATATTGACATAATCAACACAAAATTAATTTAATTATCTTATGTTTCTATCTTGTGATCTTATGTTTTTTATCTTGGTGCACCCTTATCAACCCACATTATAATCAGCTTGGTATCAGGTCCTGCAAATCTATGCATTGGACCGCCTCTTTGCACTAAAGATTTCAACAAACCATTATCAACGTAAATCTTCACATTTTCATAGGTGGTAAGATTACGGAATTTGTCTGAATGACATCCAAGGCAATCCCTTGCCAATACATATTGGATTGTATTGGTATAAGTTATCTTATCTAAAGGAACCTCAGGAACAAACATCTGATTGGAAGGACAGCCTGTGGGTTGATTCATTGTTGAGAAAAAACCTGCTGGTGTTGCCCCCTGCTTTTCAGGTGATCCGCTATTTATCCAATCTAAAATTGTTCCCATATCATTTCCTGCAAAGCGGCTCATGCTGCCGTGAACCATTGCAGCAAGCATTCCGCTATCTGCATACATTTTAAGATTATCATAATCCATTAAATTACGAGATGGTCCAGAGTGACATCTTGCACAATCTTTATTAATAATATCCTTTATTGTGGGGTCGTAATAGACCTTTGCGTTCGCAGCAAGAGTCATTGGATTATTACTAATCTGGTTTCCAGTCGGATTAATCCCTGTATGGTTTCTAATTGGATTACCCGTCATCTGGTTTCGAGTTCCATTGATATGATTGCCACCAGACTGGAATCTGACCATTGTGCCGCCAGCAGGCTTTTCAGGCGAACCGTTATTAATCCAATCAAGTATGGTTGATGCGTCATTGCCTGCAAACTGACCCATTGGACCCTGAACCATTGCGGCAAGCATTCCGCTGTCTGCATACATTTTAAGATTATCGTAATCCATTAAATTACGAGATGGTCCAGAGTGGCATCTGCTGCAATCTTGAATGATTATGTTCTTTATTGTTGGATCATAATAAACAGAATTATTTGCAGCATTGACAACGGCTTTATCTAAAAAGAGACAGATCAATAAAATAATGGGGAACCAGAGCCATTTAATATAATTAATATTGATATGGCTTCTATTTTTAATACTCCCTTCTCTTTGGACTGATATTCCGCCGCCTGCTGAGAGGAGTGATTCATTAATATGACTCTTCGTCATCTTCCTCTTCCATCTCACGTTCAAGTTCCATAACCTTTGTAAAGGATTTGGCAGCAGTTTTGTGGTCATCTTTGCTAACATTTAGAAAGCCAAGATGTTGATGGTATTTTATCTCGTCTGGATCAAGCTCAATTGCTTTTTCTAACGCCTCAATAGCTTTGTCGATCTCTCCAAGACCCTCTTTGGCAACTGCATAGAGATAGAAAAATCTTGGATTCTCTACGTCAATTGCAAGAGCCTTTTCAAGTTCATCTGATGCTGCCTTGAAATCTTTGAGTTTAAGCATTATTGAGCTTCTGCGGTGAAGTGCCCCTAAATGTTGTGGCTCAAGATTAAGAACCTTTGAAAATACACCCATTGCACTTTTTCTGTTACCTGATGCAGCAAGAGCAATTCCAAGCTGGTAAAGAGGCTCTGTATTGGTCGGGTCAACTTTACTCCACTCTTTAAGGTAACTCAGAGCCTTGTCATATAACCCTTTATTTATGTAATGTTTGCTTATATTACTGTAGAGCTTTGCCTTATCTTTTGGGGTTAGATCAAAAAATTGGTTGTAAAAATCAAGCACCTTATGGAGTATCCGACCACAGTAAAGAAGAAACGAATGCCAGTAAAATACTGATGAATACTGACCATCTGTGTCGGCTGCCGATGCTTCATCTCTTGATGCTTTCTTAGCTGCTTTGCCATCTGATACTTTCACTTTCTGTTTTCCTTTTGCCTTGATTGTAGATTCATCATCTTCAATATTCTCTTCCTGCTCTCTAAACTTTGCTTTTTTATCTTTTACCTTGCTCTCTTGCTCTTTGATCCGAGATTCACGATCTTTAGCCTTAATTTCTTGATTCTGAACTTTAGAGTCCTGACTCTTAACTGCTGATTCTTCATCTTTTACAATTGCTTCTTGCAGCTTAGTTTTAGACTCTTGCCCTTTTACTTCAGCTTCTTTCTCTTCATTCCTACCCATTTTTCAAATTCTCCCATTTTTTGGCGGAATGAATCCAGCCAATGTTGCCACCAAACCCAATAACATTAAGAATATCGGTAAGCCCCCTTTTATTATGTCAGCAACATAATAATATTCGTCATAGAGACCCCAGATACCCACTGCAATTAAAAACAACCCGAAAATTATATGGAGCATATTTCCCCCCCTGATACCTAAACATCTACGTATTATAAAAATTCACTTGAACTATAAAATGATAAACTATTCTGAAATGTTAACCTCAATGGAATGTAATGAGTGAGTGAGTGAGTGAGTGAGGAATAAAAGATACTTTATTCTCTTTTTTGATATTAATTGGCAAAAGAACTCTTTTTTCAGATTCACACCCTTGAGATTCACACTCTTGTTTTGATAATGTTTTCCTAATTGTTAAACTTTTTGATGATTTTAACTTTTTGAAAATATTAATTTTATTAATTATTTGAGCTATATTTAACTCATCTGCAAATACGACCACTCCTTTTTTGATATTCCCCTCAAACTTTTGGTATTCAAAGATATTTCTTTCAGAAATTATAACAATATGAATATTTGGATAGTGCATCATCAAATATTTTACAAATGAATATACACTTTTACCAGCAATGTGGCTGTTTGTAACTACTAAATCTGGTTCTTCCTCTACTATCTTGCTACATGCCTCTGTAAAATTTGAAGACTCACTAATTTTTAAACCAGCAACCTTTTTGCTAAATATACTCCTAAATGTATTTCTTAAATTCAGATTATTTTCTAACAGTAGAAGGTTAAGCATGGTAAGAGTCTCCATAGTTGAATTTGCCGATATTTATGTAGCTATAGATTTACTAAACAAAAAGATAATGATAAATAGTGCAAACCATGTATTTTTATCATAACAACTATGTATTTTTTTATGGGGGTAATGGTTATCAAAAAGAAAACTCAGATAGTTTTAGTTGAAGATCACGAGATAGTTAGACAAGGTTTCAGAGCATTGCTAAGTTCAGTGCCAGATATGGAGATTATTGGCGAAGCTGACAATGGTATTCAGGCTGTAAGATGTATTGCTGAACTAAAACCTGATCTTGTTTTTCTTGATCTCTCACTTCCAAAGAGAAATGGAATATGTGTTATTGAAGAGATAAGAAAAAGCAACCCATTCACCAAGTTTATTATTCTTACAGCTCACAATACAGATGAGCATGTCCATGCCTGTTTTCATGCTGGTGCAAGTGGCTTTGTCTCAAAATCTGCATGTTTTAAAGAGATAGAGATGGCAATAAAGAGCGTTGTGAATGGAAAGACCTTCATAAGCCCAGAAGTTTCATCAAAGGTAATTGACGGTTATCTTGATGGGAAAAGAAAAGAGTGTAACTCAACAAGGTTAAGCACTCTTACAAAACGTGAGAAGGAGGTTTTAATACTTATTGCTGAGGGGCATAAAAACAAAGAGATCGCAGATACGCTGTTTATTAGTTTAAAGACAGTTGAAAGACACAGAGCCAATCTTATGAAAAAACTTGATATTCACAACTCCTCTGCCCTGACATCCTATGCAATCCAAAACAAACTCATTGCACCTGACAACCTTACTCCATTGATTTATTCAGATGATGATGAAATTTAAGATAAGTTGTCGATTGACCAAAAAGCCCTGATAGTAGTTCCAGCATCAGGCAGAGATTCAATTTCCAATGTCCCACCAGAAAGTCTGCATCGCTCTTTCATGCTTACAAGACCAAATTTAGAACAGTTATCTTCTTTTGATGATTTTATGCTACATAGCGAATAAGCGTCATTAGTGTTACGGGGGGGGGTAAAACCTTTTCCATCATCTGAAACAGCAAATATGATTCCATTGCCTCTATTGCTAATATTTTTAAAAGGTAATTCTTCCAAATAACCATAAGAGAGTGGTCTATCTTCGATATTTTTAGTATCGCAAATCTTTTGAAGGGTTATTGTAATATTTTTACAGCCGCTGTGCTTTATGCTGTTGTTCATTGCTTCTTGCAAAATTCTAAAAATAACAATTTTTATCTCATCTTGAATCTGATTTTCTTGAACATCTATATTTTGCCTTACAAATACCCATGGGTAAATCTTTTCAAACTCCCTTGAATACCAAGAAATTGTTGCAACAATACCAAGATCAGCCAGAACAGGAGGCCACAGGGCTGCTGTAAGATCACGAGTCTCTTTTATGGTATCTTGAATTATAGATACAACATTTTCAAGCTGGATTCTGCTCTCCCTGTTTCCCCAACGGGTCATAGTCATAATTACATTTTCAACTGAAAATTTTATTGCTGTAAGAGATTTTCCAAGAACATCATGGAGTTCAAGAGCCATACGTTTTCTCTCTTCTTCTTGTGCAGCAATGATTCGTGAGGATACGTTGTTGTGATCTTTTTTGCATATTTCTAATGCTTTTTCTGATTGTTCAACTCTTTTAGTAAGTTGTTCAAGCTGCTCTCTTAATCTATGATTTTCGGTAATCTGTTTTTCAAGCTCCAATTTATATAAATCCTCGTTTTCTATAGTACTATTTGCTCAAAGCCTTTCAATCTCAAGCTTTATATCTTCCTTTGTAACTTTAAATCTATTTTGCATATTACAGTAAGCTGCGGCCCCATCAATAAGAGATATAGCTTTACCCGGCAGATATTCTCCTTTAAGGTATGTTCCACTCAATTTGACCGCTGCAATTAACGCACCATCATCAATGGATACGCCATGATGACTCTCAAAACTTGGAGCTACTCCCCTTAATATCTCTATTGCCTCTTCTGTTGAAGGCTCATTCACAATGATCTTTTTAAATCTTCTTGAGAATGCTGTATCTTTTGAAAGAAATCTCTCGCCCTCAAATGTTGTTGCACCAATACAAGGAAACTCTCCCCTTGCAAGCAGAGGCTTTAAAAACTCGCCAGCACTCATTGATCCTTCAGTTGAACCAGCATCAAGAAGAGTATGAATCTCATCAATAAATATGATGATGCGATCCTTTTGACTTAAAACTTCGTCCATAAGACCCTGAAGTCTTATCTCAAGGTCGCCTCTATATTTTGTCCCTGCAACAAGGCTGTTAAGGGAGAGCGAGTAGAGCTTTTTTCTATCTAATTTAGAAGAGATATCTCCCTTTAGAATTGCCATTGCTAACCCCTCAACAACAGCACTCTTTCCAACTCCAGGGTAACCCACCAACAGAGGATTATTGATCTCCATCTGAGTTAATACCTGTATTAGACGCTCAATTGTTGCTTCAGCTCCAATAAGAGGTTTTGCTGTTTTAATATATCTTGCATCTGTAAGCAGCTGACCATATCTTTCAAGGTAACCCACAGCCTTTCTTGGCTGTTTGGGCGACCTTGAAAAGAAAAGAGAAAGTTCAGGCGGCATATCATAAGATGCTGGAACAAAGAGATAAACTTCATCTTCCCTGCTTTCAAGACTCCTGTTCAGCTCTTTTATAAGGGAGCGGATTTCGCCAACAGCAGGATTTACAATATCTCTTTCACCGATATAATGGTGAAAATCCTCTAAAATATAGGCTATACGCCCCTGTGGTTTTCCTATTATAAACTTTAAAATTTCTTTTGGATCTGATGTTGACGATATATTGGCATCAGAAAAAAGTGGATATTGCTTTGAAAGATTATTCAAAACAAGACCTCTTGCCTTACTCCAAAGAAGAGGAATCTTACCTTTTGTTATAAGTTCAGCAACAAGCTCTTCCATCTCTTCCATAGGATCATTGTATTTGACAAGAGAGATAGGCGTTGATGTTGATGAGGCTATCTTGCCTGATGATTTATAATCTTGATTGTTTAATGATTTATTATCTTGAGATAGAGTTTTAGAAGATAATTGATAAGAGTCAGAAGATAAAGAGAGCTTCCCCGAACCATTAATCAATATCTCACTTGCAAGTTTGTATAGCTTACTTTTTTCAATATTAATATTTTTGTAATGTTCTTCTGAAACTTTAATCATATTCTGAACAATAAGGGGTGTAACAGGATTATTTCCAGCCCGTTTTCTTAAATCCAGAATATCTTGTTTTGAAAAAATAAGAGAATTATCGTTAAAATAATCCATAAGCTACCTTAAGAGCGTCTCGTTTTTCTTCTTCTGCCTTATGCAGTGCTTTTAATGCTTTTTCCATCTTATATTCTGCATCCATAACTTTGCCTAAAGCAACTCTTGCAACTGTCTCAGCCTCTTTTTTTTCAGATTCAGCTTTTTTTACGGCTAAAAGAGCATTGTCAGCCACCTGTTTAGCTGTTTTTAATTGAGAAGTTAGACGCTCATTTTCTTTCAAAGCTGCATCTTTAGCTTCAAGGGCTAAATCAATGGCTCTTTGTTTTTCAACTTTCTCTTTTTCAGCTAAATCAATAGCAGCGTTCATTCTCTCCAAAGCAACCTGTTTCTCTTGTTTTGCCTTTTCAGCAATCAAAATTGCGGTTCTCTTCTCCTCAATTGCCATAAGTGCCTCATCAAGAGCTTTTTGCTTATCTTCTGTTGCTCTTTTAACTGCATCTTTTGCTTTATTTTCTGCTCTATCTTTTGCCCTTATAGCACTATCAAGGCTTGATAATAATTCTTGGTTTTGAGCTTTTAATATTTGAATTTCAGCTTTAAATTTTTCGATCTCTTTGAGAACCTTCTCTTTTGCCTTTTCTTCATTTTTGAGCCTGTTGAGCGTAATCTCTGATACGGCAGTAGTTTTTTTAATCAAAGCCTCATATTTCTTGACCTTTTCTATAGCCTTATCTTTCTCTATATTTGCAGATTTTACCATTTCAAGGACAGAATCTTTTACTGCCTGTTTTTCTAACTCTTTATCCACATTGGCTTTTTCAAGAAGTTCTATTGCTTGTTTTAACTCATTTTCTGCTTTCAGCTTCTCAGCGTTTGCAATTTTTACCATTTCAAATGCTGCTGCTTTTTCCTCATCAGCCTTTTGGGCAAGAGTCATGGCATTTTCCATGAAAATGTCTGTCTTATCTCCGTGAGTCAACTCCTTTAATCGTTGCAACCCCTTTGTTGTTAGCATGACAGAACATTTATCAGCAGAGAATTGGGAAGAAGATTTTGATGAGCCAGAGCCGGCTATCCTCGCTATATCAGTTGAGGCAGTTGAATTAATTGTGCTTTCACTTGAATTAGTCGTGCTTTCATCTGAATTAATTATTCGTTCAGATGTTTTAAATTCAAGAAGCTCCTCTTTATGGAGAAAAGTAATCAAAGAGACAAGTTCATAAGAAGAGAGGCATTGAAAGAGTGGATAATCTGTCTGGATTTTAATATCAGTAAAATGTCCGGGAGATTTGGTTTTTCTCTCAACAATTAGAAGAAAGTTCTCAATTTTACGTAGTGGTGCAAGAGGCTGGTATGTTTCGATTAGTTTGTTAATGGATTCAACCGTAAGTTTTTCGTCTGAAATATTATTCGTATTTGAATCACTATTTTTGCTTTTAACTCTGTCTCTTTCAAATTGCTGCCTTAAACAGATACTTATGATAGATTTATTCTTTGCAGAGATAAACCCATCTGTAGAGATATAATTTGCAGCCTCACCAGAAAGAGCAACAATTCCGCAACAAGGGCAGTTGTAGCGGCAACCATTATTCTCACTATCACCAGACTGTGCAGGCGAATCATTGACACTGTTTCTGCATATTAGGCATCTATCTTTCACTTTACTTTCCGCTCGCTGTTATTCAAACTTGAGTGTTTATAGTTAATTTTATCCTGTTCACGATTCTGATTACGAGCTATTACACTCCTCAACAGTTCCAATCTGGAGGAAATTTCTTGAAGCTCCTTTTCAACCTGTTCAAGAGTTACCTCTCCATTGTTTATATTATCTGTTTTATCTGGCACATATTCAAGCTCTCCATTACTTCTGTCATCTGCAATTACTGGCGTTTTAGCAGCAGAGTCCAATGATTTCTCAGAGTATTTTGTTTCCAAAGCTGATTCTATTTTTGATACTAATTCAAGAAGATGTTCTGATTTGACACGTAACGCATCAAGATTCTGCTCAAGATAGAGTTGTGAATTAACAACATCAGCATTAGAATTCGCATTCGCACTATCCGAACTTTTATCTGAAGAGTCATAGGTTGAAAGTTTAGATACAGGTAATTCTTGAGGTTGAATGTGAGATTGGGGGATTGAGACAGATTTGGATGTCATTGAGACAGATTCGGGGGTTGTTGAGACAGATTCTTCGGTTGTCCCTAACTGAAGGTCTCTATTTTCAGCCATTGGTGGTTCAGGTATAACTGAATTAGCTGATTTAACTGATACTGAATTAGACAATACTAAATTAGATGATTCAGTATTGTCTAATTCAAACAACCCCATTGAGATGATATGCGGTGCAATATACGAAATAATGTTTGGCTGGTTTGTCCTGTTTAATAAGGAGAATCCTATAACTGATGCGATACCTAAGTAAAGAGCAATGCAGATGTAAGCATAGGAGTTTCTCTCTTTCCCTGAAAGATTTCTGAGCTGAAGAAAGATATAGATAACAATTCCTAATGGAAGCAGAAACTGGAAGAACAGATAGGCTGGTCTGAGAAAAAAAGGCCAGTTGAAGAAAATCTTTAGCTCAAGTATTGCCTGTATAACTGTCAGATCATTTCTGATACCAGCAATAAAAGGAAAACAGCAGAAAAGGGTGAACAGAAAAACAGGAATAACGGTAAACTGTTTTCCTCCAAGAAAAAACCAAGATGTATAGATCATTATTGCTGAGGTGATAAAAAATATAAACAGAATCCTAAAATAGGGTACTCCAAGAACAAGAAAATGCTGGTCAAGCGGAGGTGCATTAAACCAGAAAACCAGCAATACAGGTAATCCCATTCCCATAAGCATAATGGTTGAAATCGCAAACATTATGGATTGCGAGGGCAGTCCAACAGATACTACAGGTTCCGCATCAACAGGAGGCGAGCTAAAGGAGACCATCTTCCTCTTATGTATATTTTTATTACCAACTTTTCTGTCCCTGTATTTGTTTTCCTTAAAAAGTTCAACATCTTCATCATTTTGCTTATCATAATCGTCTCTAATATACTCGTTAAAAGGCTCATCGTTAAAATCCTCCTCCGAAGATGATGATGAAAAAGATGATGAATCTGTCTGGAAATTATCACCTGTTATCTTTCTGTTAAGAGTAAAATCATCGTCAAATATATCATCTTCAAAGATTGCGGATTCTCCATTATCATAATTATTCTCTGAAGATTCTCTTTTTTTGAGAAAAAAGTTTTTGTTCTTTTTCATTATTGAAAGTTCTGCCTTTATAATTTGAATGAAACATATCACAGCAAGCCAAAAAAGCGGATTACATATATTATATATAGTCAAACTATGGAAAAACTGTCAACTTAATTAGTTGATATGGACTAATTTTGGCATTAAGAAAGACCTTGAAATAACCTATAAAAAATCTTGTATTTTCAGTTAAATCGTGTTTTCTTCAGTAAGACGATTAAATTAAAGCAGAGTAGATTATAGGAGCTATACCGCCCATGAAAGCACTTATTGTTGATGATGATAAGTCAAACCGGCTCTTGTTCAAGGTATTACTGGAGCAAGATGGCTGCGTTGTACATACCGCACACAACGGAGTTGAGGGGGTTGAGATGTTTAAAAGTATCAATCCCGATATTATCCTAATGGACGTTATGATGCCATTAATGGACGGATATGAAGCTACACGAGCAATTAAAGCTCATGCTGGTGAGCATTTTGTCCCAGTAATTGTATTGACAGCACTAAACGATCCTGAGGATATTGCTAAAGCCATTGAATGTGGAGCAGATGATTTTATAAGCAAACCAGTTAATAGGATGATTCTAAGAGCTAAGATGGTTGCTATGGAGAGGTTAAGACGGTTATACAACAACCTAAATCTCCAAAAAATAGAGCTTGAACGCACAAACACAGAACTTGAGCTTCTAAATAATAAAATGCGTCAAGAACATGATGCTGCTGCAAATCTTTTCCAAAAGGTGCTTAAAATAAACGAACAGAAATGCACAAACGTTAAACAAATTCTCCTTCCAATGGAAACTTTTTGTGGGGACATCGTCTTTTCAAGATCAAAGATTTCTGGTGGGGAGTATCTTCTTGTTGGAGATTTTGCAGGTCATGGGTTACTTGCTGCAATTGGAACTCTTCCTGTTTCAGAGGTCTTTAACAATATGGCAGATACAGATCAGCCAGTATGTGGTTTTGTTTTTCAGATAAATAAAAGATTAAAAGAGCTACTTCCCCCTTCTGTTTTTTTGTGTGCCTCTATTTTGGAGATAAATCTTTCTGAACAACTGATGACGGTATGGAGCGGAGGTATGCCTGATATTTTTGTTGTTGGGAAAAATGGAGGGATAAAAAATAGGATAAAATCAAGTAATCTGCCTTTGGGAGTCCTTAAAAATGAGAAACTTAAGTGTGAAACAGAAACCTTAAAATTTGAGCATGAAGATTGCGTTTATATATTTTCAGATGGTGTTGCAGAGACATTTAACGAGCAAAATGAGATGTATGGTCAGGAGCGTTTGGAAGAACATTTTAGAAAAGTAGATTCTGAATCTGATGATCGTAGAGAAATAGAGAAAGGTAGCTTTGTAGATAGAAAAAGCATCTTATTAGATAGTTATGATAAAAGATACGATCCAGAGACAATACTTGATAAAATCAAAAAGAGCCTTGATGATTTTCGTGGCAACTTAACCCAAAGGGACGATATTACAATAGTGCAGATAAGATTCTCTTCTGGTGCTGAATGCTATCTATAAGACGTTGATGATTCTTAATAATTATACTTTTTTGATTGCAAATGAGATTGATTTTCACCATTCCCCCCTACAAACTCAAACAGTGAGCTTTTCATCTCCCTGTTGTTCTTAAGCAAAACATACAATAGTGGGATCAGATGGAATATAACCGTAATTCCTATAATAATATCGCTTAAAGACCAGACAAAACCTAAATTCAAGAATGGTCCAAGAAATGTAACCATTAAGAAGATAATGCGATACCCAATCTCATTTTTACCCCCAAGATATTTAAAGCATCTTTCTGAAATATGGGCAAACCCTGCAATCGTTGTTAATGCAAAGACAATGAGACTTCCTACCACTACCCACTCTCCAAAAGAGCCAAGCCCTGATTCAAATGCCAATGCTGTGAGATGTGCCCCCGTTTCATACTGCCAATCTGAGTCAGAAAGAATTACAAGACCTGTGATGCTGCATATTATGATTGTATCAACAAAAGGGGTTATGGCTGACATAAAAGCACCAGCTGCTGGATTATCCTTATTAGCTCCTTGCAGAAAAGCACTGGTCCCCATACCTGACATGTGCGAAAATATACCTCTTGAAACCCCAAACTGCATTGCCTGAAGAACAGTATATCCAGCCACACCACCTGCAACAGAATGTGGCATAAATGCAGATGCAAAAACATTTCCAAGTCCATTTATAGCCTGTGATGGATTTAAAATAAGCACCAGAAGACCAGTCATCACATATATAGTTATTACAACTGGAGCTATTAAGGAGCAGTAATCAACGATTTTCTTGAGTCCTCCAAGTATAACAACTCCAACACACAAGGTTGTAACCAATGCTGTCAAGATATTTGGCACATCAAATAGGTTGTGCATAGCTTGAGCAAGAGAGTTTGCCTGAACCATGTTGTAAAGCACAACTCCCTGAATTAAAAGAAGTAGAGCCACTATTTGAGGAATAAAACGCAATCCACCAGTCATATATTTTTCAAGATAGAGCATTGGAGTGGCAAAAGATAGAGACTTCTCATCTTCGGGACGCAGACGAATTACCATGTATGTGGAGGTCATTCTGAAAAACATTCCAAAAAGAGCTGATACCCACATCCAAAACATAGCACCAGGTCCTCCAAGATGAATAGCTGTCGCAACACCAGCGATATTGCCAATTCCTACTGTTGCTGCAACACTTGTAAAAAAGGCTCTTCTGTGTGAAATTATATGGCTACTTGAGTCAGTAGAGTCGTTTCCAATAATCTTGAGGAAAACTTTTAGGCTTTTTCTCCACGCTACTCCACGGGTAATATATACAAATATAACGCCCAGCTCAAGGTAAACCAAACATAGGACTGGATCCCATATCCATTTCGCTAAAGTTTCTATTATCTTTCTCCTGAATTCTTCTTTTTTATATTAAATCAACGAGGTTGTAAGATTTTAAATGATATTTACGATTTAACAACTTTCTGAAAGTTATCAAATCATTGCTAAAAATATCAAAATTTAGAGCTGCTATTTTTTAGATTATCGTTTTTGAAGATATTTAACCATCTGAATAGCATTTCCTTTGCTATTCCATGATACTTTGTCCATAAAAGAGCGAATAAGAAAAAGACCTCGCCCTGATAATAGGAATTTTGAAGGATCATTAGTTTTAGGTAGGTTAGTGTAATCAAATCCCTTACCATTATCTATAATTTCCCACTTCATTTGCATATTAATAACAGTAAAAGATACTTTAACAAGCTGTTCACAATATTCAGGTATAGATTCACGCTCTTCTAAAAGCTCTTGAAACTCTTGCCATGATCTATTTTTCAACTCTGAGGGAATATCAAGATTGCCATGAACAACAGAATTGTTAAGAGCCTCTGTTAGCGAAGTTGTAATATCAGCACTATTAATTCCATATAGCTGGCAATATGGCTTTGCAACTATTTGAAGAAAGCCAACAACACCAGAAATAAGTCCTGTTTTACTCGGCATTGAGGTGTGGAAATCGGTATTGATAAAGGGGAGTGTCTGCTCAATAGATTGTTTAGTATTAAGCATAGACTCTATTCTATAGAGAGCTGAAGAAAGTTCTTTTAAACCGTATGGCTTTCTTAAAAAATCTGTTGCACCTTGTTTTAGTGCCTTTATAACGGTCTCTATTTCACCAAAACCCGTCATAACTATAAAGGGAGTATCATATTTATGTTGTCGAATTTTTTCCAAAAGTTCAAGACCGTCCATTACAGGCATCATAACATCACTTATGATCATATCAAAGGCAACGGGCTCTTTTAGGAAATACTCTAATGCTATCTCACCATTTTTAGCAGTTACAGAACTATGACCATGACTTCTTAACTGCTTTGATACTAACTCCACAACGCTAATATCATCGTCAACAACTAAAATATTCATGTAAAGAATCTTATACTTTTTAGGTTAATATGGGCTTTTGTTATTGAGTTCATAAGGAATGATTAATCCCTAAACATCTAATCGCAAAAAAAACTAATTTATTTTTTCAACAACCCTTTTTCTCTTTTGCCAACAGCTTCAAGAACAGCATTAATAAATTCTTTTTTGTATGCGACTTTATTCAGATATGCTGTAAATCCTTTTTTTATCCTACCCTCTTCAATCAAGAAGATAAGGGCTTCCTTAGCTGTTTCGTTTATTTTATCTGTAACAGTATCCAAATTAGGAGTCAATATCTCCTTTTTTTTATGATTGGAATATATTAGTTCATCTGAAATATTCTTGAGCATATTGTAACTTGTACCAGCTTTTATCTTGATTTTAATAAAACTGTCAGGCACGCTGTAAAAAGTGCCATCAGCAAGCTCAAAGGCTTTTTTTCCAATCTTTTTCATAAGATCAAAGTTCATTATATCAACAAGATATGAACCTCTTTTTCTAAGCAATATTTTTTTCTTTGAATTCTCAACAGGTTCATCAATATAGATAATTGCGTCAAAACAATCAATATCTTGGGTTCTTAATAACCGGTGGTGTTCAAAAACAGCATGATTTGATATAAAGTTTATTTTTTTATCCATATTGTAGTGATCAAGAGAAACTGGTTTCATATTGAGTATGTTTCCAAGTGCACGGCTCAAAGAGCTTTTACCGCTTCCAGGAACTCCATCAATTGCAATTTTTTTTGGAAAGATACCAGCTCTATTAAAGATATCTTTTATTGCAAAGGCATACTGCATGATTTGTTCAGGAATATCTTTGTTTTCTGTTTCATTTAGGAGTGCTGATTCAATAAGAAATTTTATGTTTGTGTTAATACCTTTTTTAGTTACAATGTTTCTTATAAAAGAAATTCCAGTTACAATAGCAATCTTTCCTACTTCCTCTTTTGATATGCTACTCAACACTTTATCAGATATTGTTTTTGAGATTTTTTTAAATATGCTGCCCATTGTCTCCTCTCTATTTGTTAGATTAAAAAACTTATTATGAGCATTGACTAATGTCAATATGGATTTTATGAAATCAATAATATCAAGAGGATTTGGTAGTGCTATACAAGTAATGATGGCATTAAAATTGCTTAAGTTTATAAATATTTGTTTTTAAAGAATATAACGCACACATTTTTGTGATGAAATGCATCATAAATCATTACATGTTAAGCACTACCCCTGAAATAAAAACAAGAAGTCAGGAGTTTTTGTTGATGAATTAATTATTCTTGAATCTCCTCAGTCATAGCCATTATCAAAGCTCCTTTAGCAGTTGTATTTAAAGGGTCTTCTGCAAGATGGACAGATGAAATATCAACTGGCAGACGAACTTGGGACAGAGATTTTTGAAATTTCTCTGCAAATCCTTCAGGCATTGCAGTGCCTCCACTTAAGACAATAGGAATAGGTTTTGAAATCATTGGAATTTGATTAGAAGCGGATAAGAGACGTTCCATACTCTTCTGGAGTTTCTGGATAAGTTCGTTATAAAAGATATTAAGTGCGGTTGTTAAACGATCTTTGGGTTTGGCAACTAATGAGAACTCTCTCTCTTTGATCAATTTTACCTTAGTTGCTGGGATTCCTACAACTGCACCTGCGGAACTGTCAATATAATCTCCACCTATCTGAATGCTATAGGTAAGAACAGGAAAAGATAAATATGAAAGACATACATTGCACATTCCACCACCAATACTTATTCCAATACCTGTGTAGTCATGTTGAGCAAGCTCAGAGAGAACAACTGCCATACCTTCGTTAATAGATATTGGAGTAAACCCCATTCTACTTATAAACATATTTATGATCGACTCATGGTATGTTACAGAACCAAAACCATCAATTGGCTCACCCGGAATCCCAAAACATAAGATTTCGCCAAGTCTTTTGGGTTTTTGAATCAGAGATAAAATAATCGCCTGAATAACAGTAATACCCTCTTTTTCATCTGAACAGAGAAGTCCTTGCTTGATTGATCTTCTTGTATCAGTATCAAACATATTGGCAAAATTTTCAGCAGAATATCCAACGATATAGTAAAGTCCATCTTGTTCAAAGAAAAATACATCATTTTTGATCAAGATATTTCTTGCAAATTTTGAGTGTGGAATTGTGAAAAAGGCGTTTAACTGTTTAGTTGTTTTAATATATCTTCGCTCATTTTGGGCAACAATTACATTGCTTGTTCCAATATCAAGTCCCACAGGTCCTGACGGTGCTTCTGCAACTTCCCCCTCTTCTCTCTCTCTGCTACGAACCTCTTTTTTTAAAGCCTGTTCAGCTTGTGCCATTCTGCTTTCAAGATCGAACTCTTTTTTATCATTTTCCATCATGGCATCACTGCCTGCTTCAGCCCTCTTCAGTGCTTCCAGACGCTCCTGAAGAGTTGTTCTATCTGTTGCCATTATCTCTTTACCTCCCATATTTATAAATTAGTTGCGATAATACAATCCGCTAAAAAACATTATAGAAAACAATATTTAAGTGTTACAAAAGAAGAAGTTATTCCGACCATTGCCCCTGTAATCACATCTGATAAGAAATGTCTTTGAAGAACTAAACGGCTAAAAGAGACAGTTATTGATGCAAAGAGCAGGGGAAGGAGATAAATAATACCATTCATGTTATAAATAGCAAGTCCATTATATATAATTATACAAAGGAAGAATGCTCTTGAGGCGTGAAGAGAGGGAAAAGAGTATTGATTCCATCTTCCAATAAGATTGTATAGTTTTAAAAAAGGGTATAGTCCAAATCTTTTTGAAAAGAGCTTGGATTGTTTTGAAAAAATGGATGGCTGCTCAATAACAGGTCTTGGTCTTCTAATCAAATATCTTACTGGAACAATAATACTTAACTGGATAAACTCTGCAGTAACAAGATGATAAAAAATTAGATTTGAGCTTTCTCCTAAACCGCTATCCTTTGCAAACAAAAAGAATAGACAATATAATGGGAAACAACAGCCGCTTGAGCAGCTTATACTAACAAGATACATGGTATTGTAAATCAGACGCCTTGATTGAAATATAGACATTTTAGCAGATACTTTTTTATCTATATTGCTGATATTCTTTAGTAGTTCTTTTAATTTATTGTTACAAATTTGCATAATAAAAAACTTTATTTAGAGTAAAATATAACATGGTCGTTATAAAATTTAAGATAAACTTATCTATTGAAAAAGATGTTGTTATAGAGCTATAACCCACTCGCTAATTTAATTATCCTAAAAATATCTCCATTGGACAAGAATAATAAATGCAATTCCATTGGATTAAGGAAACCTTATGGAACAGATTGGAAATAATAGCCTACCCTATAAATCTTCAAGAGATGAACTAAAATCAAACGGTAATAGTAAAAACCCCGATTCATCAGAAAAAAGAACCGACTATGTTATTTTAGGCAATATAAATTCTGGAAAGTCAACTATCTTTGAACATCTGACCAATGTTCAATCACACTCTACAAATATTGCGGGAATAACTGTAGATATTAAGAGCGGCTATATACAGGGATTAGGTGGAACAATCTATGATACACCGGGAATATATTCAATTTTTTCATCAAATGAGGACGAACGGGCATCAAGAGATATTTTGTTGATACCTAAAACAAGAAAAAGAGTCAAAGGAGTTCTTCTTGTTGCAGATGCCAAAAATTTGAAAAGATCAATAGCCATAGCTCTCCAATTTGCAGAGTATGGTCTGCCAATGATTCTTGATATAAATATGATTGATGAGGCTTCTTCAAGAGGAATTGAAGTTGATATTGTAAAGTTATCTGAGATTCTTGGTATTGAAGTTTGCACAACTATTGCAAGAGAAGGTATTGGGATAGAAAAGTTAAGAGCATTATTAAGACATATCAAGCCAGCTCAAATAAAACCGCTTCACAGCTCTTATACTGAAGTTGCAACGCCTACTGTAAAATCTGCTCAACTAAAAGTTGATAAAACTAAAACTTCTCAACAAAGATTTAGATATTCAGATAAAATTGAAGAGTTTATTGAACTTGTTGAAAAACTTGTTCCAGTAGGAGATATTTCACCCAGAGCTTTGGCTCTCTTGCTGCTCACAGAAGATAAATGTGTTGAATCATATATTTCACAATTGTGTGGAGATGTAATTATTGAGCAGCTACAACACGTTGTCCATGAATATAGGGAAGATAGTTCGTCATCAATAGAGGTATATCTTGAAAATTTATACCATAAAGAAGCGGCACTTATTGCAAATCAAGTAATTAAAAGTGAACCTCCTACTAAAAACTCATTTGTTCTAACATTTGGAGATTGGTGTACTCAGCTATCAACAGGTATTCCAATTGCAATTTGCGTTACCGCTCTTCTATACCTTTTTGTCGGCACATTTGCTGCAACTTTTCTTGTTGATTCGATAAACAGCCTTTTGTTTGAAAATATTTTAATTCCATTTATAACAAAATATGTTCAGTTCATTCCAAGTCAGTTTCTCCGAGATATGATAATTGACCCTGACTTTGGAGTCCTTCCTACAGGTGTCTTTTTAGCATTGGGGCTTGTTCTACCAGTTATATTCTGTTTTTATATAGCATTTGGGATACTTGAAGATTCAGGTTATCTGCCACGCATTTCAATTCTTTTGGATAAGGTTTTTAAACAAATTGGTCTAAATGGTAAAGGAGTAATACCTATAGTTATGGGTTTTTCATGTATTACTATGGCTCTTCTTACAACAAGAATGCTCAACAGTGAAAAAGAGAAAAACATAGCCTCTTTTCTGATTTTTTTATGTATGCCATGTGCCCCTCTTATAGCTGTTATGTTGGTTATACTTGAAAGAATGCCATTTTCTGCCACCATAACTGTTTTTGGAATCATATTTTCACAGATATTTATAGCGGGTTATTTAGCAAACAAAGTCATATCAGGTAGTCGATCTTATTTTATAATGGAAATCCCTGTTATGAGAATTCCTAAACCATGGGCTGTTATAAAGATGGCTGCAAGAAAATCACACCATTTTATGAAAGAGGCAGTGCCTGTATTTATTTATGCTTCAATTGCTATATTTCTCTTTCAAAGGGCAGGAGGGCTTGCGATGGTTGAAAAGTATTTGGGACCTCTTATTCACCAGATATTGGGGCTTCCTGAACAAAGTATTCAGGTATTTATTAAGACAATGATACGCAGAGAAAGTGGTGCAGCAGAGTTAGAGCATTTACGATATGCCTATACAAACCTCCAACTTGTAGTAAATCTTCTTGTTATGACATTTATAGCTCCTTGCATTAATGCAATTATCGTTCTTTTTAAAGAGCGTGGAATAAATATAGGGGCGGTAATTATGGGAACTGTTATTGTATATGCTTTTATAATTGGTAGCGTTGTGAATTATACCTGTTTGGCTTTTGGTATTACATTTTCATAAATAATTAAATCACATTTAATCAACTGAACCATTCCATTTCTATAAATTTAAAAAATTTAAAATAGAATTTTGAGGTTAATATTGGACATGTTAAAGGAAAAACACGACGAAATACTTGAAGCAATGTGGACTGCTGAAGAAAATAAAAAGTTCTCAATTGACGAGATAAAAAAGCGGTGTGCGATAGAGTTTATAGATGAAGACCTTGCTGAATTGGAATCTATGGATCTAATTGTAAGAAATAAAAATACGATTCTTTTTTCAAGCAAGGGTAAAGAGCTTGCTGAGAACATAATGAGAAGACACAGACTTGCAGAAGTACTTATGTCAAGTATTCTGAAACTTAAAAACAGCGAAATGGAGAGAGTTGCTTGTCAGGTTGAGCATTATCTTGTGCCAGAAGTTGAAGAGTCAATTTGCACCTTGCTTGGACACCCTGAAATTTGTCCTGACGGAAGACCAATTCCTAAAGGAAGATGTTGCCATAATGGCCTCAAAGAGGTTACCAATACTGTTGTAAGTTTAAACGACCTAAAGCCGGGGGAGCAAGGTAAGATAACTTACATAAAGCCCGGTAACCACTCCAATTTACACCAACTTATCTCTTTTGGACTAAATCCAGGTGTAGTTGTTACATTGCACCGTAAGAAACCAGCATTTTGCATCAAGTATGAGAATACAGAACTTGCAATAGATGAAAAGATAGCTGAGAATATATTTGTTTGGAAAATACTAAGCTGATCAATTCGAGGTGGTTATTCCGTGCATCTTAAAAATCGGTGAATGTCAAGGAAGTTGTCGCTTGAACCTGAAAAAGAGGTTATGTTTTTTCGTCTCCTTTTTCCAGATTATTTCTAAAATAATTTAGTGCTATTTATTGCCAATAATACGTAAAATCAGTTATATCAAAGTATTAAGCAGCCTTTTTTACACACGATTCCTGTATTTTGGCGTTGTTTCGTTTATTTAATGCCACTTCTGCGATTGGATTCCAGTTTCTTGTTTTTCCAGACCAACGCTCAGCGAGTTTAGCTTTAGCATCAATATAGACCTGATGGCGTTTTGCAAGAATATCAACGTCGTCGCCATCGTGTCTGCTTGAAGGAGTAACAAAATTGATGCCGCTGTGCAAGTGCCTGTTGTTATACCAATCAACAAAATTGTCTGTCCAGTCCCGTGCATCAGTCAAATTTTTAAAAGGCTTTTCAGGATATTGAGGTCTATACTTCATCGTTCTGAACAAAGACTCAGAATAAGGGTTGTCGTCGCTTACTGATGGGCGGCTGAATGATGGCATTACTCCCAACTCCTGAAGTTTTGCAAGCATGGTTAACGATTTCATTGGTGCCCCGTTGTCAGAATGGAGAACCAACTGGTTTTCCACAATATTTTCCCTGACACAGCCATCAGTTATCAAATCTGCACCAAGCTCTCCTGATTCATAAGTATAAACCTGATAACCCACTATTTTCCGACTGTATATATCCATTACCATATATAAATAAAGGAAGGTTCCTTTTATCAGTAAGGGCAGATATGTAATATCCCATGACCACACTTGATTGGGACCCGCAGCAATATATGCCTCAGGTGCTTTATGCGTTGAGGGCTGGCTCGCTTGACGATGTTTATTCATCGAAAGTTCCTTCAATATCCTGTAGAAGCTTGATTCAGATGCTATATATATCCCCCTGTCTGCAAGTGCAGGAACAATTTGATTGGGATTGGAATTACTAAATTCAGACGATTCCAGCACTTTAACAATCTCGTCTTTTTCAGCATCTGACAGTTTATTGGCAGGAACAGTGCGGCTGCCCTTACGATTGTCACAAAT
>JADFZJ010000052.1 GCA_015232555.1 Desulfamplus sp. | reverse complement strand
CCATAATCAGAAGCTCCTGAACAGGCTAAATAACGCCCTTGCCCTTAGAGGCACAATATATAATAAAAAAATAAAAGGCTTGATTGTAAAATACCATTATTGAAAAAATTTCCTGTTCCCCACATGTTGCTGGTTTTATGGTTGCAGAACCTATTGCAACAAAAGCAATTGCAACTGAAATAGGAAATCTTGAATTTATATCTGCAACAAGATGGGATAAACACCCATGCTGTATTGTGGCGATGCAAAAGGATTTTATTGATAAATATCCTGATGCGGTTCAAGAATTTGTGGAGTTGCTCATTGATACAGGTCTCTATGTTGAAGACGACAGAGTAAGGGCTGCTGAGATAGCTGTAAAATTTCTTGATCCTGATGGACAGCTTGGATTAAACACAAAGGTTTTAGAGAAGGTATTTTCTCAACCTTTGGCAATCAAAATGGATGATCTCTATCCTGTTATTGAAGATTTTGATACAATACAAAAGTATATGCACGATGTAATGGAAATTGGAAGACTTATTGATCTTGAAAAATTTATAAATAAAACTTTTGCCGATAAATTTTTTAATAAATAATATGAACTTTTTTAAGGGTATAGGTTTACTCATCTATAATATGGACATAACATAAAGCAGTTTAATCCATATAATAACAGTCTAAGTAATTTATAATACAAGGGGTGAAGATTGAAAGTCACAGATCCTGATGTCATAAAAGCAGGCGAAAGAGATTTGATTGAATCTATTAAGGATGATCTTGACTGGAATGTTATTAAGGATGTTTTCCTTCAAAACATTAAATCACCCTCTTTTGATATTAAAGATGGTGCTCTATCATTTGATGTCAACGGGGGTGAGATTTTTGTTCATGGTGGAGAGATTGCATTTAGAGTCGATTTGCAATTAAAAACAGAAATGACAATTATCTTTGACAGAAAGGGTAATTACATTCCTGATAGAGAATCTTCTTCCTATGAATATGATACTGATTCTGATGAACAAAAAAATGATAATATAGATGATGAAATAGATGATCTGGAGCTTGATACCTCCTCTGAAGATATTAATGATGATGAAATTCAATCAGACATTGAATCAAACATTGACTCTGAACAACTTATTGATGAGGTTCTTCTTGATGATATCTCCTCACTTGAAGATGAAGATATTCTTGGAGAGATGACTGAACAAGATACTGTAGAGCTTGACTCTATTGCTGAACTCAATAAGTTGACTAAAGATGATGATATTGAAGATATCCTCAAAGAAAGTAGAGATTTTTGGAGAACAGAAGAGAAGTAATTATATATTTATAGACCATTTAAATCTAAACGACAGATTGAATCTCCAACAAGAAAAATTGAATGGTTATTATTTTATAACAATTAGGAATAGGCACAAAAAAATGGTTATTAATAAGGTGGAAAAAAAGGCAGGAACAGATATTGCGGAGCAGCTTGGGAATATTAAATCTCTTGAAGATGTAAATAAAATTTTTAGACAATATATGGATGATGAGCAATATTCTAAAATGGAATCTATCACCAGTATTGATGTCAGGCGTAAAATTGCAGATGCCATTGCTATATGCCGCCCAGACTCGGTTTTTATTAATAGCGGGAATGAGGAAGACAGACAATTTATCCGTAATCTTGCACTTAAAAAAGGCGAAGAGGCATCTCTTGCAATGGCAAATCATACAATTCATTTTGATCTTAGCCAAGAGCAGGGCAGAATTGTTGATAGAACCTTTTATATTGTAGATGACTTTGAAGATGTAAGCTCTCTTGCCAAAAGGATGAATCGTGAGACCGCACTTAAAGAGATTGGAGAGAACCTTACCAGTATCATGCAGGGTAAGGTTATGATTGTTGGATTTTACATGAGAGGACCTGTTGGAGCAAAGGCTTCTAATCCCGCAATTGAGATAACAAGCTCTGCCTATGTCGCACACAGTGCTGAAATACTTTATAGGAATGCCTACTCAGCATTTAACAGTGAAGTGATTCGGCAGGGACACTTTTTCACCAATATCCACAGTGAGGGGCAAAACAGACCAGAAGACCTTCCGAACGCACGCGTGTTAATGGACAGACACTATAAAACCACATATAGCTTTAATTGCACTTATGCTGGTAACACCCTTCTGCTTAAAAAGGGAAATCACAGGTTTGCAGTTGATATGGCTGTCTATGAAAAGTGCGGCATAGAAGTCGCAGAGCACATGTTTATTACTGGTATCAATGGACCTAAAGGGAGCGGAAAGCCAGGCAGGATAAATGATCCTTCATGTAATTGCAGAGTAACGTGGTGTGTTGGGGCAGCTCCGAGCGGTTGCGGCAAAACAACTACAGCAATGGCGGGCAACCATTTTGTCGGCGATGATCTTGCCCAGATGTGGATTGCAGAAGACGGCTCAATACGGGCAATCAATCCTGAGTGCGGAATCTTCGGTATTGTGGAGGATGTCAACTGGGAAGGTGATCCGATGCTCATGGAGAATTTAAGAAAACCCGGAGTTGAAGTTATCTGGTCAAATGTTCTTATAGATGACAAAGGCGTGCCCCACTGGGTGGGAAATGGTGAAGAACCTCCTGAGAGCGGCATAAATTTTCAAGGTAAATGGCACAAAGGTATGGTTGATGCAAATGGAAAACCAGTTCCAATGTCCCACCCTAACTCAAGATGCACAATATCTTCATCTGTTCTTGCCAACTACTCTCCAGAAGCTGAGAATCCAAGAGGTGTTGAAGCAAGAATTTTTACCTACAGCGGAAGAGACAGCGACACAATGCCTCCTGTTTGGGTTGCAAAAAATTCTGAGGGGGGGGTAGTGCTTGGTGCTTGTATCGTATCAGCAGCAACTGCAACAGAAGTCGGCGTAAGCGGTGTAAAAAGAGCACCTTGGGCAAACGCTCCATTTATTCCCGGCTCTCTTGGAGATTATATGGCTGCTCAATTTAAGTTTTTCGGCAACCCTCTTATTGCACCTGATAAAAAGCCTGTAATGGCTGGCTTAAACTACTTTTTAACACATAAGGCAAGAGGCGGAGAGTCTAACAAACTTCTTGGTGAAAAGCGTGATGTTAAGGCTTGGCTTGCATGGCTTGAGCGTTATGCCCACAACGAAGTTGGGACAATTGAGACCCCTATCGGATATATTCCAAAATATGAAGATTTAAAAGCTCTTTTCAGCCAGATTATCAATAAAGAGTATCCTGTTGAGCTTTATGAAAAGCAGTTTTCGCTTTATGTTGATAATATTGTAAAACGCTTAGACCTCCAGATTGATGCTTACTCAAAGGATAAAGGGATACCACAAACTCTTTTTAATGTGTTAAATTCCGAAAAATCAGAGCTGTTAGCATTAAAAGAGAAGTTAGGTTCAATAATATCGCCGTCTGTCCTTGTCAGATACAAATAATTTTTTTACTACTTAACAAGCTGCCACCTTTAAGATTGGCAGTTGACCAACTAATTACATTTATTAAATAATTCAGGTGAATAAAAATGATAAGACTTGAAACAAGTATGGGTGAAATAGTTTTAGAACTAAATGCAGAAAAAGCTCCAAAAACAGTTGAAAATTTTATTTCCTATGTAAATGCAGGACATTATGACGGCACTATTTTTCATAGAGTGATTAATGGCTTTATGATTCAGGGCGGAGGAATGACCGCTGATATGAAGGAAAAACCGACTAATGAGCCGATTCCAAATGAGGCTGATAATGGACTTATAAATGACGCATATTCAGTAGCAATGGCAAGAACTATGGACCCGCACAGTGCAACTGCACAATTTTTCATTAATGTGAAGAAAAACGACTTCTTAAATTTTTCTTCCAAGACTCCTCAGGGATGGGGATACACGGTCTTTGGTAAAGTTGTCAAGGGTCAGGGAGTTGTAAACAAGATCAAGCAGGTTGCAACTGGTAACAAGGCAGGACATGATGATGTGCCTAAAGAACCTATTACTATTATTAAAGCAGAAGTAGTTCAAGAGTAATTATGCAAAAGTAAACCCCGCCATTTTTACAATAAGGGCGGGGTTGTACATTTCAAAAAGATTAAATTCTTTTAATTAACCAAACTTATTATCACACCTTAAACCTGATATTTAAGATATCTCCGTCTTGAACAATATACTCTTTTCCTTCAACATAGAACTTACCCGCTTTTTTCAACTCTGCTTCAGAACCATACTCAAGCAATTCATCATATTTAATAACCTCTGCCCTGATAAATCCGCGTTGAAGATCAGAATGAATAACACCAGCAGCAACTGGAGCAGGCGAGCCTCTTCTGACAAGCCACTGACGCACCTCGTCAGCACCTACAGTTAGAAAGGATATAAGCCCAAGTGCGTTAAGGCAAAGACGGGTTAGAACCTCTAAAGCAGACTCTTTAATGCCAAGAGTAGCAAGAAATTCAGCCTTCTCCTCATCGCTTTCAAGCAGGGCAATTTCAGATTCAACCTTTGCAGAGACAACCATTACAGCCATTTTGTCTGACTCACACATATCTTGAAATTTTTCAAGAAGCGGGTGGATATTGTCTATACTTAGATCGTCTTCTGCCACATTGATTGCAATAATCATCTCTTTACGTGTAATAAAAGGATAGCTTCTTATCAGACGCTCCTCTTCTGGCACAAGCTCAAGAAGACGCAAAGGCTTTTCCTGCTCAAGGTGTTCAAGCATCTTTTTCATCAGCACAAGCTCTTTTTGCTGATCTTCATCTTTTTTCTTTTTTATAAGCTGCTCAATTCGCTCTATCCGCTTTTCTACAAATATCTGATCGTGCATTATAAGTTCCGCATTTACCATAGAGGCATCTCTTAATGGATCAACAGAACCTGAAGCGTGATAAATAGCATCATCTTCAAAAGCTCTAACAACATGGCAGACAGCGTCCATATCTGCAATATCTCTGAAAATATCCCCTTTGGAAATATTCTCCTGCTCCATTTTTGGCAGTAAAACAAGATCAACTCTTGCTCTCACCTCTTTTTTAGGAGAATACATTGCCACCATTTTATCGAATCTTGTATCAAGAATATCTGCTGTTCCGGGAAGAGGTTTTGGTGGACCGCTCTGCTCTTTTACTTCACTTCCAGTCAATATCTGAAACAGGGTCTTTTTACCTGTCTGAGGCAGCCCTATGACTCCAACTTTCATATTTTATATTCCTATTGCTCTTTTGAAATTTAACTATCTTATTTTATTGTTGAATAATGCTGTTTGATTTGAGCCTGTCTATTTCTCTTTTTTCTCTTTTTCAAGCAGTGCGGCGTACCATTTGGCAAACTCAAACATTCCTTTAATCTTTTCATTATCGTTTATGATTCCAAGGCACATCTCAAAAGCACCCTGTGCAAATGAGTTTGAATATCCTTCATGTGGCTGTTGCTGAAGAAATTCACGTATAAGCATCTGAGAAGTTCTGTTTGTCTTGTCTTTTCTAATGTCAATCGGGTCTTTGGGGGTCTGAATCGGATCCCATTTATCGTATCCAATTTTTATAACCTGCCGTTGACCCCGCTTGCCCATAGCATCAAATATAGCCTTTTTTTTGGCTTCAATCTGTTCTGGTGTAAAATGTTCCATTATGTAAATCCCCAAAAATTCTATATTGTATTATCTTTGAATCAGATAATTAGTATCTTGCTGCTTAACAAACTGTTATTGAATAAAGTGAGAACAATCTCTATTAGAGATTAAATTCCAAAAAATTCTTCGTTAAAATCAGTTATTAATGCCATAGATACAGGTATAAGCATTTCACAGATTTTGATATTTTTTGCTTTTATAGCTGCTGTCATCTGAGCTGAAATAAGTTGAAGCTGAGTATACATATTATCCATATTCACAGTTGGATATTTACCACCTTGAGTAAAATTGGTTCTTCCACATATATGACTTGTACCAGAACTTGAGGTTGGTATTCCATAAATACGGCATGTAATAGGTCTTGACTCATAGAGAACGCAAAGATTATCCTCTCCTAAAAGCGGACATCTGACCCGTTCTACTGACATATTAGCAAGCACATCAAGCTCATCTGCACCATTTTGAACTTCTAAGTAAGCGTCCCGTTTCATCTTAAACAGAGAGCGATCAACTTTTGAAGCTGTATCAATGAGTTCCATTTTCCTTGTTCCTGAAAATTTTTCATTGAATTTGTGATTTATATAAATAGCTTCAATAATTGGAATATCAAATATAGCATAACAGCAGTCGCTGCACTTTTCCCTGCAAAAAACCTCTTTTGGATACTCCTCTTTTACCTTGTTAAATATTCCATCTACCATTGAGACCAACGCTTCATATTTTGCAAAATGTTCTTTAAAATCTATAGACATGAGACTTTATCCTTAACTATTTAAATTTATTCTGAGGCTTTAAAAGCCTGTTTGAAGATTATTTGTTTAAAACTTGTTTTGATTCACGCTGAAGCCGCAGCAGCACTTCCATTGCCTTATCAGCTTCCTCTGATGGAACAAAAATATGATCATGAAATGCACCAGCAACTACATTACAACTTATATCTGCATCGCCAAGAGCTGTTGAAAATGCTGCTGTAAGACCAACAGCTTTTAAATCAGATTGAACGTTAAGGGTTATCCACGCTGCACGAAACAGGATATCTAAATTTGACTCTATGGCATTGTGCTCGTCAGTTATAATGGTTAATCCCTCCAGTTCTTTAAATATTGCAACTGGTTTTAGTCTGCTTATATCAAAATCAAATGGAACTGACGAGTAAACATACACCCCTTTATTGAGTATCGGCTCGATTGTGCAAAGCAGCTCTTTTAGATTGGATATCGGCATATTTAGCATTGATTCATGATACTGTTAATAAGCCCTGCTCAACTTTTTTTATTATCTGGAAGGTTATCTGAGGACTGCTCATACGTCCCGTAATCAGGTGCAGGAATGTGGAGTCAGGGATTATCCATAATATTAAGTCACCTATTCTTATTGATGTTCAACGACTAACAATAAGCTCACCAGCCACGCCTGACTAATGTCAGAATTGCCGCTCACGTATGCGTGGTCTGGTGTAGCGTTTGGTTGGCATAATGTAGTGGACTGTTGGTATTATTTGATAAGTTATCACCTTTTACTTTCGTTTATAATCTACCGTCAAATCTATGCAAAATTGAGAAAATGTGGGTGTCTTATTCAATTTTTTTAACTATTTATAACGAATTATCTCGTTTATATGTATCAAAGTACATTCTTCCGTTTTATAATTAGTCCATAAATTGACGAGTTGTTTTTGTAATATAGTTTGTATTTGATCTAAGAAGAATTCATCCTTTTTAGGAAGATGCTCTTTTACAATCTGAATGCTTAAATCGTTTGATTCAGATTTTACCTCATATCCATCATATATCCATACGCCTTCATATCTTAATTTACTGCCAAACAATATATTATTATGTAAACGAAATTCAATAAGTGTTCCTGTCGGTAGGGATTGCCAATCTTCGTATAACCCATAACCATTATCATACCAATTCTCTCCCAATACACTCTTCGCTAATTCGTCACCTTCTTCGGTTAAATCTTCTTTATAAATCACACAATAAATATCTCTATCCATTAAAGAATGAATAGCTTTAGAACATTTAGGGCGATCATTTCTTTTTTTCTTAAAAAGAGTCATAGCATCATTTAACATTTGTTCGGTGATATTATCCGATTCTGACCAAAGTTTATTAAACCAAATGGTCGCATTTTTGATGTCTTCTTTTTGCGTTGTTTGTATGGATGCTTCAATCCAGTTTGCACTTTCTTCTTCAAGAGCAATTCCGTTTGTAGATAAATTTGCAGAACCAACTATAAGGCTATCAGTCCCAATGTATACTTTTGCATGTAATTTTGAATTGTTTCTAATCTTTATCTTTGAAACTTTTAATAATTTTTTTACTTCGATAGGATTGGTCGCTCCAGATGTTAAGTTGCAAATAATCCGAACATTGCCATTAACGATGTTTGAAAAACCAGAGCCGATAAATGCAACAGCCAGAAGTTTCTCTGAATCAGATTGGATTAATTTTATTATTGTTTGTGTGTTTTGATCTTCTGAAATAAACATTCTTAAAAACCTCCTTATTGTTCTGTTAATTAAATTAATAATGTCAACTCTCTTATTCTGCGTTTATAACCTTATAGAGAATATATATAGGAGTAATATGTAATCTCAGTAGCCAACCATTTATTATCCTGATTATAACGGATTTGGGGGAAAGCATAATCAAATCAGTTACAAAGCGTATTAAAATTGAATTTTACTGAATGTATTGTAATCTATTCCTTATCATAAATATCCAATTTGATAAAATGCTCCTTTAGTCTGACTTAATGAATTCAATAGGTTATGAGTGTCCCCCAAATCCGTTATAATCAGTTATTATTATCAGGTAAGTTTGCCTCGATAATACCTTAAAATTAATGTTATCAAGGCAGATTTGCTTTGATAAAACCTTAAAAACACTACTCATCAAGTCATTTGGGTGCATTTCATTTAAGTTGGAATAGGAGTTTAAAGACACATTGAGACACTCTGGAAGGCTATCCTATGTGTTCTTCCAACTTAGATGAAACACCCCCGAATTAAATTATCACTTTCCTATACAAAACTGACTAAAAATATTATCTAAAATATCAATTCCTGCACTGCTTGATTAAAATAGAGTTTTCTTCTCCAACATCAATTTTTACAATACGTGAATTAGATAATAAACACATCACAAATCATATTTTTTTACTCCTTGTTGAAATTATGAACTCAAATATTCAATCACAATTTCTACCAGAACATCTTTAATATTTGGGATATCAGTAAAAATTATCTTATCTCCAATATGTTTATGGTCGTTAAAACCGAGAGCTGGTTTATGCAAGGCATTATCATAACGGAATAATAAGTTAGAGCTTAAATCCTGATAATGGAAGGAATAGCTTTTCTTATCAATACGATAACGTAAATCAAGGTATTCCCTAAAAAATAGAACTGATTCATCGGAAAAAATAATCTTCCCTTTTACAAACCCTATTTTTTCAGTTCTAAAATCACTTACAATTTCAGATAATATAACGAAGCCTGTTTGGGAATATTCATTTATAACCTCTGTCATATCAGCCAGATAGTCTTTAAGAGATATATTCGATTTCATGTAATGCCTGTAATTCTTCAAGAAGCGATTCTCTAAGTTTGATTTCCCCCATCCAACTTACATAATCGTCGTCTCCTCCGGCTAAGTCTTCTGCTGTAAATGAGGTTATAAAATCGTCTGATGGGATATTGTATTTCATCTCAAATTTACGTATCTCTTGCTCTGTCTTTCGGAATCCAATTTCTGTTCGTCTCATTTTTGCTTCTATGGCATCTTGAATAACCGGAACTATATCATTTCTATCAGATATTATTTGCAGTCTGACCATTTTATTCCTCCATTCAATTACATTAATTTAAAATCTTAACTTATGTCAGAATTAAACTATCACTTCCCTATACAAAACTGACTAAAAATATTATCTAAGATATCAAATCCTGCACTATCTCCTGTTATCTCTCCTAAGCAGTCAATGGCATTTCTTATATCAATTGCCAAAGTCTCCTCAACAATAGAGCCAAAACTCATGTTTTCAAGTGCCTGATTAAGGCTTGATGCTGCGGTTTGAAGAGCTGTTTTATGCCGTAAATTTGGAACAACAGAAGATAGTGAATCACCGTTGCCACTATCTGTAAATAGATTTGACATTCCAAGCCTGCTGATATTTTTTCTTAAGTTATCAATGCCGATATTGCATTTTGCAGATATTGCAGCAACACAAATCTCTGATTTTGATATCTCTGAATGGATAAAATCTATCTCATGCTGCGTTAGCTTATCAATTTTATTAAGAACAACAACAACTTTTTTATCGGCTGGAATAACAGCTTCCATCTTTTTTATTATAGGGTTTAAACTATCAGAAAGGCAGATGAGATCAGGGTTTGAAAAATCACAATTAATGCTTGAGATATCTTCCATAAACAGAACCATATCTGATGCTGTGATACTCTCTCGTGCCTTTGAAATGCCAATCTGTTCCACAGGATCATCGGTTTCGTGCATACCAGCAGTATCTGAGATTATAAACGGAATTCCATTGATATTAAGGCTCTCCTCAATCAAATCTCGAGTTGTGCCGGGAAATTCAGTGACAATAGAACGCTCTTTTTCCAACAGCCGATTCATCAGGCTTGATTTGCCTACATTTGGCGACCCGCAGATAGCTATTTTCAAGCCATCTTTAAGAAAATGGGCATCTTGATAGCGTTGTATGGCACTGTTGCACATATCAAGAACCTGCCTTATAACTATAGATTGGCTGTTTTGATTATCATATTCGGGATTATTATATTTGGCATCTGGTGGATAATTTTCGCCTTGATTTTGATAAGATATCTCATCTTCTGCAAGATGGCTAATCTCCTCTGGAAAATCAATTGCAACCTCAATCTGAGCAAGCAGATCAATAAGAGTCTCCCGTGCTTCAATGATAGTGGTTTTAAGATTTCCAAGACCTTGAGAGATAGCAATTTTTAGAGAAACAGCAGACCTTGCATTGATAATATCTGCAACTGCCTCTGCCTGTGTGAGATCAATACGACCATTTAGAAATGCCCTTTTTGTAAATTCCCCTGGTTCTGCAAGACGGACATCTTTGGAGAGGATAAGCTCTAAAATGGTCTGCATGACAATGGGACCTGAATGGGCATGGATTTCAACTACATCTTCAGCCGTGTATGAGCGGGGAGCAAGCATGGGTATTAGAAGAACTTCATCAAAAACAGAGTTAGAGGAAGCGTCAACAATATACCCGTGAACTACCTTATGGGATTGAAAAAAAGAGGGTGAGGATAAATCTTTTACTCTGATATTGTTACTATATATCTGATTATTTTTGTCAAATATCAGAGGAGTTTTTCTAAATATATAGGAGGCAACTTCAACAGCCCTTGAGCCAGAAATACGGATAATTCCGATACCTCCGGCTCCTGGTGGGGTTGCAATTGCTGCAATGGTGTCTGTTATCATCTTACCATTTCTGTGTGATACACTTTTATATTATTAAGATGGCTTGTCTCTACTCATCTTAGCTCTGTTTAGTGCCTCGTTTTTCTAATTTATTGAGATTTAAGCTATTTTTTTTATAGGTTTTCTTCGTTTAAAAGAGCTTTTCTTAGGAAATATTACTAATCGCCTGTAGTAGCCATCTCCCATACTCTGAGTTCTGACCCTTGTATCATCTTTGAGTGCAAGATGGATAATTCTTCTGTCCTGTGCTGTCATCTGATTGATTGTGGCTGGCTTTCCAGTTTTTTTGGCTTTGTCTGCCATTTTGTAGGCAAGAGTTTTAAGATTTGCCTTTCTGGTCTCCATGTAGCCTTCAATATCAACCTTTAGCCTTACCCGAGACTCGCTGTAGCGGTTAATAATCTTGTCTGTCAGATACTGCATAGCTTCAAGAGTCTGTCCTCTTCTGCCGATTAGAACACCTGAATTGCCCCCTTCAACTTTTAATAGAAGCCTGTCCTCATCACTTTGAGCTGTAACTGTAGCATCGTCAGTAATCAAAGCTACCATTTTCTGAAGAGTATCCCTGCCAACACGCATGGCATCCTCAGAAACATCTACAGGAATTTCTCCCTTGTATTTGGGCGGATAACCGTCATCACGTTCATCAAATACTTCGATAATTTCATCATCATCTTTTATATATGGATCGTCATCCCCTTCTCCATTCTCTTCTATTCCACCGTGAAAATCTTCATTAAGAAATTCATCATCTGGTTCAATATTATCTTCATCACCATGCTTATCTAAATTTAGATTCTCAGCAGAAGGGGGAGTTTTAGAATATCTTCCTTTTTTATTTGTCTCGCTTCGAGGTGTCTGAGCACTTTTAGATGCAATTGCTGTTTCATCCGCATCCATTGCTGCCATAGCTTCATTTAGGGCATCATCACCATCAACTTGAAGCCATGTGTCTCTCTTTTTTGTGCGGCTTTTACGGCTGTAAGGTTTTATTGTATCTGGTTTTCTATCCCCAGATTTTCCTTTTCCTTGTTTTCTTGGTTCAGCTTTTTCAGTTACTGATGTTTCAGCAGCAACTTCGTTTGTTGTAATTTTTTCAGCACCTAATTCATCAGATAGAGGTTTTTCAGGCATTACCTTTCCAGTGCCACCTTTTCTACCAGATGCTCTGCCTTTTTTTGGTCTCGAAACTACTTGTTTATCGCCTTCCAGCTTATCAGTTGTCAATTTTTCTGTATCCGTTTCAGATATATCTGATGACAAATGTTTTTTTCTGTTATCAGAATGCTTTCTTCGTTCTGACGGCTTTCTTGCTTCTGGCTGCTTTTCATACTCTTGCGATTTTGTGTCAGCAAGTGAAATTTCACTCACTGTGTCTGATGGAGTAGTGATATCAGAGGTGCTCATCTTCTCATCAGAAATTGTTTCACCATCTGATTTATTATGTTCAGACAGGCTCTGTTCCGAAGATGGAGGATTGGCTGATTGTTGTTTTATCTCTTTCTCTTTGCCAAATGCTTCATCAACAATCGACATGACACCAGCTCGATCGCTCTCATAAGATGAGTATTGACCACCATAACTACCACTATCTTTTTTCTCTGGCAGCGTTACCCTGATTTTGGCTTTTTTTACACCCACAATACCAAAAATACCAGTTGAACCTGAAGAGATAACATCATATACAAGATTTTTCTTTGAAATATTTAATGAAAGACATGCTTTTTCAACAGCATTGTCAACATTTTTACCATCGAATTCCTGAGTCTGCTTCATAATACCTCCATGATTTACAAGAATTTCTTTTGAATGTAATACTGCTGGCCAATAGAGAGTACGTTGTTCACAAGCCAGTATAGAACAAGTCCTGAGGGGAAATTGATGAATATAGCTGTCATAAATAGTGGCATAAACATCATTATTTTTGCTTGGGTAGGGTCTCCCATTGTTGGAGACATTTTCTGTTGAAGAAACATGGTTGCTCCCATGATTATGGTGAGAACAGGAATCCCATAAGGTGGCTGCATAAATGGAATAGCTACACCAAAATTAAACAGCCGATCTGGAGCAGAGAGATCATTTATCCAGCCCATAAAAGGTGCATGCCGCAACTCTATTGCCTGATAGAGCATTCTATAAAGTGCAAAAAAGATAGGCATCTGAACAAGCATTGGAAGACAGCCGCTCATAGGATTTACTTTATAGGTCTTGTAAAGGTTCATAACCTCTTGATTCATCTTCTGTTTATCATCTTTATATTTTTCCCTGATTTGATTCATAAGTGGTTGAAGTTTTTTCATGTCACTCATTGATTTATAACTTTTACTACCAAGAGGCCAGAAGAGCAGCTTGATAAGTATAGTTAATAGAATAATTGCAACACCATAATTTGGTATGATATCGTGAATCAGATTCATCCCAATTAAGCATGGTTTTGCAAGCACATCAAACCAGCCAAAATTTATGGCTTTTTTAAGGTTATTGTCATAAGAACCAAGCACTTTCAGGCTTTTGGGTCCCATATAGCACTTAAAGGATAACTGAATCTGCTTGCCTGGATCAAGCCTCTCCATAGATTGGATATATTTTGTTACAATAAGAGATTCTGTACCAAAAAGTTTAATCACAGATTCCACAGGTTTGGAAGGCATAATGCAAGATATAAAATACCTATCACCATTTCCTACCCACTCAACAACACCGTTTAATGTATCTTTCTCTTTAATATCATCAGGTTTTACATTTTCAAGTGTACCGTTAATGTATGCCTCTGGACCATAGGCACCAAACTGTGAGAATGCTGCCCCCTCTTTAGTAAGGGCAAATGGCATTGAGATTTCAATACTGTCTTTCAAAGGAACTGGAGAAGCATTTTTAATAAGTATATCAAGACCAATCAGATAGGTTGATGCTGAAAATGTATATATTTTTTCAACAACAACTCCGTGAGGAGATGTCCATGAAAATAAGATTTTTTTATCACCGTCATTTACGGTCTGTTCGAGCAGGTCGGTATTTGCCTTAAATACTGCTCTATCAAGTCCGGGAATGCTTTTACCCTCAAGCTCTAATGAAAACATTCCCGATTTAAGTTCAGGTGATATCATCTGTTTAAATGGGGAGTCATCTTTTATCCCCTCCTTGAACTTTTTTAGAGTAAGGCTTGTCACAGATGCCTGTCGTTCAGATATTGTAATATCATAGATTGGAGTTGTGACTTTTATGACTCTAAAATTATCGCTCTCCTGTGAAGCTGCTAACTCTTCTGATGATTTAAAATCTTCAACAACAGATTCAGCAGGTAAGGATGCTGAATTTTCAGTTGTACCCACAGCACCTGTACCATCAACATTGGTATGTTGTTTCTGAGCCTGCTGCTGATTTATCGTTTCGGGGCTGACAAAGAGTAAATTCCACCCCGCTATTACAACAATAGAAAGAATAATGGCAATAAACAGCCGTTTCTGATCGTCCATCTTGTCTCCAACAATGAGTGATGAATAATAAATTGATTAAATGCAGATTATATAAAAAATCTGATAAGTTACATGAAATTTTGGATAAGAAAATATTTTTTGATAAGAGAGATACAGGCAACAACCGAATCAAGGAACTGGATCAAAACCTCCGGGATGAAAAGGGTGGCATTTTAATACTCTTTTTACAGCAAGAAAAGTGCCTTTGAGGCTGCCATACTTTGTAACAGCTTCAAAGGCATATTGTGAACATGACGGGTAAAAACGGCATGAAGGCCCAATCAGAGGAGATATAAGGCATTGATACAACCTGATAAATATTAAAAGAGGCTGTTTCATTATCAGAACTCTGATATTTTTCTGAAAAGTTTATCAAGTTCATCAGGAACCTGTGCATTTGGCAGGTGTGATGCATATTTTCTTGCTATAATATTGATATCCCGATTGCCTGATATTGTCTCTTTTCTGTGTCGATAATATTCTCTGACAATCCGTTTAATTCTGTTTCGCTCCACAGCATTTCCCACTTTTTTTGATACAGTAATTCCAATACGGTTATTCACAGATTCTCCATCAAGAATGACTGCCATAAAATAACGGGTCTGTACCATTTTACCAAGTAAGGACAATTTAACAAATTGAGATCTTTTAAGTATCCTATCAGTTTTAGGAAACGAATTGTCACCCAAAATAATGATCCCCTTGTTTTAGCTATGATCGTTTAGATCAAGCTGACAGTTTTTTTCTGCCCTTTGCTCTTCTGCTGTTAATAATACGCCGTCCCCCTACGGTGGACATTCTTTTCAAAAAGCCATGGGTTCTTGAGCGTTTGATTCTACTGGGCTGAAATGTTCTTTTCATAGAATTAAAATCCTTAAAATTTAAATTATAAATATTACCAATATGGCATCAACCATAATAAACGCAAAATTTTAATTCATTATCTCTCAGGTGTCAAGATTCATTGTCCACTATGAATAATATTTTCAAAGATTGCCCTTTAACCCTATAGCTTCAGCTACCGTTCTCATTCCCATTATGGTCTCTGTTATAAGCTCTGTTCGTTCAAGACCCATCATCTGTGCACCTTTATCAATTATACTGCGGTCAACACCAGCAGCAAAACGTTTATCTTTCCACTTTTTGATTACAGATTTCGCAGTTAAATCAAGCACACTTACCGAAGGTCTCATCAAAGCTGTACTCGCAATCAATCCAGTCAGTTCATCTATAGCATACAAAGTCTTTTCAAGCATTGATTGAGGTTCTACATCAGAACATATCCCCCATCCATGACTTATAACTGCTCTGACATAATCTTTAGGCCAAGCATAACTCTCAAGAATCTCTCTACTTTTTGAGCAGTGCTGGTCAGGATAAAGCTCATAATCGATATCATGGACAAGACCAATTACCTGCCATTTTCCCCTATCCTCTCCATATTTATCTGCAAAATGTCCCATAACCCCTTCTACAGCAAGGGCATGGCGTATTAAACTGTCACTTTTATTGTATTGTTTAAGAAGTTCAAGGGCGTCATCTCTTGAAGGGACAAAACTGCTACCATCGTTTGATTGCGGAAATTGATTCATCTAATACCTTACTTTGTTTTAAAATTTTAAAAACTTATAGCTCCATGCAGATACTGCAACGGCTGCAATCGACCATCGGACAGTCAGGTGAAGTTTTTTCAGCCTCTGCCCGCTTCAACTCTTTTATCAGAAACTCTTTTTTAATACCAGTATCAAGGATATCCCAAGGAAGTGGTGCATCAAGAACAATTGGATTGTATATTATATTCTGAATATCTCCATTTTCACTAATACCTCTATTTCCCATATTTTTATCTTTTATCTTTTTAGCCGCTTTTAAAAACATTTCGGGTTTTTCGAGCATATCAGCCATACGCCTGTCTCCTCTTGATAGCATTGCATTTATAATTGCTGTTTTAGGAGATTCTGTATTAATAGTTATATTTGATATTCTTTTAAGTCCATCTTTTATGATACCCACTTTTCTTTTAAAGTTGGCAATAGTATCCATAGCACACCACTGAAATGGCGTTGACGGCTTGGGGATAAACGGGTTGATGCTAAGGGTTATATTCCCAATCTTTCCATTTTTTCGACTCGCTTGAAGAAATACATCTTTTATTTTTTCTGTGAGTGTCACAATATGCTTTACATCTGCATCTTCTTCAAATGGCAGCCCAACCATGTAATAGAGCTTAAGATTCATAATTCCATGCTCAACAAGGCGTTTAACTGCTGAGAGAATCTGCTCTTCATTGATCTTCTTGTTAATGATGTTCCTCATTCTCTGTGAACCAGCTTCAGGTGCAATGGTGGCTGTCTTTACTGAAGATTTAACGAGTGTCTCTATGGTCTCATCAGTGAGAGCATCTAATCTTAAAGAGCTAAAAGATATTTTTATATTAGAATCAAAAAATTTACGATCATCTACCGCCCTGCTGCTAACACTTGAACAAATACTATTTATACATGGATGATCCGATACAGTTGCACTGATAAGCCCTATTTTGTCTGTAAACTCTGTTGCCTTATTAATAGCATTGATTATGCTGCTGTCAGGGTAAAATCTTGGGGGTCTGTAGATAAAGCCGGCACTGCAAAAACGGCAGCCATGATGACAACCACGACCAGTCTCAATCAAAAAGGTGTTATTAAATATGGTATCTGTTGTAAGAATATGGGTTGTTGTAACGATATTATCAAGGCTCTTGATGTGTTGAACAGCTATCTTTGCGGGAATATCATCATATAGAGGAGATATACCTGCAAAATTGCCATCTATATCATAAGATGGCTGATAGAATTCAGGCACATAAGCACCCTTTAGCTTTGTGGCGAGCTGTTTTTTTAGATGTTCATGGGAGATTGGATGTCTATCAGAGGGGGGGGGATATCTATCAGAATCCACATCAGTATCTAATAATATATTTGAGTTGTTTAATGCTATATTTATATCTAAATTACTGTTGATACAAATTGAAAGAAAAATATCAAGGAAAGCGGGGAGCATCTCTTCGGCTTCCCCAAGCAGAAAGCAGTCAATAAAGGGGGTAAGGGGTTCTGGGTTCAGAAAACAGGCAACTCCTCCAGCAATTATGAGGGCGTGTGAGGAGTTTCTGTCAGATGTTCTTGGAGGGATGCCTGAGTTTCTGAGTATGGAGACAACATTAATGTAATCATTTTCAAATGATACGGAAAATGCTATTACATCACAGGAAGAGAGAGGAATACCAGTTTCACAGCTTCTTGGTTCAAAGAAGTTGTCATCATTGCGTCTGTGTCTGTATGTTTTGTCTTTATCAAGATGGGCTGTTTTATCATGCTTAAATTTAAGGCTACTATCCTTGCATCTATCTGGTGGCATGAAATATCTGTGGCACAAAATGCGGTCATTATCATTAAAAAGACCATAAACTGACTGAAAACCAAGGTTTGACATGCCTGTCTGATATGTGTTTGGATAAACAAGGGCAATGTTGATAAGCTCTTTTTGAGTTTTAATAACACTGCCCTTTTCATACTCTATGATGATATCAGAGTTTTTACGACTCCATTTTTTGTTTTTCCCCATTAATCAATCCGCTTTTCTCCGCAGAAATGTAGGGATTTCAAGATTTTCGCAATCTAAAAATGTAGTATTACGGACAGCGTTTCTTCCATCTTCATTTGCTGTTTTTTTATAGGTTGTTTTTTTAACTACAGGCTGCTCTTCATCCCACTTTTCAAGCTCATCAGGAGTAGGGACTCTTATTTTATTATGATTATTAATAGGAGCAGAAGCAGCAACTGCTGCGGGTAGTGATGCACTTTGCTCAACTTTATGAAACCTCTTATTACGAATAGATTTGTTGAGCGGAAGAACATTAACCGATCTTGCTTCATCCATACCAATACCAGTAGCAATGACCGTAACCCGCATCTCATCTCCAAGTGTTTCATCAAAGGTTTGTCCCCAGATAATCTCTGCTTCATCACCAACTTCTTGATATATCCTGTCAGATGCCTCTATAACCTCGTCCATTGTAATATCTGAAGAGCAAGTAATGTTCATAAGAACTCCCCTTGCACCTGCAATAGAGATATCTTCAAGCAGAGGATGAGAAATTGCCTTTTCAGCAGCTTCAACAGCTCTGTTATCCCCGCTTGCAATACCAATTCCCATTAGAGCCATACCAGCCTTTGACATAGTAGTTCTAACATCTGCAAAATCTAAATTTATATAACCTGGAAGAATTATTAAATCTGTAATGCCCTTTACAGAGTGATGTAAAATCTCATCAGCTTTGATAAACATATCTTTAAGTTTTGTGCCCGGAGCTGCAAGACCTCTTAATCGATCATTAGGTATAGTTATAACTGTGTCTGTTATATCACGAAGATTACTTATACCCTCTTCTGCCTGCATAGCTCTCTTTTTCCCTTCAAATGAAAAGGGCTTTGATACTACCGCAACAGTAAGAATACCAAGTTCTTTACAAATTTCGGCAATAACTGGTGCTGCACCTGTACCTGTTCCGCCTCCTAAGCCAGCAGTAATAAATACCATATTAGCATCAATTAAAGCACTTCTTAACTCCTCAATATTTTCAAGAGCAGCATCTCTTCCAACATGAGGGTTTGCACCAGCACCAAGACCCTGGGTGAGCTGTGCTCCTAACTGAATTTTCTTCTCTGCCTTTGAGAGGTCAAGGGCTTGCATATCAGTATTCGCTACAATAAATTTAACTCCTTGAAGATTGGAGTCAATCATATTGTTCACGGCGTTTCCACCAGCCCCTCCCACACCGATTACCTTGATTCTTGCATTTATATTTGCATTCACATAGGTCTCGTTTTCCATATAAGAAAAAGTCATAAGATACCTCAATTTTTTAATATGTTATTTTATAGATATTATTTTCATCAATGTTAGTTTTTTGAAAAATTTTAGTAAAATGTCAGTTTGCAAATAAAGAGTTAAAAACAAAAAAGTTTTTTCCAATGCTTAAAGAATATCCCTGAACCACTGCCTCATCCGCTCCAAAAGACCAGAGAAGCTGATGCGGTCACTCTTTTTTAACTGAATTTTGGCACTATTTCTACTGCCGTAGATCACAAGACCTACCCCTGTAGCGAAAGACGGATTCTTTACTACATCCTTTAAACCGCCTATATTTTGAGGCTGTCCTATTCTCACAGGTACTGAAAAGACTGACTCAACAATCTCTGCCATACCATCAAGCATTGAGCTTCCTCCGGTAAGTACAAGTCCTGATGGAAAGGAATTTTCAAGACCATTGCTGTAGATTTCATTCTTTAAGATTGAAAACATCTCCTCAACTCGAGGTTCAAGTATCTCAGCCATAATCTCTCGAGGAACGGTTCTTGATTCTCTGCCGCCAACACCTTTGACTTGAATAGTCTCACCTTGTTTGATATTACTCATAAGACATGTGCCGTGAGCAATTTTCAGTTTCTCAGCCTCAGCAACCGGAGTTCTCAAACCAATTGAAATATCATTAGTAAGATTATGTCCACCAAGTGTAAGTTCAAATGTATGCTTGATATGGTTACCTTTGAATATAGCAAGGTCTGTCGTCCCACCGCCAATATCAGCTAAAGCACATCCAAGTTCTCTCTCTTCACGGTTTAGAACAGCCTCTCCTGATGCTAATGATTCTAATACAATATCACACACTTCAAGATTAGCTTTATTGCAGCATTTGATAATATTTCTTGCAGAGGAGACTGCACCAGTAACAATATGTATCTTGGTCTCTAAGCGAACGCCAGTCATACCGACAGGATTCTGAATAGACTCTTGATCATCAACAATGAACTCCTGTGGAATAACATGGATGGTCTCTCTGTCCATGGGAATGGCTACAGCACTTGCGGCTTCAACCACTCTGTCAACATCCTGCTCGGTAATCTCTCTCCCCTTGATAGCAATGATACCATGGCTGTTAAAACCTTTGATATGACCTCCTGCAATACCAACATAGACAGATGATATCTGACAGCCTGCCATGAACTCTGCTTCTTCTACTGCCTTTTTGATAGAATCCACAGTTGAATCAATATTGACCACCGCACCTTTACGCAATCCAATCGAGGGGTGAGAACCCATTCCAATAATGTTGATTGTGCCATCAACAAGCTCACCCACAACTGCACATATTTTTGTTGAGCCGATGTCAAGCCCCACGATTATCTTATCTTCTCCCTGCAAATCAAGCTCCTCCCTCTATATGTTCCGGTGTAGCATGGATACCTTTCGGCAGAGCGTTTCCGGTAATATCTTTCACTTTAATAACAACATTCTCTATATTGATTAAATCAATTGACCAGACCTGTTTATCAATTCTGTTTTTTTGCATATAATTTACAATATGTCTAATTATTTTAAATTTTTCATCATAATTATCAAATCCAATATTTATTTTAACCGGGTTTTTGACCAACGGAATAACTTCGGAAAAGGTATCTGTAACTTGTTCAATACTTTCTATATGTTCTGTATTTTTTAAAGCAGGTTTAATAATGGGGGGATCATTTATAATCATATCTATCTCAATACCGCTCTCTTCATCTGCTGAAATTTTTTGAATAACATCGTTTTGTTTCATAAGAAGAAGCTCTATTACAGATTCATAAAGCCTGCCTGAGAACCCATATATTCCATCGTTGTTTGAAAGTTTAAGACCAGTTATGACAGGCAGCGTCAGATTAGAGTTATCGTTATTGCTCTCATTTTCTTTGGTATTGATGTTATTTGCAATATCATTGCTGCTGCCCATATTAGTGCTGTTTCTTATATCATTTATGTATATATCACTGCCAATTGCGTCATTTTCAGTAAATGGGACTCCATGACGGTTTATAATAATATCTGCTCTGTCAGGAATATGAACTACAGCAAGTGGAACCTCTTCCTTGATAGTAATAACTATTTTGGATGGAAAAGATCGTTTTATAGAAGCATCCTCTATCCATGGATGCGAGAGCATTTTGAGTCTCGTATGACGAAGATTAACGGCAAAAATGTTGTCTTCAGGATATATTTCAGCCTGCTCGATCACCTCTTCTTTGGATAGTATATGTGTACCTGTAACTGATATCTCCTTAATTGCAAGCATATTTGACTGAATAACTGTATTTTGAATAAAAATGAACAAAATAGTGGTCAGACTGACAAATATAGCAACCATTATAGTTTTAAGAAAGCCTGCAATAATATGCCTAATATCAAACAGGGGTAAAATAGCCTCTTTGCTTACCTGCTGCCTCAACTTGGTATGTCTGGTAGAATTTTTATTCATTTTATAGAGTAGTGTGCTTTAAACATTCGAGATTTAAATGGACTCTTTGCTTATCTGCTGCCTCGTATTTATTCACCCTGTATAATCACCTCTTCTGAAAGGTGCACTCCAAATTTTTTGAATACAGTCTCTTTTACAATATTTCTAAGTGTAAGTATCTCACTTGCGGTTGCATTTCCAAGGTTCAGAATAAAATTTGCATGTCTATCTGACACCATAGCATCACCAACTCTCTTTCTTTTAAGACCTGCCATATCAATAAGTTTACCAGCAGGTATTATAGGTTGATTTATCAAATTTTCTGTTGAATTAACAATATCAGGATTTTTGAAAAAACAGCCAGCAGAGGGAAATCCATGAGGCTGGGATGCTCTCCTCTTTTGAATCAAATTTTTCCACGAACGCTCAACTTTTTCTCTGCTTCCCTTTGTGAGCAGAAAAGATGCCCTTAAAATAATTGGTCTAAACAACGGGGTAAATGGAGGAACAAACTCAAGTTTTCGGTGGGAGAATAGAAGTTGAGACCTGTCAAGCGTGCTGATATTATTATCCTGATCAAGTATATCAATTGATATAAGACGGTCAGAGATAGTCCCAAGTCCTGTGCCTGCATTCATCATAACAGCTCCGCCGACAGTTCCTGGAATTCCCGCTGCAAAACTTAAATCTTCAAGTCCCAATTTGATAGTTTTAAGGCAAAGTGCGGTAAGAGAAGTTCCTGCAGATACAGAGACTATTGCATGTTCTGAGAGTATAAACTGTTTAGAGGAAAATCCCTGCTGAGAATAGAGGAAATGCTCCGCAATTCCAGTATGCTCATGGTTAAGATTTGTTATTTTAACATCTTCCTTCATGCGGGTTAGAGAGATAACAAGTCCTCTTATACCTTGATCTTTTACAAGAATATTTGTGCCCCCTCCCATTATAGTACAGGGAAATCCATATATATTGCTAAGATTTTTTGCTCTTATAATCTCAATTGATTTTATAATCTGCATAAATTCAGTTACAGAAGCAGGTCTTACAAAATAATCGGCAGGACCTCCAACTCTAAAGGATGTGTGATTTTTCATGGGAACATTTTTTTCAATTTTAATACCAGAAGGCAAAATTGAGAGAGTCTTATCAATCCTGATATTTTTGGTAAAAAACGGGACATTGTTCCTGATATTTATATCCATCTCTTGAGAAGGTATATTATGGTAATATGAAGATGAAGACATAATATTTAATCCTTTATTATATTAAGGAGTTTATCTCCAAGGGTGTAGACATTACCTGCACCAAGGGTTAATACCAGATCCCCTGGTCTGACTCTCTCCATTACCATTTTCAGGCAGGTGTCAGTATCAGGGGCGAACGATACATCTTTATGACCATGACTACGGATTCCCACAGCAAGTGTCTCAGAGTCAACTCCCTCAATTTTTGCTTCGCTTGCTGCATATATAGGCAGGAGAATCAGCAGATCGGACTGATAAAATGCACGTGTAAATTCGTCAAACAGAGCCTTGGTTCTTGAATAGCGGTGAGGTTGAAAAATTACTACAACTCTCTTGTCAGGCCAGTTCTCTTTTATTGCCATAAGTGTGGTTCTGATTTCAGTAGGGTGGTGTCCGTAGTCATCCATCACAAGAATGCCGTTTTTTACCCCCTTCTTATCCATCCGCCGTTTTACCCCTTCAATTTTTTCCAAAGCACACTTTATCGTATCAAAAGATATTTTTAATTCAAGTGCAACAGCAATTGCAGCAAGGGCATTTGAAATATTGTGACGACCAGAGAGGTTTAATTTTACATATCCAAGCGGTTCTCCATGTCTGACAACCTGAAAAACAGACTTGCTATTTGCAAATGAGATGTCTCTTGCCTGAATATCTGCCTGAGCACTATATCCAAAAGTGGTGTATCGAACCTGAATTTTTGGGATAAGATTCTGTATATGTTCGTTGTCAAGACAGAGAACAGCAAGTCCATAAAATGGAACAGAATTTATAAATTGAATAAATTTTGCCTTGATATCTTCAATATCTTTATAAAAATCAAGATGTTCAAGGTCAATATTGGTTACAACTGCAATGGCTGGGGCATATTTAAGAAACGAGCCATCACTCTCGTCTGCTTCAGCAACAATATATTCACCTTTGCCGTGAAAAGCATTGGAGCCAATCGTACTGAGCAGTCCGCCTATTATAACTGTAGGGTCAAACTTGGCAACATTGAGTATCTGGGCAATCATTGATGTGGTTGATGTTTTGCCGTGTGCTCCTGAGACAGCAATTGAGTATTTAATCCGCATAAGTTCTGCAAGCATCTCTGCCCTTGGAATAATTGGAATGGCTTTAGATTTAGCTTCAAGAACTTCGGGGTTATCTTTTGAAATAGCCGAAGATGTTACTATTACATTTGGAATCTTACAATTCTCTTTAAAACTATCTTTACTGACACTTTCATCACAAATACTATCTTTAGTTAATCTTCTGTAAATGTTCTCTTTCTGATGACCTTGATAAATAACGGCACCAAGAGACTTTAGCCGTTCAGTGATAGAAGATGAGTTGAGATCAGAGCCTGAAACCGTATATCCAAGGCTGATTAGAATTTCGGCAATTCCGCTCATGCCAATTCCGCCAATACCAATAAAGTGAATGTGATAATCTTTTTGATACATATATGTCTTTTTATCCTTTACTCTTTTAATATAAACTTCTACCGTTTTATTGCTTACATTTCAGCCCGCGTGTTAATATCTGCCATTTTAATACAGATTGAGGCGATCATCTCATCTGCAAAAGGGTTACCAAGCTCTTTTGTTCTCTGTGCCATCTGTGCAAGTTCATCAGGGTGAGAACTTGCAAATTCAATCTTTTCCTTTAAAATTTCCCCTGACAAGTGACTATCGGGAATCAGCCATGCAGCCCCTTTATCTGACAAGATTTTAGCATTAAAGGTCTGATGATCATCTGCTGCATAAGGATAGGGCACAAGAATAGCAACTTTGCCAAGAGCTGTGATTTCGGAGATTGTGCCCGCACCTGCACGGCAAATAATCAGATCCGCAGATGCCTGAATCTCTGGCAGCTCATTAAAAAAAGCAGCTACAGATATGTTGTCAAAGTTATGAGCTTTGTCCAACATATTATCACTCAAAATATCATCACTTTTTAATTTTTTAATGCCCTCTTCTGACAATTTTTTGTATTCTAATAAAACCCTCTCTTCGTCTGACGCACCAGTTTGGTGAATTATCCTGTATTTATCACGATATTTCATCAGTTTAAGAGCCTCAATAAAGGCAGTATTTATACTCCTTGAACCTTGACTTCCACCAGTTACAAGAATGGTGAACTGCTTTTTTAAATTAGATATCACAGAATAAGAGCTAATATTTGAGGTTCTATCCATTTCATTTTTTCTAATAGGGTTGCCAGTATAAAGTAATTTACTACTCTTATTTAAACCTTTTGTATCTTTGAACGAGGTAAAGATAAAATTGGCAAAATGTTGAAGTATTCTATTGGTAATCCCAGCTATGCTATTTTGCTCATGTATAGCAGTTTTAACTCTGCAAAGCCTTGCACCAACTACAACAGCCCCAGAAGAAAACCCTCCTACACCTAAAACTATATCGGGCTTAAAACATCTGATAATATTGACAGCCTGCATTATAGATATTGGAACTTGGATAATCGCCTTTAGTTTTTCTAAAATCCCTTTACCCTTAATACCAGTAGAGGATATACGTTGATGGGCAAAACCATATCTTGCCAATGTTCTGATTTCAAAAGGTTCTCCAATGCCGACAAATAGAATCTCAGCATCTGGATTTGTCCGTAAAATAGCCTGAGCAATAGAAATTCCCGGAAAAAGATGCCCACCTGTTTTGCCACCTGCAATTATCATCTTAAATTTTTTCTTCAAGTTACTATCCATCTGACCCTACTTTTTTTCAGTGATGTCCGGTTAGGTTCTTGCATATGATTTTTTAATGCTCTTTGAAATTTTTTTCATCAGGTGTTGTATGATGGTCTCCATACAATTCGTTGAGAATGGTTGTTCTGAGATTTCTAACTCTT
>JADFZJ010000051.1 GCA_015232555.1 Desulfamplus sp. | reverse complement strand
GATTGACCATTCTCACTTATTATTAAAAACCTGTTCTTTTGAATATCAAAAAAACAGATATATGAAGTAATGATTATTGGTATGGGTTTAATAAAAATGAATATTGTAGAAGAGAAGGATTAGTAGAGTTTTTAAAGAAGGTTTTGGAGGTTTTCTTATGGATTTCATAGTAGAATTAATTAACTTGGTGCCGGAGGCGAGACTTGAACTCGCACACCCTTGCGGGCGGAGGATTTTGAGTCCTCTGCGTCTACCAGTTCCACCACTCCGGCTTGATTGATATGTGCTTTTTAAGATAAACAGATCGTATTGTCAATAAAATCCTGAGACTGCTCTGAAAATTTCATCAGATGCTATCACTCCCTCCCTTATAATTCTGATCTGATTATAGGTAATATCAACAACTGTTGAGCCAATTCCCCCTTTTAATGCTCCTGCATTAAGAATCATATCAACACTGTTTAATATCTCAGGGTCAATATCTGCTATATTTCTGCATCCTGCTCGTCCTGATATATTTGCACTTGTACCCGTTATCGGTCTGCCTACCTGTTTGACCAATTCCCTTGCAAGAGAGTGTCCTGGTATTCTTACACCAATTTTACCAGTGCCTGCTGTCAATTCTACTGGAACATTGGACATTGCATCAAAAACAAGAGTTATATTTCCGGGCCAAAATTTTTTAATTAGAGCAATGGCAGATTGGGGCAGAAATTCCTGTTCAGATAGAGGTTTAACAAGCGAACTGAGTTGATTGATATCATCAATCAACACAAGAATCGGATTTGTCAAAGGTCTCTGTTTAATATTAAATACCCGTTCCACAGCTTTAGGATTCAGGGCGTCAGCAGCAATACCGTAAAGGCATTTAGCAGGAAATATAACTACTCCGCCATTTTGTATGATTTTGCCAGCTTTTACTATTTCAGGATTGTTATTATAATCCAATGCTACCATCCAAGAGATTCAGCCTTTTTATTGACCTTATCAGCCATATTTTTTTTGTATTTATCAAGTTTAGCAGCAAGTTCACAATCAGAGATTGCAAGTATTTGAGCTGCAAGAACTCCAGCATTAACAGCTCCTGGCTTTCCTATAGCAAGAGTCGCTACAGGCACTCCGGGAGGCATCTGAACAGTTGATAGCAGAGAGTCCAAACCTTGAAGAGCAGAAGAGTCGATAGGAACCCCAAGAATTGGAAGGGTTGTGTGAGCGGCAAGAACTCCTGCAAGATGGGCTGCGTGTCCAGCTCCCGCAATAATAACTCCCATACCTTTTTTACGGGCATTTTTTGCAAAACTTTCAGCTCTTGCAGGTGTTCGGTGAGCAGATGCAACAGTAACTTCGTAGGGGATATCAAATTTTTTCAATATTTTCAATGTCTCTTCCATTACCGGTAAATCTGAATCGCTCCCCATAATTACTCCGACTCTGGGAGGAACAGACAATCTTGCGATCGCTCTTGCTCCAATATCTTTACGGTAAAAACTTCCGTCCCATGAGATTTTTTCACACGCATCATAAGCTTTATCCATAGCATCTTTAATATCGTCACCAAGGGCAGTAACTCCAAGAACCCTGCCTCCATTGGTTATTACCTCTCTTTCTATAATGTCGTTTTCAAGAGAATCCCCTGTTTTTTTAGCCTTGTCCCCATTTTTAAATATCGTTCCAGCATGAAACACAATAGTATCTGAAAGGGCTGCTGCTTTATCAAGCCCTTTAATTATTGCCCCTTTTTTGTATGAACATGGATAACCTCCAGCAGCCATCACTACGCACATAGAGCTTCTTGGGTCAATCTCTGTGCTGAATCGGTGAAGAGTGCCGTCAACACAAGCCTCCATTAGTGGAACAAGATCGCTTTTTAGTCTCATCATAATGGGCTGAGTTTCAGGGTCTCCAAGTCTTACGTTAAACTCAAGCACCTTTATATGCTCTTTATGAATCATAAGCCCTGCATAAAGCACGCCCTTGAATGGAACACCTTCTGATTCCATTGCTCTAACTGCCGGAATCATAACCTCATTCATTGCTTTGCGTCTGAGCATGAAATCAAGAACAGGAGCTGGTGAATAGGCTCCCATTCCTCCAGTGTTTGGACCTTGATCATTATCAAAGACCCGTTTGTGATCTTGAGATGTGGGAAGCGGCAGAACAGTCTTTCCATCAGTCAGGGCAATGAATGAAGCCTCCTCACCAACAAGACACTCCTCAATTACAACAAGAGACCCTGCATCTCCGAAAATTCCGCCATTCATAATATCATCTAATGCTTTAACTGCCTCATCTTCTGTTGTGCATACAAAGACCCCTTTTCCAGCAGCAAGTCCATCAGCCTTGACAACCAAAGGTGCACCAATCTGCTTTATATAAGTTTTTGCTCTTTCAATGTCTGTAAAGGATTTGCCTTCAGCAGTTGGAATGTTGTATTTTTCCATGATATTTTTTGCAAAGGTTTTACTTGCCTCAAGCTGTGCTGTTTTTTTTGATGGACCAAATGCTTTCAAACCCTTTGATTCAAAAAGATCGACAATACCAACGGCTAAAGGTGCTTCTGGTCCAACAACAGTAAGATCAATACGTTTTTCAATTGCAAAGGCAGCTAAAGCTTCAATGTCATCTGATTCTATAGCAATATTTTCAGCAAGGTTTGCTGTTCCTGCATTACCCGGTGCACAGTAAATCTTTTTTACGAGTTCACTTTTTGAAATTTTCCAGACAAGTGCATGTTCTCTGCCACCGCTTCCTACTACTAAAATATTCATTATGTTGTTTCTCCTACGTCTGAGTTCATTTTTAATGATGCTATTTATATTTAATTTCTCTAATAGTTTATCCAGTCAATTGATTTTAATATTTTTTCTTGCTCATCTAAAACCTCATTTAATACAGCTATGTTTGTCATAGGGTTCATAATAACGCTTCTTAATACAACCACCTCATCATCTTGTTCTGAACCGTTTAACCCTGTTTTATAGCTCATTCTGGTTCTTGATACAAAACTTCTGCCAGCTTCACGCTGTTTTCTCTGTAATGTAATATTAATTTGATCAATCTTTTCGTTAAGCTCTCGTTTTTCATCCTTATCTACCGTTTCAAGACGTTTTCTTATCTGACTTGGCACCATTCTGTATGTAAGAATATTAAGCTCAGGTTCTGTGATGAGTTCAAACAGCTCCCTCTTTTTTATCTCATCGGCGAATTTCCTTGCAGTCTCTATACCATGATCAATCATCAAGGCATAACCCTTTGTTCCCATGATTTTAAGGGCACTGTCAAGAATCAGAGAGTTTGCCTCTCTTGAACCCTCAAGAGTTTTAATACCAAGATCAACACTGCCCTGACGATTTACATAGTTGGAGTGATATGCAATATGGTTCATAGCAAGAGGGTCACGAAAAAATACCATCCCGCAGGTCATTGGCATGAAAAACTGCTTGTGTCCGTCAATGGTTACAGAATCAGCCCGTTCAATACCTTTGAGTTTATGGGCATACTTTTCAGAGAGCATCACAGGTCCTCCCCATGCAGCATCAACATGAAAATTTATTTTGTGTTCCTGACATATATCTGCGATATCCTCAAGAGGATCGATAATACCCGTTTCAGTTGCACCTGCTACACCTACAACAGAGATTATTCCAGTTCTCCCCTCTTTTTTTATACATTTTATTGTCTCTGAGAGCTTTCTTGCATCTAAACGACACTCAGCATTAACATCAATCGGTATAACATTTTTATTGCCAATACCCAGAACTCCGCCTGATTTTTTAAGTGAAAAATGTCCTCTTTTGGACACCAGCAGCACAGCATTATCTAAAGAGTAGGCTCTCAATGCCTGTGCAATACCTTCTACCTCAATGCCTTCAAAGCCTTTAAATGGTTTGAAAAAAAGGTTTCTTGCGACCCACAGTGCTGTCAAATTTGCAGTTGTGCCGCCTGTTGTAAAAGAACCAAGTGAGGTATCTGCATTTTGGACATGCGTATTGTAAAAATCTTCACTTAATCTTGAGGTTCTATTTAACCTTGAAGTTTTGCTTGACTCTGAAATGCTGCTTAATAAAGTTAAATTTGTCATTGAACTTTCATTAAGCCCATAGATAAGCCGATGAATTTTTGCAAGCACTTGCTTTTCCAGCACAGAGAGCACTTTGGAAGTTTCAAGTTTAATCACATTTTGATTAAGTGCTGCAACAATGGCTTTTAGGTGTACCATAAAAAAAGGGATAGCAGCGGTCATGTGTCCCACAAAATAGGGAGACGCCACATTCACGGCTTTTGGGGCAATCTGTGATATGATATCTGAAATCACATCTGCAAGTTTTTTTTCAGGTTCAGGGCTGATAAGAGTATCTCTAAAGTTTGCTGTCAAATCCTTGAGGCTTATCTCTTCAGTAACGCCAACATTTTTATTTATAAAGTCATGCAGACCAAAGAGAATCTGCTCCATGTACTTTACAAGAATCTCTTTGCAATCATCGTCTTCAGGTCTTATAAATATCCTCTGAAGGCGTTCCCAGTCTGCAACCAATTTTAACTGTTTAGGTCTATTATTCATTAGAGATTGATCCAAATAACTAATTTTGACTATTTAGTCGGTTTTTAGATGTTACGCACAGCCTTGCTCTCCTTATGGGAAGGGGCTGTGCGTAACATGGTTCTTATCTATAAAGGAAAAAATAACAATGGAATATTACCAGTTTAGCGAGCATATTGAAAGATGCAAATGGGCAGGAGATGATCAAATGATGATAGATTACCATGACCATGAGTGGGGAGTGCCAGTTTATGATGACAGACTTTTATTTGAATTTTTAACTCTTGAAGGTGCTCAAGCTGGTTTAAGCTGGAGCACCATTTTAAAAAAGAGGGAGAATTATAGAGCTGCATTTGATAATTTTAACCCTGAGAAAATTGCGTTATACTCATCTAATGAAATTGACAATTTATTGAATAACATTGGCATCATAAGAAACAGGCTTAAAATTGAAAGCGTGGTTACCAATGCACAGGTTTTTCTTACAATAAAGAATAAATACAGCAGCTTTGCTAACTATATTTGGTCATTTACAGATGGAAAGCGAATAGATAACCATCGGGAATCACACCTTGAAATTCCTCCGCACACTCCAGAATCCAGCAAAATGAGCAGAGAATTTAAAAAACAGGGTTTTAAATTTGTAGGACCTGTCATCTGCTATTCGTTTATGCAGGCAGTCGGTATGGTTAATGATCATATAACTGACTGCTTCAGACACAGTCAAATTTCCATAATGTAAGGGAGATTATTCATCTCTGTCTAATAAAGAACAATATTACATATAATATTATGTATATACAAAATTTAATAAATAATAATATCACATATAAATTATTTACATACAAAAGAATCAGGATGTTTGACTCCTGTTTTGAACTTTCCTACCATTGATTTGAGTTTTGATGAAAGCTGTGAAAGGCTGTGCGAGCTTGCATCAAGTTTAGTGCTTGAACCTGATATGGTTAAAGTATACCTATTAACCTCTTCAATATCCCTTGCAATAGCTCCAGAAACAGAAGAGCTTTGTGCCACATTCTCATTTACCTCCTGAATACCTGTCGATGCCTGAGAAATATTTTCTGCAATCTCTCCTGTTGCAGATGACTGTTCATCCATAGCAGTGGCGATATTTTTGACAATATCATTCACCTTTCCAATAACTTCAGAAATTTCATCAATTTCAGTAACGCTTCCTTGTGTAGAAGTCTGGATATTATTTATTTTATCCTTGATTTCAAGAGTTGCATTGGCTGTCTGTTTAGCAAGTTCCTTAATCTCATTGGCTACAACTGCAAAACCTTTTCCAGCCTCTCCAGCTCTTGCTGCCTCTATGGTTGCATTCAGGGCAAGAAGATTTGTCTGTCCAGATATCTCTGTAATTACTTCAGTCACCCGTGTGATATCATTTGCAGCACGACCAAGGGTATTTATACGCTCAACAGCATGAGCAGATTTTTTTACTGCATCAGCCGTTATCTTTCGAGCCTGTTCAGAGCTGCTTGCAATCTCATTTATGGTGTTTGTCATCTGCTCGGCCGCGGCAGCCACAACATTGATATTTGCTGATGCCTGCTCACATGCAGCGGCAACAGAATTCATATTGGCACTCATCTCCTCTGTGGCTGCTCCAACAGCTTGTGCTCTCTCAGAAAGCACTACAACGCCATTGGACACGACGGATGAAATATTTGATAAGTCACATGCCGATGTATCCACTACTTCTGTATTTTGTGCAATATCACCAATAAGATACTGGAGCTTTTCCACAAAGATATTAAACCATATTGAAAGCTCATCAATTTCATCATTGTATCTGTTTTTAACCGTCAGACGCTTGGTCAAGTCTCCTTCACCCTCTGCAATGTCTTTTACCATTACGACCGTTTTGTTAATAGGCTTTGTTACAATGAAATGGAGGCAGAAAAGAATGGTTAAAATCAGAGCAACTACAATAAATCCTGAAGTTGTAATTTGTGAGGTTATCGCCTTTTTTATGTTTTGCTTAAAAAGCTGATTAAACTGAGCAATGGAGATCTCTGTCTCCTTCTGTCTTTTTTCAATAGCTTTTATTATAAGCTCTCTGGTAAAATAGATTCTTACACTTCCAACCTTTTCGTTTTCGTGAATGGCATCTTCAACAATAGAGAGTGCTTCGTCCAACTGAATTTCGTCGGGTATTATTTTTCCAGTAATAATCTCTGGATTTTTCCATGCTGCTGCAAATGCTCCACCATCTACATCAAGGACTCTTATTGCGTTAATACCATCTATTTTAAGATAATTTGCAAGAAGATTGGCAAGTCCGCTCTGATCAAAATTATAGATAAAATTCTGGGTTATGCTCTTGCATATTTCCATGTTTGCCCGCACACTTTTGTGCAAAGATTCATCTAATTTTATGGAATCTGCTTCAAGAGATTTTTTCTGAGAAGTTTCAAAATCAGAGATAATAAGTTTGGACATTGAAAGCTGGAGATTAATGGAGACAAGACTGCTCACAGTTAAAAGAACTAATACAATAATACTGCATGGGATGGAAGTTTTCAAAGCTATACCGTAAGTTCTTTTTTTATCAACCGCTGTTTTTTTATAAACATCTGCCATATAAAATCCTCCTTATACTATTTCAAATTACTTTTTTCATATTAAGTAATAATATTTACGATATGTAAGAACATAAGCAGCTTCGCTGCAATTATTGTTGGATTGAAATTCCCTGAGAGCCTTTTTAAATATTAAGGCTCTAATGACAAGATAGTTATCAGCCTTTCTTCCAACGCTCAAGTTTTTCAAACGCACTTGCAGCCGCATTAAATATATCCATAAGGCGAACTGGTTTTTTGAAATAGTCTTCAAAACCAGCACTTTTACATTCAGCCAGCTCAAAATGTGAGGCATATCCTGTAATTGCATAGGCAATGGTGAGCGGATTACGTTTTATAATCTCCTTGCACAGCTCAACTCCTGTCATCTCTGGAAGATTCAAATCTATGAACATGACAAGAATCGTATTCTTATCAAGAACTTCAAGTGCATCAGAAGGATTCCCTGCGGTAAAGACTTCGTATCCTTTAGTAATAAGTGCCGATTTTAATAGTAAACATATTGACTCTTCATCATCAACTACAAGTATTCTTTTATCAACCATTACACGCCTCTCTTAAAAATCATTACATGTTATCAATCGACAGATGATAAAAACAACCATCACGAGCGATCATTGTTTTTACAAAAATATTCTGTTTTTTAAATATAAACCCTATACTCCATATACATATTTCTCAATAACAATTGCAATATATATTTTTTTATAATATCTGTTTATAGGTTATCTGTTGTTTTCATATTTTATTATGTTAAGAATTTTCAACAAATAGTGAAATAGAGTAAATTTTTGTCCGCAAAGTAACAGAGTAATTTAAGAACGATTTAAAGAGGATAAAGAAGGATTAATAAAGATGAATTTAAAAGAGATGGCATCAAATATCGGGGTTGACGAGGGAGATTTTATAGAGCTTTTAGAGATGCTGGTAGATGTTTCATTGACAGATATTAAGAATTTTGAAGCAGGTGTAAATACTGGAAATTACATTGATGCAGCCATGTCTGCCCACTCTATCAAAGGGGCTGCTGGCAATCTTGGAATGACAGATATCTCTACAACTGCGGCAGAACTTGAGAAAGCAGCAAAGAGTAGTGATCAAAGCCAGATGCCAGAAAAAGTTGATTTTTTAAAAAAGGAGTTAAGCAGACTTTCAGATGCATTAAAACAGGTGAGATCATAATCCAAATAATGGAGATTATGGGCAAATGTCAACTATTGTAAAAATAACTCCTTTCCATTCATGGATGTCCTGTGAGCCACTTCATATAGAGTAATTCCAAGAATCTCTGATACGGCAATTGCAACCAGAAAGATATTGCAGGGTTCATTCCAGCCCATTTCAAAGAGTTTTGTTGAAAATATGAAATTTTTGATATTTGATATTGTTTCAGGATGTTCAGACAGCAGAGACGAAATATAATATTTGGGCAGAATCGCCGGGCTGTCTGTCTCAATAAGTAATCTTTGAGGAGAAACGGCTTTTAATGATTTTTGTACTTTTTTATTAAGAGAATTGGTAACTGAACCTGAAAAAGATATGTAGAGTCCATATTTTTCAAGTATTGGAATAAGGTCAGCAGGTCCAGAATATGAGTGAATCAACCCGCCTTCTTCAAGTATCCCCATCTTTTTCAGGATTTTAATTAAGATATCCCACCCTTTACGAATATGGATTGAAACCGGAATTTTACGTTCTCTTGCCATGCCCATCTGGGTTTTAAAAATCAACTCTTGTTTTACTGGATCAATATTCTTAATAACATTATCAAGTCCAATCTCGCCAATAAATGGTTTTATGGTCTTTATATCGAAGCCTTTTAACTGACTTTCATTTCTCATTGTGTAATTAATTGCATGGTCGTTATCATAATAGTTTTTTGTGCAGTTGAATCTCATATCAAGATATCTGTCCAGCTCATAAAACCATTTTTCTGAAACATTTTCCACAAACCATGGGTGAATACCAAAACAGGGCAATACGTTTGAATATTGAGATGCAATATTGCCAACCGTACCCCAGTCTGACTCTTTTGTGCCACAGCAGACAATAGTTTTGCCCCTGTTTTGTCTCCATCTCTCCATAATTGCTTTAATATCCCATGATATTTCAGGTTCTTGAAGGTGACAGTGGGCATCAAAAAAATCAAATTCTTGGTTGAAGTTAAGATTATTTTCATTGGCTATTAGATTAAAATTTTTGATCAAGGTTGCTACTCTATTGGTTCTGTATTATTACCCAAGTTCACTCGTTTCATGCCCAAGTTTTCTTGTCATAAGCCGTTCAATGGCATGGGCAGGAGTGCTGTTCTCATACAAAGCCTTGTAAACTTCATTGATGATTGGCAGTTCAATCCTAAGTTTTTTGGCAAGATTATAGACAGATTTTGTATTTCTTACCCCTTCTGCAACAGTGAGTCGTTTATCTTGTACCTCTTCTATTGTCATCCCCTGACCTAACTGCTTGCCAACAGTATAGTTACGGCTTAAATCTCCTGTACAGGTTAAAATGAGGTCTCCCACACCTGAAAGTCCTGAAAATGTATGAGGATTGGCACCCATCTTCATGCCAAGCCTTCGGATTTCGACAAGTCCTCGGGCAATAAGAGCGGCTCTTGTATTTAATCCTAAATTCATACCGTCCACAAACCCTGCTGCAATCGCAATGACGTTTTTTACAGCCCCTCCAATCTCAAGTCCAATTGGATCATCATTTACATAAATTCTGAAATAATCTGTAGCAAAAATGTGTTGAATACGTGTTGCAATATCAATATCTTTTGAAGCTACACTTATAGCTGTTGGAACCTTTTGGCCAACCTCTTTAGCAAAACTTGGTCCAGACAGCACCACTATCCGTTCCCCATTCAAGAATGGAATTGATTCTTGAATAACCCCTGTCATGGTCAGATATGTTCCGTCTTCAATCCCTTTTGATGCTGTTATTATAATAGTATTGGGTGAAATGAATTTGCTTATACTGGTTGCAATCTGACGCATAGTATGAGATGGAACTGCAATCAGTATAATAGAGTTGGAACTGATTACACTTTTAAGATCATTTGTAGGGCTGATGTTGTCAGAAAGTTTTATGCCTGGCAAAAAGAGCCTGTTTTCACCATATTCAAGGATATCCTGCTTTACCTCGGGTTCATAAGCCCAAAGCTCAACTCCATAGCCTTTGTCAGCCAGCAGATTGGCAAGAGCAGTCCCCCAGCTTCCAGCTCCTACAACACCAATTTTCTGTCTATCTGTTTTTTTAATACTATGTTCCATTATTAAAACCATCCATATATTTTCATTTGCTTAATAATTGACATTATTTCTAATACCTTTAGTAGGGTATGTTCATTCTTCTCAAGAAAACAACTAAAAGTTATTAGAATAAACGACTTTTATTGTATCTTAATAGATTTTCTAAAAAATTCAGTTTCTACCTTGTAAACTCAAGGAGTAATCTCATCTATCATACTTATACCTTCCATCAGCAATTTCATAAAATGACCGATAGCCGGTTTGTGCCGATCTCTTGGGGGAAGAGCTGATGTGTATGTGAATCTTCCCTCAGTTTCCATAAGGATTCTATAAAATGCCTCTTTATCAACATCCTGTTTATACTGAGCACTGACTATCTCGCCGTTGTGAAACGATATTGTTGCATTAGTATCTGAAAATCTAAAAGCGATCATGCCTGTTTTTTGTCCCATATTGAGCATTTGCAATAATTCTGGGATGTTAGTATCGGCAATGGAGCCCGTAAGACCTGATTGCAGATACTCAGTCTTTTCTATATCTGCTTTTTTAAGCCGGTTGGAAAGCCTTTTACTCAAAAGCCTTGCAAAATACATCTGAAGTGCAGGATACATACGAAGCATAGATATAAATTCTTTGCCGTTAAGATAGAGCAGCTTTGCGGTTTCCACTACTTTTATTGTGGCATTTACAGTATCCCCGCTTATCAGACTCATCTCTCCGAAAACATCCTCGCTTCCCATAGTATCTAACACTACCCCCTGATCATCAATAACCTCAACTTTACCCGAAACAATGATAAAGAGATTTTTCCCATGCTCTCCCTTTTGGATAACTACCTCGCCAGGGTTATACTCCTTAAGTTTAAGTCTCTCAACAATGTTTTTGATCTCATTGTCATCTAAAGACTGAAACATAGAGTAGCCCGAGAGCAGTGATGTCAACTGATTCGTATCTTTTTCAGAGGGTGCTGTGTTAGATTCCTTTTCTGTGGGTAAGTACTCTTCCCAATCGTCTTTACGAGATTGACTCTTTGCAAATAGCTCTCTTATCTCTTTAAGCTCATTTGCCACAGATGCAATACTTTCTGCAACCTGTGTCAGAAGTTGATTTGTCTGCAATATAATCTGTGTAGTATCAGGAATTGCTGATTGATCTTTAGTCTGCTGGTCTTGAAGAGAAATATTCTTATTCAGAGGTTCAGGTAGAGGAATGTCAGGTAGCTCAGGAAGATTATTGATGTCGGGTAACATGGAAATGAGGCTGCCTTGAACAGCTGATTCAGATGGTTTTGCCATCAGGGGATCTGGTTTTATTTGATATTCAGAGGGAATTTGCTGAGAGGATGTATTTTTTTTCATTCCAGTTCTAAGTGTTCTTGTAAAAAAACTTAGGCATTTTTCCCAGAATGTCTCCATAGTGAAAGTTACGGCTCCGTCCTGCTCTTTTCTGATAAGATTTTGGGCTATATTTTTGATGCTTTTGGATGCTGATGTGTTTGGATAGAGCATTATAAATGGTTTCTGCTTTGAAACAGCAGATACTACATTTTGATCCCTACCTAAAACCCCAATTGGTATCAGTTTTAATCCTAAATATTTTGTTGTAGTTGCTACAAATTTGCCCAGAGCGTTTTTAGCACTTTGAAGTCCGGGTGATTGGTTAATAACCACCATAACCGAGTTTTTGAACCCGTTCAGGGTAAGGATTTTTAGAAGAGAGTAAGCATCTGTTAGTGATGTCGGATCAGGTGTGATAATAACCATAAGTTCTGATGAAGCAAGACAGAATGAGATCACATCTTTTGAGATACCAGCAGCAGTATCAATGATAAAGTAGTCGTAATGATCAAGTTTTGAGAATTGATCAATAAGATGTACAATCTGCTCTGGTGTTAAATTTGCCATCTCTTCAACACCAGAGCTTCCAGGAATGATATCAATTCCCTCGTAATTCTCAATAAGAATTTCTCTGATATCTTTATGGTTAAGGATAACGTCTTTAAGATTGTATTCAGGATAAATTTTCAGGAGAATATTGATATTTGCAAGACCAAGATCAGCGTCAAAAAGACAAGTGCTGTATCCAAGTTCAGCTAAATGAAGGGCAAGATTGGCACTGATATTTGTTTTTCCAACTCCGCCTTTGCCGCTTGTTACTGTGATAACTCTTGTCATATCTTCCCTCTTTTTAATTCAACTGCTTAATATAAAACTGCAAAAATGCTTATCTAAGCAGATATAAACCATAAAAACTATTATGTTTTATCAACAATATCTGATTTTCAAAAAAACTTTTTATTTTTATCTGTTCTTCAGGTGTAAGATTAGTTTGGAGCGATCTATTAAAAAGATCAAAACCGATAATCAGGTGGGTAAATCCATTTTTTTTGAGAGCAGCAACAATATCATTCTCGTTAATACCCGTTTTCACCGCATGAAACAATAACTCTCTGCCGAATATTACTTGATTGTCAAAGTAATATCCTCTATCACCAAGAAATAGTGCTAATACTTTTGAGTCTTGAGGAGAATTTTTATTAAGATGTTCAATAAGTTCATATTCGGGTCTGAATCTGCTTATATAATCGCTTTTTGAAACCCTGCCAGATATATAATCTACAGGGTTAATGTGCAAAAAAAGTCCCTTGTAATATGAGATATTGAAATAAATCGTTATACAAAAAATAAGAGGAACAATAGAGGATATGGCAATAATTTTCCACTGAGAATCTTTATGCTCATCAAAAGTAATTTGGTTAAAACTTTGATTAGAACCAGTGTTATTTTTTAAACTAACTAATTTTAGTTGCAAAAACTCTTTTATTTTATACAAACCAGCAACATAAACAATAACAAGGGGTGGAATTATTGGAGATATATATCTGATTCTCATATCTGTCTTAAAAAATACCAGCAATAGATATACAGTTGCGAACAAAATTAGAAAGATGCTCTCGCTATCAATAGTAGTGTTTTTATTAGTGTTTTGCCCTGTCTGACTTTTTTCGCCTATCTGACCTAATATATAACAAAACATAAAAAAAGTTGGAATTATAAATAAAAATGGGTTAAGCCTTCCGTCAAAGAGTGCAGGGTTATCATCTTCTCCTTGAAAAAATATACGCACAGGGATAGATAATGTTTCCCACCATTTTTCGTGATAAACATGCTTTCTTATAAGAAAATGGCTCATGATGACATTTTTATCTCCTTCCAATATGTTGCTGCTCTCTTCAATATCATGTTCAGGTAGCTCAACATGTTTATTTGAGTGAATATGTTTATTTGAGTGAATATTCATCTTATAAAGAGGATATAATGGTTCTCCTGTCCATACATAATTTTTTATCATCCACGGCGAAAATATCAAAATGGCTGTGATGGCAAAAACAGCAGGATATAAAAGGATTTTCACTTTTGATTGAGCTGTTTTATTAATCTTTTCATCAGACTCTTTGTAATCCGTACTATCCATACTATCATTTTTTGAAATCAGCAGCGGTAAAAGCAGAGTCAGCAGAATAAAAGTAACTATTCCATTATATTTTGTTCCCATTGCAAGCCCTGTAAAGACTCCTGAATTAATCAGATATCTCCATTTTAATCCTGAACTTTTCCATTTAAACAGATAGATTATAGATGCAAAGGTAAAGAAAATAAGCCCCAAATCAACATAAACAGTTATGCTTAACTTTACAATAACAGGAATTGTAAGAAAAAAGAGAGCACCAGCAAGACCAGCCTGTCTCTCAAATCTCTCTTTTAGATAAGAATAGATTAAAAAAGATGTGGCAGCGGCAAAAGCAAAATGGATATATTTAGGGATAATATCATTATGAAAATAGAGAGGAATCATATAGAGCAGATCAAGAAGCTGAGGATAATAAGAAAATGGAATATCTTTTATTTCGTAGATACTACCAGCTTTAATGTAGAGCTTAGGAACATAAAGATGGTGTGTGAGTGAATCTCTGCATATCGGCGGGACAGAGGCAAGAATGGTTGTAAATATTAGAGTAACTGTAAGAGCTGATTTTAAAATCCAGTTAGACAATTTTTCTATGTTCATGTTTAGATACCATTTAGATACTAATATATATTTTAAAAACAGCCTAACCTATATGTTTTTGATTGCAACTTATTTCAAAAAGCTGTTTAAAATCTCAGGAGGAATAACACCAAAGTAAAGCTCTCCATTAATTTCAAAAGATGGTGTACCTGTAACCCCAAGTTTGAAACCATCTGACATATCTCTATTTAAAAGCATTCTAACCTCTTTACTGTTTATCGCCCATGCAAGTTCAGCAGCATTAATTCCAGTCTCTTTTGCAATTGTCTTTACATTAAAATCCTCTTTAATATCATATAAAATATCGTTCATCTCCCAAAATTTATCTTTTGAAGCTGCATAAATTGCCAACATAGCCATTTTTCCTGCTCCCACATGAAAAGGCTCTTTAACAAGAGGATTTACCTCATGATCCATTGGAAAATGTTTATGCACAAGCCTTAATTTGTCTGGATTAGATGCGACTAACTCCCTCAGATAGTAGTGCATTTTTCCACACTGAAAACAGCGGTAATCAGCATATTCTATAATAGTTAGTTCTGGGTTTTCTGCACCAATCCAAGGATGACCTTCTTCTGTAAGACCAGAAGCAACATCTTTTGTTAATGCAGAGATATTTTTGGTCCAGTAGTCAGGAAAAAAGAAAAACAGAGACAGTGTAAAAACAGCAAACGCAGGAATTATTTTTTGCAGCCATCTGTGGGATATAAAAAAAACAATATCATCTTTTAATGATTTTAAAAAAGGAGCTTTTGCAAACCGTTGGATTATCATCAATGTTAAAAAAAGAAGCATAAAATTTACAATATAGCTTAATATGCACATGATGCAGTAACTATGGATATAATAATTTGATATTAAAGCCAATACCATACTATAAGCAGAGAATATTACCGATATTATAAAAAGAGTGTGCCAGCCTCTTCTTTTTTCAACAGCAGGCTCTTTATCGTATAAAAAGGCAGTTATAACCACAAATAGAAGATAACCAAGCACGCCGAGCAGAGAGACTGGAACGCCCATAAAAATTGCATAGCTGCTTTGAGAAACAGTATCACAATTCAAGGCTTTAGATATTGCACAAAAACTTTTGTATAAAATATCTGTGTGGACTTTGTAATGGGATATTACAAGATAAATTGAATCTGCCAATCCTGCTAATGCTAATAGCAATACTGGCAGATAATAGAAAATAAAGGGTTTTGGCTTAAATTGAGCTTTTTCTCTCATGGTAAACAAAATCCATATTTATAGTTCTTCATTTGTAGTTCTCTATTTATAGTTCTTTGCCTGAGAAGATGATCTGCAATTACCAAATATACCATTGCTCTGCAAACAGGGTTGATTCGCGGTATTGCACAGATATCGTGTCTGCCTTGAGTGATGATTGGTCGGGGATTTCCATTCAGATCAACGGTCATCTGCTCTTTTAAAATAGAGGGTATTGGTTTGACATGAACACGGACAACAATATCATCGCCGTTTGAGATGCCTGCAAGAATTCCGCCGCTGTTGTTGGTCTCAAATTTTGGTTTGGTTATTTGTTTAGCCAATTCTGACGGCATTATCTGATCATTATTTTCAAAACCTGTCATTTTAGCAGCTTTGCAGCCAGCACCAATCTCTACAGCTTTAACTGCTCCAATGCTCATAAGTGCTTTTGCAATGTCAGCATCTAATTTATCAAATACCGGCTCTCCAAGACCTGCTGGAACATTTTTGGCAACGATTTCAACTACGCCGCCTAAAGAGTCTCCCTCTTTTTTTGTTGAATTAATCTTTTGCTCAATTAATTCAAAAGCCTTAGGATCAGGAAATTCAAGGTAATTTGTAGAAGAAAACAGCTTATCAATATCAACGGCTTTAATTCCGCCAATCTCAAGAGTGTAACTTTTTACAGTAATGCCGTATTGCTTTAAAAATGCCTCAGCAACTGCTCCAGCCGCTACCCTTGCTGCTGTCTCTCTTGCAGAAGCTCTTCCGCCTCCGCGATAATCTCTAATGCCATATTTTGCCTGATAGGTGATATCTCCATGCCCGGGTCTGAAAACTTCTGCAATATTTGAATAATCATGAGATTTTGCATCTTGATTGCGTATCATAATGCTGATTGGAGTTCCTGTAGTCTTTCCTTGAAAAACACCTGAAAGAATCTCCGGCGTATCTGGCTCTTTTCTTTTTGTGCTGGCAGAACCTTGACCAGGTTTGCGTTTATCTAAGGCTTTTTGAATGACATCTTCATTAAGCTCAATGCCCGGGGGACACCCTTGAACAACAACCCCAAGAGCTTTTCCATGAGACTCTCCCCAAGTTGTTACTTGAAATACTTTTCCAAAAGTGCTGCCAGACATTTATATTCTCCTTAAACTCTAAAATACTCTACAAGGTAATAAAATTAATTTTGTACAAACAAATTAGAGCGTTGCACTATTTTTTATTCTTTTTATGCTGCATTATTGATTTGCATAATTTTCCAAAATTTTTATCTTTTTTTCTTTTTTCAAAATAAGACAGTTCATTGTAAGCTGTCTCTTTGCTAATTCTGATAAAATTTTGATAACGCTCTTCTGCAATTATCCCATCTTTTAAAGCCTGTAGTATCGCACATCCATTTTCATTAGTGTGAGAACAGTCTTTATATAAACATTGATCTGATAAATCAGTTATTTCATTGAATGTTTCATTAATACCTGCTGAAACTGCTATATTTCCAAGTTCTCGCATACCGGGAGTGTCAATTATCATTGCATCATTTTTCAAGCTGATTAATTGACGCCTTGTCGTGGTGTGTCTGCCTTTGCCATCTTTTTCTCTGATCTCATTTGTTGCAAATAGATAATCATCAGTGAGATTGTTTAGCAAAGTTGTTTTCCCTGCTCCTGATGATCCGAGCAGACAAAATGTTTTTTCGGGAATAAGCATATCTTTGATTCTGTTAATTCCATAATGAGTTAAGTTACTGAACTCAACAGCTTGAACCTCTGGCATTAATGCCTTAATATCAGCAATTTTTTTGTCTCTTTCGTGCTCAGTTATAAGATCACTTTTACTAAGAAGCACGACAGGCTCAATATTACTATCATTAACCATAACAAGATACCTCTCTAATCGTCTCAAATTATAATCTGCACCAAATGACTGAATAATGAAAGCAGTATCAATATTTGCAGCGATCAATTGATATTCTGTCTTTTTACCTGCTGTTTTTCTCTTTAAAAGAGATTTTCGCGGAATTATTTCATTAATGACTGCAAAAGAGTCATTATCATAAAATTGTGCATATACCCAATCTCCTACTGTTGGAAAATCTGTTGGAGAATCAGCACTAAAAAGCAACTTTCCTGTTACTTCAGCAAAAACATCTTTTTCTCTGTTTTTTATCTCAAAACTATCTTTATTTACAGCAGTAACTCTGGCTATTTCATAATTGGCTGATTTTGAAGGATTCGTGTTATCTAAAAACCATTTATCAAAGCCTAATTTGTTTAAATTCATCTCTATATCACAGCACATTGAATTATAAATTTAAAAGTAAAGAAAAAATCAAACTCCCAATGACTCGAATTTCTCCCAGTAGTTTGGAAAAGATTTTGCCACACAGCCCTCATTTTCTATCTCAATTCCATCAACCAGCAAACCAGCAATAGAAAATGCCATTGCAATTCTATGATCGTTAAATGTTTCTATTATAGCTCCGTGCAGCACTTTATTGATTTGATCTCTATTTTCGCCAACTCCAGTTACAGAGAGCCAATTTTTTCCCTCTGATGCTTCAACTCCTATTTTTCTTAATTGAGAGACAACAGCCGAAATTCTATCGCACTCTTTTTCACGAAGATGCTCAATATTAACTATTTTTGTTGTGCCTTCTGCAAACGCCGCCACAACAGCAAGAGTAGGCACAACATCAGGAATATCTGACATATCAACATCAACCGCTTTTAAACAGTTTTCTGAGTTTGCTATTTTACCTGAATGGATAACTGAACCTTTTTCATCTGAATTTTTGAGATTGTAATTACCACTAACACCAATTCCATTATGGCTATAATCAATTTCACAACCCATAAGTTTTAAAATATCAAGCAGCCGTTTATCACCCTGTAAAGAGTCCTGATTTATATCTGTAACTGTAATTAGATTGCCTGTAATTGCACCAGCAGCCCAAAAATAGCTGGCATTTGAGATATCTGGCTCAACTGCAAAGCTGCCAGAACGATATGTCTGATCTCCTTTAACAAGATAATTTCTATCATCAAGCCTTTGAGCATTAACACCAAATTTTTTCATAACATCAATTGTCAGATCAACGTAAGGTGCTGAAACAGTCGGACCAGGAAGATTAATAAGAAGATCGTAAGGCAATGCTGCACCCATCATAAGCATTGAAGATAAATATTGGCTGCTTTGAGAGCAGTCAAGCAGGATTTTCTTGATATTACCACTATCTTGTTTCTTGATATTGCAGTTATCTTCTTTTTTGATATCATCTAAGTATTTAGATACGTACGCAGATTTTTCTCTATCAATGCCTTTAATTATGACAGGAGGCGTGCCGTCCCCTTTTTTTGACGCAGCCTCTGCACCAGCCATATTAAGAGCTTCAAGAAGATCGCCCATTGGACGCTCTTGCATTCTATGATCACCTGTCAGAATATATGGAGTGTTCCCAAGTGCCGCGGTACCAGCAAGAAGCCTCATAGAAGTTCCTGAATTGCCAAGATATATATCATTTTCGTATGGTTTTGGCTTGCCGTTAAAACCCGTAACTCTTAAAAAAAAGTCCCCTGTTAATTTGTCCTGCACTTCCTCAATTAAAGCTCCCATTTTTGAAAGAGCAGAGGTTGTATGAGAAATATCTTCACTTTTCAAAACATTTCTAACTATAGAAGTGCCGTCAGCCATAGAGGCACATATAAGCATTCTGTGGGAAACACTTTTTGAGCCGGGTATTGAGATTGACTTGTCAGAAGTTATTTTTGTTTTTATGGTTTTCATTTATAAACATCTCTTTCTTTTTCAAAGGTGATTATTCCTTATCATTTGCCTCAAGTGAACTGAAACTAAATTCAATCTAATGCGGATTATTTTCATCATTATTTCTTAATAATTTGAGGGTCTGATCAGACATTCCCACCACATGAAATTGTTCCAAATGGTTTTGGATAAATGTTTGCCCATTTCTGGTCAACATATCAATGCTGGAATTTAATGACTTCATGTCTTCATTTAAGCCTAAAAGAAAATTATCAGCCGTTTTGATTACATTGGCAAGCATGGTGTCAACACTTTTAATCAAAATATTCTTTATAGTTTCATTATTTCCAAATTTTTCTTCGATCTCCTGAAATTTTTCCATTGCTTCTTTCAAAGCCCTATCCTGAAGCTCTTTATATTGAACTGTTTTTTCATATATAATTGATTGAGCCTGATCTCGTAACTCTAAATGCATCTTGCCAATAGCACTAATGGCATCTGTATTTAATTTCATCAGGTCTTGCTGATATTTCATAACAGCGTCAGAAACAGCTTTCATCCTCTCAAAATCCTGATCTTTTTTCCACTCATCAATCTCTGCGATAATTCGGACAACTTCTGTTTTCCGTTTTATATCTAACTCAAGTTTTTCCCTGTTTTTATCAGTCTCGATTGCATGTTCTAATAATTTCTCCTTTTCCAGCGATTCCAATTGCCTTTTGTGTTCCCACGCTTTTAACGGTTCGCCTGCCCAATCAGTCATTAACTTGATTGGTGCATAAATAATATCATCAAGTTTATCAAACTTACTGAATACATTCTTCATTGATTCCCTTCCCCTAATCTGTTCATGAAGCGGTCGTAGATCGCTTTATCTTTTTCATAGTCATGCTTTAGCTTATTTAACTGTCGATTCATCTTGCCCTCAAGTAGCAGGATTTCGTCCATAGCCCGTATTTTTTCTGCTATAAGTTCCGCCATAAAATCAATGTTATGAACCATGTTACGCGAAACCCATATTTTCTGGAGTAACTGACGAAACACATCAGCAAAACTTTTTTGTATCTGTTCTTGATCAGCGGGAGCCAAATGTTCCTGAGTAAAAATATCTTCAATAATTTCCCAATGTCTATTAATCCAGCTTGTAAAATATCGCTGAATGGCTAACTTTCGTACTTGTTCCTGTCCACGCCGTTCGTATTGAAACATAGGGGTGTAAATATCTGGTTCTTCTCTCAGGAAGTCCTCAATCAATAATCTCCTGCCCTCCTGTAAAACGGATAAATTAAATATCAATTGCTGTTTATGTGATATTGAAGGGTTCATGACACTTTATTGCTGAGGGTATAAATTTGCCGTCTGGTTTCCGCTTTAATTTCTGTGATTCTTTTCAATATGGAGAGTTTTGCTAAACTGCTGCTACGCTCAAGGTGTTGAGTATAATTATTAACAAAAGCAACTGTCATCCATTGAGCAACTCCTGCCTCCCCAGTTTGAGAATCCCGTTCATTATTTTTGAAGAGGTCTTCCAACGTATGGGTAAAGAAACATAATCTCTCTTTTCGTAACTGTGCTTGAAATACTGACTCAAATTTGACTTCATCAGAATAGTCCTGAAGCAATTTCAAGAAGGCATTTTCATATTCAAACAGTGTTTTGTATGCAGGTATTTCACTTGTTTCTTTGATTGTCTTTTCAGTTGGTTTCCCAGTTGACTTTGCATTTGGGTTCCCAATAAATTCTGATAATGGTGCAATTATTTCTTCATTAATCCTATCAAAGACTGGTTTCTGGAAATGTGTATCAAGTGATATTTTAATAACTTTTAATATCTCGCTTGCTAATATTTTTACATCAGGATTGGAGCTATAAAAGAAGTCATTCAAATAGATTCCTATCTCGTCTTCAAAAACCCGCTGTCTATTGTATGAGAGTCTTTTTCCATTATAGGTCTCATCAATAATTATATGAATATTTTGTTTTATTACATTAATATCCATCGTGTTTTTGTTCCCTTACTGGTGTGTGTTCGTTATTGATTCACTATCAATATTCACACTGTTGACTTCTTTTTGCTGAGTTTTTTTAATCTGCTCCAGAATGTCAGTTATCTGGGTTTTAGCTAAATCACTGCTCAAATCTAAACTTGTTGTATAGCTGGTTACAAGTTCTTTAATCCATGATGAAACTGTTTCAGATTCAACGTTTGCCTGTTTTAAGGTAAGCGAAACATCTTTAAGGGTTTGGGTAAAAAACTGGGAGCGTTCTCGTCTCAAATCTTCCTGCATTGAAGCCACAAACTTAATCTCTTCTTTATATGTCTTAATGGTCTCTAAACAATGTTTTTCATATTCATACAATATTTGTAATTTATTCTTCATCTCATTTTCATTCATGACTAATTTCTCCTGTAGTTACTGCATTGGCAATTAATTTTTTCATTTTGATTTAAGCAAATCCAGAACCGTTTCTCTCATAAGTTTATGTGGCGGCTTGATACCTGTGAATAACTCAAACTGTGCTGCCCCTTGATGTATAAACATGGCAAGCCCATCAATTGTTTTACATCCTGCAAGTTCAGCATCTTTGAGAAATTTTGTTTTTAGCGGATTATAAACAATATCCATTACAGTCATCTTTTTATCGAAAAGTTCATGATTTACAGGACTTTCAGCAATATTTGGAGTCATTCCGATAGAAGTGGTATTAATAATACTATCAATGTATTCCAGATAGTTATCCATATTATTAGCAGATGCTTGTTCGTTATATTCCGATAAAGAGAGATATTTTCCATTTACCTGAGAAGCGAGCTTCTCTCCTTTGTCTTTTGACCTATTCAAAATAGTTATATTTCCACCCTCTTTTTTAACTCCAAAAGCAACGGCTCTTGCAGCTCCTCCAGCCCCAATGATTAAGACATTTTTCCCTTCTAATGAGTTTTCTGATAACGCCTCTTTTAAAGGTTCAACTGCTCCTGCACAATCGGTATTATAGCCGACAAGATAACCATTGCGATTTATCACTGTGTTCACCGCACCGATTTTTAATGCTGTCTCATCAATTTCATCAAGATATTCAAAAATATGCTCTTTAAAGGGAATTGTAATTGAAGCACCTTTAATGCCGAGAGTTCTTATAGAATCAACGCCTTTTTTAATATCATTGATTTCAAATGCCAAATATACAGCATCAATTCCAAACTCATTAAAAAGCATATTATGGACTAAAGGACTCATGGAGTGGCTTACGGGTTTTCCAAAAATGCAATATAGTTTAGTTGATTGAATTATTTGCTTAATCATTTTTAGCTGACAGTTCTTTATTTATTGTGCTATTTGTAGTTATTATTCAGATTTAGCTAACGCTTCAAAATTTATCAAATCCATTGTCTCGTCAGTCATAGCCATTGCATAAATTTTGTGTTTAGTTAGGTAGTTCTTAATATCATCAGGAATATGCAATGCTGAAAAAATTGGAATAAGCCGCTTTTCTTTGTATTGAGGAAAATAGTTATAGATATTTGGAAGCAGCTCTATAAAGTCATTTGCATAGCTTATTTTGGGGGTAGATTTGGTTTCATTAAGAAAAAAGAACTGATCTGACACTGCAATAACATCAAATTCTCTTACAACATTTGGGTTGGTGGTATCTTTGCATTTAACATTAAGTGCAAAAAAAGAGAAATCCTCAACATTAAAGTATTGCCTTGCTATACCGCCGATATTTGGAGCAACGATATCTTCTGAAATTGTTCCCATTTTATTTGCAAGTTCGCCCCATTTTTTGTTCATATCTCTTTTCATGTTTATGGTATCTTGTTTCATGTCAGCAATCATTTTCTCTATATTCTTCTCAAATTGAGATGTATGATCTTTCATCTTTTCAGTGTCCTGCCTCATTTCAGCTTTCATCTTTTCAGTGTCCTGCCTCATTTCAGCTTTCATCTTTTCAGTGTCCTGCCTCATTTCAGCCTTCATCTTTTCAGTGTCCTGCCTCATTTCAGCTTTCATCTTTTCAGTGTCCTGAGTCATTTCAGCCTTCATCTTTTCAGTGTCCTGCCTCATTTCAGCTTTCATCTGAGCTGTATCCTGCTTCATCTTTGCAGTTTCATTTTTCATCTCCCGAATCATAACATGAGTTGACATGATAAAGCTTTCTAACACGATTTCTAATGAACTCAATCTCTCTTCAAATGCTGCTTCTCCCATAATTCACCTCCTTTAATTTATTATTTTGTAAATCATAATCTGCTTTTGATTTTAACATGTTGTTAAAATCAAATTAATCTCTAAAAAAGTTTAAATACAAAAGTTCTGATACGGTTACCGTCCCGCTCTTTAACTGTAGCTGCGTATTTTTCGATTGTAATGGTCTCTCCAACCTTTGGGATTCTGCCAATTTTATCAAGAATAAATCCAGAAAATGTATCATAATCAGGGGATTCGGGTATGGAAAGGTCAAGAGTTTTATTTAGCTCTTCAATTTCAGTTTTGCCAAGAACTATCCATTTATCATCGTGAAGTTTTACAATATGTGGTTCATTATTCCTGTCAGTTTCATCGTTTATCTCCCCTACAAGCTCTTCAAGCACATCTTCCATTGTTACAATACCGCAGACTCCACCATGTTCATCTACAACAATTCCTATATGGTTTTTCATCTGCTTAAAAGCGTGAAGTAATGAGTCCAATTTTTTAGATTCTGGTATAAAAAACGGCTCTCTCATTATATCTCTAATGCCAAGTGCATCAGCACTCATTGAGTTATAACTGGTTGCACTTTGTTCTGTATTTTCTGTATTATTAACAAGATTATTATCACCATTTTCGTTATTACCAGTTATGTTAAGAGAACAGCTATCATGGTATCTTGAAAAAAGGTCTTTTACATTTAAAATACCTATAACATTATCAATACTGTTTTCAATAACTGGAATACGTGTAAATCCAGAATCAAGGATACCTTTGACATTAATTGGGTCATTGATGTCAATAACATACATATCTGCACGAGGAGTCATTATCTCTGATGCACTTGTATCATCAAATTCAAATATATTTGATATAAGCTCTCTCTCCTCCTCTTTAATCTCCCCCTCCTCTTCAACAACTTCAACCATAGTCATCAATTCATCTTCAGTAACAGAAGGAGATTGTTCAACCTTTCCAAGCAGCTTAGGGATAAAATTGAGCGTAAAAATTATAGGTATAAAAAGTTTAGAGCACCACATTAGAGGAAAAACAACAAATCTTGCAACTGGTATTTTATTTTTTGCCGCAAATGATTTAGGGAATATCTCACCAAATATTAGAATAAGAATAGTCATAACACCTGTGGCAATACCAACCGCATTTGATTGAAAAAAATCAATTGCAAGGGCAGTAGCCAATGATGATGCACCAATATTAACAATATTATTGCCAATCAGAATAGTAGAGAGAAGCCTATGAGGGTCATCTTTCATTTGATAAATGAGCTGATCTGTTTTTTTCCCCTCTTTTGCAAGATGAAGGGCTTTTATTTTACTGATGGAAAAGAGAGCTGTTTCTGCGGATGAAAAAAAGCCTGATAATAAAAGGCAAATTACAAGTAAAATCACATTAAGTGACATACAAAAAGTTTGGTTACCTCATTTTAAAAAAATTATTACTGCCGAGAATTTAAAATGTTTTTTAGTTTTAACCCGCACCGGCATACGTTACATGCGGATTAAATATTGTATTTTACATATACACCTCAAAATATACATCAATTAAACAGATTAATAAAGTATCTGACTTAAAAACAACTTTGTTCTCTCATTTTGAGGGTTAGAGAAGAAAGATTCAGGATCGTTTTCCTCAATAATCATTCCGCCATCCATAAAAATAACCCTGTGAGCTACAGACTTTGCAAATCCCATCTCATGGGTTACAACAAGCATTGTCATCCCCTCTTTGGCAAGCGAAATAATAACATCCAACACCTCTTTTACCATTTCAGGGTCAAGTGCTGATGTTGGCTCATCAAAGAGCATGATTCTCGGCTGCATACAAAGGCTTCTTGCAATTGCAACTCTCTGCTGCTGTCCTCCTGAAAGCTGACCTGGATATTTTTTTGCCTGCTCTGCAATCTGAACTTTTTTAAGATAGTGCATAGCAATTTCTTCTGCATCTTTTTTGGGCATCTTTCTTACCCATATTGGACCAAGAGTCAAATTTTCAATAATGGTTAAATGAGGAAATAGATTAAAATGTTGAAACACCATGCTCACTTCAGTTCTAACTTTCTCAATATTTTTAAGATTGTCTGTAAGCTCAATTCCATCAACATTTATGCTACCCTTCTGATGCTGCTCAAGTCTGTTTATGCAGCGGATAAGTGTTGATTTTCCAGAGCCAGAGGGGCCACAGATTACAATTATCTCTCCTTTGCTAACATTGAGGTTGACGTCATTTAGAACGTGAAACTCACCATACCATTTGTGCATGTTTTTTATTTTGATTATATAGTCTTCTTTATTTGTATTTTGGATTGGGTTCATTTTTGCTGTCCATAGGTCTTTTTATCGTTTTATGTAGGCTATCCTTCCGATTAGCCTTTAAATATAGCAGGGTAAACTCTCAAGGCTTATCCCTACAGATGACAAATTTATATTTCTAATGAGACTGCCCCGCACTTAGCTCTTTTTCAAGCCGTCTTGAATAGCTTGACATGGAATAACAGAAAATAAAATAGATAAGGGAGATAAAAATAAAGGCTTCTGTGCTAAATCCCATCCATCTTGGGTCGGAAAGGGTTGATTGACAGGTTTTTAAAAGATCATAAAGAGATATAATAGCAACAAGAGAAGTATCCTTGAAAGCTGAAATCAGAATTCCCACTGTTGGAGGAATCACAATTTTAAGTGCTTGTGGCAAGATTATCAGCTTCATCATCTGAAAATAGTTAAGCCCTAACGACTCTGCTGCCTCATATTGACCTTTGGGCATTGCCTGCAATCCACCTCTTACAACTTCTGCAATATATGCTGCGGTAAACATTATAATTGCGGTCTGTGCTCTGAAAATTTTGTTAATGGTTACGCCTTCAGGAAGAAAGAGCGGAAACATTACAGCAGACATAAATAGCATACTGATAAGCGGAACACCCCTTATAACTTCAATATAGACAACTGCCATTGTTCTTATTGCTGGCATTCTTGATCGTCTTGCTAACGCAAGCACAATCCCTAAAGGGTATGCGGCTGTCATACCAACAACAGATAGCATCAATGTAAGAAGAAGCCCTCCCCATTTAGTGCTTTCAACGGGTTCAAGCCCAAAGATTCCACCTTTAAGAAGAATAGCCACCACAATCACACTACCAAACCAGACGTAGGCAAGGGATATTTTCCACCGCTCTCTTTTTCGGCTGTAAACAACTGTGCCAATCATAATAAGAATAGCAATCAATGCTCGCCACTGCTCTTGTGCTGGAAAAAGACCGAATATAACAAATCTGATATTTGCAGGAATATAAGCCCAGCAAGCACCAACTCCTATTTCACAATCTGATGATGGACCAAACCAGACGCTATCAATAAATGCCCATTTGAAAACAGGTGGAATCAATTTATAAAAGGCAATCAGTATAAGGATAGTTATCACTGTATTAACAGGCGAGTTGAAAAGGTTTGATTTAAGCCAACCAATAATACCAGTCTCAGTAACTGGGGGTTTCAAGATTTCTTTTTTAGTAATTTGAGCAACATTATTCATATTAAGTTATATCTCCACTACTATTACAATATTTTCTGCCCATGAAATTGCCTCAATTTTCTCCATTCGTGAAATCCCGTAATCAGTTGCAATCCGTGATTCTTTTGCCATTTACTTTTTCACGTTTGTCGTCTGGCAGTGATTTTATAAACTTAGTACAGCTCCAGACAAATAGGTGAACAAAATCATGCTGCAATCTTTAAATGTTCAGGAGCATGAGCCATAACTTTTACTACTGACTTTGTTGACCAGTTGAAGGGATGTGCATGAGAGTTCCACTC
>JADFZJ010000050.1:523-28343 GCA_015232555.1 Desulfamplus sp. | reverse complement strand
AGTTTTGCACGGCTCATTAAAAAAATCTGCAATTCTTGATTTTAACTCTTATAGTGGTGGTAACTTTTCTATTGAAGATAATATTGTAAGCTGGCTTCAATATCCTGCTGATAAACTCTTTTCACGAGGATTGTATCAGCATGTTCAAAAAAGCACTACACCGCTTGATTACCATTTTATATCGCCTCAAGTTGTGGCTCATATTTTGAACCTTCTTAATTATCAAGGTGAGTCATCAAATCATATTTTGCTTTATGGCTCTCCTGGTTCTGGCAAATCGTCTTTTGCAAGAGGGTTGGCAGAACAGCTTGATTGCCCTGCTTTTGAGATTTTAAGAGGTGATGATGACGATGAGGACAATAAAAGTTCAACACGTCAAACAGCAATCAGGGCTTGTATTAACTTGAACGTCAATAATAGACCGTTGATAATAGTTGATGAGGCAGATAATATTTTAAATACTCAAAGTGCATGGACATCAAGAGGTGAGACTCAAGATAAAGGTTGGTTAAATGACCTGCTTGATGAACCGAATCTAAAGTTTATCTGGATTACAAATAGTATTGACGGCATTGAAACATCAGTAATGAGGAGATTTGCTTACAGTATTCATTTTAAGCCGTTTAACCGCAAGCAGAGAGTTCAACTTTGGGAAAATGTATTACAAAGGTATGATAGTTCTAATCTTATTGAGAATAAGGAGCTTGAAGAGCTTGCAAGGCGTTATGATGTCAGTGCTGGTGCTATTGACCTTGCTGTTAAAAAGGCTGTTGAAGTTGTAATAAAACCAGTGGTTGAATCAATATCATCAATTGAGGGGGAACAGATAGCATCATCAAAGACAGCAGCACTTGAAGTGATAGCATTACCAAAACAGAACTTTATCAGTTCCATTAAAATGACCCTTGATGCCCATCAGACCCTTTTGAATCATGGTGATAGTATCAAAGACAAGGATAATATTGATGATTCATATTCGCTTCATGGACTTAACATTGAAGGCGATTTCAATCAGGTTATGGTTAAAATCAAAAAGTTTGATGAGTATTTGAAATCTGGAAGAAAAGGAAGTGTCAACAATCTTAATATCTTGTTTTATGGTCAATCTGGCACAGGCAAAAGTGAACTTGCCAAATACATAGCCAACACGCTTGATAGAAGCATTGTGTATAAGTCAATCAGTGATATTCAATCCAAATGGGTTGGTGATACTGAGAAAAACATCAGGTCTGCTTTTGAAGAGGCTGAACAAGAGGAGGCAGTTCTTGTTTTTGATGAAGCTGACTCTATGCTTTTCAATCGTGAAAAAGCTCAAAGGTCTTGGGAAATCAGCTTTACCAATGAGTTTTTAAACCAGATGGAGAGATTCAGAGGTATTTTGATTTGCACAACCAATCTTTTATCTGAGATGGATTCAGCTTCAATGAGACGGTTTAGCCACAAAATTGGGCTTAAATATCTTAATAGTGATGGCAATGTGATTTTTTATAACAGAATGATAGCCCCGCTGATTGCTGATAAACTTGATTCTAAAAATGAATCTATATTAAAACGACAGATAACACTTGCTGCTGGTGATTTTAAGGTTGTCAGAAACAACTTTGCCTTTTATTCGCCAGAAGAGTTGACACATAACGAGTGTGTTCAGGCTTTGGTTAATGAAGCAAGTCATAAAAAGCGGTATGTAGATGGTGAAAAGATTGGATTTTTGAAAAAATGATGCTATTATTCTTGACAACTTGACAAGAACAATATGAGGAAAATAATAAAACCATGAGAATATTACCAGTTGGAGAATTTAAAGCACAATTTGCTAAAGTACTTGAGAGTGTCAAACAAGGAGAAGAGTTTGTCATATCCTATGGAAAAAAGAAGGAAAACATTGCAGTTATAATACCTTATAAAGAATATAAGGAGAGGAACAGAATAAAACTTGGACTGCTGGCAAAAAAGGGAACATACAAAATCAACGATGATTTCAAAATGACAACAGAGGAGTTATTGGAAATTTGAACTATCTTATTGATACTCACTATCTGCTTTGGAGTATGCTTGAGCCTTCAAAAATAAATAAGAAGGCTCTTAAAATATTTGATAATTTAGCAAAAACTGCGAATTTATCCATATTAACCATCTGGGTTACTTCCAACGGCAGTGTCTCTGGTTCATAAGGCAGATTTTTGGAAAGCAGCTTTGTAAACAGATAGAACTTCTCCAAATCAGAATCCACAAAAGTTATAATCTGGCTTAAAAATGAGTATGCCCTGATATAGTTATTCAACTTTTTACGAAATTTGATTTTATCGTCAGGAGAAAGCGGAAGATAGCCATTGTTCACAATCTCCTGCATGATTGTCCGCCTTTACCTCATGCAATACAAGCAGGTTTATAACCTTCTCAATATCATCTTGTGTAAAGAGATTATGTTGTTCAATCTCAAATTTCAGGTTATAGAGCTTTTGTCCATCAGTGCCTTTATCAAGCATGGTTGATTGGTAGTAATCCTGAAAATCTGCCTTGACACTTTCATGGTCATTTACAAAATCAAGAACCATTGTATCATGTTTATTAGGAGCTTTTCTGTTCAACCTGCTTAAAGTCTGCACAGTTGCCACTCCTCCCAACTTTTTTTCAACATACATTGTGTGAAGTAACCGCTGGTCAAAACCTGTCTGAAATTTGTTTGCAACAATCAGGATACGGTATTTATCACTCTCAAAAGCCTTTTTAATGTCTTTGGCATCATGAGGATTCATGTTCTCTTCAGTGTATTTGTGCTCTTCATCATTTGGCTTTGCCTTTCTCAAACTCTCTCTTTTTATCTTCAGGAGAATTTTCAACAAGTTCAAAGTATGTGCCGTAAGTTGTGTAATTTGCAAGCACATCAAGGATAAATCCCTCCTCTATTGCCTGACGCATGGTGTAATAATGAAAAGCTCTATATCCTGTCTGCTTTTCTTCGTTAAATGCTGTGGTTGATGATTTGTCAGCAATTCCAAATATCTCAAAGGTCTTGGGCTTGGGTGTTGCTGTAAATGCAAAAAACGACAGATGGGCAGTTTCTGACGCTGTTTCATTATCCGTTCAAGAGCATTGGCAACAGGGTCTTCATTATCAGAATCTTCTTCTGCCATTATCTGGTTAAAGGGTCTTCATTATCAGAATCTTCTTCTGCCATTATCTGGTTAAGCTGTTCTTCATGATTTACACGCCACTCAACATTTAACTTTTCTCCAGAACATGCGGCAGACTGCACTATTGATGCTGACATTTCCCTGTCGTCAGGATGAATGGATTGCAGCCATAAATCATAAGAAGGTTTATTACCTTTATATGATTTCAGACCATAAATATCCCATATTTCATCTGACCATATATTTTCATTTGTTCTTAAATCCCACTCCCAACAACCAGCTTTTGCGGATTTGAGAGCAAGTTTTAAACGGTCATTACTCTCTTTTAACGCAACTGTGGTATGCTCAAGCTCGTATTTCAATTGCTCCAGCTCTTCGAGTTTTTGTTCTAATTCTTCAAAGGTATATTTATTCATAAAAACATCCATTTTAAACCTTGTTAAATATCAAGAGTTCATAGCCTGTCCCAAAGCACTCTTCAAATATTTCATTAAAGTTGTTCCGTAATAGAGCATTAATTCAAAAAATTACTCCACATCTAATGTCCTCTTCTACTTGAACTCATGGAATCTATCTTGATTTCATAGAAAGGAGAAGCAGGATTTGAGTTATTGAGAACTTGATAGATTTTTGAGCTTTTGATGTCGTTTGCAGCTTTCATAGCACATTGCGTTGTTTTGATGTAGGTACCAGCAAACAGAGTACCGTGTACTACAACTCCTGCAATCTCTTTTTTCTTCAACTGATCTTTTTGCTGGTTGTCATACCATTTTTGGAACTCATTTTTCTCTTTCATCAACTCATGTGTCTTCATAGTAACAGCATTTATATTCACCTGAATTGACTTTGACTTAATCAGACTCTTTTCATGTTCATAAAAAAGTCTGTTTATCGTTTCCCCTGTTTTAGAGATTCTATTTTCAATATCAACTATCCTCTCATTTATATGATTTTTAACAATGTCGCTTGCAGCATTCGCTTTGCCATCTAAAGCATTCTCTTTTTCTGCTAACATCCCCTCCTGAATTTTTGACAGCTCAGTCAGAGCATTAAGCTGCTCAAAAATCTTTTTGTCCCACTCCTTTTGGGCAGATTGAAGCTCTTCAAGCCTCTTTTTTTGTGACTCAATCTGTTCGTTGAATTTCTTAACAGCATCTCTTGAATGGTCGTCAGCACCGGGGAAAAGATTACAAGGCGATGATTTCTCACTTCCAATATACTTTGCCTCAATGCCTTTTGCAGCATGAATTGTAGATGCTACGATTCTGCCTCTTGAGATTAATACACTTCCGCTTGTTATAATGGTACAGTCAATAATCTCTTTTTCAATAACAACATCTCCACGGGCAGAAATAGTGCTTTTCTTTATAGATTGTGCAACGAGCAGGTTACCACCTGACCGAATATTTGCATTAGTGATATTATTTTTAACAATTATATTATTTTCAACATTAACCTCTCCATCTTCAATGTCATTAACAGTCAGATTGTCAGCAATAACACTAAATCCTGGCAGCAGTGTCCCAGTTACATTAACATCACCACCAAATATTATGTTGCCTGTTTTGAAATCTACATTACCTTCAACTGTTTTTTCATGCACAACACTAATTTTGCCTCCAAGAGCTAAATTAGGTCTTCCGTTCACTTCTGCTGTTACTGTCAATCCATCTTTAGAAATTACAGCACCTTTTCCACAGCTTAGATTTACATCAACAAGAATATGGGCTGGAATCTCCATACCAGTAACGGTAGAACCCTTTACAGGCTCTATGAGAGGAATTTTTTGAGCTAAAACTGTGCCTTGAGCAACATTATTTATCTCTCCTCTGTCTCTGTAATCAAATTTACCAGACGCAAGCTCTCTGCCAAAACGTGAATTCTCATCTTCAAAAAAATACTTTATTGAGGCATCACGACCTAATTTTACAGGTCTGCCTTTTGCAATTATAAAAAATGGTCTGTTTGGCTCTGATGCTCTTTTGAGAAAAAGCTCAATATCAATATCATCTACTAAACCATAAATTATCTGGTGTGCTTTGAGCAGATATTTTAAACTCTCTGCTGTCATGCCTTCAGGCATCTTGCCAACAACCCTTATTGCAGCTTCCATCTCGTCTTCTGTTACAGTTAGTTCAAAAGCGTTGTTTTCCCCTATTTTGAATACTCTTTTCTTACCCTCTTTTTGCCCATCTTCATTAGAAACAGGTTTTACGGTAATTAAAGAGTCAATCAGGGCAGCCTGAGCCTCTGATATTATTGAGTGCTCTATCATAATATCCCTGATCTTTTTTATTTCAAAGTTTTTGCTAAAACCGATAAGTTGCTCTTCAAGAATCTGTAAAACTTCTGGTTCTGTTACAAAGTTTTTGTCTATTGCTATCTTACAGAATAATTTATCAACAGCTCTCTGTTTAAAAAAATTCTTTTTCTTTGTGTTTAGTATGATTTTATGGTCTTTTTCATTTAAAACACTATCTTTTTCCATACGATCAGAAGAGTCATTTGGGTCTGATTTTAATATCTCTTCTCTTTCAGAGTAGATAGCATTAATAATAGCCGACTCTCTCAATTCTTCTGTCAAGATTTTCTCATCTACAAGGATATCGCCGAGCATACGGCAGACAGATGTTTCGCTGAACTCCTTAGCTTGAATGGCAAGACACCTGTTAATATCTTTTATAGATACTCCAAAATCTTTAAGAATCAGTTTTGCAAAGTCTTTTGCCGATCTCCTTCTGGCAACGGCAATCAGTTTTCCCATATCTTCTGATGATATAAGCCCTTTTTCAAACAAAATGTTTTCCAATGAGACTATCTTTCCCGCCTGCCTTGCACTTTGTGTTGTGCTGATTGCAGCTTCCAACTGCCTGCGGGTGATGAATCCATGCTGAATGGCTATTTTCCCAAGATATGTGTCATTGCGGGACTCACTAAATTTGTCTATCTCCTTTTGCATAATGTTAGAGGTAAAAGATTTTAATGATGTGCAGGAATAAGTGCTGTCTCTAAATTTTTCAGGCGATTCGTCAGCATAACGGACAATTATATTTAACTCGTCCATATTCCACGGTTTATTGATAAATCTGTGGATAACTCCCTGATTTACCGCTGCCGCAATTATCTCTTTATCTGCATAGCCAGACATTAGAACCCGTATTGAGTCAGGAAGAAGCTCCATTATTGACTCAAACATCTGAATGCCTGTCATCTGCGGCATTCTGTTATCAGAGATAACTAAAAAAATATCATCTTCATCTTTTCTATTGGCAACAATATCAAGAGCCTCAAGTCCGTTCAATGCAGAGACAACCTTATGTTTATGTTGTGATGAGAGCATTTTTTCTAAAGCTTTGAGAATTAACTTTTGATCATCAACAATGAGTATTATCTTTTGATTTCCCATATTCTCTGTATCAGTCATATTACGTTCCTCCTGCTACTTAAACTATAATAATTGTTCAGCAAATTCAGGATAGAGTAGTTTTATACATTGCGGGCAAAGTCCATGACTAAACTCAGCCTCTGTCTGTTTTGTAAGATAGTATTCAATAGGCTGCCAGTTATCTTGATCATCTTTGATGCTTTTGCAGTGAGAGCAGATAGGAACTATCCCCCTAAATGCCTGAATCTCAAGCATATAATCAGATAATCGTCTATTGTTGTCTCCAAGCATCTGGTTCATATAAATCAACTCAAGATGAGACTCTATGATACCGCGAAATTTAATTATAAGTGCCTCTTTTGTTGGTGAATAACTATTTACCTTTTTGTCGAGAACACATATTGTTCCAAAAGGCTGTTTATTTGGTAATAGAATTGGAAAACCTAAATAGGAGATCATGTTAAGTTTTACGTCAGGGTTATTTTTCCACTGTTCATCTGAAAGAGCATCTGGAACGAGAAGTTTGTCATTTGTTTTAATTACGGTTTCGCAATAGAGTCCTGATCCCAAGAAGTGATCTTTATCCCCAGGATGATAAGGATTTCCTTTGCTGTTACTTGAAGCAAATACTTCAATATAGGGATCGTTTAACCGCATAATTAGACCAGCAGGGACATCAAGCATTTCAGCCATTATATCAACTATCTCCTGCCAATTTTTGAAAATTGACTCAGGCACGCATATACTAATTTTGTTGGGTAACACGTTTAGTCTCCTATTGTTTGCTGTTAAGGGATTTAACTTCAATAATAATTACAGTTAGGATACTTATGTTATTTTGAGAGAATTTTTAGATAATAAGACATTTTTAACAGCTATTCCAATCTGCTGCAACCCATAGGGTTTTTTAATGTATTGGCTTGCACCAAGAGTCATCATCTCTTTTACTCTGTCTGTTTCTGAAAACCCGCTGGCAATGACGACTTTCTGGTCAGGGTTAATTTGAATGAGATTCTTGTAAGTTTCAAGCCCATCCATGCCGGGATCCATAATCATATCAAGAATAATCAGATCCGCAGATGTTGTCTTGATAAATTCAACTGCCCGCTCTCCACTCTCCACAGACGAAACTTTGTAATTAAGTTTTGTGAGCATTGCTGTTACTATCTCTCTTTGCTCTTTTAGATCATCAACTACAAGAAGATGCTCACCGTTTCCGATGTAATCGGCAAATGAAACATCTGCTGGAGGCTTATCTTTTTTCTGGTGAGTAACTGGAAAATAGAGGGTAAAAGTTGTCCCTGAATCAACCTTGCTTTTTATGTCTATGTATCCTGCATGATCTTGAACTGTTCCCCATACAACTGCCATACCCAGACCTGTTCCGCTTCTTCCCATCACTTTTTTTGTAAAAAAAGGTTCAAAAATTCGTTCAAGGTCTGATTCGGCAATTCCCATACCTTGATCTTCAATTTTAAGTATAACGTATTCACCTGGTTCAACCTGAGTATATGCCTTGATTGGGAACTCAACAACAACATTTTCAGTAGATATTGTTATAGTCCCGCCGCTGGTCTGTGCTTCTGCTGCATTGTAAACAAGATTCATAACTGTTTTTGACAGATGTACGGGTGAACCTATGATAAATGGATTTTTTGCTGCAAGACGGATTTTTATATTGGAATCAGGATGATAACTTAAGATTTTTTGACACTCCGGAGCTTTTGTGAATTTAAATACTATTTCACTAAGATTTACCACCTCTTTGGTTGTTACCCCTCTTCTGGAGAGAGTCAGCATATCTTGAATAATTTCAGCAGCTTTTTGTCCTGATGACTTGATGGCAAGCAGAGATTCTGTCAATGGGCTGTTTTCATCAAGCTCAAGGAGAATCAGATCAGGGTAGCCCATAATAGCCGATAAAATGTTATTCAGATCGTGGGCAACACCTCCTGCTAAAAGTCCTAAAGCCTCCATCTTGCGGGCACGGTTAAGCTGATTTTGAAGCTGTATATGGTTGTTCAGAGATTCATGCAGCCCTTTTAAGATAGATGTAACAGAAAGCACTACAATGACATTAAGAAGCATGAAGTTCAAACTTGTGACGATCCATTTTTCAAGCGGGTTTATTACTGTCATACCCCACCCAAAAAAGCCTTTTAAAATCAGAAATCCTGTAACTGTGATTGTTATGGTATTGATTATCAATGCAAAGACAGAGATTTTAAAGCCCAGAAAAAGACCTGTCAGAACAGGGAAGGTAAACAGCCAGACAGGACCTGCACCAAAAGGACCAAGAACAGAGAGCAGAGTCAAACCGAGCAGATAGGATATAGCACAAAAACTGAATGCCTTGACATTATATGAGACACCAGGGTAAAAAAATAGAAAAAGGATATACATATATATAAGTGTATCTGTAATGGCGATTATCCACAGATTTTCCTTAATTGAGAGCGCAACACTGGGAAAATAGACCACAAACCCAAAAATAACGCAGGCAAGGAGCAGATTCAACAGTATCCGCTCCTGCCAGTAATAAATACTGAACCTGTTGCCGCAGTGCTTAGGCGTTGTCATATCCTTTAAGTATTTTTTCAGTCTCTCCATATTTTTTTACTTTATCAGTCCTTCTGCACAAATAGATTTATCCATTTACCCATTGATTTTATTGAATAAAAATTGAGTTTTCCAAGAGTTCAAATTTAAAAGTGCAGGTTTAGGCTCAGTGCAATAAAATGGATGTCAGAGTTATAGATTCCATTGGCATCGCCGCTATATTCAACGCCTACCATATTGTTCTTTTCCCGCTCTTTCTGTCGTTCATAAACATAAGCTGTAGAGAGGGTGTATCTTTGCCAGTGAACATCGCATCCTACTGCAAAAAGATGGGCATCAGCATCTGGCAGAGACGGCTCAAAAGTAGCTTCAGGTATAGCATTTTCCCTGTACAGATACCCTGTACGCAAAGTTAATCGATCATTGTAGAGGTATTCGATGCCTATGTTGGTGGTAACAGTATCTTCCCAGAGTTTTTCTACTGTATTGGAAGTCATACCATTGACTGGCTGAGCAAACTCTGTGCGGATTTTACAGAAATCTGACCACCCCTCCCAGAGAATCCCTGTCTCCAATGTCCATTTGTCTGTTATATGGAAAGCAACGCCTGCAAAGAACACCTCGGGAAGTTTTAGCACTGCCTCTGCATCAGTATCAGGAAGGAGTGCTCTCATCATATCAAGGCTTTCCTGTGGAAGATCAAATGAGACATCTCCATCAAGCTCAACCGAATAGCCGCTTCGGTAAGAGCATCCTAATGAAAAACTCTCTGTAAACTTATACAGCATACCAAGATTAAAGCCGTAGTCTGAACCATCACCTGAAAATTTTTGATAACCGTCATTTAGCCCGTAAGGGGTAAAATTAATGCTGTTTTCAAGAGAAGCATCTAAATAGATAAAGTCAATTCCAGCGGCAAGTGTAATCTTAGGTGTTACCTTATAAGATATTGCAGGATTTATGCAGATGCTGTTCAACTCAGAATTTGTGGCAATGTATCTGCCTTCCCAACTATTACCCCATTCTGTTGAAAGACCAAAAGGTGAAAATATGCCGAATCCGAAGGAGATATCGCTGTTAAACTGGTGTGATGCATATAATGTAGTTGGAAAGAAAAGGCTGTCATCAGTGGTTGAAGATGCTCCTGTCAGATCATCTTCATACTCAAATTTAAGTTTAATTATGGTTGTCCCAAGTTCAAGCTGTGTTCCGTTAAGATCGTTTATCAGTGCTGGATTATAAAAAACAGATGAAGGTGATTGTGAGTGTGCAATTGAAGAGCCTGCCTGTCCAAAAGATGAGGCTCCCTGTGAAAAAATACCAAAACCAGATGCGTAAAGCGTGCTGGAAGATAAGAATATAAAAAGCACAGCAGATAAAAAATAAAATATTTTTTTCATTTTTTCTCCATAAAGCTCTATTAATCAATAAATAAGTAGAGACGCACAGCGTACGTCTCTACAGTTTAATATCATATTCCAAATAGAACCTAACAACCCTGCCGCAATATCGTCCTCTGTTGTGTCTGTCAGGGAATGATCGTTTTTATGGCATCAATTAGATTTTCCATTATTGTTCTCAAAATTTTGAATCATAATCTTTCCAAGTTCCATAGAGCGGTTAGTGGCAGACTCAATTGCATTTATAATCGTTGTTCTAAGACCGCCTGCTTCAAGAGTGTGGATACCAGCAATTGCAGTGCCTCCAGGGGAAGTAACCCTGTCTTTTAACTGTCCTGGATGCTCTTTAGATTCTAAAAGCATCTTTGCAGCACCCAAAATAGTCTGGCTTGAGAGCAGGAGAGAATCTTTCCTTGAAAGCCCCATCTTGACACCAGCGTCAGCCATTGCATCTACAATCATAAAAATATAGGCGGGACCGCTTCCGCTAAGTCCAGTAAAGGCATCCATCAAAACATTCTCTTCTATAAACACACTTATACCAACAGAGTCAAAAATCGCCTTTGCAAGCTCAATATCTCCCTCTTGAACGTACTGACCAGCAGCAATTGCAGTTGCACTTGCCTTTACAAACGCACAGATATTTGGCATCACTCGAATAAGCCTTAACTCTTTACCAAGACCAGATGCAATTGCTGCTAACGGCACTCCAGCAGCAATTGAGATAACCAATTTTGATCTATCTAAAGCACTTGCTGTCTGTTTTAGCACTTTTCCAAGAATCTGCGGTTTTGTGGCATATATAATTATCTCTGACCTTTCAACAACTTCCATATTGTTGGTTGTGGTAATAACACCATATTTTTCTTGTATCTCCTTTAAAGGCTCTTTACGAACATCTGAACAGATGATATTTTCAGGATTAGCAGCCTTTGACATTACAAGACCGCTTATGAGAGCTTCTCCCATGTTTCCACTTCCAATAAAACCGATTTTTTTGTTTTGCAGCATGACTTAATAAACTCCTTAAAATTGTAATTAAGATTAAAAATATTGTTTTAGATAGTATAACTGGAATAATATAGCAGCAACATAACTTTGAGGCATATTAAATATTGCAAATATTTAAGTCAACTTGTGATTAATAAATTGTCGAATGATAAAACCATAAACAACATTTAAGATAATATTTTGAAAATTATGAAAAAAATACTAATCGGGCTTTTTATAACCACATTGATAATAGCCGCCTCTGTAGCCGGCTTTATACTATATCTTCAACATTTTGCTATAACGCCGGCTCATCTTCCATCTAAAATATCATCAACAGATGAGAAGCCGTATGAGTTGCTTTCCCAAATATCAAAACAAGAGGAATATTTGATAACAGTAAATCAGGGAGAGAGCCTGCGTAATGTTGCTAAAAAATTAGAGGATGCAGCTATTATAACCAACCAGCACCTTTTTGTAATGCTTGCAAGATACAAAGGGGATCATAGAAAAATTAAGACTGGAGAGTATGAGTTTTTAGCTCAATATACGCCAGAAAAGATACTTGATATGCTGGTTAAGGGAAAGGTAAAACTTCATAAAATAACTATTCCTGAAGGTTTAAATATGCGGGAGGTTGCAGCAGTTGTTGAAAAGGCAGGCTTTGGCACAAGTAATAATTTTATAACAGTTGCAACAGACCTCAATTTTATTAAATCACTTGGGATTGAGCATATTCAGGCTGACTCTTTGGAAGGATATCTGTTTCCTGAAACATATCTATTTCCAGCAGGCACGGATCAAAAAAAGATAATTAGCAGTATGGTTGAGCGTTTTAATAAGGTTTTTATCAACGATTGGAGAGATGTTTCTAAAAAACTTGGCTTTAGTGTGCACCAGATTGTTATTCTTGCATCTATAATTGAAAAAGAGACTGCAAATTCTAATGAAAGACCTCTCATCTCTTCTGTATTTCATAACAGGCTTAAAAGGGGAATGCGTCTTGAAAGTGATCCAACTGTCATTTATGGGATTGCTGATTTTAATGGAAATATAACAAAAAAAGACCTTTTGGCTGCGACACCATACAACACTTACGCAATTGATGGGCTGCCAGCAGGTCCTATTGCAAATCCTGGAAGGCTCTCATTGCAGGCTGCTGTTTTTCCCGAAAAGAGCGAGTTTATATTTTTTGTATCCAAAAATGATACAACTCACCAATTTTCAAATAGCCTTAAAGCTCATAACATCGCAGTTCGTAAATATCAGTTAAAAAGATAGATAAGCGATGAAGCAATTTTAATTAAAGTGACGGAAAATATCAGAGAGCCAAATTATTGAAATTTAACAATTAATAAAGAAAAAGGAGCAAAGAAAATGAACAAAGTATTTACCCGTCTGATAGCTCTGTCATTTATGGCGGTTTCTCTTTTTACAGGAGTGCTTGCACAAAAAGCTAATGCAGCAGATTCAGCCAAACCTTACAGAATAGGCATTGTAACCCCAACGCTCTCTGCAAGTGAAGATGAGTTCAGAGGTGCTGTAAGGGTCTCTGAAAAATACCCAAATATGATTAAGCACCTCTCTTTACCCGAAAATTTCCAAGATGAACAAGAGACAGCAATCACGCAAATATTGAGTCTCGGGGACCAGAAAGATATAAAGGCAATTATAATCTGTGCTGGCTATTCTGGAATTTTGCCTGCAATTCAGAAGATAAAGCAAAAAAGACCTGATATGGTTGTTATTACAGCTCCAATCTGGGACGATCCTGACATGATGGCAAAATATGTCGATCTCTGCCTTGATACAGACTGGGTAAAACGCGGTATTACAATTCCTGAAAAAGCTAAAAAAATGGGTGCAAAAACCTTTATCCACTACACATTTCCAACCCACATGGCAAAAGAGGTTCTTACAAAAAGGCGTGATATGATGAAACAAACTTGCGAACGTTTAGGAATGCAGTTTGTTCATATCAATACGCCTGATCCAACAACAGGGGCTGGTGCAACACCTATGCTTCAGTTTTTGCAAGAGGATATTCCACGTCAGATCGCAAAATATGGCAAAGATACCTGTATATTTGGCACAAACTGCCCAATGCAAGATGTAATTATTGCCAAAGCATTAGAGTTAAAGTTTATAATGGCAGAGCAGTGCTGCCCAACTCCAACACAAGGCTTTCCAGCAGCAATGGAGCTTGAGATTAACCAAAAAGATGCTGGCAACTTTGATAAAATCAATGCAATGATAAAAGATAAGGCTAAAGCTGCTGGCTGCACGGGTCGCCTTTCAACTTGGCCCGTTCCTGTTGGTTATTTTTTCCCTGAATTCTCAACTGAGGTTGCAATGCAGATGATCGATGGAAAACTTAAAGGCTTAACTATTGAGAATTTAAAACCAATTGCAAAACAAGTTGCTGGGGTTGATGTCTATTTTGATAAAATGAAACCAGAGCTTAATAACTATTTTCTGATTATTATGGATTCTGTTTTTTATTAAGAATGTTTCAACTCAAAAACATCAGCAAAGCCTACGGCAAACATTATGCTTTAAAAAACATAAACCTAACCATTCATTCTGGAGAGATTCACGGTGTTGCTGGCGTGAATGGTTCAGGAAAAAGCACACTTCTTAATATCTTATCAGGTCAACCCATAATCCAAGAAACAGGCGGTTTTTCAGGTGAGATTCTTTTTAAAGATCAATCCCCTATTAAAGCTCAAACTCCTAAAAATAAATCATTTAATCAAATGGAAAGAGTCCTTAATTTAACATCTCCAAAAGAAGCGAATTCTATGGGAATCGGCATGGTGCATCAGGAATTTGCTCTTTTTTCAACCCTCACGGTTTCTGAAAATATCACACTTACACGAGAAAAAGTTATTCCATTTACTCAAAAGCTGTTTGGAAAAAATCTTGCCTGCATAGATGAAAAGGCAAACAACCAAACTGCATCTTCAATTCTTGAATCAATAGGCATAGCAATATCAGAAGATATGGTTACAGGCACTCTATCTGTCAGCACAAGGCAGTTTGTGGAAATTGCAAGAGAGATGAGCCGTGAAGATTTAACGTTGCTCCTTCTTGATGAACCAACCGCAGTATTGAATAAATCTGAATCAGATAGACTTATGGGGGCGGTTAGAAAAATTGCAGATAGAGGAGTTGCAATACTTTATGTCTCACACAGGATTGAAGAGCTTATATCTCTTTGCGATAAGATAACGGTTTTAAGAGGCGGTGAAGTTATTGAAACTGTAAGCAGAGAAGATTTAAAAAAGGATATAAAAGAGGATATAAACAAAAATGCTGTAAATTACGATGCAGCTTTAAAAAAAATTTCTCGTCTCATGGTGGGTGGTAGCGTGGTGAAAATCAGGAGAAAATCAGAAAATAATAATATTTCGCTATTAAACAATAAAAACGAGATTGCTGTAAACACCTCTGCATTTATTGTAGATAAACCAGGAGATCAGATAAAAAGTCTTAATCTGACTATATATAAAGGAGAAATTTTTGGAATCACAGGGTTATCAGGGCATGGAAGAAATGCGTTAGGTGCTGGATTAATGGGGCTTAATCCAACAAGCGGTATTTGCAAAATTTACGGAAAAGATATTGAAGATATTAGAAAAAATAGATCGGAAGATGTTCGCAGACTAATCTGGTTAGTGCCTGAAGATAGGCGAACTCTTGGGCTTCTTATGGATCACTCAATTATGGATAACATAACTTTTCCAGCAATCCAAAATAAAAAGATGTTCATAAGATGCCAAGGTTTATCACGCTTTATCCCTGATTTTTTAAAATTTCCAGATAGAGCTGCCTGCTGTAAACATGCTCAAAAATTTGTAGATGAGCTTGATATAAAATGCTCTTCTATTGACCAAAAAGCAGGAGAGTTGAGCGGAGGCAATCAACAGAAGGTGTGCATTGCAGCAGCTCTTACAATGCAGCCTGATATTTTATTTGTGAGTGAACCAACAAGAGGCATTGATATTGCTGGCAAAGAGGCAATATTGAATCTTCTTGTAAAAGCCAATGAAAATCTTGGCATGACAATTATTATAAGCTCTGGAGAGTTAGAAGAGCTAAAACGTATATGTGATAGAGTTGCAGTGGTTTATGAAGGTAGGTTGTTTGATGTTTTCACACCTGATACAAGTGATGAAGTGTTTGCTTTGGCTTTTTCGGGGCTGCGGTGATTGGACAAATTTAAAATTTAATTTGTAATTTGTCCAATACTATGCAATAGCTTAATATATCAATAGGTTAAAATCATTGTTATTCTAATCGTTTATTGCGATAGTTCATAATTAACGCAAATGCAATTGTGCCGTATGCCACAAAACTTCTGAAATATTCACCAAGTGCGGGATTACCAAAGAGATTTTGCCCAGCCTGTGGCGATACAACAAAAAGGGAATGAAAAAGAAATATTCCTAAAAAAGAGTGGCTCACCTTAGCTCTTGCAATGGTTGCTCCTCCTGCAAGCAAAGCTGCACATGAAAATATATCTGTATTGGTATGGGCACTATAAACATTTAGCATTCCAATATTTTGCACATAAATATAGTGTCCTATACAGGCAATTACTGTAGAAGCAACAATAGCTTTTATCCTCACAATATTTACATCAATTCCAAGCTGCGTGGCTTTTTCGTGGCTTTCACTGATTACTCTGAACTCTTTTCCAACTCTTGTTATTGTGGAGTATTTGACCATAAGCCCAAATCCACAAACAAAAAATATCATAAACAGCGGAATATCTATCTCACCCAAAGTAAAAAACCAGATACGGTCAATAAGGTTTCTATAGAGTTCAAGGTCTATCATGTTTCTAATGCCAATCCCCCGAGAGAGCATTATCTCCTTATTATTAGGCGTTATAAGAGTGCCGTAACCAACCATGAAGATAAGCTGATAAATGCTGGTTGTAAAAAATCCAATAATCATGGTTGTTATCATTTCACGATTTTTCACCCGATTTAAGGCAAGACCAATAAGAGTTCCCATAATAATAGAGAGTGTTCCGCCGATACTCGCAATAAATAGCAACCCCTTAAATCCTGGTATCTGAAAATCCACAGCCAATATCATAGCCACCTGAGCACACAAAGCACCAACTGTAATGGAAAAGTTGATGCCCATTCCAGCAGTTATCGGGATAATCAAGGCAAGAACCATAACTCCATCACGGATAAATCTGGTTATTACCTCATTTAAAACAAAGGTAAGGCTCATCTCTGAAAACCAGAAAGCGGTAGCTGACAAGATAAGGAACACTAAAGGCACTATATTCAAAAATCTAAAACTCCACCCGATGGTAAACCTCTGAAAGAACTAATTCACAATTAATGGAATCTATCTTCACTGATAAATTAATATCTTCAACAGATGAATAAACCCAAGTGCCTTCCTTATCTCGTTTAAACCTTTCAACCTGACAATGATATTGCGAAATCAAAATATATTCCTGAAGTGATTCAATGAGCCTGTAATGGGTAAACTTCAATCCTCTGTCATAACTCTCTGTAGAGTCTGATAAAATTTCAATAATAACAACTGGATTGAGCAAGGAATCCAACTCTTCCTCTATAAATTCGATTTTATCACAAGCCACTACAATATCAGGGTAGGTATATTTTTCTATTTCAGCAATTTTAACCCGCATATCGCTTATAAAAACATCACATGATCGATTTAATAGCTGATTACCTAAAATCCTGCTGACATTGGAGCTTATCCGATTATGATTCTTCCTTGCCCCAACCATTGCAAATATCTCTCCGTCAAAATATTCATGCTTTAGCTCTGAATTTTTTTCAAATTCAAGATAATCTTCAGGGGTCATTTTTTGCTTTTCTTGTGCTATCATTTTTGCCTCCATTTTTTAGACTTTAAGAACTCTCTTTCCTTAATAACTCCCTTTCCCATGCAAATTTCTACCAATACCACCTTCATATAATAAAGCATAGAGAATAATTCCATTAGTAACCATGAGTCTGAATATCTCTGCAACCTCTGACACCATAAGCTCATTGGCAATAGGACCTGAAATAAGGTAAGTGGTCTGAAATAGAAACGTGCCAAGAATGACATGGACAATATCGGTTTTTCTGCCCATGCTGCCTCCAACCAAAATAGCCGAAGCTGCTGGAAATGCCATCATTAAAGGAGCATCGTAAAGCTCAAGAAATCCGTAACTCTGGGCATAGACACAGATACCAATAGCTGCAATTATGGTGGAGAGAATAATCGCAACAGTTCTTACCCGTACTATATTCACTCCAGCAAGAGAGGCGTATTGCTCATTTTCACCTACTGCAATCGTTGCTCTTCCAAAGCTGGTTTTGAAAAAAAGAGCCATGAGAAGGCAAAGTATGAAAAAAAACAGGAGCAATCCCAACGGCACATTGAGACCACCAGTGCTAACACCCCCCATATTTATCCCGCCAATGCTAATTCCTTTGATGTTGACTCCGCCAATATTTACCATCCATAGATCATTGAGTGTTTTTGCAAAATAGCTTTTCAAACCAATTACAGGACGCATACCTTTTCCACCAATGGGCCAAAGCATTGCAGGATTAGAAAAAGGCACCGTTGCCCAAAAGAAATTCATAAGTGGAATAAATGAAAAGCCAACAAATGTGGCTGTAATCTCCTCTTTGCCTCTTACTCTGTTTAAAATCATGGCATAAACAAACCCTAACACCACAGCAACAGGTATCGCAAAAAGCATTCCTGCAAACAGCCCCCAAAGCCCGCGAATGGTGAAGTTTACAGATATGCACATACCAATAAGCCCAGCAATCACACCAACTGACAATCCAAAATTTATACCAATGCCAGCCCTGAGCATAGGAACAAGAGAGAGAACCAGCACTCCATTCATAACAAGTCTTATTAAGGCATCGCTTATAATCCAGTTCATGGGAATATCAAGATGGAGAGCCACAAATACCATGATGACAAGAAACATGATTATGAAAAGTTGGGGTATTTCTATCTTATTTTTGTATCTGGCTATAATATACCTTATCAATTCTTTCAAACACCTTTTCCCATGTATAATTCACCGTCAATCTGTGTGATGTCTCCTGATCAGGCTCTGGATTTTGAATTATTTGTTCAATTGACAAGGCAATGTGATTAGAGAGGATAGCTTCAAGGTGATTTAGGTCTTTGTTGTATGGTTTATCAACAGTTTCAAGTTCAGGTAGTTCCACTAAAGTTACCATATTTTTATAGCTATTTCCCGATATTGCAGAATCAGCACTGTCTAAAAATTCAGAATCACCATTGCTCAACAATGCAGAATCACAACTGCCAAGCACCTCGCACGTTCCGGGAAGTGATGTTGTGATAACCCTGCATCCGCAGGCAAGAGCTTCCATTACTACCAGAGGAAGCCCCTCAAAAAATGATGGCAAGATGAACAGATGAGCCTTTTTCATCAAGGCAGAAAGCTCTTCATGGCTTAATGCACCGTGAACTGTAACTCTATTTCTGACATTGCTGTTTGATCCAACTTCAGAGGCAGACTCAAGCTCATTGGCAAGTTCAAGACACTCGTCTTTTTCGCAGCCGCTTCCGCCGCCAGCAAGATGAATATGCCATAATGGTGAAAATGCAGTTTCTAAATAGGATTCGGTATCTGTATGTTGTTGTAAAGAAGGTTTGTTCGCAACCTGCCTGAGCGATTTTAGAAGCCAGGGAACACTTTTAAGATCAACCGTTTTAAGACCAATTCCGTTAAATCGTACAAACATGGTCTTTTCAGGAGAGATTATTTCAGTATTTAAAGAGAAATCACTCTGCACGCCATTACTCTGAACTCCAGCAACAAGAAAATTGTCGTATCCATTTTCAGAGGCACATCTAAGAATTGCCTGAATATATTTCCCGCTGCCTGTAAAATCAGGAGCTTGACTTATTATGTGAAGAATTTTCATGGAAAACCTGTCTGTAAAAATTTGTATCAAGCTAACTTTGTAATTTCCTGAATCACCATTGCAACCACCCGATCCACCTGTCGGGCTGTCGCAGGAGTCAATTCAGGATTGAGAGTTGTTATGTCATAAGGTTCAACGCCAATGATCACAACTTTAGGGACATTGCCCATGAGTCTACAAAGTGAAAGAGCTTCAAGCAGATCAACTTGGTGCATGGAGTTTTTTCCTAAAATCCTGTTTGGAATTGCATCTCCTTCAAGACGGTGGATATCACCTGCTTTTCCATGATTTAGAATAGTATCAACAACAATCAATCTATCAGCACCTGAAATAACACCAAGAAGGTTTATCCCAAGCACACCTCCATCCACAATGGTTACATTGTCAGGAATGAGATCAGAATATTTCGCTTCAAGCTCTTGAATAACCTTGATTCCAAAACCGTCATCTGAATAGAGAATATTTCCAACACCAAGAACCATGATTTTTTCTGACATTTTTAGCCTTTTTTCAAAATAAGAATCACGGATTGCCACAGATTAAAGGATTTCACGGATTAAAAAAATCTAAGTGCAACTATCTAAAATCCTAACATTAGATAGATAAAAGATAATCCGTGAAATTCGTTTAATCAGGTTAATCCGTGATTCTGACAAATTAAATTCAAATAAATCAAATCCTTAAATCACACTTACTTTATAAGTCTCATTTGTGTGCGGATCAATCACATGAACAGCACAAGCAATACATGGGTCATAAGAGTGGACAGTTCTTAAAACCTCAAGCGGTTTTGAAGGATCCGCAATTGGTGTGCCGATAAGAGCTTTTTCAACAGGTCCCTTGTTGCCCTTTGCATCAGCAGGTCCAAAATTCCATGTTGATGGCACAACATATTGATAGTTTTTGATTTTCCCCTCCTCAATCTCTATCCAATGTCCTAAAGCACCTCTTGGAACATCGTTTAATCCAAAACCTTTACCTGTTTTTGGCATTGTCCATGATTGGTAGGTCTTTTTATCACCTTTGGCAATGTTTGATTTGAGTTTCTCAAGCCAGCCACCCATTGAATCACCAATTATTTTTGTCTCAAGACCCCTTGCAGCAGTTCTGCCAAGTGTTGAAAAAAGAGCTTCAACTCCAATACCAAGTTTTTTAAGGGTGCTGTCAACAAGAGCTTGAACACCAGGAGCATTTTTACCGTAAGCTACAAGAACCCTTGCAAGCGGTCCAACTTCGGCAGCAAGACCATCATAACGCGGAGCTTTTAGCCATGTATATTGTTTATCTGTGTTATAGGTAACCTCGCCATGTATTGGTTTGGTTTCACCTTGGAATGGATGTTTTGCATCTCCTTTCTCATACCATGCTTTAGTTACATCTTCTGTAATCTTCTCTGTATTCATATCCTCTACTGGCATTTTGTTGCGAATAAAGCCTGCTGGCATAAGTTTATCTTTTTCAAGAGCATCATTTGCAAAATCGCCATAACAGAGGAAAGATGCGTTATTGCCTCCAATTGCACCCCAATCTTTGTAAAAAGATGCAACAGCAAGAAGGTCTGGAATATATACGTTATCAACAAAATCTTTTGTCTCTTTCCAAATATCTTCAAATTCTTTAATACGCTCAACTGTTAAATCTCCAACAGAGGTTACACCACCAACAACAAGAAACTGCGGATGTGGATTCTTGCCTCCAAATATAGCGTGCATCTTTGCAGCTTTTGCTTGAAGCTGAAGAGCCTCAAGATAGTGAGATGTTGCCATAAGATTTGCCTCTGGCGGCAGTTTATATGCAGAGTGTCCCCAATATCCGTTATTAAATGGTCCAAGCTGACCGCTTCCAACAAAGGCTTTTAACTTATCTTGAACAGCTTTAAAGTAGTCGCTCTTTTGGGGTCTGCCGCTGGCATTAGCTGAAAGTGCCTCTGTTTTCTTAGGATCAGCACTCAAAGCACTCACAATATCAACCCAATCTAAGGCATGAAGATGATAAAAGTGAACAATATGGTCATGCTGGAATTGGGCACCATGAATCAGATTTCTAACAAGACGTGCATTATCAGGAATGGTTATTTTACAAGCATCTTCAACAGCTCTAACTGATGATAAAGCGTGGACATAAGTGCAGACTCCGCAAGAACGCTGAACAAAATGGTGGGCATCTCTTGGGTCTCTGCCTTTTAGCATTATCTCAATTCCTCTGAACATCTGACCCGAACACCACGCATCTTTAACTTTGCCGTTTTCAATTTCAACTTCTATTTTTAAATGACCCTCAATCCTTGTAATGGGGTCAATGGTAATTCTTTTACCCATAGTAAATATCCTTTATCCTTTAATAATATCCATTTTTAGTAATATGCTAAGTAATGTGCATATTATGTGGTTATGTTCATCACAACATTATTATTTCTGGTTATATTTCGCGTAACTTATTTTGCTTAATTTATTTTGCTTATTTCAGACTAACAAACAAGTTAGCTCTCCTGATAAAACGGAGTCATTTTATCCCAGAAATCAGGCTCGCTGCACCCAATACATGGATGTCCTGCCTGAATTGGAAAACTTGCACCATCATTAAATTTTGTTGTGGGACAATTATTAAAGGTTTCAGGTCCTTTGCATCCTAATTTATAAAGACAATATCCAAGCTCTGCCTCTTTTGAACCAAACTCTAAAACAAACTCGTCATTTTCAAAATGTTTAAGTCGTGGGCATTGGTCATGGACGCTGTTTGCAAAAGCAAAAAGAGGACGACCTTGTTCATCTAAATCTATCTTCTCTTTGTTCAGATACTTTACAATGGTTGATAACAGGTTAAGCGGATTTGGCGGGCATCCTGTGATATTGATAGTTGTAACGCCAATTGCATCTTTAACGCCTTTATATCCACCGGGGTTTGGTGCTGCTGCTGCAACACCGCCATAAGCTGCACAAGTTCCCATAGCTATGACTGCCGCAGCTTTGGGAATTATATCTTTTGCGATCTCAAGAAAGGTTCTGCCTCCAACCTTTCCATAAGCACCATTGTAGTTGGTTGCGATTGCACCTTCTACAACGCATACAAATTTGCCAGAATATTTTTTTACTGCATCATGCAGTGATTTTTCAGCCTGATGCCCAGATGCTGCCATTATTGTTTCATGGTATTCAACTGAAATTGTCTCAAGAATGATTGAACCAACATTTGGAGTTCTCAAAAATGCCTCAGAACACCCTGTGCATTCGCCAAAGTGAAGCCAAATTACTGGTGGTCTTGGTCCAGTAGCAGCCTTTTCAACTGCATGAACAACCTGTCCCACAAAAGATGAAGCCAAGCCCATTGAAGCTGTCAACGCTGTGCAGTATTTCAAGAAATCTCTTCTTGAGACACCTTTAGATTCTAAGCGTTGGTAAAATTTTTCTTTATTTTGAGCGTATTCATGGTCGTTATGCTCATTATCTATCTCTTTATCATGTTCCTTTTCCATCGCCATTGCACCTCCCTGATGCTGTTTGTTGTTTATAATTAAAGCGGGAATAGATTGAGTAGGGAACAACGACGTTGTTCCCTACCTTACCTTAAACCCTATCTTTGCTTTGCTGTTCAAGTGCAATTAGGGCCGCACCAAAAGCCCCGATCATCTGCGGATTATCAGGCACAAGAACATCACAGCCAAGTTTTTCAGAAATAAGTTTTACCATACACTCATTTTTTGCAACACCGCCTGTAAAAATAATAAAATTATCTTTTGTATTATTTTTAACGCCTTCAACGCCTTGTTTAGTAATTTTATCTGGTCTAATTACAGATGATTCTATGCTCCTGACACGGCTTATCATAGAAGCCGCCCTTTTCATTACGCTGATATGCAGCCCCTTTGCAATCTCACGGCGATCCGAACCTTTTGCAATTAATGAAGTTACTTCAGATTCAGCAAAAACAGTGCACATACTATTAATGGTGAGATCATTTTGTGCCAACAGAGCCTCTTTACCAAAATCATCAATAGTAAATCCAAGTGTTCGTGCCATAATTTCAAGAAATTTGCCTGTGCCAGCAGCACACCTGTCATTCATCTCAAATTTTTTCACTCTTCCGTTTTCGTTCAATGCAATCGCCTTGCTGTCCTGTCCTCCGATATCAAGTATAGTTGCTGCATCTGGAAAAAACGCAGTAACACCGCGTGCATGAGCTTTGATCTCTGTTACTGTAGAGCAGTTATTTATTAAGGTTAGTTTATTGGAGTTCGATATAGGATCAAGATTGGTATATGCTATCTCAAACAAGGTTCGACCATATCCTGTAGCCATAATAGACTCATACTTGATCCCTTTTTTTTCAATAGCATAAAATATCTTTAAAGATTCTGCTATTGGATCAAATCCTGTGTCTGATTCAAAGCTACAAATTACCTCGCCAGAATCATTTACAACTACAACCTCAATTGTTCGAGAACCAATATCAATGCCTGCGTAATTCATCTTTAAAATCCTAAATTTTTTAAACCAAATTTAACGTAACTGCTCAATAAAAGCCTGAACCCTTGTTTTAAGCTGCCCCGCATCTTCCATTCCATAGTCAGTTTCAACTCTCAATGTTGGGATATTTTTACCCTCAAGAGCCTTTTCAACTGGAATTGACTCCATGATGTAAGGCTGACAGAATTGTAATCCATAATGGATAACTCCATCTGCTTTATAGTTTTCTGCCATTTCAACAATATGGTTTAACCGTTCCTGATTAGGTGTGAAAATTGCACAATCAACCTTGAAATAACGGTCAGTAATAGCACCCATCATCTTATCAACAGTATCGCAAGATTCATCAACAAGATTTCGTGTGCCACGCTCTCCAACACAAGACTCTTCACCAACAATAACAGCCCCTGAAGTTTCAACAATCCAAGGAAGTTTCCAGTTTGGAACAGCCATTGGACAGCCTGACAGTAAAATTCTTGGTGTTTTTGCTGGAACAGCACCTTGTTTATCCTGAATACGTTTTTCCAGTTCATCGCATATTTTATTAACAGATTCTGTAAATCTTGCAGGGTTATCATAAAAGAAGACCTGATTGGCAAGAAGAGCATCTAATCCTGAAATTGGTACAGGATCAGCTTTACGAAGCTCTGAAAGTCTATGAATTGCCGAACGTTTAGCATTTACTGTTTTAATAGCATTTTTCAAAGATTCTGCTGTAATGGCAACGCCTGTCAGTTTTTCTACAGCTTCCTTGAATCTATAATATTCACCTTTAAGAATAGCTTTTCCCTGTTCCGATTTCATCTGAGGTAAATCCATCACATAAAGGTTATCAATCAAAGAGCCAAGAGACTCATAAGCCTTTTTCTTACCATCGCAGGTGTTTTCACCAACAACCATATCAGCACTTTCAAGATATGGGCAGACCTTTCCAAGTTTGAAACCAAAAGCAGACTTTATAAGGGCACAGGTGTTGCGAGGCAGATATTTTTCAACCTCTTCAACCGCAAAATCAGCACCAGAACAGAGTCCGACTAAAGTAGCATTTGCAGCAAGCACAATCTCTTCTGGAACAAAGACGCAGTAAGAACCAATGATTTTGCGTCCCTGTGCTTTTTCATCTATCAGCTCTTTGATTCTAAGCCCATGCACTTCACTCATAACAAAGTCAAAGTAACCCATTCCTTCTGGTCTATTTATCTGTGCCAAATAAATATCTTTGTAAGCATTGCCAAGCACATTTAAAAGCATGTCGTGTGCTTCAAGGTTTAGCCCTAAATCCTTCCACATTTGTTTATAGTCGTCGCTCATTTTTCTCTCCTATTTATGTAAAAAAATAAAAAATAATAAATTAAATCAAAGTATTAGCCTTATGATAGGTGTTCTCAATCCTTTTAAAAACACTGCTCCATGTATAGTTTTGAGTCAATCTCTCAATCTCTTTTTGATTAGACTCAGGATTTTTGAGCAAATCTTTAATTGAGTTGATAATATGTTCACAAAGCCTTGTTTCAAGCTCTTCTAAATCTCTGCTATATGGCTTATCAACAGTTTCAAGTTCAGGTAGTTCCACTAAAGTTACCATGTTGTTATTGCTATTTTCGGATATTAGAGAATCACTGTTTTCTGAAAATACAGCATCACTGCTTTCTAACAATGCTGAATCGCAACTACCCAACACTTCACAAGTTCCGGGCAAAGATGTTGTGATAATCCTGCATCCACAAGCAAGAGCCTCCATTAAAACCAACGGCAGTCCTTCAAAAAATGACGGCAAGATGAATAGATGAGCCTTTTTCATCAATGCAGCAAGCTCTTCGTGGCTTAATGCACCGTGAACTGTAACTCTATTTCTGACATCACTGTTTGATCCAACTTTAGAGGCAGACTCAAGCTCATTTGCAAGTTCAAGACACTCATCTTTTTCTAAACCACTTCCTCCGCCAGCAAGATGAAGATGCCACTTTGGCAAAAAAGAGGGGAGGTTCTTGTTATTTGAAGAAGAACAGGAATCTTTAACTCGTAAATAGTTTTGATTAGAAAGTTTTTTCATAGATTTCAAAAGCCATGGAACACCTTTGGAGTGGCTAAGTTTACCCGCATAAAGAATCTCAACTGGTGGAGGTAAAGGTTTGCCAGCAAAACAAAAGAGCTTTTCATCATATCCGCCTCCAACAACATAAATCTTTTCAGAAGGAATATTATGAATCTGCATGATCTGCTGTTTTTGGTAGTTGCTCAATGCCATGATTTTATTGATCTTCTTAATGGCTGGGCTTATCCGCCTGCCAATATCTTCACAAAAAGCAAATTGTCTTAAACAAGTTCCGTGGCAAGTTGTAACCATTGGTATGTCAGGAAGCAGTTCGCGAGTAAGTGCAGAAACTATCCAAAGGTGGTGCGAGTGAATAATATCTGGCTTAAATTCATTGGCAGCCTTTTTTATCACCCTTGAAAATGCCTCTTCATAATCGTTTATCTGAGATGGTGTGAGAGTTGAAAAAATTGTGCTTTTGTATGGCATAACATCGCTCATTCCGGGCAGAGGATAACCAAGATCAACGACTTTAAGACCAATTCCGTTAAACCTTACAAACATTGTTTTTTCATAAGGTATTATCTTTGAACTTAAAGAAAAATCGCCAGATACTCCATTACTCTGAACTCCAGCAACAAGGAAATTATCATGTCCATTTTGGGCAGAACACTTTAAAATTGCCTGAATATATTTTCCGCTGCCTGTAAAATCAGGGGCTTGACTTATTATGTGAAGAATCTTCATTAATTAATAAAACCTTGAAAAATCGTTCTTAAATCTTTCTGGGTAATCTTTGACATCAGAATATCGTCATAATCTGGCTCGTTCATTAGATCGTTAAATTCTGATTCATTAAAATTAGAGTCATATTTCAAACAGCTATTAGTGTTCCAACATCTTAGATATTCCATAAACGCATCTATTTTAAAATTTCTGTGTTTATCAAGCCATGTATCACAGCTATCATGGCTTCCTGTATAAAGCACATACATTGTTTTTCGTTCTTTTACACAAATAAGCCTATATCCTTTACCAAGGTCATATTTAAGGCATTTTTTCATTCTTGCATCACCGCTTTTGGTGAGTTTACCTGCAAGGGCTGGTTTGGTTCCACTTGCAAGAGAACGGATAATATGATCTGCCTTTTTAGCTGCAAAAGCAGGTGTAGTCTCCTGATTTTGCAGCCTCTGAATCTCCTTTTCAACCTTGGTATGGACATATACATTTTCTATCATAATATTCACATTCCTGTTGATGTTGAGATATTTTTAAATTTTTTTACCTCTCTGTATCTTTATGAACAGCACGACCCTTTTGTGCCGCAAGAAGAGCAACCAGATGATAATTGAAGACTTGAATCAAGTTTAAACCCCATACCTGAAAAGCTGATTTCCACAGGTTTGGCATCTTCAAGAAGTTGAGTATCCATTAAATATTCAACTCCATCTATTTTATAAACCGAATCGCTGGTTCTTTTGTCATCAAGAGCCATTGCAAGTTGAGCACCTCCGCAGCCGTTATTGAGGAAAATTCTTATTGGTTTTAGCTCTTTATCTGCAAAGTAGGCTTTAATCTCTTTTTGGGCTGATTCTGTTACTGTTATCATTCTTTTATCTCCTAATATTTTAAAATATTCAGATTCTGATTCAAGATTTGACAACTTTTCAAAAGTTTTCAAATCTGTTTTCAAATCTTCTGTTTTTATTATTTCAATTATTTCAATTATTGCAACAAAACGTGCAATCAATACTCTCTCGGTGTCTTGTTAAGCTGCTCAAGTGTGAACACAGGTCCATCTTTGCAGACCAACTCTTTGCCAATATTACATCTTCCACACATTCCGATTCCACACTTCATACGGTTTTCAAGGCTCATAATAATATGGTC
>JADFZJ010000050.1:0-404 GCA_015232555.1 Desulfamplus sp. | reverse complement strand
AAAGCCAGTGTGATATTTCCAGTTTGGATCGTTTGTGCTGTCAACTGTTATGTGCATGTTTATATCATCACGCTTTTCCCACTCCATAAGCTCTTCTTTATAAAGAAGCATTCCCGGACTTCTTGCTCCATAGACAACATCAATTTTGCCAAATTTCTTACGGTTTTCAGGGTCAAGCATCATTTTTATTGATGATCTTAAAGTGGTGAAGGCAAAGCCTCCGCCGATAATCAATATATTCTTACCTTCAAGTTTGTCCCAAGGATACCAATTTCCTAAAGGTCCTCTTATACCCATTATATCGCCCACCTTCATTTCGTGAAGATAGCTTGTAACCTTGCCTGTTCTAAAAACAGTAAACATCACAAATCCTTTTTCTGTAGGAGATGAGGCAATACCAATTG
>JADFZJ010000004.1 GCA_015232555.1 Desulfamplus sp. | reverse complement strand
AGACTCAGAATGGTTATCTGTGTTATCACGCTTCATAGAATTTATAGAATCACGCTCTTTTAGTAATTGAGCATTCTCTTTTCGTGACTGAACACTCTCTTTTAACGTGTAGTAACAGACTAACTTGCTTTCGTGTTCAGCCAAAGCATGAGCCACAACCACAGGGCGTTCAATAGCTTTATGTGCAAAAAGATGGCTCTCAATTTCTGATAACTCAATACGAATACCATTTATTTTAACCTGACTGTCAAGCCGTCCGATAAATTCAACTTGATGATCAGGGAGATAACGCCCTAAGTCTCCAGTTTTATAGATAATATCAGAGTCGGCAGTTAGTGGATTTTGTATAAAAGATTGGGCAGTAAGTTCAGGCTCTTTATAATATCCGTGGCTGCAAAAAGGCGTTTTGATATGAATCTCACCAATTTCTCCCACCTTGCAGAGACGATTATCTTTTAATATCAGGATTGCTGTGTTGCTTATCGGCTCTCCTAATGGAATAATACGATTGGGTTCAAGTGGCTTATCTTTTATACGATAATGGATTTTTGCAAGCGTTGTCTCTGATGGTCCATAAAGGTTGGTAAGTTTTATACGCTCTTCTACTAAATCCATCCACTCAATGACATCAGAACCATATAGAGCCTCACCAGCAAGCAAAATATTCTGTAGTTCTGGTAATGGGTTGTAATCGATATTTATAGCTTTACGTGATTTTAGCTCCTTGCGAATCAGACGGAACATTGTTGGAACACAGTGGACAAGCGTAATGCGTGAATTTTCCATCCAATCTACTAAACGTGGAGTGTTCCTCATGGTGTCAAGCTCTGGAATACAGACTGTTCCTCCGCACAGAAGAGGAACAAAAATATCACGAAAAGAGACATCAAACGTAGTTGGGGCAAACAGGCTTGCTCTCACATTTTCATCTAATCCAAAGGTACTAATTTCCCAATGAATAAAGTGGCTTAAAGAGACATGCCGTCCTAAAATTGCCTTTGGTTCTCCAGTTGAGCCAGATGTAAATATAATATAATTTGCTGATTGCGGGTCTGGCGTAATTTCAAGATTTGCATCTGAAAATTTATCTGTATCTGAAACTATTTTGGCTAAACTCTCCTTATTTAAAATTATATGAGGCTCTGTTTTTTTCAGCATAAATTCCAATCGTTTAGGAGGCGCATCTGCATCTAACGGCATAAAAACCCCGCCCGCCTTCAAAACTGCAAGAGTTGCGATAATGTAATCAATGCCTGCTGGCAGAGACAAACCAACAACAACGCCCTCTTTAACTCCAATTTCTTGGAGTGCATGTGCGATTTTATTGGCTCCAGCATTAAGCTCTCTATACGTGATGGTGCGTTGCTGTTTTCCTTGTTGTTCTTCTTTGTATGCCTCTTCTACGGCAATTCTATCTGAAAAGTTTTCAGCTATATGTTCAAATACTTGATGCAGAATTTTTTTGTTCATTTTTTTCTCCAAAATGTTTTACCCAATACTATCAAGAACTTTATCCAACTCATCAATGCCCAGTCCGTCAAAATCAATATCGCTTGGGGTGAGGCTTGTTTCTGCTTTATTAATGAGATACTCAATTACAATTTCTAACTCTAATTTAAATTTTTCTAAAAGATTTTGCATTGAATCTTTTGTCAGAGCTTTTCTGTTGTAAGTCAAAGATATCTCTAACCCTTTTTCTGTTACAATGGCGTTAATATCGATATCTTGCGTTATCTCGACATCTGAACCTATGCACTGACCTGAACTTTCAGGAGCAATTGAAAAACCTTGTGCAATATCAGTGTCAAAACGCCCTAAGTAGTTGAAACTTATAGCTGGAACAGAAGAGCAAGACAAGATATTTACTGCATTTATATTTTTACTTACATTTAGATTGCCGTTTATTGGGTCAGACTTATTACTTATTGCATTTAGATTTTTGCTTGTCAAATAACGCAATATTCCATAACCAAAACCATTATTTGGAATTTTACGTAATGTCTCTTTTATATGTTTGACCTGATAGGAGATATCATCATTATTTTCAGGAAATTCCAGCACCAGAGGATATATAGTTGTGAACCAGCCAACAGTACGGTTTATATCAATATCTTTAAAAATTTCCTCTCTTCCATGACCTTCCAACATGATTCGTGTAGCGGACTGACCGTGCCACGCTGACAAAGCTCGTGCAAGGGCTGTCAGTAAAATATCGTTTGTTTGGGTTCGTAAACTCTGGTGGGCTGTGCCAAGCAACTGCTCTGTATGTTCTGCATCAAGCGTGATGTTTAATGTCTCTGTATCACGTTGATAAACCTGACCGTTAGAAGCAATTTTAATTTGAATCTCAGAATCGCCGCAACTAAAAGGTAAAGCTGTAACCTTATAATTTTCCACTCGCTCCCAATAATCTATCTCATCTTTAAGTTTTAACTCAAGTTTAGTATCAGGCTTAAAGTTACTCTCTGAATTAAAGCAGCTATCTGAATTAACTTTACTGTTTGACTCAAATGTGGAATCTAACGCAAATTGTCTGATTTTCTCTGCCCATGTTTTAAAACTATGAGTTTTTGGCGGCAGGCTGGCTTGTACACCCGCTTTAATCTGACTGTAAGCTGTATGGATATCTTCAGCAAGAATCCGCCATGATACTCCGTCAACTATCAGATGATGAAGCACTAACAGTAATCTGTCCCCATCTGGCATACGGATAAGGCGGGATTTCATAAGCGGACCTTTTGTCAAATCCATGCTTGATTGAACACTATCAATTATCTTAGATAACTTATCAAGCTGAGATAAATCATCAATTGAAGCTGAAGCATCTAAAGGATTTAGAGTATTAATTAAATCAACATTAGTTAAGTCAACAAACTCAAAATCAACGGGAAAATTAATATCTTGATTCTCTTGAATTATCTTTTCTATATTTGCTTTGTTGAGAGAGCTTTGATTTACGTTTATATTAGCGTTAAAAACACTCTTTTTTTCATCAATAAAAGTGTAAGTCATACGCAACGAATCATGGTGATTTTGAACCGCAATTAAAGCTTTTTTAAGAGCATCAGGGTTCATAAGCTCTGAAGATAATATCAACTGTGCCTGATTAAAATGGTTGCGTGATGTTTTATGATGGGCAAAAAACCACTCTTGAATAGGAGTTAATGGCACAACGCCAGTAACTGGAGATTGTTCAACTACAATCTTTGCTGGACGTATGTAACGTGCCAAATCTGATATGGTTGGATTTTGGAAAATCTCACGCACCTCAACCACATGATTTTCATGGGCAAGAAAAGATACCATCTGAATCGCTTTTATCGAATCGCCGCCTAAATAAAAATAGTTATCAAAAATAGTTATATGTTGAACTCCTAAAATCTTTTTCCAAACTCGTACAAGAAGCTCCTCTTCAAGATTCCGCGGCTCAATCTGACCGATATCTGTTTTAACTGACTCTATCTGCGGCTGAGGAAGCAGCTTTTTATCAATCTTGCCGTTTATATTAATAGGAAATTTATCAAGAAAGACAAAAAAAGTGGGAATCATGTAATTAGGCAGCAGTTTAGATATAAAATTTATAATCTCTTCAGTTGAAGGGGGATTAGAGATAACAAGATATCCACACAAACGCTCCATGCCGTTTGCATCTTTCCAAAGTTGAACAAGTGCATTGGTTACTCCTGGAAAAGTCTTTAAAGCTGCCTCTATCTCACCAAGCTCAATACGAAAACCTCTAATTTTTACCTGATCATCGGTTCTGCCTAAAAACTCAATATCGCCTGTTGGAAGCCAACGTCCGATATCTCCAATACGATAGAGCCTATCACTACCAAGACAGAGCCTTTTCCTACTGTTAAAAGGGTTGGGAATAAATTTTTCGCGGGTCAAATCATCTCTGCCGATATATCCGCGTGCCACACCAACTCCTGCAAAATAAAGTTCCCCTGCAATGCCTATTGGAACAGGATTAAAATGTTTATCAAGAATATAGATAGATGAGTTTGCTATGGGCGGTCCGATTGGAATTATATCACCATAATTACGGCTTGAATCAACTTTATGAAAAGTTGCACAGACAGATGTTTCAGTAGGACCATACGCATTAAAATAGTTCTTTATACGGCTGTAAAATAGAGCATCATCTTTAATTGCAGGCTCTCCTGCCGTTATAAGTGTTTTGATTGTTGGCAGATGGTTGTGTTCAAGAGTATTTAGATAAACAGGTGGTAAAATAGTCACACTTACTGAGTTACGAGATAAATATTCTAAAAAACGTAAGTGATGTTCAATCTGATTTTTATCAATCACCACTAACGCAGCACCGCTTAAAAGAGCCATAAAAATTTCAGATAAAGAGGCATCAAAGACTGATGATGCAAATTGAAGCACTCTGTCATCTTCATTAACTCCAAACCCTTCAATCTGAGCAAATATCATATTTATAAACCCGCGATGTTCAACCATTACACCTTTTGGTGCACCTGTTGAGCCAGAGGTGTAGATAATGTAGGCAAGATCAAAAGGGCGTGCGGCTGGACCAAGATTATCTTGTGGTGAAAAATCAATCTCATCTATATTGATAAGATACTCAGGATTGCGAGTATCAGCAATTTCAAGAGTTGAAGAGCTACAGATTAATATTTTTGCACGACTGTCTTTAAAAATATACTCAACTCTTTTAAATGGAGATTCAGGGTCTAATGGTAAGTATGTGCCGCCAGCCTTTAATATTCCAAGCAAAGACTCAATCATAGCAACACCACGCTCTAATAGAACCGCTACAGGCATATCAGGGACAATGTTGCACTCTTCTCTTAAATATCGGGCAACACCATTTGCACGGCTATTTAGCTGATAATAGCTTAAACTGATATCGTGATAAATAAGAGCAGTGTTATTAGGAGTTTTTCTAACCTGCAATTCAAACAGATCAGATAAGGTTTTGTCGTCTGGAAACGGACGTGTATGTGAGTTAAAATCGTCTAATATGAGTTTTCGTTCGTCTTGAGAAAGAATATTTAAAGCAGAGATAGTTTTTAAAGGATTATCAAGTGCATTTTCAGTCAACATATTAAAATGGTTAATTAATCTTTTAATTGTCGTCTCTTTAAACAGATCGCTGTTATACTCTATCTCAACTTCTATACTTTCAGAGTCCGCAGTAAAACTAAAAGTTAGATCATATTTAGAAGTTGGATTCGCAAAAGAGATTGGCGAAGCCTTAAGATTCAATAATGCAGACTGTTCATCGAGTTCGCGGATATGCAGTACAACTACGACATCAAAAACAGGTGCACGGGTCAAATCTCTATCAAGCACAAGCTCTCCAACCAATCTGTCAAAAGGATATATTTTATGTTCAAATGACGCTGTGCAGGTCTCCTTCACTTTTGCAAGAACATCAGTAAAACTGTCTGTTTCGTTAATATGATCTCTTAATGTCAAAAGGTTTATATACAATCCAATCTGATTTTCCAATTGGGAATGGTTTCGCATGGTAATCGGAGTGCCTATAACAATATCTTCCTGACCGCTGTATCTGTATAAAAGAATTTTGATTAAAGCTGTAAGAACCATAAATAGAGATGCTCGATTAGCCTGACCAAAACGGTTGAGTCTATTATAAATTGAAGGGGCTATTTCAAATTGGATATGGCTGCCAGAAGATGTTTGTATTGCAGGACGAGTGGCATCAAGAGGCAGATTGAGCAGAGGCAGCTCTCCTGATAAACATGAGTGCCAATACTCTTTTGCAGCTTTCATCTTTTCTTCCTGCTCTTGAGCCAAACTCCAAACTACGTAATCTTTGTAGTTGATTGAAAGAGGAGCAAGAGGGTTAGATTTTCCAATAATTGAAGCGTGGTAAAAAGTGAGAAGCTCATTAATTAAAATATCCATAGAGATTGCATCGCTGATAATATGATGGATATTTATTGCTATTACATATCCTTGAGCTGTTTTGAAAATAGATCCACGGATAAGAGGTCCGTTTTCTAAATCAAAAGGAGTTACAGCGTCTAAGGCAACAAACTCTTTTACGCGATCCATTTGCTGAGTAATTGATTGAGAGGAAGTTACACCACCAACATCACCACGACCATCACTATCACCATCATCTACAACAAATACCTTTAAATCAAACGCAGTTTTATCGTGAATCACCTGACGAGGATTTCCGTCAACTGCAATAAAAGTTGTACGCAAAGATTCATGTCGATTAATAACAGATAGAAATGCTGCTTTAAGCCTTGGAATATCAAGCTCTCCCTCTATCAGATATGCACCAGGGATATTGTAGGCAATAAAATTTGGATCAAGTTTTTCTAAAATCCAAATTCTTCTTTGAGCATGAGAGACCGGATAATTTTCAGCCAAAGGAACAGGTTGAATGGTCAGAAAGCTGTTATCGCTGGCACTAATATCTTTGGTTTTATTAACATTTGTTTTACTGCTATCATCTAAAAGACGTGAAAGCTGACCTATTGATGGATTCTCAAAAAAATCACGTATTGCAATCTCAACTCTAAATTCAGCAAAAATACGTGATATTATTCTGATTGCATTTAAAGAATTTCCGCCTAAATCAAAAAACGGAGTGTTGACTCCAACTTTATCAATACCAAGAACCTCGCTGAATATTGCTGCAAGTTTTCTCTCTTGTTCATCAGCAGGAGGAGCGTAAGGGATTCGGTCATAAAGCAAATCTTCCGGCTTTGGCAGACGGCGGCGGTCTATCTTGCCGTTTAAGTTGAGCGGAAACTCATTCAAACGGACAAAAAATGATGGAATCATATAAGATGGTAGAAAGTCGGCTAAATATGCACGCAGTGAAGCTGGATTGACATCTATATTTTCAACAAGCTTAGAATCGTTATCTGTATCATCACGCTTCATAGAATTTACAGAATCACGCTCTTTTAGTGATTGAACATTTTCTTTTAACGTGTAGTAACAGACTAACTTGCTTTCGTGTTCAGCCGCAGCATGAGCCACAACCACAGGGCGTTCAATAGCTTTATGGGCAAAAAGATGGCTCTCAATTTCTGATAACTCAATACGAATACCATTTATTTTTACTTGACTGTCAAGTCGTCCGATAAATTCAACTTGATGATCAGGGAGATATCGCCCTAAGTCACCAGTTTTATAGATAATATCCTGCTCAGTTGTTAGGGGATTTTCTATAAAAGATTGAGCAGTAAGTTCACGCTCTTTATAATATCCGTGGCTGCAAAAAGGCGTTTTGATATGAATCTCTCCAATTTCACCAACCTTGCAAAGCCGATTATCTTTTAATATCAATATTGCTGTGTTGCTTATCGGCTCTCCTAATGGAATAATACGATTGGGTTCAACTGGCTTATCTTTTATACGATAATAGATTTTTGCAAGCGTTGTCTCTGATGGTCCATAAAGGTTGGTAAGTTTTATACGCTCCCCTACTAAATCCATCAATTCAATAACATCTGAACCATAAAGAGCTTCTCCAGCAAGCAGAATATTTTGCATCTCTGGCAATGGGTTGTAATAGCTATCTGTAGATTTATACTCGTTATCTACATCTTTATGAGCCTTCTCTTTAGTTTTAGATAACTCATATACAGCTTTACGTGATTTTAGCTCTTTGCGAATCAGACGAAACATTGTTGGAACGCAGTGGACAAGAGTAATGCGTGAACTCTCCAGCCAATCTACTAAACGGGGCGTGTTTCTCATGGTGTCAAGCTGTGGAATACAGACTGTTCCTCCGCACAGAAGAGGAACAAATATATCGCGGAAAGAGACATCAAACGTAGTTGGAGCAAACAGGCTTGCTCTCACATTTTCATCTAATCCAAAGGTACTAATTTCCCAATGGATAAAGTGGCTTAAAGAGACATGTTTTCCTAAAATTGCCTTTGGCTCTCCAGTTGAGCCTGATGTAAATATGATGTAATTGGCTGATTGCGGGTCTGGCGTAAATTCAAGATTTTCATCTGAAAATTTATCTGTTTCAAGATTTACGGTTGAAGAACCTTCTCTATTTATTGTGGTTAGTGATTTATTTTTATTTAGTAGGGATTTATTTTCACGTAGTATTGTGAATGATTTATCTCTGTTTATGATAATATGAGGCTCTGTTTTTCTGAGCATAAATTCCAATCGTTTAGGAGGTGCATCTGCATCTAAAGGCATAAAAACACCGCCCACCTTCAAAACTGCAAGAGTTGCGATAATGTAATCAATGCCTCCTGGCAGAGACAAACCCACAACAACGTCCTCTTTAACTCCAATTTCTTCGAGTGCATGTGCAATTTTATTGGCTCCAGCATTAAGTTCTCTATACGTGATAGTTCGTTGCTGGTTTCCTTGTTGTTCTTCTTTGTATGCCTCTTCTACGGCAATTCTATCTGAAAAGTTTTCAGCTATATGTTCAAATACTCGATGCAGAATTTTTTTGTTCATTTTCTCTCCGAAATCTCAATCTCCCTGAAAACTTCGTAATTACTTAAACTTAAGCCTAAACAGAGCTATTTGGAATTAAACAACTTGTCAACTTCAATCCATTGACAAGACTATTTAATAATAAACAAATCTAAAAAAACACCAAAAGTTAATATGATCATCAAAAGATCGTTCTCAAATGTTTGGCTCAACGTAAAGCCATCTGATCTATAAATCTTTTTGAGATTTTCAACTGTGTGAGGATTAAAATATCCCTGCCTTTTGATTGTTTCAAACGATAATAAATCTTCAATCCATTCGATTTTCTGGTGAAGAAGATAGGGGCTTCCAGGTGCTACAAAGGCAAATTTTTTACGCTCTGTTATTGCATCAGGAAGATGCTTTAAAGCCATCTTCTTCAAAATATATTTCTCCATACCGCCTTGTATTAAAAGCTGAGGGGGAAGAGTTTTAACCACATCAATCAGATCAATATCTAAAAACGGGTAACGAGCTTCAACCGAATTTGCAAATGCTGCCCGATCTCCATGATCAGCCAACAGATGGTCAGCAATACGAAGTTTAAAATCAACGTAAGAGCGTTTGTGAACTGGATGAAGATCAGTGATTCTCTCGTGTTTAATTATCGGGTTACGTGTGCAGTCAAAATTGTTGAAAGAGCCGGCAATCTCTTCTGAATAGATAGCCTGCTTAATCTCGTTGAATTCATAGAAATTTCGTTCATATAAAAAATCTGGATCACCCCAAACCCGCTCTCTTATTTCTCGATCCAGCATCTGTTCAACATCCTGCACTGATGAGTATGAATTTTGACGCTCTAAATCAAATCTATATCCCACATAACCAGCAAAAAGCTCGTCCGCCCCTTCACCAGTCAGCACAACCTTAATCTGATTTTTTCTTACAAGTTCTGACAATGCAATCGAGCAGGTGTCATAAGACTCTTTAAGCGGCGTTTCAGCGTGATAAACTGCCTGTTTTAAACGCTCTGATATATTGTTCCAGTCAAAAAGCGTCTCATGGTGCAAAGAGCCGACATAATCTGCCATAATCTTCTGATATCTGCTCTCATCAATATTGGATTCAGTAAAACCGATAGAAAAGGAGTGCCGTTTCTCCTTTTGAATTTTTGAGATAAACGAGGCAATCAACGAAGAGTCAAGTCCTCCGCTTAAGTAAAATCCAACCGGTACATCAGCTTGAAGCCTTCTCTCCACAGCTTTCAGCAACGCTCTTTCGATTTTTTCAATGCAATCAGCTTCTGACTGATTACTATCAATCTCATCAGCCTTTGGATATCGTAAATCCCAATACTCTTTTAACTTGACACTATTTTCATTTAAATCTCTGCTTCTCTTGTTTAAACTATTTTCAACTAAAACTAAATGACCTGCCGGCACGGAGTGTATGCCTTCAAACATTGTATTCGGGCTTACTGGTCCGGGAAAAGTTAGTATTTGATCTAATGTTGTCAGATTAACCTTGCGAGGTATTTCAGGATAGGTCAAAATCGCTTTGATTTCTGATGCAAATATCAGAGATTTATCAAAAATAGTGTAAAACAGCGGAGCAATGCCAACGTGATCACGGGCAAGCAAGAGCCGTTGTTCTCGTTTATCATAGATGGCAAATGCAAATTGTCCGACCAAACGATGCACCATTTCTGACCCCATCTCTTCGTAAAGATGAGGCAGAACCTCTACGTCACTGTTTGTTTTAAATTGGTGTCCTCTGCTTTCAAGCTCTTTTCTCAACCGTTTGTAGTTAAAAATTTCTCCGTTGCAAACACATGATATTGAACGATCTTCGTTAAAAATAGGCTGCTGTCCAGTTTCAAGATCGATTATTGAAAGACGCCTAAATCCAAGACCAACAGAGCCGTCTATATAAATCCCCTCGTCATCTGGACCTCTGTGAATAAGAGTATTTGACATCTTCTTAATCAAGTTAAAATCGACTTTACGGTCAGATTCAAAGTGTAAGATACCGTTAATTCCGCACATGGTTTATTTAAAATTCCTTAGTTTGTGGTTCATATCTGTTTTTTCATTAGCTTCCGGTTTCTATTTTTTATAAGTTACACAAACAAATTAAACGTATTATTCTCCACTCTCAGCAGCCTGTCGTAAAGCAAGAAATACCTCTTTCAAAGTTTGGCTGACTGCTGAATCAGGTTCGTTCAATACAAAGGATTGATAAGCGTTAAGGAACTGACCTCTAATACGGTGAAAGAGATGCAGAAAGTGTCTCAGAAAACCAATGCAATCAAGAATAGCAATTTCAGTTCCTTCCGTTCTTTCGTAAAAAGTAGCGGCATACTCTGACACAATGGGATCAATGACATCAGTGGTAATAAACAGGTAGTTATTAATCTTGTTAGCTGTTTTAGCGATCTTTGTTGCAGCAATGTCAATATCGTCACATGAAATACGTTTCATCTTCATTTCGTAAACAGTAACTACAGAATCTTCTCCGATAAGACATATTTCCACGTCTCCCAATGCTCCAGTTTGTAGATCCGCGGCATTGTGTGAATGAAGTGGGAGCATATTTTCCGAAAGCATATTTCCTGCCGACTGATATGCAGAGGCTATGATGAGAACTGGCAGCCGACTGGCATTTTTACAAGCAAGATGTTGAGATATCAGGGTAACTATAGCCTCTGACGACAAAGGCAATTCACCTTCTCTACGTTCTAATGACTCTAACAGTGAAGCCATACGACCCAATTTTTCATTTCTCAGTAATAACAATAGTCGTACAGTTTCAACTAACAGCTCATCAGCAGCAATTCTATTCTCTGTCACATCTTCTAATAGTTCAATCGTCTTTTTGTATAGGTTACGAGGTCTGCCTACAAGCTCTCTGTTATTAGTCAATGGTTGATCGATATTGCGTAGAGTCGGGGTTAAAAATGCTGTTGTTGGATTGACAGGCAATCGATGTTCGTTGATAAACTTAGTCAAATATCGCTCATCATAAGTTCGTCCAGAAAAACTGTCTGCTCCACCAATCTCTGTATATGGTTTTCGAGGATCAATATTTGGGTTATCTAACTTCCCTAACAGGCATGACATGAGCAAACGGACACCAGAACGGTTACTCATGCAGCGGCATACATAATCAACTCGCTCACGTATGTCGTTGTTATTAATAACTGTAGTATTTAATGTAGCGATTGCCCGTTGATAAATATTTTGCAATATTTTTTCTGGTTTCACTCAAAGAGTCCTTTTTGCTTTTGCGGTTCGTAATTTGTCCATAGAATTTCAGTTCTCTTTCCTTTAGATGAATGTATAGTTTTGTCTTTTCCCTGTGTTTTAAACCAACGATCTGGTTTAAATAATTCCTCCATCAAAGGATGTTCATACCCTGATACAGCCACCATTGCTTTAGTCTGATTAACAGCATAGGCAAACTCCTTGTGCTGTTCTTCATCCATCTCGAAACCGTAGGCATTTGAATCACCACGCGTGGAGTGCATATAAGGAGGATCACAATAAAAAAGAGTCTTTTCACTATCATACAGTCTGATTATATCCAGTGCTGGTCTATTCTCAATTTGAACTCTGATTAATCTCTCGGCAATTTCATTTAATGCGTCAACACCACCAAGCCAACGAGAAACAACTCCAGACATACCAGAGCGGCTTGTATCCTTACAGTTTGCCCAGCGACCAAGAGATGCTGTCTGAGCAAGTCCTGTGCGAGTTTGTCTTGCTTTGATGTAAAATCTTCTGGCTCGTTCAACATCATTAATTCCGTTCGTAGTGTCGTATATAGCAAGATGATACTCCTCACGTGAAAACGGAGTCAAAGCAATAGCTCTAATAAGTTCTTGATGGCTGTCCCGAAGAACCCTAAAGAAGTTGACCACATCTCCGTCTATATCGTTATAAGTCTCTATTGGAGAAGGTACACGATTGAGCAATACAGCTCCTGAGCCAGCAAATGGCTCACAATAATGGTGGCACTGTGGCAAAAGCGGCAACAACCAATCAAGATGAGAGAATTTACCACCATACCAACCAAAAGCAATTTGTCGTTTGCGACGGTTTCGGATATAAATGACATTAGAGCTTTTTTCCTGCATAAGCTCATCTAAGAATATTGGTGATGGAGATCTACTTATTTTTGCCATTAGGCTATTTTAACCTTTCTCATAGTTTTATTAATCATTTTTATAGTCCACTGGAGTTATTTATAATCAGAAAAATTAAAGGTTCACAACAATTTCATAAATTTCAAGATAAACCATATTAAAACTCATCATCAATATTCATAGCTGAGGCTATAAAATCAGCTTCTGAACTAAGTTCATCTTCTGAGGCAAGAAGCTGTTTAAGATCAGCGATATTGATATCTGGAGTTTTTGCTACTGCCTCAAACAGTGCTGTGAGGTCTTTTGCAACTTTGCTTATACATTCGCTTGAGTATGCAGAGGGGTTGTATCTTAGATCAAAATGGAGATTTGGGAGAGGATAGATTTCCACAGAGAGATCGTAATTGGTCTCTTCTAAAGCCTCTAAATCACCAAATGTAAAACCTGTGTCATGCTTTTTTTGAAGCTCTTCCAACTCATCGCTTAACGGATAGTTCTGAAATATAAGAACATGATCCAAAAGAGCAGCCTCTAAACTGCAAGCTGTCTGAATTTCAGCTAAAGAGATAAAGTGATAAGGTTCACTTGAAAGACTCTCTTTCTGTAAAGTTTTGACAAGCTCGGTAAAAGATATCTTTTCAGGCAGCTTCACCCTTACTGGAATTGTATTTATAAAAAGACCCACAATATCTTCAACATTAGGCACATCAACTGGTCTGCCTGAAACAGCAGCACCAAAAACTACATCAGCTACTCCGTTGCGTTCTGCCAATAAAAGCCCCCAGATAGATTGGACAAGTGTATTGATGGTAATCTGCATCTCTCTTGACATCAAAGCAAGTTGATTGCTGATATCTGCATCTATTTCAAAACTGTAAAGGCTTTGAATTATAGGTTTAAATATCTCATTATTATCCGCAGTTTCTAAACTTATCTCTTGATTTTTAAGATATTGAGTATCTCGAGGCAGTGTAGTAATAGGCGTAAATCCATCTAAATAATCACTCCAATAACGCAATGCTTCTGAATGGTCTGCGTAAGCTAACCAACGTATATACTCCTTATATTGTGGTGCTGGTGAAAATTTAGGTTTTCTTCCTCGGCTTAACTCCATATAGGCAGCTTGAACATCTTGAATCAAAACTCCTAAACACCAGCCATCCATAAGAATATGGTGGTAACTCCAGATTGCAGCATACTGGTCAGATTGAAGTTTAAAGATATTCATACGGATCAAAATATCGCAGTCAAGCTCAAAATTTTGCTTACGTTCTTTTATTTTAAAGGCTGAAAGATATGCTTGAACATCTTTTACATCAGATAAATCTTCATAATGCCAATCTATAAATCCTTTTTTACGGACCACCTGAAGAGGTTTGGGAACTCCTTTATAAATAAAATTAGTTCTTAATATGTCGTGTCTTTGGCTGATATGATTCCATGCCGCCTCAAACCATTTTAGATTTAATTTGCCTTTTATGTTAAATGAGAACTGCTCAAAATAGGCAGTAGAATCAGCGTCATACAGGCGGTGGAACAGCATATTCTCCTGCATTGGTGTCAATGGATAGATATCTTGAACCTCAGTTGGAGAGAGGTTGTTCTCATTAAGAAGAGTTTCAAATTCAGGCAGAGAGAGTTGCGACCATGTCATATCAGAAGGCGTTGCTTCAGAAACTTTACGTGCAGAGCAATAATCTGTAATCTGTATCAAGACGTTTTTCATTAAAGAACCAAGACGCTCGACAGTTGAGGATTCATATTGATTACGGTTGTAGTAAAATTGAATATGCAGCTTTCCTTTACGTATTTCAGATTCAATCTCCAACTGATATTGCCGTCTCATTTTTGGGTGGACAAGCTCTCTGTGCGGTGCTGCCTCAATGCTGAACATAACTTCCTGTCTGTCAGAGACGTTTGAGTTATCTGAACGCCCTGCATCAACCGCTCCAAGATAGTTAAAGCTGATAGATGCCTTTAATCGTTCCTGAATTTCAGGGGGTAAAGTTGGATAGATTAACCCAAAATTAAATCCTCGATTTGGAACGTGTCGCAAACTCTCTTTTATCTGTTTAATCTGCAATCCAAGATCAGAATAAGACGCGGAAAGCTGGAGCATAACTGGATATCCAACCGTAAACCAGCCGACTGTGCGGGATATATCAATATCGTTAAAGCTCTTGCTCTGCCCTTCTATTGAGTCTGTTCCGTTACTTTCTATTGAATCCCTTCCCTTATCTTCTATCGAGTCTCTGCCATGCCCCTCTAACGCAACTATTGTTTTGTCAATATCTGCCCAATAGTGAAGAGCCATTGCCAATGAGGTCAAAAGCAGATCGTTCATGTCAGTGTGATAAGCCATTTGAGCTTTGCCTGTAAGAGTTGTTGTATCTGGTGCAGGCAGAGTTATTTCAATAAAATCACTCTCTTGATAAATGCCGTTATCGTTTGAAAAATCGGCTGGAATAGGCTTAAACTCATCTTGTGCCAACGATTTCCAGTAATTTATCTCATCATCATAAACTTTAATAAACTTGTGAACCTGTTCAGACCAATATTTGAACGAATCGGTTTTAGCAGGCAGTTCGATTGCCCGTAAATCAGAAGAAGCATTAACTACTTTTCCATCAGCAGAAGCATTAACAGATCGTCCAGCAGCATGAGCGTTATAGGCTGATACAATATCTTCAATCAAAATCTGCCAAGATACAGCATCAACACAAAGATGGTGGATTACAAGAATCAGAGAATCTTGATTTTCACCTTGCACGAGTGCTGCCTTTATCAACGGACCGTTAGTGAGATCAATGGTCTGATGCAGTTTGAGTCTTGTTGATTCAAAAAGAGATTCTCTATCTGTCGTTGAATCTGCATGTTTTGAATCTCTATTCTTTTCAGCGTATAAAGGCACAAGAATTAAGTTTAATTTTAAATCTATCTCTTTAATATTTAACTGTAATTGATCTGATTCTACCGAATTAACCTTAATCCTTAAAGCATCGTGGTGAATCATAACTGCATCTAAAGCAGATTGAAGCGAATCAACATTTAACCTGCTCTTAAAATGGAGAGTTACAGCTTGATTGTAGTGGTGGATAATATCTTTATCTTGAGATAAGAGCCATTTTTGTAAAGGTGTAGGCAGCAGTTCACCAGTAACAACGCCTTGATCAATCTCGCGGCTTCGGTAAGTCAGACGAGAAGCTAATTCTGCAACAGTAGGATATTGAAAAATATCGCGGAGTTTTAACGTATAGCCTTTTGCCTGAATCCTTGCAACTGCCTGAATTGCTTGAATTGAATCTCCGCCTAATGCAAAATAGTTGTCATGGATTCCAATTGAGGGGCGGTTGAGAACTCCAGCCAAGATTTCAGCAACTATCTTTTCTGTTTCGTTTCGTGGAGGAGTGAATAGAACAGATGTGTCTATTGATAATGATGCAGGATCAGGCAGTGCTTTTCTATCAATCTTTCCGTTTGCAGTTAAAGGCAGCTTGCTTAAAGGGACAAAATAGGCTGGAACCATGTATGCAGGCAGATGTTGTGAAAGATAATTTCGGATTTTATCGATCTTTTCTGCATCAGAATCGGAGTCTGACTTGAAATCTGACTTGAAATCGGAGTCTGAATCTGACTTTGATTTTGAATCAGACTTGAAGTCTGACTCTTTATAAGAATCATCACCATTTTCATTAAATACAATATATGCTGTCAAACTTGTCTGTGCAGAAGAAGAAGAAGAATTAGTGTTTATTGAAGAAGCTGTAACCACAAGCTCTTTGACTAATGGATGCCGCGAAAGAACAGCCTCAATCTCTCCAATCTCAATTCTAAATCCGCGTATTTTAACCTGATGATCTTCTCTTCCCAAAAATAGAATATTTCCGTCTGGCAGAAATTGGGCAAGGTCTCCAGTGCGATAGAGGCGATTACTATTTTTAGGATTTATACGCTTGTTTAGAGGCTTATTTATAGATTTGTTTAGCGGCTCATCAAGATAAAATGGGTCAGGAATAAACGCTTTATTGGTAAGCTCTGGCTGATTCAAGTAACCCAAACCAACACCAACGCCGCCTACCCAAAGCTCTCCAGCTACACCAATCGGCACAGGCTCTAAGTGTTGATCAAGAATGTAGAGCCTCATATTTGCAACAGGCTTGCCAATCGGAATAATGGCTGTGTCAGGAGACGGCGGATTGTGCAGAGGATAGTGTGCCACGTCATCAGAGCATTCAGTTGGTCCGTAAGCATTCAGCACAGCGACATCTGGATAGTAGTTAAACCATTGACTGCATAAAACAGGGGGAAGAGCTTCACCAGTTGGAACTAACCATCTGAGATTTTTCAACTTTTTCTCTATACCACCCGATTCAATCTGTTCAAGCAGAACACGCAGAAGAGACGGTACAACTTCAAGGATAGTTACTCCTTGTCGTGCTGAAACCTCCATCAAACGAACTGGATCGTGTGCAGTTTCTGTGCTCATAATCTGCACGCGTCCGCCTTTGAGCAAAGGTGATAAAAACTGCCAGACAGAGATATCAAAACATTGAGAAGCATTCTGTGCAACAACATCATCTGCTGTAATAGATAAATCCTCTATTTTTGCGTAAATATGGTTTACCATGCCTTTTTGCTGAACCATTGCCCCTTTAGGCTTGCCAGTTGAACCAGAGGTGAAGATTACATAAGCAAGATTTTCTGATGAATCTCTATTTATTGAACTTTCATTTGTATTACGATTCAGACTATTTTTATCTTCAATATTTATAAAATCATCAGATTTAAGAGGTTCATTGCATATAACATCTTCAAACCAAAGAATATTGGGGTTTATAGGCTGTGATTCAAAATTAGATTGCTCAGAGTCATCTTTGCTTTTAACAGCCTTTATTGAAGAGTCTATAAGATTTGCAAACTGCCGTTCCGCCAATATAATTTCAGCATTAAATTGACTCAAAATTCCCGCAATCCGCTCTGCTGGATGTTCAGGGTCTAACGGCAGATAAGCACAGCCTGCTTTAAAAACACCAATCATGGCAGTTAAAAAACGGCAGCTTCTATCTGCAAGAATTGGAATTAATGGAACGTGACGGGAAGCTGTTATTAATTGACGTGCTAAACGATTTGCGTGTGCGTTCAGCTCTTTATATGTCATAGTTTCAACAACATTATCAGGTTCAGCAAAAGATGCAGCTATTCGATCTGGAGTGAGCACAGCCTGCTGTTCAAACAGACGATGAAACGGCTTATCTAATGGAAAATCGCGGTAAGTTTTGTTCCAACCGTTGAGTATAAGTTCACGCTGCTCTAACGTCAGAAGAGAGACCTGTTTAAGAGCTTGTTCAGGCTTGGCAGCAACTCCAGCAAGAAGAGTCATAAAATGTTTTGCCATGCGTGCAACTGTAGCTGGTTCAAACAGATCGGCTGCATACTCAAATTTAAATTGATACTCACCAGCTACCGACATGATCTCTAAGTTAAAATCATATTTTACGTAGCTTAACGGTATATCTATCATTGAGAGGGTCAAGCCTTCCAATGAAGGTATATCCTGCACCTGATCAAGATTAAATTCTGATGCTATAATTGATCCGCGGCTCATATCTTGTTCAAATTGAAGATTTCGGATCAACTGACCGAAAGGATATTTTTGATGACGATAGGCTGCTGTCAAAGTCTCTTTTGAGCGATCCAAATACTCTACAAAAGAGTGTGAAGCATCATATCTGCTCACAAACGGCACTAAATGGGTGCAGTAACCAACTAAATCATCGCTGTCTTCAAAAAAACGTCCGCTTACTGGAAATCCAACAACCACCTCATCACGACCAGTCATTTTATGTATCCAGAGCGTATAAAGAGATATCATGGTCATAAAAGGGGTCATACGCCGAGAGCGTCCAACATTAAGGCATTGTTTAAGAAGCTCAGGATCAGCAGGCAGATGGTATCTTGCACCTTTGAAGCTAAAAAGAGATGGACGGCTGTGATCTGTTGGAAAATCGAGCATAGGTATTGTTTCTGGAAACAGCTTTGTCCAAAACTCTTGATCTCTTTTGCACTCTTCTGATGATAAATAATCGTCTAACCAGCGTTGATAAGCTGTTAAATCAGGTGCAGGAGCGGAGAGAGCATTTAGCAGCCCCTCCCCAGTAATTCCCGCAGGAGAGGAGAGCGAAGAAATAAGATTATTTTCATTTTCCTGATTATTTACCTGAACAGAACTTTTCAGCCTTATCGTATAAAAATTCATCAAATCTCTAAGCAGCACATTTACAGAACGACCGTCCATTACAATATGATGAAAATTCATGGCTAAAACGTGAGTCTCATTATCAAGCTGGAGCAGTTTGAATGAAAAGAGCGGACCATTTACAAGATCAAATGTAGATTGGCTGTTCTGTTTTAGCCAGACGTTAATCTGATGCGATAAGTCAGAAGAATTCTCTTTTTGAGAAGAGTTCTCTTTTAACGTAGATGAGTTGTCTGACTCAAGCACGTCTGATTTAAAGATATCTGATTTAGGAATATCTGATTCAAGCATATCTGAGGATTTAGTAAACTCTATTTTGCTTGCAATTGTTGGCAAAATTCTCTGATGCTTTCCATCTCCAACCATAACCGTTCTTAAAGCCGAGTGGCGTGCAACAAGATCAGATGCAGCATCAGATAACGCTTCTCTGTTTAATTTTCCTGTCAGACGCACAGCCACAGTCTCAATATAGGCTGGAACTGCATTTTCATTCAACTGAGATAAAAACCAAAGCTGCTGCTGTGCCAAGGTCATAGGCAACGTTATCGCTTCTATCTGACTTTTATCTATTCTGTTTAACCCATTTTGAGAGCCTTCTGTTTCTTTTCCTCCAAATAACGGAAATCCAGCAGCCTTTAATTGAAGAGAACTCTCTTTAATTGCCTCAACTATTTGCTTTACATCATCGTCTGTATGAGATTCTGAAAAGAAACAGACTCTTCTCTCCCATGTGTATATCCCTTTTGACATCAAAACATGAAACCAGACTGTCATATCAGGAGGGGGAACTGGCTGTTTGTAAATCGGGATTGTCGGCTCAAAGATAAATTGCGATGCAAACCACGATATTTTTATGCCTATATTGTTATCTTGAAAAAATTGGTTTACCTCAGTTGCAAATTTTTCTGTGCGTCTGTTCACCTCATCTTGTAAAGCTTGTCCGCGGTTTTTGATATGTGTAAGTGCTGCATGTGCTGCTGCCATAGTAAGCGGATGTTTGCAGAAAGTTCCGCCGAAAAATATAACCTCCTGACACGGAACAGAGTCATCACCATAATCCCAAAGCCCGCCGTCAATAACTCTCATGCACTCGTTTGAGCCTGCAACAATTCCAATCGGCATTCCTCCTGCCGGCACTTTGCCGTAAGTTGCCATATCTGCTCGAACTCCAAATATTGCCTGTGCTCCTCCCGGGTGAGAGCGAAAGCCGTTAATCATCTCATCAAATATAAGAATAATTCCAAGCTCTTTGGTCAATGCACGTAATTTATGGAGAAAATCTTTAGGTTGAAGCGAAGGATTACGGCTTTGAACAGGCTCAACTAAAACTGCTGCAAGCTCGTGGGCATTTTCACGAATAATTGTAAGTGCTGAATCTTCTCCATAACGTAAAAGTAAGGTATCTTTAATTACAAGATCAGCATTTCCATGATATGATCCCATAAAAAGGGCGATTCTATCTTTACGAGTAAGAGCCTGTGCAGCACGCAGAGCCATCATAACAGCTTCGCTTCCAGTGTTACAGAATGCCACCCTCTCCATGCCTGTCATTTCGCTGATAAGTGCTGCCACTTCTCCAACTAATCGATTTTGAGGACCAAGCTCAAATCCTCTTTCAAGCTGCTCTTTTACAGCATCAATAACAAATTTAGGTGAATGCCCAAACAGGTTGACACCATAACACATTGCAATATCAATATATTCATTGCCATCTATATCCCAAATCCTTGAGCCTAAAGAGCGTTCAGCAACAATCGGATAGACAATCTCCTTTATGCTGCGTCTAAAACCAAGCGTGTTTATCCAATCTGCAAGATGCGGACGATGTTTTTTTGCGTATTCTTTAGAGCTTTTTGTCCGCTCAATATAGGGAGGGATAAATTGAGCGATAAACCTTTGCTGTAAATCGTTCAGCTTATCAGGATCGAATTTCATGGCACGAACTTCTGACATCTTTGGTTTTGGTGCTTCCGTTGTAACTGATTTGTCTTGTGTAGCTAATTGAGATGAGTCTAATATCTTCTGTTTTGACGGCTCTGACATCTTTGGTTTTGGGGTTTCTGATATATCTGATTTTGATTGCGTAATAATTTGTGGTGCTTTGCATGGAACAGATGGATTAGATACCCGTGAAATAGTTGATAACACATCTAACTGCCTGTGCATCAGATCAGACATTGCTCTCATCTGTTCACTTAAAAGATTTTCCAGACCAGATAGATGTTGAGTTGCAGATGTTGGAGAATATTGCATCTCAACTTGTTGCACCGACAGGGCGGGGGAAGGCTCAAGAATAGAAATGGACTCTTGGGAAGGTGCCTCTGCTTGATATGTAGATAGAGATTGTGGATGGTCAGAACCTACATCAGAGTTTAAACCCGAATCAGAAGGCAGATTTGCAGATATGTAATCAAGCAGTTTCTTAGGGGAATCAAGCTCTTCGTAATACAGCCCCATATCAATTTCAAGGTTAAAATTTTTTTTGATTCCCTGATCAATTCTTACAACAACTAATGAATCAAAACCTAAGCTGATATAGTCAGTTGCAATATCAACCTTGTTAATATCAATACCAGAGGCTTTTTTAACTATATTAGCAAGTATCTCAAATATCCGTGTTTTCATAGGCTTGGAGGTTTCCGTCTCTCTTTTTATTTTCTAAAAATTATGATTCTGACATTACCATAAACGATTAGTTGTAAGGGTGGAGCACGCTACACCCCTACTAAAAACGCTCAATTTATTTCAGATTTGAGTATAAATCACGCTTCTTCACGTTCGAGCCATGATGGTGGAAAAAATCCGTGAATTTTTTGTCCCATTTTCTGTTGAGTTGCAAGTTTTAAAGCAAGTTCTCCTAATGCTAAATCAAGCAGACCCATTCCAAACGGACTGAAAATTGGTATTTTTCCCTCAACCCGCGGAGGCTGCGAGCCATCTAATATATCAGCTAAAGTTCCTCTTATAAAATCTCTATTTCCTATCTTCTGTTCAAGCAGATGCAAAGATGTATTTGCCCGTAAAACGTGATCAGGATCATCAACTATATTGTCTGCCTGCAAAATCACCTCTGGAGTTAAATCTCTCAATGAAACATGCAAAATCACTGAATCTTTTTTACACGCACTGATATCATCAAGATAAGGAACTCCAGCAGTTGTGCAAAAAACTGTAATATCGCTGCTGCTTAGAATATCATCATAACCTTTTGCGTAATCTATTGATAAATTTGCTTTTCTCTCAAGGCATTTTTTTGCAAACTGCTTTGACCGTTCAATGTCAAGATCATATAGAACTAAATTCTCTATTGACGGCTGCCTAACTTGAAGAAATCTTAACACCTCAAAATTTATCGGACCACACCCAATAATACCTACACGTTTAACAGAAAGTCCAGCTCTCAAGATATCTCCAGCCATAGCAGCAGATGCCGCTGTTCGCCTTGCACTGATGATTGAACTTTCCATAATTGCCTTTGGACGACCGTTTTCCATATCATTTAGAATCAGAACTGCTGATGCTCTTTCAATTCCTTGACTCACATTCTCTGGAAACGATGCTATCCATTTGATTCCAGCAGTGTTAAATTGCCCGCCAAGATAACCGGGTAAAGCAATAATACGATCTCGCTCTTTACCCGGAACAGGAAACCGTACAAAACTTGAATGAGGCAACTCTGCATCTCCATGTTTATGTACTAATGCTGCACCAGCTACAGCCTCCATTATCTCTTTTTCCCGCCCGTTAAATAATGTTAAAATCTCATCACCAGTTATCAGTAAAATAGGTTCTTCCTGCTCTTTCATTATATTTTTTCTCCTTTAGATTATCTTTTAAGAAATTTTTATAGGTAAATTTGTCTTATCTCTTTTCGTATTCAGCATATTTTATAAGTACATCTGTTTTATCTCTTTTTCGTATTTCTCATAAAGAGCTTTACGTTTTAATTTTAAACTTACGGTTAATAATCCAGCCTCAACTGTCCACACCTCAACCAGCAGAGTTACACGCCTTATTTTTGGGTAATCAGAATAATCTCTCATTGTATCAGATATACGATCTAAAACAGCATCTTTTACATAACTATTTTTTAATGTTAAAGGAGCATCAGGATCAAGTGCAACTCGTTTTTTTAACTTTATATTTTGTATAAGTTTTTTGAACAGCTCCTTATTCAAAACAACCAAAGCAGTGAGAAACGGCTTTTCTTTGCCAATAACCATTACCTGATCAAACAGAAGATCAGTTTTTATAGCAGCTTCTATATGAACAGGCGAAATTTTCTCTCCATTTTGCAAAACTATCAAATCAGACATACGTCCCATAAAAAAGAGATGGTCTTTGTTGTCTATTTGGAACATATCGCCAGTATGAAGCCATCCATCGTTAAGGGTCTTTTCAGTGGCAGATGGATTATTCCAGTAGCCCATCATTACACTTGGGCTTTTTACCAGTAACTCTCCGTTTTCTTTTTTAATCTGAAAATCTAATCCTTTTAAAGGCTTACCAACGCTTGAAGGAAGATTATCTTCAGGGCTGCTCATGCTGATAACAGGACCTGCTTCAGCCTGTCCGTAGCAGTTTAAAAGCGGTAGTCCAAGCCCTATAAATGTTTTGTAAATTTCAGGTGCAATTATTCCACCTGCATAAAATCCGCAACGTAACCTTCCTCCAAATATCTGCCTTATTGATTTTGCTATCAAAGCATCAAACAGAAACCAAAACAGAAATTTAGGCTGCCATTTTGCACGCCCCTGCAAATATTCAAATCTTTCCCATCCTGTTTCAACTGCCTGTTTAAACAGTAGTTGCATCCAGATTGGTTGTTTCGATAATTTCATACTTATCTGTTTGTACAAATATTCGTAGAGCCGATTAGCAGAGACAATGTGTGTCGGGCGTATAATCCGCAAATCTTCAATAGGATGTGTAGAGCTTGGAAAAGCAGTGGCAAAATCCATCATCACAGGGAAAATATAACCGCCTGTAAAAGGGACAAGCAGATCGTTATCGTCAATATTTGTGTAATTAGATATTGCCTCTGCATTGTATAGTATATTTTTGTGACTTAACATTGCCCCTTTTGACATTCCCGATGTGCCAGAGGAGTAGTGAATAGTTGCCAATTCATCAGGATCAGATGGATCAGTATTAAAGGCAATATCAGGAAGTTCAATATTATATTCTTCAGGCAACCATGAACTTATCTGATTTAATGTGACTATTTTTAAATTATGCACAATATTTCCGACAGAAAACAATAGACCTTCCTGTGTCTCATCTTCTATCAACACAAATTTGATCTGAGTCTCTTTAAAGATATTGGCAATATTATCAGCTATTTCAAAAGAGTTTGTTGGCATTGGTACAATTACAAGTCCTAAACCAAAAGCTGCAAACTCAAACAGTATCCTCTCATAACTTACACCAATCATAACACCAACACGATCACCTTTAGAGAGATTCTCTCGTTTTAATGCTGCGTGCCACTGTGCTACGCCTTTAGCAGTCTCCTGCCACGTTTTATCAATATATTTATTGTCTGTTTTATCAAAATATTTGAATGCCATTTTATCAGGGCTATACTTTACCCTCAATTTAAAAAGGCCTGATAAAGTTCCAGCCTCTTTTGTAGTTATCTCTCGTCTCAAAAAGCCATACTCCTAATTTGGATAACTATAATGTTATAATTATATCTTAAATTTAGTAGCGGTACAGCGTGTTGCACCGCTGCAATCAATTGTTTATGGTATAACTTATTGCTCAATCAACAGCGTATAAATGAGAAATATCACCAAAGTTTTTTTCTACCCATTCATCAGTGTATATTGTATCCAAATAGCGATCTCCGCCATCTGGGATTATGGCAGCTACAACAGCATCATCTGGAATCTCTGATCGTTTCTTCTCAATTGCCATTATAACTCCTCCAGACGAACCACCTGCCAAAATAGCCTCTTTGTGGAGAAGTCTTCTACAGCCGACAATACAATCAATATCTGTAATGTGAACAATCTCGTCCTGTAAATCTGGCTGCATCAGCTCTGGAACTCTGGCAGCACCGTGTCCAGGTATCAGCCTTTTTGCAGGCGGATCGTTGTAAATTGCACTTCCTTTAGCATCTACAGCAATAACCTTAGTATTAGTCATTCCAAAAAATCTTAAATATTCTCGGCAACCTCGTAAAGTTCCGCATGTGCTGACAGACACAAACAGATAATCGATCTTGCGGTTTAAAGCATGAGCTATCTCGTGCATTGTCTGGTGATGCGCACCCGGATTGTATGCGTTGGCATATTGATTTGTCCAATATGAGTTTGCTATCTCCTCTTTTAACTGCTTAACTCTTGCTACGCGTGCGTGAAGATACTCACCAGTAACAGGGTCTGGTTTAGGCACCATATCAATATTAGCACCATAAACTTCTAACATTTTAAGATTTTGAGATGTAGTTTTTGGATCAACAACGCATATAAATTTAAGACCAGTAAAATGGCACACTTGAGCAAGACCGATTCCCAAATTGCCTGAACTTGATTCAATAATGGTTGTATCTGCGTCTATTTCACCCTTTTCAAGTCCCCGCTTGATAATATTCAAAGCTGTACGATCTTTAATTGAACCGCCGGGATTGAACATCTCCAACTTGACCCACACCTGAAAAGGTGCATCTTTAAACAAACGGTTAAGTCTAATAATCGGTGTAGTGCCGATAGTTCCAAGTATTCCGTCACTATTCATTGTTTCCATCTTTTTAAACCTCTCGTTTAATTCTTAATTTTATTTTTAAAAATGTGAGTATATTCAAGCAAAACCGTAAAGACGCAAGGCTGTGGGTCTCTACATTTAGTTAATTCTATTTTTTCAACATTTCAAGATGACGTTTCATAAGCTGGTTCATAGTTTGAATCTGCTGAATCATTAACCCTTCTATTCTATTATCGCTTATTATTTTATTATCAATGTTCTCAATTTTATTGATTTTGTTTTTTTCGACTTCGATTGTATCTCTAATACTTTGAGCAGGCTTGTCAGGTTTAGACCGCTCGGGCTTAATTGAAGATATCTTATCATCTTTAACCTTTTTATCTGCTCTATCTATCCAGTGCCGCTCACGCTGAAAAGGATAATTTGGCAGCACTGCTTTTGAACAGCAAAAAGGCTTATCAAAAGCTCTCCAATCTACATCAACTCCAGATACATACAATTCTGCTAATGAGCGGAGCATCTTTACGGTGTCATCAACTCGTGGGGAGAGTGATGACAATCGGCAGATATCTCTCTTAGGAATACTATTTTCTTCCAAAAAGTCTTCTGGCAGAGTCATATCAAGATCAACAAGATTTGGAGCAGGACCAATCTCGATAAGTGTATCGTAATTTTTCCTGATATGAACGAGCGTTTTAACAAACTGAACAGGCTGACGCATGTGGCGACACCAGTAATCAGCACTGCAAATACTATCTGAAATCGGCTCTCCAGTTAAGTTAGATATTACGGGCACTATTGGCACCTGATACGATATTGATTTAGCTGCACTTCTAAAATCTTCCATAATCTGTTCAGTCAAAGGCGAGTGAAAAGCTGTTGAGATATTTATTTGAACTGTCCTTAAACGCCTGCTCTCCAACTCTTTGACAACTAAATCAACTTCAGTTGCAAAACCTGATATCAAAACTATTTCAGGTCCATTGATTGCAGCTATAGAGACCATATCTTTAAAAGGCTCTACCGCCTCTTTAACAACATCTAAGCTCGCAAACACGCTGACCATCTTTCCCTGATCAATCAAAGCGTTCATAAGATGTGCCCGTTCAATAAGCAGCCTTAAACCATCTTCATAAGTTAAAACACCAGCAGCACAAGCAGCAGCATACTCTCCTAAACTGTGACCCATTACAGCATCAGGAAAAACTCCCCACGATTTCCAAAGCTCGGTAAGTGCATATTCAAGAATAAACACGGCTGGCTGTGTGTAGAGGGTTTTATCTAACTCTGCTGTACCTATACGTGGTTTGAAAGAAAAAATATTCATGGGTTTGACTGTCTCAGAAGAACCTGTAGGAACAGAAGAACCAACATTTGTCTCTGTTCCTGCTGCCTGAATCTGTGGAAACATCACCTCTGCCAAAGGTTTAGGCAATAAATTTGATAAACCAGACCTATCTATAAAATCAAAACATCTATCCACAGCATCTTTAAACGCAGGCTGGGTTTTATACAGCTCCAAACCCATATTTGGATATTGAGAACCTTGTCCTGTGTATAAAAAAACGATACGCGGACGTCTGCCTGTTCTGTCTTGAAAAATATCTTGGTCAGGGTTTCCTTCTGCTGCCATTTTGAGAAGTTCAATTGCCTGTCCACTATTTTGTGCAACAATAGCCACACGGTGTTCAAAGTGAGAACGGCACGTTGCAGCAGTATGGCAGATATCTTTAAAAGACGGTGTTTCTAATCCAATCTCAGATTTTGAGATAACAGATTCAGATTTATTTAAAAGTGCTAAATAGCGATCACATAAATCTTTCAAAGCCTCTTTAGAGCGTGCAGATATCGGCAGAATATCAGCAGGTCGTATTAAGTTAGGAGATGTTTCATTTATTGATTTTTCAGTTAATGACAATCTAAAATCCTGTCCGATTAACTCTTTTGGAGCTTCTGACACAATTATATGTGCATTAGTGCCTCCAAAAGAGAATCCGCTGATTCCAGCACCCCTTAACTTTCCCCCTCTGCTCCAATCAACATGATCAGATGCAACGTTAATTGGAATCGAGTCCCAATTGATTTTGGGATTTGGAGTATTGAAATATAGCTGTGAAGGAATTGTATGATTTTGAAGCCCTAAAACCACCTTAAAAAGACTTGCCATTCCAGCAGCAGCCTCTAAGTGTCCAAAATTTGTTTTTACAGAGCCGACAAATAGAGGTTTTAAGCGAGGATTTGTAAAGATTTTTGATAAAGCACCGACTTCAATCGGGTCTCCTAAAGATGTTCCTGTGCCGTGTGCTTCAATATAATCAATATCTTCTGGTTTTAGATTTGCCATACTAAGAGCTTGACGTATAACACTCTCTTGAGCAGGTCCCGACGGCACAGTCAACCCTCCAGATGGTCCGTCATGGTTTACAGCAGAGCCTCGAACGAGTGCAATTATACGATCTCCATCTTTGATTGCCTTAGATAGAGTTTTTAAACAAACGACTCCGCAGCCTTCGCCTCTGACATATCCATCTGCCAAAGCGTCAAAGGTTTTGCTTCGTCCATCTGGAGCCATAAGATGGGCTTTTGAGAAACTTATTGAGACCTCTGGAGCTAAAATCAGATTGACTCCCCCGACTATAGCCATATTGCTCTCTTTATCTCTGAGCGATTTACAGGCTAAATGCAGTGCCACTAAACTTGAAGAACATGCAGTATCAAGTGAAAAACTTGGTCCATTAAGTTTTAATACATAAGATAAACGACCAGCAGCAAGCCCGAGTGTGTTGCCTGTTCCAAAATAGGCATCAATATCTTCTGCGTCTCCAGATCCCATGATATTAGTGCCATAATCAAGCCCCATAATACCGATAAAAACGCCAGTCTTGCTTCTAACTAATGTGTGAGGTGCAATATTTGCATTTTCAAGAGCTTCCCAAGCAACTTCAAGTAAAAGCCTCTGCTGGGGATCCATTGTTCGAGCCTCTAAAGGTGTTATACGGAAAAAAGCTGCATCAAATTTATCGATATTTTTGAGCATTCCTGCAAAGCGTGTGCTTATACACCCGGGTACGTCTTGATCTGGATCGTAATAGATAGAGTTATCCCAACGCTCCAATGGAACTTCCACAACTCCACTTCTCTTATTTATCAACAGGTTCCAATAATCTGCCAAGCTCTCTAAATTACTATCTCCCCCCGGAAAACGGCAGCCCATGCCGATAATTGCAATCGGCTCGTTTTGCTCTTGTTTAAGAGCATCATATTGTTTTCGCATCTCTTTTAAAGCAAAAAATGCCTTTTGCAGAGGATTCAACTGGTTAAGCCCTGTAGAAAGTTTTGGATTTATACCTGTGTCGAGTTTCTCATTTGTATTACTCACAGCAGCTCCGATAGTTTGTTAATTATAAATTTCAAAAACATAGGTTTAAAAGAATAAAATTTATCGTAAAAACAAGTGTAGATTCTTAATAACTGTTTATTAATTACACTTTAATATAAACTTCAGTACGATTTCGTCCATTCATTTTGGCTTTATATAGAGCGTTATCAGCCATGCTAAGAATATCCAGTGTATTTTTTCTTGAGCAACACTCTATTGTTGAGACTCCCAAACTTATGGTAACAAAATTTGAAATTTTAGATTGTTGATGTTCAATAAAAAGATTTTCAACATCAATTCGTATTCTTTCAGCTATAATTTTAGCCCCTTTGAGATCAGTTTCAGGTAAAATACAAACAAACTCTTCGCCACCGTACCTTGCAGCAACATCTGCTGAACGAGAGATATTATTTGATATAACACTCGCAACTTGTCGCAAACAATCATCACCGCAAACATGACCGTAGTGGTCATTGAATAGCTTGAAATAATCAATGTCGATCATTATCAAAGATAACTGTGCACCTCTTCTCGAAAGTCTATTGTATTCTAATATAAGTCTTTCGTCTAAATATCTACGGTTTGCGATGTTTGTTAATCCATCAGTATTGCTCAATATTTCGAGTTTTTTATTTAAATTTTTAAGTTCTTGTTGAGCCTCATGAAGCTCAAAATAGCTTTTTTCATTTGCAAGTAGTAGCATACTAAATCCACTGATAAGGATGATGCAAAATACAGCTAATGGCATGATCCGTTTGTTTAGTTCATCAAAGGCAATATAGGATTGTTCTGGTACCAGAAGAACCCAAAGAGTACGTGTAAAAAATAGGATGGATAATAACAAGAAACTTAAGCCTAAAAAAGAGCGAAGCAGTGATTTTTGTCCATTATGCTTCAACAATGCCCAACCTGGTAGAAAGTAGAAAACTGTATGGAGAAAAAATATAACTACTAATCTGTTTAAAGGGTTGAGAAGAAACATAAAACTAAATAATATCACAATAGACAATGCCACACAGTGTTGCAATCTTCGGTTAACAACCCGTCCAGTTATATAAAATACAGCCCAACCTTCATAGGCACATCCTAACAATACAAGGTTATTAGCAGTAAAAACCGTCATAAATTCAGGTGAAGGAACTCTGAAATAAAGTATAAGTGAGCCCAACCCTTGAAGAAATTTGGCGGCAATCCAGATTGGAATCCATTCCGAACTCTCTTTATGGTATTGAAATATTACCAACAACAATCCAAAGACAAAAGAGCCAATTGCCAACATTAATATGATGGTTCTTACATCTATCTGCATATTAGCCTTATTTCTAAAAACCTATTGAATTACAAACAATTTCAGCAACTCATCATCAATTGCAGCCTCTAAGTCAGCCTGCTCCATGCTTGCTATCTCTGATAAAAGCTCATTAGAGTCTTGTGAAGAGACGATATTCACTGGTTTATTTGGTAATACAGCTGCTTTGTTCTCATCTCTATCTCTATTATTTATCACCTCTGTTTTGCTATGCTCTAAACTATTTTGATCTTGATTGTCGTTGTTCTCTTGATTTAAAACAGGCTCTACAGTCGCAAGCAGACACTCACACATGCCCCTGACTGTCGGGAAATCAAACGCAAATGTAGCAGGCAGATTGTAATCTAAATCTCTCTCAAGCTGCTCTTTAAGCTCAATTGCCATAAGCGAGTTTAGACCATAATCAAAAAGGCTTTGGTCTGGATCAATGCAGACATTTGGAGATAAATCTAAAATAACTGCAATACGCTGGCAGATGATATTACTGACCAAGTTTGCTCTCTGCATAGCGGGTGATCTTCTTAAATTGGCTATAATGCTTGAAGATTGCCTGCTGAAATCTTGATAATCGTCAACAGCTTTTAATTGTGACAAGATTTTTTCATCAGGCTTGCACTCTTTATCATTAGATAAAATAAGTTCTGAAGATAAAACAAGTTCAGACAAAAATAGTGCGTCTCCGCCATCTCCAGCACGAGCAAGAAAGCGTGACCAGTCAACTGAAAACATGCCGACCTGAGCGGGAATTGAGTTTAAATCAACTCCAAGTAAGCTAAGATTAACTGATGGAGGTAAAGGTTCAATACCAGCAGAACGCCACCGTTCAGACACGGTTAAATCTTTGTTTGCAGCCATACCGCTCTCTTTCCACGGTCCGTAGTTGATGCTGAGTGCTGGTAAGCCCTCTGATCTAAGCTGATGTGCAAAGCTGTCAAGAAAAGCGTTGGCTGCTGCGTAGCTTCCTTGAGCAGGCGACCCCGTAACCGCAGCAATTGAAGAGAAAAATATTATAAAATCAAGCTGTTTCAATCTGCTATACTCAGAAAGCGACCTGTCAGGCTGTTCAAATTTATCAGAGATACCAGCCTTGTTATCGTTAAATTTTGAAGAACTTGCCTTATTTAAACAGATATAAAGATTGATTGCCCCGATAATTTTAGGTGATAGTAGAGCTTGAAATCTCTCACGGCTTTGATTAATCAAAATTCCATCGTCAATTGTGCCGGCAGCATGAACTATTCCAGCTATACGCAATCTACGCTCTTCAATATCGGTAAATATCTTCTCTAAAGCATCTATATCAGTAACATCACCCGAACGTATCTGAACCTCAACGCCTTGTTCTATTAATGTCTCTACCGCTAATGTCTCTACCGAGTTAATTTGTGGTTTACCAGATTCTTTCTGAATCTGCGATTTAATAGAATCTTTTTTAGTCTGTCTGCTCATTAGAACAATATGTTTTGCACCTAAAGAGATTAGATGCTGGGCTGTTAAAACTCCTAAAGCACCCAATCCGCCGGTAATCAGATAAACATCATCATCACGAGAACCTATATTATTACGAATTTGAACAGGTGAAGAGTTAAGATATCTATCTAAACGGGTCAGGCGTTTAACAAACCGCCCGTTCTCTCCAACTGCAATCTGCCTATCTTCTCCCATATTTTCTATCTCTTTTAAGATTAAACCAGCCTCTATATTCAACGAACTTTTAGAGATAGAATCAGCAGAAATCAGATCAACGCATCGGCAGCTTTGATCAAGATTTTTGCGTGAAGAGTGTTCTAAACTTAAAGTCATGGCAAGCCCCCAGACAGGAGATTGCAGAACACCAGAAAGCGGCATATTTTCTACAACAGGCTGTGAGTTACGAGTAATAAACCACATAGGCAGGAGCTTTGCGTATTGTGCAATCTCAGCTTGAATCAGGTGTAAAATAGAGACAACACCCTCATCTTGAGTTTTAATTATTTCATTTATTGAGATTTTATTTTTTACATCTAATTCGTTTATTGATCTTCTCTCTTGTGCATCTAAAATAGATTGAGGAAGAGGAAATTGATGGTTAAGACTCCAGAGATGAATTATTCCGGATATATTACTATTAGATTTTTTTGCAGTATCATCAACAACTTGCAAAATCTTTTGAAAATCCTCTGGTTTAGTTGGATCAAGATAATAAGAATCGGTACGGGATAAATCTTTTCTAAACTCTTCCCCAATCTTTGGGAAAACTATAATCGATTGTCCTCCATATACCTCTATTTTTTGAGCTAAAATAGAACCAAGACTCTGAGTATCTTTATCTGGTATATCAGATAGAATAAGCCAAATTCCAGAAAGAGTTTGCGTCCCTAACTTATTGATATTTAAATATTTATCTCTCCATACAGGTTGATAGAGAAATTTTTGAATTTGAATATCTGAATCTGTTTTTATGCGTCTAAATTCAAAGCCGCTAACTTTGATTGCAATACCGTTTTTATCAAACCAGCAGATATCTCCTTTAAAGCTCTCTTTATTTGGTGACGGAGCATCTATAAGGCTGACATATCCCCATGCCTCTGCTGCGTTAATTTTACGATTAAACTCTAAGTTAGAGATTGAAAACGGCATAAAAGCTGACGATTTAGAATCATAATTGTCCTTGCCAAAACTTCCCAACACCTGAAATCCTGCATCTAATAAACCCGGATATACAGGATAGTCATCTAAATTGTCTGGCAATTCTGGCAGTCTCATATTAAATATTGCTTCTCTATCGCTTTTCCAGATAGTTTTAAGCCATGAGAAAGATTCTCCCCAGTTGTAGCCGCTCTTTGCAAGTTCTGCATAAAAATCAGCACCGTTTATCATAACAGGGCAGCGAGCTTGAATAGTTGTAAAATCATTTAATATATTTTCTAAAAAATGAGATAGCTTTGTGTCTGATTCACTTTTATTTGACGATGAACTTGATTTAATTAAGCCAATCTTTCCCCTGCAATGAGTCTGCCACTCATTGTTAATATTTTCGTTAATTTTAGAATTATCGTTAGTGTTAGAATTATCTTTACTGTTGTTTATATTGCTGCTTAATACTTTAGCTGAAAATTCACGATAATCAGGATTAGATATTTTAGGCTCTAAAACCAACTGTGCAGCACGATTTTCAGCTTCTCCATTTGCATTTTCAAGAAACATTGCCTGTGCAAACAGAATATCTTTTATTATCGTAAATGAGTTTGAACCACTATTGAAATTCAACCCGCTATTGCCAATCAAACCACTATCGCTCCTCAACGGAATATTTTGAGATGCTGTGAGAAGCAGCACAAGATAATCGGCTGCTGGAACAACCGCACGACCAAACAGACGATGATCCTTTAAATGAGGCGGATTATCAGGATTTAATATGCTTTGAAAACGAATCTGATCTAACATTGGAAGCTCTAAACAGACACCAAGCAGCGGGTGGGCGTTTAGATGAATAGGATATAATTTTGATTTTTCTGCTGTTTTTTCAGTCCGAACAATTTTTTCAGGCTCTTCAATCCAGCAGCGGGTATGTTCAAATGGATAAAATGGAGGAGCAGATTTCAATGACGATAAAGACAAAATTGAATCTGTCTCTACATCTGCATAAACCTTATCCCAATTAACAGATATCCCTTTTAAATATGCTTTTGCCAAAAAGGTGATAAACGCTAAAAGAGGCTCGCTATCTAAATCTCCAAAATTACCCTCCAATCCAATATCTAATTTAAGTTCGTTGGATTTTAATTTATCGACATCATCTTTTTTTACCATACGAACCAATTGCGGTTTTTGTTCGATCGAACTTAAAAGCGTTTGATATTGCTCTTTAGATTGTATATTTGCAACACTTAAGACAACTCCATCAGCAAGGCTAAAAATTCCAGCAACGGTTGATGCTGCAACTTCTCCTGCTTCATTAAAAATAATCTCATCGGGTTTAAGTCCAAAATCGATCCACTGTTTTGCTAAGGCATATTCTAAAATAAACGAGGCTGTTTTAGGCATCTCTTCAAGCGTTTTTTTAGGCAATAAATTTGCCAAAATATCTCTACACTCTGCAACTGCATTGTAAAAAGCTGATAAAGATTTGCTTTTTTTATCAAACGTTTTGTCAAAATCTTTAAATGAAATAGGCAGAGTTCCGCCTTTAAAAACAAAAGTTATTTTAGAAGGTTGACGCACCTGTTTATACGTAAGAGTTCCAGCGGATTGCATCAAAATTTCAGGTAAGACTTGCTGTGCAAATTGATTTAACAACCAAGTCATATCTGACGCACTTTTAGCCTCAACTGTCAATCTGTGTGAAAAATGGCTTCTTCCAGCATTGGCTATTTTACATAGAGCAGATATATTTTTTCTTAAATTGCCTGAATCGTCTGAATTTCTTACATTTTCTGAATTTTCTATTTTGTTTGCACTTACGGTTAAAAAATCTGCCCAACGACCAGCTAATAACTGCAATGCCCGTTCTGATTTGGCAGAGAGACATAAAACTTCTTTACTATATTCTTCGCTACGTTTTTTTAAATATTTATCGCTTAAAGGCTCTTTTAAAGAGGCTTCACCAACTACAAGATGTGCGTTTGTGCCAGAAAATCCAAAGCAGGAGATTCCAGCAAACCGCCCTTCCTGTTTACGACTCCACTCGTTAAGTCCACTATTAACCTTAATCGGCAGCATATCCCACTGAATGCGTGGATTTGGTTCTTTAAAATGCAGATGAGGCGGAATCTGACCATGATTTAACGATAATATAACTTTGATAAGAGAAGCCATTCCAGCAGCAGCTTCTAAATGACCAAAATTTGTCTTAACAGAGCCGATTAACAGGGGATTAGAAGAGTTGCGACTATCTGCAAAAACACCGCCTAAAGCCTCAACCTCAATCGGGTCTCCTAAAGATGTCCCTGTTCCGTGTGCTTCAATATAATCGATCTGCTCAGGCTTAACTTTTGCTGCCTCTAAAGCTGATCGAATAACCTTTTCCTGAGCAGGTCCTGACGGAACAGTAAAACCTCCAGATGGTCCATCTTGATTAACAGCAGAGCCGCGAAGCAGAGCTAATACTCTATCTTGAGGAGCAACATCAGATAAACGTTTAAGCACAACAATTCCGCACCCTTCCCCGCGAACATAGCCATTTGCAGAAGAATCAAATGTCTTGCAGCGACCGTCAGGGGCAAGCATACGAGCTTTACAAAAATTAACAGTTCCAGCAGGGCTTAATGTTAGATTCACACCGCCGGATATCGCAAGGCTGCACTCTTTATTTCTAAGGCTTTGGCAAGCAAGGTGAACAGCAACTAAAGATGAAGAGCAGGCAGTATCAAGCACAAAACTTGGACCTGTGAACCCAAGAAGATACGATAAACGACCAGCAGCAGGACCAGGTGTTCCGCCTGTGCCGGAAAAGGCATCTACACGGGTAAGGTCTCCCTCTCCAAACAGCAATGCTCCATAATCAAAAGATGTGCTGCCCAAAAACACGCCTACTGGTTCACCATAAAGTTTTGAGGGCGGAATCATAGAATGTTCAAGAGCTTCCCACGCAACTTCTAAAATGAGACGATGCTGCGGATCCATGCGTGCGACTTCGCGTGGAGAGAGTCCGAAAAAGAGGCTGTCAAACCCGTCAACTCTCCCTAAAAATCCGCCATAACGACAATACATCTTGCCAATCGCATCAGGATTTGGATCAAAGCAGGCATCTATATTCCAGCGATATGGAGGAACTTCAACGATTGCATCTTGACCATTTTTGAGCAGTTCCCAATATTTTTCAGGTGTATTTGCTCCTCCGGGAAATCTGCAACCCATGCCAATTACTGCAATCGGTTCAGTTTGTTGTGCTTTAAGAGAGTCGTAACGCTCTTTTAAACTCTTGATTGCAACAAGTGCCTGTTTGACTGGAGATAGCCCGCCTTTGCCGTCTTTTTTCTCTATTTTTTCAGATTGTAAAGACTCTCGTTTTTTAGATGTTATAGAATCAATATTCTGCGTCTGTAAATTTCTATTAGTCTCCAAATTCAGCCAGCAACGTTTTCGTTCAAATGGATATGTTGGAAGATTTCCTTTAAATATCTCTGTATCAGAATAGATAAAATCCCAATCTATCGTATATCCTTGAATGTAGGCTTTTGCTATGCTTTGAATAACCAGATGGCGGGATTGAGGCCTAAAATCTTCATTTAGATTAAAATTTTCTCCAATAGGTTCAGAGAGATTTGCGTAAAATAAGGTATCAGAAGAGCTAATATTTTGAAGTGTCTGATCCTGTTGAAAAGATTTAAGAATTTCAGATGTAGAGACGCACGGCCGTGCGTCTCTACTATTTACAGAGTCAATATCTATAATAACCGCTAAACGATACGGAAAATGAGAACGTCCAGCATTGGCACTCTTGCAGATTGATGAGATAACATCTTTTTTTGTCGTAATATCATTTTTTTCGTTTTCTATTTTTAAAAATAAATCTGCCCAAAGAGATGCAAGAGAACGAAGTGCATTTTCAGATTTTGCAGATAAACATAATATTTCTTTTCTATTTTCTTGTTGACTCTGTGATACCTGTATATTTTCACTCTTTATAGATTCAGGCGGTCTTGGAGCATCACCTAAAATTATATGGGCGTTGGTTCCTGAAAATCCAAATGCTGAAACTCCAGCCAAACGGACGCCTGAATCTTTTGTCCAACCACTTAACGTGGTATTAACCTTTAACGACATCTGTTCCCACTCAATGCGGGGATTTGGATTTTTAAAATGGAGATGAGGCGGAATCTGATTATGATTTAACGATAGAATAACCTTTATTAATGATGCCATTCCAGCAGCAGCTTCTAAATGACCAAAATTTGTCTTAACAGAACCAATGTGCAAAGGTGTGGAACGGCTGTTGCTTGAGCCGAATACAGCATCAAGAGCATGAACCTCAATCGGATCACCTAATGCTGTGCCTGTGCCGTGAGCCTCAATGTAATCAATTTGATCTGGTGTTAAAGAAGCGGACTCTAAGGCTTTACGTATAACAACCTGCTGTGCTGGTCCTGACGGAATCGTAAAACCGCCTGACGGACCGTCCTGATTGACTGCTGAACCTTTGATTACAGCTAAAACAGAATCCTTTTGCCAATCAACATCAGAGAGCCTTTTTAAAACCAAAATTCCGCACCCCTCTCCACGCACATAACCATCAGCAGCGGCATCAAAAGTCTTGCAGCGTGCATCAGAAGCAAGCATTCGAGCTTTACAAAAATTTATTGTGGCTTCTGGTTTAAGCATCAAGTTTACGCCGCCAGCAAGTGCAAGATCGCACTCACGCAGACGCAAACTTTGACACGCAAGATGCACTGAAACTAACGATGATGAACAGGCAGTATCAAGGGCAAAACTTGGACCCGTAAGCCCCAATATATATGAAAGCCGTCCAGCAGTTGCCCCTAAAGTTCCGCCAGTGCCTGTATAAGCATCAACGCGGGTTGGGTCACCTTCTCCAAAGAGCAGAAGTCCGTAATCGTAAGAGGTTACGCCCATAAAAACACCAGTCAAAGAGCCGTGAAGAGTTGATGGAGATATGCGTGCATTTTCTAACGATTCCCAAGCAACCTCTAAAACAAGCCTCTGCTGCGGATCCATTCGTGAGGCTTCTCGCGGGGAGATTCCAAAAAAACGGCTGTCAAATCCATCAACTCTGCCTATAAAACCGCCTTCACGACAATACATTTTTCCGGGTGCGTCTGGATTAGAATCGTAAAAAGATTTAATATTCCAGCGATCTTGAGGCACTTCAACAATAGCATCACGACCGTTTTTTAACAGATTCCAGTAAGATTCAAGGCTGTCTGCTCCTCCCGGAAAACGGCATCCAATACCTATTACTGCAATAGGTTCAGCGTTTTTTGCTTTAAGTTCATCATACCGCTTCTGAAGGGTTTTAAGGGCAATAAGAGCCTGTTTTACAGGAGATAGTGATGTCGATTTTGTATTGTCTGCATTCATAATTCTTACCCAATCTGCTTACAAGTTAAATTCTTTTAATATTTACATTTCACCTAATAGATTTTCAAGCTCTTGACGCAGCAACTCTTCTGCATCATCATCGCTCATATCAGCTAAAAAGATATCTGGTTTATCTGCTTTATCTTTATCAGGTTTCTCTGGTTTATTAGGTTTATCAGGCGTATCTGGTTTATTGGTTTTATGAGATTTATTAGGTTGTTTATTTGCTGGTTCTTCTCGTTTTTGAGGCTGTTCAATAGATATTTTTTTAGATATTTCTTTCTGTTTTGTTAATGCCAGCGTTCCAATCAGATATTCAGCCATAGAGGCAACAGTTGGATAGTCAAAAACAAGAGTTGATTTAAGCCGGCAGTTTAGATTTTTTTCTACACAGTTTTTAAGTTCCACAGCCATCAGAGAATCTAAACCCAAATCAAAGAGACGTCCGTTTGCATCAAGCTGATCAGGGTTGTCTAATCCTAATATCTCCGCGGTTGCAGCTCTTAGGCGGTTTAAAATAAGAGATTTATGTTCGTGCTTGGCTGCTCGTGAAAGTTCTTCCTGCCATGAACCCGCTCCTCCTCCTGCTGAACTCTTTGATAGTGATGACGATGTTGATACTGATGTTAGAGCTGAAAATTTCTGAAAATCACTCAAGAACATAGAGCCATGGGGCTTAGATGCTTTATCGTCTCCAAATGATGATGGAGCCTGAAATCTCTCCATAAAACGCGACCAATCCACTGACATTACAGCCATCTGTGGTTTGTTTTGTCCGATAAGCAGCTCTAAAGCTGTTAAACCTGATTTAGGAGATATTAAATTAAAGCCTTGAGCTGTAATACGCCTTTGGTTGATATTGTCCAATCTTGCAGCCATTCCAGTTTCAGCAAATGGTCCCCAATTAATAGAGAGAGATTTCTCTTTTATTTTAGAAAAACCTTTTATCTTAAAAATATTTCTGCTGCGGCAAACTGCATCTAAATAGGCGTTGGCTGCTGCGTAATTGGCTTGAGCAGGTGTGCCTAAAATAGAGACAATTGACGAGAAACAGACGAAAAAATCAAGCTCAATATCTCTTGTCTTTTTGTCTAAAATTGATGCACCAACAACTTTAGGTGCCATAACATGCCAAAATTTTTCCCAGCTTAATTGTGCTATTACGCCGTCATCTAAAAGACCAGCAGCATGGATTATACCCTTTAACGGAGGCAGTTTATAAATTACATCAGACAGCATAGATTCAACCTGCTCAGAGTCAGTCATATCAGCGTAACGTATCTCTATGTTGATTCCATTTTTGTGTAAATCTTCAATCTCCTGCATAACCTCTTTTGACGGCTCTTTACGCCCGACAAGAACAATGCAGCCAGCATTTTTTTCAGTTAACCAGCGTGCAACAGCTAAACCCAATCCTCCAAGACCGCCTGTTATAAGATATGTATTTTCAGAAGATATTTTAGGAGTTGAGGCTGTCATATCTGTTTCTCTATTTGTTGTAGTTATCTCTAATTTTATGCTTCTAACATTTAGATCACAACGTTTAAGCCTTGCTGCATATACTTTTCCATTTCTTAAGGCTATCTGGCTTTCTCCATTATATGCAACACTGCCGCTATGGGTTGAATTGCTATTACTACTATCATTTTGGCATATTGCAACAAGTTCTCTGCCAAGCTCATCAATTTCAACTCTATCAGGATCAATATCTACAAGCGTGCATTTTAAATCAGGGTGTTCCAACGCAATGCTGCGACCCATGCCCCAAAGTGCTGCACCTTCTGGATTAATTTTACTCTCTTGACCTGTTACAGTTTGTGTTCCGCAGGTAACCAAAATCAACTGAGGTTGAGTATTATAATTATCGTTTGGTGATTCACCGCCATTTCTTTGAATTAATGCTTGAACCATCTCTAATGTAAAACCGCATATTTTACGCTGGATAGATTCAATATTCTCATTTACACTATCTAAAGTTATAAGATGAACAACTCCTTTTAAAGATGTTGATTTAATAGAGTTAATAATATCATTACTTAACTTATTACTTAAAGTTTGAGTATCTCCAAAATTATCAGAATTATGATTATCCCATGACCACCAGCGACAGATTTGACCTTTAGAAGCCATTGAGTCAGCTAAAGCAGCGGCATAATCAGCTTTATCGCTTAAAATAATCCATTGAGAATCAGATTGAGACTGCTCTTTATCCAAAGTTTTATGAGCTAACATATTCTCAGTTGCAGCAGATATATTTTCAGTTGCAGATGGATGACAAAGCTCCCACACAACCTCGTAGAGCAGATTTTGTATATTTAGAGAATCATCTTTACTATCTCTGCTGTTATCTGCTGTTCCGCCTAAAAGAGCAGTCATATCAACTCTGCGACCCTCTAAGCCGATCCATTCAGCAGCTAAGCCGTTTTGATCATAAAGTTTGATATCTCCTAAAAGTTTTTCAGATTCATTTGAATTATCTGAATTTGAATTATCTGAAATAGTTGATTTATCAGAAGATGTTAATTTATCAAAATTTCCTGATATTCGGCGTATTGTCGCAACTGCCTGCATATCAGTTGGATCGGGTTTGCGGAAATATCTAAACTCCTCTATTGCAAATGGGATATAGGTTATTTCTGGGTCTCCTCCAGCAGCAGTAACCATCAAGCCGAAACAGGAGTCAATAAGTCCTGGGTGAAGCCCCCAAGAATTGATATCCAACCCATCAGGAGTTTTAAAACGGCAGACAGCAATATCTCTTCCAGTCTGGATAGAGCCAATCCAGCGATAACTCTCACCAAGCCTTATTTGACGCTTATCTTGAAACAGATAAACATCTTGAGGATTAATAATATTTGTGCATTTTTCCCACGCATCTTTAAGATTATTAGAATTTAAATTTAATTCTGAAATATTATCTTTATTACGATTATCTTTAAGATTATCTCTGCTACGAGCCTCAAAAGACCTAAGATCAGACGGTATTGGAGATATTCTGCCTGTTACATGGCGGATATATTGTTTCTCTTGTTCTTGATCAAAACTAATTACGGAAAAGTCATACTGTTCAACCTCTTGAATTGGAGAAAAGATAAGTTGAACAGTTCTGCCAATATTTTCTGGAATTACAAGTGCTTGAGTAAACAAAATATCTTCAATGACGCACCCTTGATCAGTAAAAGTAAGACCAGCAGCACCGCACAAAAGAGACAGATGAGAAGCAGCAGAGACAACTATACTGCCAAATATTCGGTGATCATCTAAAAATGGGAGTGATCGACTGCTAAATTCGGTCTCAAATAAAATTGACGGAATCAATGGAGAGGTAATTTTACGATCAATCAACGGATAGAGTCTTTGAAAATCATATTTCAATTTAGTTGAATCAGCAGAACCGCTGCAAGATGGAATCGGCAGCCAGAAACGCCGTCTGTCAAACTGATATGTTGGAAGCTCTACAGGCTGGGAAGATTTCTCAGGATAGAGTTCAGACCAATTTACATCAAAGCCGTTTGTGTATAGCTTTGAAAGTGCAGAGAGCATAACCTCCCAATCTGCTTGACCAACACGCAGGCTTGGAAGCCAAAGACCATCTTTATCTGATAACGCTGTCCGCCCCATTCCTAAAAGCGTTGGCTTTGGTCCAATTTCCATGAAAATTCCAACACGTTCGCGTTGAAGAGCGAGCATACTCTCCATAAATCTTACAGGCTGGCGGATATGGTCTCTCCAATAAGCTGGAGTCATAATCTCTTTGCCTGCAATCTCTCCAGTAACATTAGATATCAATTTTATTTTAGGCTGATAGAATGAGATTGATGCAGCAACCGACTCAAATTTATCAAGAATCGGCTCAATTAAAGGAGAGTGGAACGCATGAGAGACAGTTAAACGGACAACTTTAATGCCTTTAGCTTTAAAAGGCTCAATTACCTCTTCAAGATGATTTTCATCTCCAGATATAACCGTGTGATTTGGTCCGTTAAATGCAGCAACAGAGAGAGTATCGCTGTATTTAGCAATAACATCGTAAATTTTATCGTATGGAACCATAACAGCAGCCATTCCGCCGCCTGATGGAAGGCTCTGCATCAACTCCCCGCGTCTGCTTATAAGTTTAAGTCCATCTTCTAAAGAGAAAAGACCAGCAGCACAAGCAGCAACATACTCGCCGACACTATGACCCATCATAAAATCTGGTTCAATTCCAAACGAACGCCAGAGAGTGTAAAGAGCATACTCAACAGCAAAAAGAGCAGGCTGTGTAAAACGGGTTTGATGCAAACGATCAGGATCGCCGCTTGAAGGTGAGTCTATATCATAGAGCATTGAGATTAAAGATTCGCCAATCAGCGGCATAAGAATCTCATTGCAGGTTTCAAGGGTTTTGCGGAAAACAGGCTGAGTCTCAAAAAGAGTGCGTCCCATTCCCGGATATTGAGAGCCTTGACCAGTAAACAAAAATGCAAGAGCAGGTTTTACGGCTGTTTGAACAGGAGATTGAGACTCAAGAGATTTGATTAATCCTTTAAAATCAGCACCAACAGCAGCCACTCTGTATGGAAAATGATCTCTTCCTTGAGCTGATGTTCGGCAGATGTCAAAAGGGTTAAGAGAAGAGTTCTCTTTTAAAAATTTAATATACTGATCTTGAAGCTGTTTAGCAGACGATTCTGTTTTAGCAGAAACAGGTAAAATATAGTGCGAAGGTTCAACGTAATCTAAATTACCATTTTTTTTAAGAGCAACGCCGTTAAATTGATTAGATTGCTCGTTCTTTTTATCTTCAAAATTTTGAGTTTTATGACTCTTTTTAGGAGCTTCACCCACAATAACATGAACATTTGTGCCTGAAAAACCAAAAGCATTAACGCCAGCAATGCGTTCACGCTCAGAGTTATCCCAATGAACTGTTGATTTTGGCACTTCAATCGGCAGATCGTCCCACGGTATAAACGGGCTTGGTGTGTTAAAATGGAGATTTGGCGGAATCTTGCCATTGTTTACGCACAAAACAGCTTTTATCAGTGCTGCAACTCCAGAAGCCGGCTCTAAATGTCCAATGTTTGTCTTGCACGAGCCGAGAATCAACTTTTTATCTCTAATTTTATCACTGTTAGAAGAGATATTTTGAGCAAACACAGAAGTAAGTGCTTCAGCCTCAATTGGATCGCCCAAAGCTGTTCCTGTGCCGTGAGTCTCAATAAAACCGATATCAACTGGACTTAAACCAGCATCTTTAAGGGCAGATAAAATAACCTTTTCTTGAGCTGGACCGCTTGGTGCTGTAAGACCGTTGCTTTTTCCGTCCTGATTCATGGCACTTCCACGAATGACCGCTAAAATTCTATCATTATCTGCAACTGCATCAGACAGTCGTTTCAGCAGCACAAAACCACAGCCTTCGCCCCGTACATAGCCGTTTGCATCAGCAGAAAAAGATTTGCAGCAGCCATCAGGTGAGATTGCACGAAGTTTTGAAAAGCAGATATGAGATTCTGGCGAAAGTATCAGGTTGACACCGCCAGCTAATGCAAGATCAGACTCTCTGCTTCTTAAACTTCTACATGCCAAATGCACAGCCCCAAGTGCTGACGAACAGGCAGTATCCACAGTAATTGACGGACCTTCAAGACCATAAATATATGAAATGCGACCGCAGGCAGTTGAAAAAGTGGTGCCGGTTATTGAATAGGCATCAATTACCTTATGATTTCCAGAGTGACGATGAGCAAGTGCGTAGTCATCGCTTGACATGCCAAGAAACACACCGCAAGCACTACTTTTAAGAGTTGAAGGTGCAATACCTGCATTCTCAAATGTCTCACGGCTAACTTCTAAAAGTAATCTCTGCTGCGGATCAAGTCCAGCAGCCTCCTTAGGTGAGATATTAAAAAAAGCTGCATCAAACATATCTACGGGCTGATCTAAAAATCCGCCTTTTGCAGTAAACATCTTGCCTTGAACATCTGGATCAGGATCAAGCCAGTCAGCGGCATTCCATCGATTTGACGGAACATCTGTAATTGCATCTTTCCCTTTAATTAGAAGTTCCCAATATTTTTCAGGACTGTCTGCACCCCCGGGAAAACGGCAGCCCATACCTATTACAGCAATAGGTTCCCGGGCTGCTGACTCAATAGATGCAAGTTTCCCTTGAGTCTGTTTGAGCGTTATATATAGTTTTTTTAAGGTATCAGTTGGGTCATTAGGCTTTGTTGTCATGGGTATAAATTCTCAATATGAAATTGTTTTAACTTGTTTTTAAAAATTGCTAACTTATCAGGAGAAAAACGAGCATGTCCCATGCCTGTTTTTCCTTGTCGAATAAAAGAGGTGCTTTTGTAGCCCTTTTCCCATATCTGAGCTGTTATATGGTCAAACTTATCTTCGTGTTGTTTCATAAATTCAAAACTGCAACGTTTATGAATTTCAGATTTACGTGATTCTGAAATCTTAAATCCAGCAAATTTTATAATCTTATCAAGCTCACCGTCAAAATCGTTTTTTAACTTTTCAAAGCTCAAAAACAGCACATTAGAAGAGGTTTCTGATCTTGCCTTCCAGCCTGCAACATGCTCAAACCAGCTTCCAAATTGAACTTGACCAGAGAAAAAGAGCTTCAAAAACTGGTCAAAATCACCTTTAAATCCTAAATGAGAGCAATAAAATTCAAAATATGATGTAGCAACATCACAGCCGTTACGAACTACGTATATATATTGCATCTCTCCATAAGGAACCTCTTTTACTGGCAGATGGCTCTTAAAAATACGTGGCGAATCCATGCTCTCAAAATCTTCAGCACTCCAAATACGGTAATGAATCAGCCTCTCAAACCATGGAACTTTCTGAGCAATATGATCTATCTGCATACTGCCGTCAGTGGCAAGCTGATATAAAATCATCTGAAGCCATGTTGTGCCTGAGCGTGGATAAGTAACGATAAATATATCGTTGGCTCTTGGTTTAAACTCTAAGTGTGCGACTTTGTAGTAATGAATATAACGGGCAAGGTTAGTCAGAAAATCGGCTGAGGCAAATAGAGCGTTAGATGCAAAATTAAGAGGCTCTATTATAGATTTGAGGAGTTTTTTTTTAGCAGATGAGTTTTTTTTATACATCTTTAGTAAAATTCCAATTTTTTTTATAAATATTTGGCTATGTTTATACTCAAAGCGTAAGGGTGCAGCACACTGTACCGCCTACTATTAATCTAATGTTTATATGTCTAAATCTTTGCCTATCAATTCATTTAGCTCTTCTGGAGTTAGTTTGTCTAAATACGCAAAGTCGTTATTTGTATCCATATCTAAATCTATAGAAATCTCTGTATCTTTAGTGATATCAATATCTTTAGAGCTATCTTCTATATTCTCAACTTTATTAATATTAGTATTGATTTGATTACTGTTAATTACAACATGATTATTAATATTAGTATTAGTTTGACTACTATTAATTCCACCATGTTTATTAATATCTGCGTTGTGCCGTTTTTCAAGAAATTGTGCAATATCAGCCAATCCAGGATAAGTAAATAGCAGCGTAACAGGCAGAGAAAAACCGCATATCTTCTGTAACTGATTACGAAACTCAACCGCCATAAGCGAATCAAATCCCTGCTCCATTAAAGCACGTTCATCATCAAATGGAATGTCAAGACCGCTTACATCTTGTGCCAAAGTTGTCAGCTTCGCCAATAGATGTTTTTTCTTCTGATCTGGCTGCCACTCTGCTAACTTTTCCCAAAAAGAGGCAGAATTATAAACAGACTCGGGTTTGTCATGTTTAAGGTCAATAAAATTAAGCTGTTCTACCAACTGCCTAAACATAACAAAATCGTGTTGACCAGTTCGATTTAAATATGCTCTCCAATCGCAATCAAAAACAGCAATCTGCGAAAATGAAGTCTGCGGTATAAGAAGCAGCTCAAAAGCATCTAATCCATGTTCAGGAGATATATAGGCAAATCCCAAATCAGTCAGATTTTTCTGCACAACAGCCTCTTTTGCTGCCATGCCAGATTCTGCCCAAGGTCCCCACTGGATACTTAAAGCAGGCAAGCCGATTGAGCGTCTGTAATCTGCCAATCCATCTAAAAAAGCATTAGCCGCAGCGTAATTAGCCTGTCCTTGACTCCCCAAAAGAGATGCAGCAGAGGAGAAAAGAATAAAAAAATCAAGTTGTGATTTAGTATTACTTAATTCCTTAGCATAATTATATTTAGTAATATTATTAAATTCAGCAGCATGATTTGACTCAATCACATAATTTGATTGATTGGTGTGAGTTGTGAGTTTGTGTAAATTCCACGCCCCGACTGCTTTAGAGGCAAAGACCTCTTTCAAACTGTTACGATCTTGAAGCTGTAAGAGCGAATCCTTCCGCACTCCTGCCAAATGGACTACACCTTTAAGCTCATTCAAAAATATCTCTAATCCGCCTGATATTTTTTCTATAGCAAAAGTCAAACTATTGTAATCACTTATATCAGCCTGAACAATATCAACCTTTACGCCTTTAGATTGTAATTGAGACTGTAAAATTCCAAGATCTTTAAGAAAATTTGGATTTGGCTGGCTGCGTCCTAAAAGTACGAGCCGTTTTGCTCCAAGCTCAACAAGTTTGCGGGCAATCGGCAGACCCAATCCTCCAAATGCTCCGGTGATAAGATAAACTCCATGAGGATTAAGATGAGGCGTAATTTCAGGAGTTTGAATTTGATTGATCGTAATACACGGCTGAAATAACTTCCTATTTCGATAAGCCCGTTGATCTAACTCTTCTTGAGTTAAGAAATCTAAAATAAAACAATCTGTAAGAAGATGATCTAAATCTATAAGACCGCCAAAATATTCAGGATACTCAATAGCAACTGTCTTTCCAAATCCCCAAATAGATTGTTGAATAGAAAAAGACTGCCCAATTGAATCAGCTTGTTCAGTTGCAATAGTTTGTTGTGTCTGCTCAATTGAAATAGTTTGTCTTTGAGTTGAATCAGCTTGTTCAATTAAAAAAGCTCTTTTTGTGATTAGATAGAGCTTTGTAGAGAGCTTAAATTTTGCAAGCGTCTGGACAATAACCATTGCAGCATGAATAGCATCAATCTGGCTTTGTTGTATTTGCTCTGGACTCTGTTCGATTTGCTTTGAACTTTCGATTTTCTCTGGAGTTAAATCACTATTTAAACTCAAATCACAACCCCACAAATAGAGAATCCGCAGAGATTGATCTGGATCACAGCTTGATATAATTTTCTCAATATCGGTTATGTTTTCAGAACTGTAAGTTTCTTGTAGAATCAAATGACAATTTATTCCAATCTTTTCAAGACTCTGAGCAATTTGACCGCCTAAACCGCCTTTATCTGCAAAAATCAGATATTTTGCTGATTTGATTGAAGATGTAAGCGATTTAAATTGAGATAAGTTAAAATCATTTACAGAATTAATAGAGCTGCTTAACTCATTTAAATTATTGTTATCTTTAACCTCTCGCCAAGATATTGTATAAAAATTGGGGCGTTTAACATCGGCTCTTTTAAAAGATGTAAGAGATTCTACAGATAGAGATTTCAAACCTTTCAAAAGAGTCGCTCTATCAGTTAAGCGGACTGTCAAGCCGAGAAAAGAGACAAGCGGAATACCATCATCAGTAAAAACTCTTATATCTCCTTGAAGATAATCAGATTCTTTATGAGCATTAACAAGAGATACAACTTTTTCACCAAAAGATGTTGAATGCAACTCAAATCTATCTAATGCAAATGGTATTAAAATCTTTGAATCTCTATCTAAAATATCCAAAATTTCAGGCGAGCCAAATACCAAAGATTGTAGCATTGCATCAATAAAACCGGGATAAAGATCGTAATCGTAAGTGGCAGCATTATTGTTATGTGTCAGATTTATGCGGCAGAGAGCGTTTATATTTTCATCATTTATATAATTACTAAGATTAATATTATTCGGATTAAGCTCTCCCTTTTGACCGCAAAAAGCCTGTTCTATTCTGCAAAAGCCATCACCAAGATCGTAACCAAATCTTTTAAAATCGGCGTAAAAATCAGAACCGTTTATAATCTGACTGCTGTTTTTGGAAAAATCATCAACCCAATTGGTAAAATTTACGATTTTAGATTTTAGTATTTTTTGATCTTTTCCCACCTCTACAAAACTAAAATCTTCAAACTTAGAATCTTTAAACTTAAAATCTCCAAACTCAAAAAAACCTTTGCAATGGGTAATCCATGGCTCATTTTCTCTATGGCTCGGCTGGCTGACTATCTTAAACTCTGTTGACGATTTATCTTCATTCAGACAGATAAGTTGAACTGAACGGGATTTATTAATAACCATAGGAGCGGTAAAGCTGATATCAAATGCAGCACTAATTAAGGTGTTTTTAGTATCATTGCTTGATAAGGTCTTTTTTGTCAGATTTTTATCTCTTGAATTTGCTGTCTTTAAATACGAAAAAAGCTGAGAAAGATATGCGGCTGCAGGAACAATCTGCTCTCCATAAATGATATGTTCAGGTATGAAAGATGGATAATTTCTATTAAATTCAACTATTTTTGTTGTTCCTAATATTTTAGGCTGCTGTAGAATTTGCGATTGTATAGTTTGCTGTTGTAGGATTTTATTTGATATTTGAGTCTCTTGTTCTGCGATTTGCACGGTTTGAGTCGGCAGAGGATTCATCCAGAAGCGTTTACGCTGAAAAGGATAAGTTGGAATTAATACCTTTTTTCCAGCAGCTTTCTCGTCTGAATCAATTAAATCCAATGAATTAACACTTTTCTTTAAATCAACGTTTTTACCTAAACTACTGCTTGTCAGAAATTCTTTATCAGCGATAATTTTTTCAAGAGCTTCAATTAAATCAGATCGATCTTTTCCGCTAATCGAACATCTATAATCAAAAAGCGTTCTTCCTACTTGAGCGGTATAACAGACATCAGCCAAATATTGAGGATTATCATCTATTGCGTTCAAAAATTGGATATAATCATGACAATAAGCAACCAACGCTGACGGACTTTTTGCAGAGATTATTAGTGTATATGTTTGTTCTATTTTCTCTTTTATGGATTCCTTAAAAACATTTATTGAAGTTTGAGCTAATGGCGGTTGAGCTAAAATCACATGAACATTTGTGCCTGAAAAGCCAAAAGCACTTATGCCAGCAATACGTTCCTTATTCTCTTGAGTAAATTTTACCGGATCTGTTAGTTTGTCCTGCCCAACCTTCCCAACCTGCCCTATTGGCTTATCCTGCCCAAAATGTATTTGCTCTGTTGGAATTTTTATCGGCAGTTTTTCCCACTGAACAAGAGGATTAGGAGTCTCAAAACCAACTTGAGGCGGAATAGTTCCAGAATTAAGAACCATTATAGTCTTGATAATGCTTGCCATGCCTGATGCAGCTTCAAGATGTCCGATATTTGCTTTGACAGAACCAACCCAAAGCGGACGATATAAAGGGCGGTTCTCTCCATAAACTGCACCAAGAGACTCTATCTCAATTGGATCTCCAAGCCTTGTTCCAGTGCCGTGAGCTTCAACATAATCAACATCTAATGGATTTACGCCAGCGTTTTCTAATGCAAAACGTATCACTTGCTGCTGTGCTAAACCATTTGGAGCGGTAAAACTTGAAGATGCACCGTCATGGTTTACGGCACTTCCCTTTATCACTGCAAATATCTGGTCTCTGTCTGCTATTGCCTGATCTAAAGGCTTGAGAAGTATAGCTCCTGCACCTTCGCCCCGCACATAACCATCTGCCTGAGCATCAAATGTGCGGCACATTCCAGAGTGGGAGAGTGCACCCAATTTGGAGAAATAGACAAACATGTGCGGATGTACCATTACATTAACACCAGCCACGACTGCTAATGATGCAGCACCGCAATTAATTGATTGACACGCACAGTCAAGAGCAACCAAAGATGACGAACATGCAGTATCTATAGGAAAATTAGGACCATTTAGATTGAGAAGGTATGATATCCGTCCAGCAGCAGCACTATACATTGAACCAGTAGCAGAATAGGCATCAATAAGAGTTGGATTTGATGACCAAAGATGTGCTCCCATATAGTCTATAGTAGAAATTCCAACATACACAGCGATACGCTCGCCAGAACAGGCTGACGGAACAACTCCAGCATTTTCAAAAGCCTCCCACACTGTCTCAAGCAGAATTCTCTGCTGTGGATCAAGAGATAGTGCCTCTTTAGGGGAGATTCTAAAAAAAGAGGCATCTAAATTAAAAATGTGTTGATCATCTAAAAAGCCGCCCGCTTGTGAATATGCTTTCCCAAGAGAGTCTGGATTAGAATCAAACCAGAGCTTAGAATCCCACCTGCTTGACGGAACTGGTTTGATTACACAACGCCCATCAATAAGCATTTTATAAAACTTTTCAGGTGTATCAGCAGAATCAGGAAAACGACAAGCCATTCCTATAATAGCGATATCTCTATTTTTAATCTCTCTATGCTTGATATTTGTAGATTTAGTCTCTTCTATAGTAGATTTAAGTTCTTCTATATTGGATTTGTTTTCTTTTCTATTTGAGGTTGTTTTTTGGGCGAGCATCTCTTTCTCTTTTAAAGAGTCCTCAGATAGAAACGCTGATAAAGATGCAATGTTTGGATGAGTAAATATAATTGTAGCAGATAAATCCGTTCCAATTGCTTTTGAAAGATAGTTTGCCATTCTAACTGCATGTTGAGAGGTTAAACCCATCTCTAAAAATCCAATTGTGTTGTCTGACGGCGGTTCTATTGTTCCGTAAGTAACCTCTTTAACAGCCTCTCTTATCAAGAGTTCTATGTTATTTATATTATTAATGATGTTACTCACAGCCCCTCTCCAGCCTTCGCCCAAAGGAGAGGGAGAGATATTATTCTCCTTCTCATTAGAATCAGCATTAAACTGATGAGTAATGGTTAAACTTTGATATCGGATGTTTGTAGATTGGCTTATAGATGATATTTTTTTACCCACAATATCTTGAATATTTTGGGGCAAAATTTTTGGATCAATACGTTCTGATTTTGCCAAAATAGCTAAAGAGTCCGTCAAGCAATCGTTTGCATCTGTAAATCTTTTTAAAGTTGGAACTGCAAGAATATATGACGATAAGGCTTCTTTTTTATCATCTTTATATAATTTGGGAGTTGAATCGTAAGATTTGATTGGATCATAAGATAAGAAAAAATTTTTACAGCACTCTTCAATTGCACCGCTTAACACTCCGTGGGGAGAGATTTCAATAAATGTCGTATATCCATCTTCAACCATTTGATTAATAGTTTTTGCAAATTGAACAGGCTTACTGATATGTTCGGGCCAATAGTCTGGTCCAAAATCATTGGAAAGTGGCAGCCCTCCCCTTAATGTGGAATAGATGGGCAGCCGTGCTACATTAACATGTATATCTTTAATATTATTATAAAAATCGTTTATAAAAGGCTCTACTATAGGGCTATGATAAGGTATATTAATTTTCAATATTCGACAGAAAATGCGATCTTGTTCTAACTTTTGAGCTAAAATATTAATAACTTCTTCTGCTCCAGTTACTACAGTAGATGATGGACTGTTTATAGCAGCTATCCAAATATTTAGTTCTCTTTCAAGTATCTGCCTCACATCAGCTTCAGGCAGGCTGATATGCAGCAAAACTCCTTGCCCTATTACACGGGACATCATCTCACAATGCCTCCATGTTAAGTGCATAGCATCTTGAATGTTAAAAATACCTGCTATATAAGCTGCGGACAGCTCTCCAGAAGAGTGCCCGACAACACAGTCTGGAACAATCCCCCAATCTTTTAGAAGTGATGAAAGTCCGATCTGAATGGCTATGTTGCAAGGGTGGGCAATCAGCAGATTATCAATACGGGAAGTTGATGCAGGGCGGTTAATCTCTTCAATAATAGACCAGTTAGAAAACTTGGAAAACGAGTTATCACAAATCTCTATTGTATCTCTAAAAATAGGCTGATTCTGAAATAGATCGGCACCCATTGTTTTCCATTGAGTGCCGATGCCAGCATAAACAAAAGCTATTTTTCTTTCTAAGTTTGAACTCATTACCAGATTTGAACACATTATTTAGAAGGGACCTCAGTTGCGATTCGCTCACCGTCCTTATAGTAACTCTGGAAATAAGTTCTCATCTTTTCAGGATTGAAATTCAGCAGATTACCACCAGCTTCAAAGTGTTGGATAAAAACCTTACCCACAGCATAGGTGCATGCACCACCAACAATGCTCAATGTTATAGCACCTGTGGTTGTTCCGATAAGAGGAATATTTTTTACAAGTGATGCCAATGCTGAACTTGTATGCACTGGTAATCCTCCTCCCACCAGAGCAGTTACAAGGGTTTTACCTATATCTTTTTTAAATGGGACATTATAAATTTTGCAAAGAGAGTTCACAAGCTCCATCTGGATTCCTGTGAGTGCAATAAAATCTACTATTGGCAGTGGTATTAAGCCCGCTCCCATAGCAGCATAGACTCTTTTACGGGTAGTTTGCTCTGCTTTTTGCAGCCTCTCTTTAAATGCAGAATCAGAAACCTCTACTGGCTGCTCCTGAGCAGCTTCTGATTTAACCTTCTCTGAAGTGGCTGCTTTCTCTTGTTTAAGATCATCTGTTTTATTACTCATCGCTATTGCTCCTTTCAAATTAATCTCTAAATAAAGCTCATGATCCATGTAACCGCCCCGAATCATGGAAGTTGAATTTTAACGTTAACAATTAAAAGACTACCTTTATACCAATACCAGTCGTCTGATCACGTTTACGAACTCCTAACAGCTCGTTGGCATCATTATCATACTCCTCTTTGTACTCAGTGCTTACAAAAAGATGCTCCATAATTTTGAAATCCACACCGATTTTAAATGTCCAGCGATAAATATCTGTGTCACTAACATCAGCAACATATATAAGCTCTTGAGTAACCATAATGCCATAATATGGAAATAGGCGTATAGTCTCAGTTAAATAGGCGACATCGCCCTCTTCCGTGCCCGGATCATACCCTTTTATACTTTCATCTATTCCCCAATCTTTTACTATATTATAAGTTTCATGGTATTCATCAATATACCTTAAAGTTTCATACCCATAAGCACCAAAAACAGAGAGTTTAAAAAGCGGGTGAGTTATAAGGTCTGCACCTAAACCCAAATAATATGTCCATCTTTCATCAATATAAGAGTAATCATCTTGAAAGTAGAACACTCCAGGGGCAGCATAAAGACGCTTTGTAATTGCATATCTAAAATCTTCATGAATTTCGTGCATTGTAGATTTTCTCAAATCTGTATTTTCATCAGAATTTGGCGGTGCAGTAGGTTTTGCAACATTACGTTTATCAAAATTGTACCTAATGTGGTTGGTAAAACGGTTGTAACGTAAAGAGAGTTGTGAATTTAGTAGATGGTTATCAGTAGTCCAGTTACCAGTTGAACGATCATATTGATAAGTGGATTCAAAATGCCATAAAAATTTTTCTGGCATAGGATCAAAGGTCAAAGGGTTACGGGTCCACCAGTTGCTCATATCTTGCTCTTTTTTTACTTCAACTTTTTGTTCTTTTTGCTCTTCGCTCTTAGCGTTGGCAGATTCTTCAGCAAAGCTGTTTAGAGGCAGTGAAATTACCAGCATTGCGATCCAGACAATCATCACTCTCAATAATCGGTTACCCATGTTCTTTCTCCTTTTAAATTTAGATGTTGACGGTTGTAAATGATTTAGTGGTTTTGTATGACAAATGTTATTAATATAATTTTACACCATCTGGAAAAGTTGACAGTAAAGATTATTACATAAAAATTTCCAAAATTTGCTTTATATTAAACAAACTTTTAATGCTTTTGCAAAGTATTTTTAATCAAGCTGCAAATAGAATTTATATGATCAAAAATAAAGAAATGGTTGCCTTCAAAATTGTCTATGTTTAGGGGTAATTCAGTCTCTTGTTGCCAAACCTTTACATCCTCTTGAGTTATATGCTCACGGCTTCCAAGCATAGCTGTTATGGGAACTGGTAGTGGAGGGCATGGAATATGTTGATATGTTTCCAATGCCTGAAAGTCTGCTCTTAAAATCGGCAGGAATAGATCCATCAGGTCTTTCTCTGCAAGCACCTCTTCTGCTACTCCGCCGTAGTTTTTTACCTTTTCGAGAAAGGCTTGACGGGGGAGCTTGTAAACATCTTTTTCGCGGCGGGGAATTGACGGTCCAGGTGCACCGCTTAAAAATAGATGAAGCGGCAACTTTTTACCAGCGTTTAAAAGACGGCGGGTTAATAGATAGGCAATAGTTCCTCCCATGCTATGCCCCCAAATAGCAAATGGTCTATCTCCAAAAGAGGGTATCTGATGAAAAATATCAGATACAAGATCATGGATATCAGTAATAAGAGGCTCTTGAAGACGTCTTCCATGCCCGGGAAAATCAATATAAACAGGCACGATGTGGTTAGGAATATGTTTATTTATATCTCTAAATGCAAAGGAGGTTCCGCCTGCAAATGGGATACAGATAAGTGTGATTGACTTTAGTGTAGCTTGACTCATTAAAAAAACTCCGTATTACTCTTAAGTTTATAGAATTGTGATAGGTTTATTGTTTTTAATATTTTTGTGTTATAGCATATATAATTTTCTATGCGTGTGTCTATTTTTTATAGCAGGTATTTAAAAATATCTATTTATAGTAACAATCATTTTTTATGCTCTACTTTAGAGTGAAACATCTCTTTTTCAGGAGATTTTATGAGTACAAAAGCAAAAGATCGATTCCACGTTTTAATTGTTGATAACAGTGATGAGACTCTCAGCAATTTGAAGCAGCAGCTTACAGGTGGAGGATATGATGTTATGACTGCTCAAGGTGTTGAATCTGCTCTTGCTGTTCTTGATTTTAAACAGGTTGATATTGTTATCACTGCTCTTCGTATGCCAATAGGAGCTGACGGTTTGGATTTGCTAAGATATATAAGGGATCATTTTAAATCTGTCGAGGTGATGATTATAACCGCATATCCTGATATCGAAAGTGCTGTTCAATGTATTAAAGATGGTGCTCAAGAATATTTGACTAAGCCGTTTAGTGAAACAGAACTTTTTAATGCTGTAGAGAGAATTAAAGAGAAGATAATAAGAAGAAAAACAGCCTCACCAGAAGAAAAACCAGGACAATTTTTAGGTATCATAGGGCTTTCACCTAAAATGGAAGAAGTATTTGAACGGATTGACAGAGCAGCCCAAACCAATGCTAATGTCCTTATTGCGGGAGAGAGCGGTACAGGCAAAGAGCTTGTTGCCCGTGCCATTCATTACGGAAGTTATCGGGCAGAAGCCCCTTTTGTATCTGTAAACTGTACTGCCATTCCAGACTCCCTGCTTGAAAGCGAACTGTTTGGACATGTCAAAGGTGCTTTTACAGATGCCAAAACTCTAAGACAGGGGTTTTTCCAGATTGCAGAGCATGGAACTATTTTTTTAGATGAAATAGGTGATGCAAGTCCAGGAATGCAGGCAAAACTTCTTCGTGTCCTTCAAAGTAAAGAGATTAATATGGTAGGTTCAAGTCAGATACAAAAAATTGATATAAGGATTATTGCAGCCTCCCATAAAGATTTAAAATCTATGATACCAAAAGGGCTGTTCAGAGAAGATTTATACTATCGCCTTGATGTAATAAATATCACTATTCCCCCTCTTCGGGAGAGACGTGAAGATATTCTACCGCTTGTAAGTTTTTACCTTAAAAAGTTTTCAGAAGAGATGGAGCTTAAGAATCCGCCCGTATTCAGTGACAATGCACTTAAAGCACTTAAAAATTACAGTTGGCCCGGAAATGTAAGAGAGCTTGAAAACTTGATTCAGAGGCTTGTAGTGATTGTAGATGACGACAATATCAAAGTCTCTGATCTTCCTGAATCAATGCGGTTTAACGTAATTCAGAGAAATAGCAGCCAGTTTAAAACTCTTAAGGAGGTTGAGCAAGAGTATATAGCTTCGGTGCTTGCAAGTGTCGGAGGAAACAAAACCAAAGCCGCCCAGATTCTCGGAATTGACAGAAAAACATTGAGGTTGAAAATTGAAAAGGAGCGGTAGGCTAAAATGCTCCGCTGAAAAATGAAAGCCCCCTATTAAGGAGGCTTGCTAGGTTCTATTTGAAATATGGTTAAACTGTAGAGACGCAAGTCCGTGCGTCTCTACTTAGATATAAAAAGTATAAAATCAGTAAAGTTTATGGTTTTATGCTTATTGTGGGATAAAGCCCTTTATATTTACCTTCAGGATATGGCTGAAGGGTGTTAAACGAGATAAACTGATTCTTCTGTGCATGACCTTTTTTCTCGCTCCCATCAAAAAAAGCACCATTTGCCTCTAAAATGTGATGTATTCTATCTCTAAATGCACCAATAAAGCTGCCTCCATTTCCCTCAAAAAACATACTGCCCATAGTAAAGCTTGAATTTATTTTAGAGAAATCCTCAATTGGAATGCTGTGACGGGTAAGGTCTGACTCAGACTTTATCATACCCCATACTAAGTGACCTTCTGGAATATCAAGAGGTACACGGACATCAATAATGGTATGAGGCATTATAATAGAATCTTTTCCAATTATAAGCCCTTTGCCAGCAGCTCCCCGCAAAAAACTGTTGAACCCTACAAAAACATTTGTTCCAAGGTCAGCACCGATGATTTTAGCACCATGAGCAGTAACATTATTGCCCTCAAGACGGGAGTTAATAATATAGCAGTTCTCCTGAGCATTTGCCCCTTTGCCAAGCCACGCATTTTGCAGGTATGCCCGTTGAGAAACCAGAACATTCTCACCAATGTGTGTAGGCGGTTTGTTCACAGCATACCTGTCTAAGGAGGCACTGCTTGGAACAGGGGTTGAGTGTTCAATATTGACCACATCAAAAACCCTCTGAAACGCCTCTTTTCTATCCTCAACAAAATCAATGAAGATACCTCTTGGAGGAACACCTGATTTAAAGTAGATATAGTCATTAAGTGCATCAATAGGGTGCTTATAAACAAAATTGAATTCATCAGGGTTTCTTATCCATATTGTTCCAGGAGCAATATAGAGATGGGATATTTCACCTGTCTGTATATAAGCAAAATTGCCAATAACACAATCTCTCATCGTTGTTAAATCTACAGTAGCGAACGATCCAACAAAAGAGCCATCAGAGGGTGAGCCGTGAATATTAGCGTAGTTGGCAGCAACCGTATTCCTGATAAAAAACTCCTCGAGTGTCTCAGGATCATGTGAATAATTATGAACAAGAGTTTTAATTAGCATACTGTCTTGAATATAAATCTCCTCATCTCTGCTCACAGGAATTTCAAAATTCTGATACTGAAAAATATCTCCCTTTTTCTTGAGTTCATCACCTCTGATATCGCTTTTGTATAAAAGTGAGTTTGTAATCTTGCACTGCCCTAAAAAATAGCTGCCTGCAAGATTGGAATGTTTGAACTGAAAATTTAAAGGGTGATGGGGAGATATCCCAAAAAAGGCATAGAATTTAACCATTTGCTCAAAGGGGATAAGGTTTTGAACGTAAGGGTTTACATCAAATTCCAGCTCTCTTAAGTTGATATTTGCCCTCTGAACAATTCTGTCATAGAGTTTCTGTAATTCCTGCATAGTCTATATCCTTAAAGATTAAATTGTATATGGTTAATTGTGATATTTATTTCTATCACGCATGGATAGTTATAATCAATATGATTTAAATACCGTCTATACTGACTAACTCATCAATTAGTTATTTGAATCAGCTGTAAGTACAGTTAATTCAACTATTATCTTGAGTATCTTGACCTGATTATCTCTTTATGATAGGCGTATGCAGTTTTTTTTATGAGTTATTACAATGACAAAAAAATATTCAGATAGATATAAGACTTTAAGGCACAGTGGCATGCTGAATGTATAATTAAAGAAGGAGAACAAAAGTGAAAAGCTATAAAGTTAAAGAATTAATGGTATCTCTGTCAAAATATGCGACAGTAGATGAAACAGCAACGTTGTTTGAGGCTGTTTTGGCACTTGAGAAGGCTCAGGCTACTTATCAGGGGACAAAATATCCCCACAGAGCAATACTTGTAATTGGTGCCAATGGGCAGGTGTTGGGCAAGGTAAGCCAGATGGATGTGCTGCGTGCTCTTGAGCCTAAATATGCAGAGATGCAGGAGACCTCTAATCTTGCAATGTATGGATTTTCCAGTAAATTCATCAAATCTCTTGTAAACTATTATAACCTCTGGGATTCTCCGCTTACTGATCTTTGTAAAAAAGCAGGCGAAATATCAGTTACAAAATTTATGAGAAAACCAACAGAAGGGGAGTATATTGAGGAGAGTGCTTCGTTAGATGAGGCGATTCATCAATTGGTATGTGGTTACCATCAATCTCTTATTGTAACTAAAGATGATAAAATTACAGGAATTCTCAGACTCACGGATGTTTTTGATTCTGTCTGCACAGCAATGAAAACATGCGGTCTTAACGCTTAATGGAGGTCATTAGCAATGAATACAGCAGTAGAGGAAACAAAAAAGGTAAATTGGACTAAACTTATATGTCTTTTTGTTGGTATGGGGCTTTTTGCACTGGTGTTTTACTCTCCAATGTGGCCAGATGCAGTTGATCCCATGGGAAAACATTTTGCTTTAAGCCCTCAAGGTAAAGGTGCAATCGCACTCTTTCTTCTTGCAGGCACATGGTGGGTGTTTGAAGTTGTGCCCATTGGCGTTACAAGTCTTGCAATCGGTGTTATACAGGCTCTCTTTTTAATCCGTCCAGCAGATAAGGCATTTAAAGATTTCATGGATCCATCGGTTATGTTTATCTTTGGCTCTATCGTAATTGGACTTGTATTTACAAAAACAGGTCTTACCAAACGCCTTGCATACAAAATGCTGGCAATTGTTGGTGAAAGAACCAGCATGATATATTTGGGATGCTTTATGGTAATAGCATTTCTAACCCTTATTATGGCTCATACAGCGGTTGCAGCTACAATTTATCCTCTTATGATTGCAATATACTCTCTCTATGGTGAAGGAAATAAGCCAACCAAATTTGGAAAAGGTCTTTTCATGGGTATGGCTTATGTGGCAGGAGCTGGCTCTATTGTTACTCTTCTTGGTGCTGCACGCGGTGCGGTTGCTATTGGTTTTTTCAAAGATATCGCTGGAAAAGAGATAGGTTTCTTTGAGTTCACCTATTATCTGCTGCCAGTAGGATGGCTTATGGTCATTGCCTTGTGGGTCTATTTCATGATCGCCCTGAAGCCTGAAAAGAAAACCATTCCTGGCTTGAAAGAAAGGGCAAAAACTCTTTACAGTGAACTTGGTGGAGTAACAAAAAATGAGTGGATGGCTGCGGGTATTGTTGGAGCAGTAATTGTAGCCCTTGCCTCATTTGCAATTTTGACCGCCTATATTCCTGATTTTAAAGCACCAAACAAAACAGCAGTAATGCTTATCTCAACAATTCTGTTTTTTATAACTGGAATCCTTGATATTGACGATCTTGAAGATATCCCCTGGAACATCATTCTTCTTTTTGCAGGTGCAATGAGTATTGGTTTTTGCCTTTGGGAGACAGGTGCAGCAGAGTGGATGGCTATCAACTGGCTTGCAATATTCAAAGATTCCAACTGGTTCGTATTTGTTATGGGTATTGCCTTCTTTGTAATGGTTATGACCAACTTTATAATGAACGTTGCAGCAATTGCCATATCTTTGCCAGTTGCCCTTGTTATTGCCCCTTATCTTGGAGTTAGTGGAGAAGTTATTCTGTTTGCTTCCCTTATGACTGCTGGTATGCCGTTCCTGCTTCTTGTCGGTGCTGCACCAAATGCCATTGCCTATAACTCAAAGCAATTCACTCCTGGTGAGTTCTTTATGCATGGAATCCCCACAAGTATTATTCTGATGGCTGTGGTGGCACTTGCTGTTTATGTTATCTGGCCCATGATGGGTATGCCAATTCTTACAAAGTGATTGTTGTATAAATATCGGTGATGTTTTGGTTTGAATGTGAAGATTTGACAATTTTTATAAAGTTCTCAAGTCTTTTAAAAATAACGCAAAGACTTTAACAGGTCAGCTTTACCAAAAGGAAATTCTATGATTGCTATTAGTTGCGTTTTTGTGGTTGCATATATTTTGATTGCAACCGAACACTATGTAAAAATAAACAAGTCCGCCAGTGCCTTACTGGCAGCCGGACTTATGTGGACAATTTGGTCTGTAGTCTCTCCTATGGGAGTAGAGCATGTAATAATTGAACTCAACGAAAAACTTGCAGAAACTGCTGCTATTGTCTTTTTTCTGATTTCGGCTATGACCATCGTTGAAGTTACTGATGCTCACGGCGGATTTGAGGTTATAACTTCCAGGATTAAGGCAACAAAACTCATAAGCCTGCTGTGGGTAATCTCTTTTATAGCTTTTTTCCTCTCCGCGATTCTTGATAATATGACGACTACTATCGTCATGGTAACATTAATGAAAAAAATTCTAAAAGAGCATACTCAGCGTTTGTTCTTTGCAGGGATGATCGTTATTGCTGCAAATGCCGGCGGAGCATGGTCTCCGATTGGGGATGTAACTACAACCATGCTGTGGATTGGCGGACAGATCACAACATTGGAGATCATGAAAGGGGTTTTTATCCCATCAGTGGTAAACATTCTGATTCCCTTAATAATAACCAGTTTTATTATGAAGGGAAATGTAGTAGCTCCAGATACAGTGGAATCAGATGGGACACCTATATCAGAGTTTGAAAAAAATCTGATGTTTTGCTTGGGAATGGGTTCCCTGATGTTTGTGCCGATATTTAAAGGGATTACTCATCTTCCTCCATATCTTGGTATTTTGCTGGCACTTGGATTTCTATGGCTGGTGGGAAATATTCTCCATCGCAATAAGCCGGATGAAGAGAGGGATACTTTGCGTCTGGCTAAAGCATTAAAGAGAATTGATATGGCGTCAGTGGTTTTCTTCATTGGTATTCTGCTGGCAGTTGCAACTATGTCCGCTAATGGACAATTACCCAGTTTGGCAGCGTGGTTAGCAGAAAAACTCAATAATCAGTCTCTTATTGTCATAATTATTGGGCTGGCATCATCAGTAGTGGATAACATCCCGCTGGTAGCAGCTACCATGGGTATGTATCCGTTAAGCCACTTCCCCACCGATTCATTTATCTGGGAGTTCTTGGCTTACTGTGCAGGAACAGGCGGTTCAATTTTGGTAATCGGATCAGCTGCTGGAGTGGCAGCAATGGGAATCGAGAAAATCAATTTCTTTTGGTACGCCAAAAAGATTGGACCATTAGCTTTAGCAGGTTATTTCGGAGGTATTGCAGCCTACTTGTTGCAACATATGCTTTTATAAAAAAATTCTACAATTATGTTTCGGGTAGTTTTACCTCAGTGGAGCTAAATTACCCGAAACACACTTCCCCTTCACTTCAATTCAAGTAATACCTGATTCTGCAATTCAAACTTTGGTATAGCATCTCATCCGCATATAACATCCTGAATAAAAAGCATAAATTTTAATATTAATTCCTGTCAACATATCCTGAGCGGTTATTTTTCCATGTCACATCTATTGGCACGAATGTTGCTGTTTAAGCTGCCATAATTGAGACAGCGAGCGGCAGATAAACTTTTTAACCTGTAATATTAAAGAATCAGGCGGTGAATTATGGAAAAAGCCTTGCAGAAAACTGAGTCTAATTCGCAGAAAGGTGATTCTCAATCACAAAGAAGCGAATCTCATTCTCAGAATAATGAGTCTAAAACAGACAAAAGCTACTATCGCACCCTTTCCAGAAACATCATGTTTACTGTGATTATAGTCTCATTTATGCCTCTTATCTTTGTTGCTGGAGTCCTTTTTATACAGTTTACTACAACATACACAGCAAAAACAACTGCCCATCTTGATACTCTTGTGAAGAAACACCGTCAGAATATAGATGTCTTCTTAAATGAAAGGCAGAATAACATCAATCAGTTAGCCGCAATGTCAACATTTGAAAATTTAAGCGATCACGCTTTTTTAGAACGACAGCTTGCTATACTTCAGCGTGAATATGGGGAGGTTTTCACCGATCTTGCTGTTCTAAACGATCAAGGAGAGCAGATTGCTTATGCTGGACCTTTTGGTCTTGAAGGGGCACATTACAAAGATGCTGAATGGTTCAAGGTAGCTATTAAACAGCCACATTATATAAGTGATGTATTTTTAGGAATGAGAGGATTTCCACACTTTACAGTAACAACACGCCAATTTAAAGATGGAAAACCTTGGATACTTAGAACTTCGGTTCACTTTCAGGCATTTACCGATCTTGTTGAAAACATAAGAATTGGCAAAACTGGAGTTGCATTTATACTTAACCAAAACGGAGAGTTTCAAACACATACATCTTTAAAGATTGAAAATCCTAAAAAGCTATATCAAAAGATGCTTCCCACCAAGATTGAATTTGAGGCAAAACTTCCTGAAAATATTGATGACAAAGGAAGTTTTACAGAATCTGATGTTGATAAGAAATCTAATTCTACACAAAGTAAACGTAACTCTGTAGAGAGCAGGGACAGAAGAGAACTTTCAATTGAACACAGACATATTGGAAATACCCTTTATGTAGCAACAATGCTGCAAAATAAGGAGTGGGTTTTAATCTTTCAGCAAGATGCGGGTGATGCTTTTGCAGATTTAAACAGAATTCGCCTGACAGCATTGATAGCATTTACAGTAGGTGGTATCGCCATTATTGCTATGGCAATGATTCTGTCTCAGCGTATGGTGGCAAGAATTGTGAAGTCAGAGGGAGAAAAAGAGATGATGAATCAGCAGGTAATTGAACACGGCAGGCTTGCTGCACTTGGGGAAATGGCAGCGGGTATTGCCCATGAGATTAACAACCCAGTGGCAATTATGGTTGAAGAGGCGGGTTGGATAAAAGACCTTCTTGCAGAAGAGGAGTTTCAGAAAAGTGAAAACCTTGAAGAGTTCACCCGTGCATTGGATCAGATACGAAAACAGGGCTTACGTTGTCGAGATATAACCCATAAACTGTTAAGTTTTGCAAGACCTGCTGAGAGCGGCAACCATATTATCAATATCAATGAGATGATAGCAGAAACGGTAAATCTATTTGCACATGAGGCAAAATTTAGCAACATTACTTTTGAGCAACATTTTAAGCAGAACAATCTCCAATTCATGGCTTCTCAAACTGAGATTCAGCAGATTCTATTTAATCTTATCAATAATGCAATGGACGCAATGAAAGATATTGGTGGGAAAATTTTAATCTCAACATCAAAAGAAGATAAAATGGTAAAAATAAATGTAGAAGACAATGGTTCTGGTATTTCACAGGAACATCTTGCAAGGATATTTGATCCCTTTTTCACTACAAAGCCAGTAGGAAAGGGAACAGGACTCGGGCTTTATATCTGCTATGGAATTATCAACAAATTAGGCGGTAATATAACTGTAAAAAGTGCATTAAATGAAGGAACTGTATTTACAATATCAGTTCCTGCAATTGAAGATCAAGAATAGTAACTAATAATCAAAAATGATAAGTTAGAACTTAAGCTCAAGAATAATAATATTGTTAAATAACACTACAAAAAACACACCATAAATTTAAGGAGAACGGCTATGAACGAACCAAGATTGCTTTTAGTGGATGACGAGGTACCCTTTATCGAAGCGATAAGCAAAAGACTGAAAAAACGTAATTTTAATGTTGATATGGCACACAGCGGTATGGAGGCATTAGAAAAATTAAGTAAAGATGATTTTGACCCTGAAGTTGTAATTTTAGATGTTAAAATGCCGGGTATGGATGGTATTGAGACACTTGAAGAGATCAAACGGAAACATCCGCTGGTAGAGGTAATAATGCTTACGGGACACGCCACAGTTCCCTCTGCAATTGACGGTATGAAAAAAGGTGCATTTGACTATCTTATGAAACCCTGTGATATGGAAGTTCTTGTGACTAAGGTTGGTGAAGCTGTTGCAAAAAAACGTGCACAGGAGAGCAAGATAATTGAGGCAAGAATGAAAGATATAATGCGTAGAAAAGGATAATAAATCTGTTGGATAGGCTTATAAGACCGCCAAAAAGACTGACTACCCCCATCAGGGATAGGAGACAAGATCATGGAAAAAGATCAGACTCAACCTAAAGCATCTGTTCAACCAGAACATGTTATCCAAACAGCCACTGTTAAACCTGAACCAATTGAACTTCTATTAGTAGATGATGAAGAGGGATTTGTTCAGGTTCTTTCCAAACGCCTTAGCAAAAGAAACATCAACGTTACCGCCTCCTTGAGTGGTGACGGGGCAATCCAGCAGTGCAAAATAAAACGGTTTGATATAATGCTGCTGGATCTCAAGATGGAGTTCATGGATGGCATTGAAGTGTTAAAAGCATTAAAGGAGATCGGTATTGACGACATGCAGGTCATAATGATCACAGGTCATGGATCGCTTGAAGATGCTAAAAAAGGGTTGGATTTAGGTGCGGTCGCCTGCCTTCCCAAACCTTATGATTTTGAGGAACTGGTAAAAAAAATCAGGGAAACTCATGAAAACAGAAAAAATCATTAATTAGCATGAGCAACAGTGGCAGATTCAACGAACTTATTATAGAAGGAGAAATTTAAGATGGACGGATTCAATGTATTGCTGGTTGATGATGAGGAAGATTTTTTAGTGCCTCTGGGAAAACGGCTAAAAAAACGGCAGCTTAATATCCTGATGGCTTCTAATGGTCAAGATGCTCTCTCCATAATAAAAGATTCTCCTGTTGATGTTGTTGTGCTTGATATGAAGATGCCAGGGATAAATGGGCTTGAAACCCTTAAAGAGATAAAAAAAATCAATGGGTTAGTAGAGGTGATAATGCTCACAGGCCACGCAAATATTGAGGTTGCGGTTCAAGGAATGGAGTGTGGTGCTTATGACTATCTTATGAAACCCATGAATATTGATGAGTTGTATTACAAGCTGCAAGATGCTTACGCAAATAAGGTTATTAAAGAGGGTAAAGTAAAGAAATGAACTTGGAACTTTCAGGAGATATCCTGATTAAATGACAACAATAAAAAAAGAGGAAATGTAATCAAATGAAATTTTTTAAAGAGTTTGGACAGTTTATGATGATGGGTGCAAGAGCCCATGCAAAGTGGGAGATGGACGTATCCAACACCATTCTCAAAGACAAAAGAAGATTGATGATACTTTTGCTTCTGTGCATTCCAGTAGCAATCCTTGGAGTTGCATTTGCCGAGCAGGTAGGTAATGCAATGCCTCACATGCTGGGTGGTAAAACTGCGTATAGTCCTGCATTTTTCACCCCTTTTATCTTTGTTGCATCTATTCTTATCGGTGTCTGTGCTGGTCTTATCACAGGTTGTATTGGTGCTGGTGGTGGATTTATCATTGCTCCAGCTCTTATGAGTGCGGGAATCAAAGGTATTCTTGCTGTTGGAACTGACCTATTTCACATTTTTGCAAAAGCTATCATGGGTAGTGTTATTCACAGAAAACTTGGTAACGTGTCTGTTGGATTAGCACTTATTTTCCTTATTGGTGCAATTGTTGGTGCAACTGTTGGTGGTATGCTTAACCGTATTCTTTATGAGATTAACCCAGTTTTAAGCGATGCCTTTATCACAACTGTTTATTCACTGATGCTTGGACTGCTTGGTGCTTATTCAATGCTTGACTTTCTTAAAGCAAGAAAAGCAGGAGATACAAGCAGCGGACATGGCGGAAAAGCAGAAGGGGCGGAGTTGGGCAATCTTCCTAAAAAACTTCAGGCAATCAATATTCCTCCAATGATTACATTTGATGAGGGTGTAGTTCCGGGTGGAAGAAAAATATCTTGTGTATTCCTTATTCTAAGTGGAGCACTTGTTGGTCTTGCAGCCTCGATAATGGGTGTTGGTGGTGGATTTTTAACCTTCCCAATTTTTGTATATGTTCTTGGTGTCTCATCAATGACAACCGTTGGAACAGATATTCTACAAATTGTTTTCACTGCTGGTTATGCCGCAATTACTCAGTATGCTATTTATGGTTTTATCTTCTATACAATGGCAATGGGAATGCTTCTTGGCTCACTTATTGGTATTCAGATTGGTGCTTTGGTTACTAAAGTTGTTACTGGAATCACAATTCGTGGATTCTATGCAATGGCTGTTCTTGCAGGCTTTGTAAACCGAATTTTTGCTCTCCCTGGCAAATTAAACTCTTTGGATATAATATCCATATCACCTAAAACGGTTGCTATACTTGAAGGCATTGGAATATATGCCTTTTTCATAGTAATTGGTGGTTTTGCTGTCTGGGTAATAGGAACCTTTCTTATGAACATAAAAGTACTTAAAGGCGAAGGAGGCAGATAAAAATGATTGCTAATAAAAATATATTCACTAAAGGTGCTATTCTGATGGCTGGATTTCTGATTGTCCTTTTTATGATGTTCATGCCGGTTTTTAACGGACATCATGCCATAAATATGATGGATAATCTCTACAACTCTATATCTAAAGGATCAGCCTACTATATTGACGGGCTTATTAAAGATGCTGAAAAATATAAAGATACAGAGATAAAAGTTGATTTTAAATTGAAATCAACGGAGATGGCAGCAGAAGCGATGCAGATTCTTACAGCATCTGGTGCAAAGGTTGTACAAGATGGAGAAAAACTTGCAGTTGAAGGAAATCTTGGTACAATTTTGCAAAATGCACTTGCAGATTCTGACATGATGTTTGCAAATGATGGAAAGAAACTTAAAGAAAAATATACCTATGATGAATCTTATGATGAGAAAAAGGTGCTTTATAACTGGTGGAATGCCCTTAAAGGCACAAGTAAGTCTATGACAAAACAGGAGAAATTCCCGGAAGCCAAATTTATAAATAACGTAATGACAAGAGCCGTAGAGTGTTCATACAACTACTATAAGGTTCAGTCAGAAAATATAAAAGATAAAGCTGGTGTTGTAATATTCTCATTGGTTTTCTATGTAATTTACACAATATGGTTTGGTTTTGCTATCATGTATCTGTTTGAAGGCTGGGGTATGCAGCTATCACACTGATTGTAGAGGGTAACTTCTAAGATTTGACAACTTTTGAAAAGTTGTCAAATCTTGTTGCTTTTAATAAATCAACAAGTGGAGTTAAATATGGGCTGGATTGACACGCTTAAACAATGGTTCAACATAAAAGAGCCTGAAGAGACTCCTGAAGAGCGTCAGAAGGCAGAAGAGCTTAGAAATGAATTTAGAGAGAGATATCACAATTTCAAAGTTCTGCTTGCTGCAAATCAAAAATCTCTTGAGGGAATGGCAGAGATTGAACATGCTCTTGTTGGAAACAAGCCCTTTCCTCTAACCTTTATCCGCTCTAAATGCACTGATGTAGCTGTAAACGTACTAAGAATGATAAGAAATCTTCAGCTTATTACCCCTGAAAAATATGAGATGCTCTCCCCTGTATTTGTTCAAATACGCAAATCAATTGATGATATCTTAACTGAAAAACGCCCTTTAATACCAAGAGAGATTGTTGTCCCTCTTCAAAGAGACAACTCTGTTAAAGAGGTTAAATATAATACAGAGACTTATCCTAAATTACTCTCTGATCTTGTTGGCAGCAAGATGGCATCACTTGCAGAGATCGGCAGGTGCTGCGATGTCAATATTCCGCTTGGTTTTGTAATTACATCGCATGCTTATGATCTATTTGTCCATGCAGGAGAAGGGGATGAGGGTCTTCAAACTGAGATTGATCGTCTTATTCAAACTTGTGATCATGATGATATGGAGGAGATGTATGCTATAAGCGGCAGAATCCGCCAGATGATTATCAGAGCAGCAATACCAGACAAAGTTGTTCAAGAGATTGAGCGGGCATGGAATAAACTTGAATCACAATATTATAGTAAAGAAGAAATAATAAATAGTGATACAAAGCCCATGCTTAGAGTTGCACTTAGAAGCAGTGCACTTGGAGAGGATTCACGCAATAGCTCATTTGCTGGACAGTATCACTCAGAACTTAATGTCAGCAGAGATTCTCTTCTTGAGGCATACAAAACAGTTGTAGCAAGCAAATATACTCTTCATGCCATGATGTATAGGATAAATAAAGGTTTTAGAGATGAAGATGTCCCAATGGCTGTAGGGTGCGTTCAGATGGTTGATGCGTTAGCAGGCGGTGTTATGTATTCAGGAAATCCAGTTGACAGCACTGATAACTCTATATTTATTAGTGCTGTGTTTGGACTTCCAAAAGCAGTTGTAGATGGTTCTCTGCCAAGTGATCTCTTTGTTGTATCTCGATCTGATCTTAAAATAATTAAACAAGAGATCGCAACAAAAGATAAAAAGTTTGTCTGTTATCCTGAAGAGGGTATATTTCGTATGGAGGTTTCGCCTGAACAGAGTAAGATACCAGCCATCTCGTCCGAACAAGTTCTTGAGCTTGCAAATATTGCTTTAAGGCTTGAATCTCACTTTGGAACGCCTCAAGATATTGAGTGGGCAGTTGATAATAGACGCAATCTGCTTCTTCTCCAGAGCAGACCTCTTCAGCAGAACAGAACTGTAGAGCAGCAGAATAATATTGCTGAAAATGATGAATCAAATGTCAGCGGCTCTTTGGTAAGCAGCTCATCACCTAACTCATTATATATTGAAGATACAATGTCGCCTGAGCAGAAAAAATATATTGAAAAAAACTTGATTGCAAAAGACGGTGTATCAGCAGCCCCTGGCATTGGATCAGGAGAAGCATTTATAGCACTAAAACATGTTGATATCTTAAGATTTCCCCCATGTGCAATTTTGGTGATTCGTCAGGCACTTCCAGAGTGGGCAAGCGTTGTTGGGCAGGCATCTGCTATTTTGTCAGAGCAGGGAAGTGCCGCAAGCCACTTGGCAAGTGTTGCAAGAGAGTTCAAAGTGCCAGCTATTTTTGGTATTAAGGGGATAACTTCAACTATCAAGTCTGGAGACCCTATAACTGTACACTCTGATATTACTGCTGTATTGAGAGGGGTTCACAATTTTGACAATGATGAATGCTATGAAGATGATGAGACAGGGCAGGCAATAAACGCTGATCGACACAAGATTAATGATGGAAGACAAAATTTTGATAAATGGATAGATAAAAACAGTTGCAGCCTAAAAACAAACCCTATGAAAGATAGTCCTGTATATAACATTCTCGAACGGTGTTCACGCCATATAGTTCCTCTAAATCTTCTTGACCCTGATTCACACGAGTTCAAACCACAAAATTGCAAAACATTCCACGATATCACAAGATTTATCCATGAAAAATCTGTCTCTGAGATGTTCAGCTTTGGAAAAAATCACGATTTTCCTGAAAAGAGCAGCAAGCAACTTCACTATAAAGTGCCGATGCAGTGGTATATTCTTGATTTAGATGATGGATTTGCCGTGCCTATAAAGGGTAAATATGTGAAATTAGAGGAGATTGCATCAATACCAATGTTAGCATTTTGGGACGGGTTCGTTGCAATACCATGGGACGGACCTCCAGCAATGGACGGAAAAGGTATGATGTCTGTAATGTTTCAATCAACTGCAAATACAGCTCTTACCACTGGCATACAATCTGCCTATGCCCAGCACAACTATTTTATGATCTCAAAAAACTATTGCAGCCTCAACTCAAGGCTTGGATATCATTTTTCAGTGATGGAGGCGTTAGTAAGCGAGCGGATATCTGAAAATTATATCAGTTTTCAGTTCAAAGGCGGTGCAGCAGACAGGCAGAGACGGCTCAATAGAGTTCATTTTATTGGCAATATTCTTGAAGATTACGGCTTTAGAGCAGTAATACGAGATGATCATTTGACAGCAAGAATTCAAGGTTATGATGAATTATTTATGAAGAGCAGACTCAAAATACTTGGACATTTAACTCTTCATACAAGGCAGCTTGATATGATCATGACCAACCCTGCACAGGTAGCTTTTTACAATGCTAAACTTAGAAGAGAGATCGATTCGTTAATCATCGATCTCTCTTCTTCTATCTGATATTATTGCTATTTAAATTATTACTGATTATTAGGGACTATCTTTATTTATCTCTAATTGCTCCTCATAACGTCTTTTGTTTTCAAGGATTTGATCCCTTGCCTCCTCTCTTTTTCTCTGCTCGTATCGAGGAGATTGAGGAGGTTGAATCGCCTCATCTCTATCCCCTTTACGATGATCTCTTTTGTTACGCTGTTCACGTTCTGGCATCACTCTCTCCTGATGGTTGTTATTTATAGGTTGTTCAGGATTGGTAATCCTCCTATCCCTCCGATTGTGGTTATTATCTCTGTCTGGACGGAATCTATCATCATTACGGTTATTGTTATTATCTCTGTCAGGTCTGTGCTCTCTGTTAGGAGTTATAATCCTATCAGGACGGTTGTTATCCTGTCTTGGATTGAACCTATCATTACGATTGTGGTTATTATCTCTGTCTGGACGAAATCTATCATCATTATTACGGTTATTGTTATTATCTCTGTCTGGTCTGTGCTCTCTGTTAGGAGTTATAATCCTATCAGGACGGTTGTTATCCTGTCTTGGATTGAACCTATCATTACGATTATGGTTATTATCTCTATCTGGACGAAACCTGTCAGGTCTATTGTTGTGATCTCTATTTGGAGTTATGATTCTATTATGATTGCGTTCGGGCTTAAAATCTCTAACATTCCAGTTCTGGTTTCTCTCCCAATGCTTTTTCTTTTCCCATTGACTCCAGTTTCGTTCAAGATTTTTATAGGGTATTCGCTGGTGATTCCACTGGTGACCTTTCCATTTGTGACTTCTGTATTCACTCCTCCAGTTACGCGGGATATCTCTATAAAAATGTGGAACGCTCCGATAGTGTCTCCAACCTGAACTATAGTGCCGTGATTGATACCATCTGCCGTTCCATGGACGCCACCACCAGCCATCGTAAAAAAAGATATCAACACTTGCATCAGGAACAGCATAAACATAAGTTTCAGGTATGACTACCAATTCTGGTGCGTCATAAAATTGGACTGGTGGAACAGGATCTGTAGTGTAAGAATCATCAGCGTAAGGATCATTTGTGTAAGAATCATCATAATTATAGTTATTTGTAGCTGGCTCTGGATACACTACACAGCCACTGAAAAATGTAACCAGGATAATGGCTGTACAAAACATGCTGATAGAATATTTTTTATTCATCTTGGTTTTCCGCCTTTTAGTTGTTGGGTTAAATTCTCGTCTGCTTTAGTTAATTTTCTTGCATTATCTTGTTTAAATGTCTCTATTTTCATTATCGTAATTAATAGTAGTATTCTTTAGCTCGTGAATATGAAATCTATCTTTACCAAGTGTAGTGCGGCATAGCTCTATAAGATGACAATGATGGGTAAAGAGAAATATCTGTGTGCGTTGAGCCAACTCTGCAAGCTGTGGAATAATCGCTGTAGCTCTCTCATCATCAAAAGTAATTAACAGATCATCAAGAATAAGAGGCATAGGTTCATGCTGCTCAAGATAACGATCAATTGCTGCGATTCGTAAAGCAAGATAGAGCTGATCTCTTGTACCATCACTCATTCCTCCAATCGGGACATACGATTGATCTGAACGCAAACCAACAAGTACCGGAGTATCATCAGCATTAAATTGAGCACCAAGTCCAGCAAACGCTCCTCGAGTGATACTTTTAAATATCTGTCCTGATTTTTCCAACAGAGGACCCTGATTCTCCTTTCTGAACCGCTCAATCTGGGTTTGCAGAAAATGGGCGGCCAAACGGAGACGTACAAATCGTGCGGCATCCTCTTTTAATACAGCAGCATAAGATTCAGCCTGCTGACGGTAGTTTGAGGCAGCATCTCCAGCATCTTCAAGACTCTTTTTTCTCTCTTTGAGTGAATACAAAGTGTCGTTTAGATTCTGCAACTCTCCTTCCTTCTCATGTTTCAGGCTGTTAAGAGCATTTTTTCTCAATGATAGAGTTTCACTATCTTCTGCCTTTATTCGGGAGATGAATTGATCCACAACTTCTCCGCGAGCAAGAGCACTTAGTGTATCCCTCAATGTTGCAATCCGCGTTTGTATCTGATTTTTAAGCTCCAAATTTGCAATTAAAGGCTCTAACTCCTCTACTGTATCAAGTCTTGCCAAGCGGGTCAGTTCTTCCAACGTACACACTGCCTGCATGGATGCCTCTTTAGCGGTAGTGAGTTCAATTGAAGACTCGTCAATCTGGCTTGCAAGCTGATTATAGCGGATTTGAGCCTCTTTGGCACTGTTTAGTGAATTCCAAAGCCTTGATACTTTTGCTTCTGGTGTATCATCTTTTGTTCCTGATGAACTTTGCACTTCTCCTAACGAATTTTCCACTCCATAAATAACATTATGCTGCATTTCAAGTGCTTTATAGAGTGCCTTCACCTCCTGTTCATATTGTTGAAACTCTGTAAACTTTTTTTCACGCTTTACAGTTAATTTTTTCCATCTGTCAAATATAGAGAGCATATCAATCCGCTCCCGTAAAAGAGCCAAACCAGAGGATGGAGAGATATCTTCTGGAAGACCAATTTTTGCACACTGTAATTTCCACATCTCTAAAACAGCCTTTTTTTTCCCACCTATTTTCAGCTCGTTTTGATTTAAAGTTTCCAACTGGCTGTTGAGCAGAAGAAGTTGTTCCGATATCTCGCCTCTTCTGCCTTTTGACTCCTCACCCTGCTGAACCAGTTGCCTCGCCTTTTCAAAAAGCAGTTCAAAGTCATTATTTTCAGATATAGCAAGAACAGTGCCAAGTTGTTTTTTTGCCTGTTCTATCTGGTTCACTTTGCGTTCTAAAGATACCTCGGAAGCCCTTAATTGACGAAGCAGGTTTTTAAACACACTCCATTTTTCCCTCCACTCATCCATCTCAACAGGTGTGAGAGGCTTGATTTCACATGGAAGCCATACAGATTCCCATGATGACTGGGACTGATGTAGTATGTTTTGAAGCTGATTGATAGACTCTTGAGCCTCTCTATTTTGCTGCTCAGACTTGGCTATTTGAAACCATTTCTCCTCTACCTGTGCTACAGCTTCCGCATGTTCACGCAGTTGATCTGCAATATAATCTGCATCTGCAATTGATTTAGGAAAAGCCTCTTCAAGTGGCACTCCCTGAACAAACTCATTTTTATCAATATGAGCGTCCAGCTTATTAATATCGGCATCTTGAACGGTATCGCTACCATTTTGAACACAATAGCTGCTTTCAACATCATCTCTCTTCCAATCTGAAAGAACCAATCGCCAGCCGTAATCTCTATGCTCTCTTGCTTTGCGAAGAGCCTCTTCTGACGGCAGAAAACCTCTCCTCTCTATCCGTCCAAGTTCAGCCTGAATGGATTCTATACGCCTTTTTCCGTCAGCTATTTTGGTCTCTTCACTCTTGATAAGTCTCTTTATCTCAGCCATCTCTTCATTTATTTTATGGATAGTTGATTTTGCAGGAACAGGAAGATCTCCAGTTTTATCGAAATCATCAGGAGCACCTTTAAGCTCTTTGTGCAGATCGTTTATCTCCAATTGCAGCCGTTTGACCTCAGATTCATCAACTCTAAGGGTTTTGTTCGCATCAGTTGCCCCTGCTGCTGTGGCAAGTGCATCTCTAAGATTCTGCAAATCCTTCTCAGGAAGAGCCTTTAACTGCCGATTTTTTGCCTCTATCTGGCTTTTGATCTCCTCTATCTTCTCTCTGTTTTTATCGTGCTCTTCTACCGTTTTTTGTAGAGTAGTGGCTGCCTCTTCACATAACAAGCGATCTGCACTGCTCAAACGCAATTTCTCAAGTTCAGGAATAGTTCCGGTCAGTTGCATATTCTGCATTCCTGAATTTAAAGAGAGTTCGATTTCTGCAAGTTCTGTTTCAAGATCAATCAGAGAGTTCTTTTTTCCATAAAGAGTAATATTCTGGTGCAACCGAGCTATCGTATCTGCCTCAGCCATCAGGGCGGGTGATCTCTTGCAAGAGGACAACTGAGTTTCCAATTTGGCGATATGATTTGTCAGACGGTGAAGTTCTGCCTCTGCATCGCTTGCAGCTTTTCGAGATAATCTTGCCCGTTCAACAAAATCGCTTGAAAGATCAGGCAGCAACGGAAGAAGCTCCAATCTTCTCATCTCCTCAGTTAAACGCCCTAATGTGGGAAGAGCATCTTCACAACGGCTAATCCACTCCAAATCTCTTGTAAATTTAGATACATCCTGTTCTAATTTTTGCTTATCTGACTCGGCTGCTCGAAGCTCACGTTCGACATTCTCCCATGATTCAGGGTTTACAGCAGCATCACGACTTAGTTTTAAAAGCTCTTTATATTTTTTTGCATTAGGACGTATCGAAACATTTGCTGTTGCTTTGCCTTTAAATAGACGCTCTGACTCCTGAATAAGTGATGCTAACACCAGTTGAACAGGTGTGCCGCCTAAACTTGCCGAAAACAGAGCGTTGCCGATATCTCCCTCTCCACGGAGCAGTTGCTCCGCACCTTCGTGAAGTTCTCGCACTCCAAGTCCAAACATCGTGGAAAAATACGCCTGATCCACACTGCCCAAAAAAGGAAGAAGAGCATTATCAGGCAGAGCATCTCCATCACCATCTAATAGCGTGTTTTTATTTCCCTTTCGGCGTTGAAACGTGAGCCGATCCCCTGCCATATTGACAACTTCACCAATGATTCGCAACTCCTTGTAATCGTGCAGAAAGTTATCTGAAGAGTGCCCGTGGATACCAAACAGCAAATCGCGGAATGCCCGAAGAAGAGAGCTTTTACCAGCTTCATTTGAGCCGTAGATAAGATGTAGATCACTGCTCTGTGATGGAAATTTTATATCAAAATTGGTAAAAGGACCAAAAGCGGGTATAATTAATCTGTCAAATCTCATGATTTTTAAACTCCAATTTTTTTATAGATGCCCAACGGCTACAATCTGAATTAGTCTTTATCATCATATTTTTCTAAAGCGGGTATGATTGACCCTGTATAGTGATGCTCTTTCTGTTTAACCACATAATCCACAGCATTATCTAACTGTTTAGAACTAAGCGAAAATACACCATATTTCTCCTGCCAAGCGAAAAATTGGGCATTATTAAATCTATGGTTTACAAAATGAGAACTGCCGCCCTTTATTTTACCAACATATTCTGAAATAGATAATGCAGGCGGAATGGATACAATAAGATGAATATGGTCATCAATACCGCCTATTGCATGGATAATGCTTTTTAGTTCTTCACCCTTCATTGTTATATATTTATATAATTGTTCTTCCATTTGCTCTGTGATTAATGGCAACCGATTTTTTGTTCCCCATACAATATGATAATAGAGTTTCCACAATGCCATGATTTTTATTTTATCCAAATTAATTGATTCAATCCGTGATTTTGATGCCCACGAGCTAAAGCTCTGTGCTACATTTTCACCCAAGCCCTCTTAAGAGGGCTTCTTTTAAAGGTTAGCCGAGGGCTTCAGCCCCACGGCGACTTTAATCCCGTCTTATCCTTATATCCTGTAAATCCGTGATTCAGAAATATACCCTCGCCCACGAGCTAAAGCTCAGGGCTATCTTTTCACCCAAGCCCTCTTAAGAGGGCTTCTTTTAAAGGTTAGCCGAGGGCTTTAGCCCCACGGCTATATCTCTCATCGGCTATTCCGCCTTATTCTTCTATCCTTTGAATCCTGATTCTGACTTAAGAGCCTTCGGCTTGCTGTTCCGTCTCGTTCGTCCCTCACTTCGACTTCACAGCCTGCCTTGACTCCTTATTATGCCAGAACGCCTGACCCGCCTGCTTTACTGGTGACCTGCGGAGCAAACGAGCCGGAAACCCAAGTCGTTGAGCCAGTAAGATGGGTAGTTCCAGTCGCGAAAAGCGGAACGGCAGTACTGAGCGACGTAGAACCAGCTTCCGCCGCGAATAACCCGGTACGAGCCTGTCCCGGGACCAACAGGAATAGCTGCTTAATGCTTCTACATGCATAGACACTTTAATAATCCAGCTGGATATTGTTTCAGGTTTAACTCCTTTAACACGGAAAATTGCATTCACTCCCATTCCTTCTGATAGCAGCAGCAATACTTCCAACACCAATGATAATGGTTTCTTAAGATTATAGAAGATAGTTCCTTTACTTATTACCCAACTACTTTTACAACTTTTGCAATAAACCTGCTTATTTTTACGACTCTTTATTCCTATATTCCCAGCATCCTTTTTGCCGTAATCCACACAATCTTTGTTTAAACAAAATTGCTCTTTCCTGTATTTATCAAAATCTAATGCCATCGGAGTCTCCTTGATTAGTCGTTATATTCAAGGATTCTCATTAACTCTTTTAGGTAATTGTCATCAACATCCTAATTCTTTGGAGCAGTGCCGAATTTCCACCTCTGAAAACTTTGGTCTGACTGTTTCAGAACACTCATCAAGATCATAACAGACTACAGAATTGAGAAAACAAATCAAAGGTAAAGTCTGCTCCTGCCTTCCGAAAATCCATTTAAATGCAACATCATTGTACAATTTAATTTCCATATCCTGCCTATCCTTTATTATCCTGACCATCATGATTCAGGTTGTGATTTTAGCTTTTCTCTCCTGCTCAAGCTCCAGTAACGCCTTTTGTTCCTAAAGCATCAAGGATAATGGCTCTTACATCTTTAAGCAAAAAGGAGCTATTATCTTCTTTAGTTAAATCATACTCTATCTCTCTTTGAATTTCATTTGGAAGAATTCCGAGCATATCTTTTATTTCGTAAGGAAGATTTTCAGGTTGAATATTTGCGTTATCAATGGTCTCAAGAACAATTTTGGTAAGCGGGTCTCTTTCAGCAAGTTGTGCAAGATCGTATATTGGAGTCGTTAAAACCTTGATTTGTTCAATCCAGATATCATCTTCTCCCTGCTCTTGAGCAATCCCAAGAATTTCTGCACGCCAGCGGTAAGTTTCACGATGCAGCGAGCCGTGAAGATGGGTAGCTCCTTTAAAAAGAACTCGTGCAGCAATAAGTCTCCCCTCAGCCTTATTTAAAGCACTGATAATCGCTTGTGAAACCAGACTCAATACCTCAGACTCCTCTGTAATCCCTGCAAGATCAATCTCAAGCATCTGCCATCTGACGACATCTAAATTTTGCCAATCCACACGCTCAACATCTAAAGAGTCATTGAGCGTAACAAGAAAACAGCCCCTCTCTCCAGACTCTCTGATATCACGTCCCTGACAGTTGCCTGAAAATACGATCCACGGCTCTTGGCTTATCACTTCAGGTTGATGAACATGTCCAAGTGCCCAGTAGTCATAACCTTTTTGACGTAAATCTGTTTCCAAACATGGGGCGTATGTGTCGTGGCCAGTTCGTCCTGTAAGGCTTGTGTGTAAAAGCCCTATATTGAATCTGTCAGGAACTGCAACTGGATAATCTTTTGCTATATTTTCGGGAACTGCACGATTTGGAAATCCCCGACCATGAATAACTACAGGGTTTTCTGCAACCTCTATTGATTCGGTTGTTCTTGTGGAAAAGATGTGGACATTTTCTGGCAGGGTAAGCTTTTTGGAGATAACCGAAGCTGCATCGTGGTTGCCTGCAACTATATAGACTGGAATACCCTTATTTCGTAATTTGACCATCTGTCCACGAAAAAAGAGACCTGTACTGTAGTCTTTCCAGTCTCCGTCATAGAGATCACCTGCAATGAGCACAAAATTGACATCTTCATCAATTGCAAGTTGAACAAGGTTCTCAAAAGCACGCCGCGTTGCACTACGCAGAGTATCAACTGGTGCTCCGTCATACGACTGAAGACCTTTAAGCGGACTGTCAAGGTGAACGTCTGATGTGTGAATAAAACGTATCATAAAAAATATCCTCCTAACCCCACCTCCTACACTCCCTCTACAGGAGAGGGGTGAGATAAAGTTGTAGTTCCAATTTTTATATTTTTTCTTAGGAATTTGGTTCTAAAAATAATTGCAGCGAAGTTACTTATATTCTGTCTTTAAAAAATGACAGAAGTGCATGAAGATTTGTAAGAGGGTGAGATGGACATCCCGGAATATAGAGATCAACTGGAAGAATGCTATCAAGACCATCTGAAACTTCAGGACTTTCTCTGAATGGTCCGCCTGTAATTGCACAACTGCCGACTGCAATTACAACCTTTGGAGCAGGCAGGGCTTCATAAGTTTGAAGCAAGGCAGTTCGCATGTTTCTTGATATGGGTCCTGTTACAACCAATCCGTCAGCATGTCGAGGAGAGGCTACAAAGTTGATTCCAAACCGTGCTAAATCGAAAAACGGAGTTGCAAGAACATTCAAATCAGCTTCACAGGCATTACATCCCCCAGCAGATACCTGACGAAGCTGCAAAGATCGACCAAATAGTTTTTTGAAATGCTGTTTAGAGTGCTTTGCAAGGTCAGGCACAGTTCCAGAGGTGAGAAGATGAGCTTTTTCTGCAACTGAATATCCAAAATCTTGGGTAAATGTTATAAATTTACCGTTTGATACCCTTTCACATGTGCCGCAAAAGACGCAACGTCCCATATCAACCATTTTTCTTGAAGATTCATTGGCTTTAAATAAATTAGGATCAGCATTACTATCTGTAATAATAGCATTTTGAGGACATGCCTTAACACATTTTGCAACAATATCAGCATCAGCATATTGATTGATCGTTGGCAATCCCCGATATCTTTCAGGTAAAGATATTGTCTGTTTTGGATATTTACTTGTCCTGTATCCCTGTTCAATTCTGTTTTTCAACGTATCAAGCATCTTATATTCTCTTTTTTAATATCTTTAAACGTATATTAATTTAAACGTATTTATATTTTCATTTAATAAGAGTGCACTCTCTACTTCAAAACAAACTAATATTTAAGACCAATTTTTATAGATCAAACCCGCAATAGGAGAGATTATAACTCTTGTTATTCAAAGGAAAATCTGAAATTCCTGTATCTCGAAGCGACATTGCAAGACCGCTCCAGTTATGGAAAGAGGGGTCTTTTATCTTGTAACGTAATATCTTACCTGTTTGATCTGTAAGAATGCAGTGGGAAAGCTCTCCTCTCCACGCCTCATTTATAGTTACTACAAATGAATCAGGTGCAAGGGGTGTAAAATCAGCATAATCTTTAGAATCTTTTTCATAAAAATTAGTCTCTATAAATGACAGCTCAACAGGTGCAATCTCAATCAAGGAGTCGCTCAAGAGCATTTTAACTATTGCGATAGACTGCATAACCTCCTCAGCTCTTATTTTTGCCCGTGCATAGACATCTCCTCTAGATTTTGCATTTTCAGGGATATCAATGTTTGGATAGTATTCAGTTGGAAAAGCTCTTCTTGCATCATAAGAGAGACCGCAGGCACGTCCAGCAGTTCCGACAAGTCCAAGTTCATGTGCATCTGATCTACTAACTGTTCCGCAATCTTCAAATCTGTCTCTAACGCTTGGTGTTGTGATAAGAAGAAGGTCAATCACGTTAGCAACCTGAATTTCAAGCTCAGTGATCCGCCTCATAATCTCGTCACAAAGGGCTGAATCAATAGCAAAACGGACGCCTCCTGGTCTTACCAAACCTTTGCCAAATCGGTTGCCGCAGATAAGAAGAGTCATGTTTAGAAAATCCCCCCTCATGCGTCCGCAGTAATTGGCAGGAGGCAAAAATGCGACATCTCCGCTTAGTGCTCCAAGGTCTCCAACATGATTTGCAAGCCGTTCAAGTTCAAGGGCGATGGTTCGGATTTTTTTAGCATCATCACTAATATTGATTTTTGTTAATGCCTCTACTGCTTGAGCAAAAGAGACGGCATTTGCAACAGTTGTGTCTCCAGCAATACCTTCAACAATAACGGGCAAACGTTTAAAAGGGGCGTTAATAATAAGATTTTCAATGCCTCTATGCTGATAACCCAACTGAATTTCTAAATGAAGAACTCTCTCTCCAATGCAGTTGAACCTAAAATGTCCAGGCTCAATAACTCCTGCATGAACAGGACCAACTGCAACATCGTGAATCTCTTTTCCCTCAACTGAATAGTATGGATAATTTCCCGGAATATCTTGAGTATAGTAGTAGTTCCTGTCATTGTCCTTGCTATAATCATTGCCAAACGCATCGGGTTTTCCTTGGCTGTTAGGGTGATACCTGACCATCTTAAGCCATGGATGTCCATCTGGAACTATTCCGAACTGTTCAGCAATTTCACGCTCAAATAGATGAAAAGGTTCACATTCAGAAGTTAAGGATGGATAGGCATCAGGAGCATTGCAGGTTGCAGCAAAAAGAGTATAACGCCTGTCCCTATAGACTCGGTTTGTTCTGAACAGTGCTAACAGCTTTATTTTCCCACCATTTCCATTTTGAGAAGATTCCTTACTATCATCTTCATACCCGAAAAAATGAACAACCTTTGCATTGTTTCTGACTAATTTAAGGGCATTTTCCCTAAAATCGTCAAATGTAAGATGAGGAAGGTCTCTTCTTGATATTGCTACACCATTTGTAACTTCTGAAAATTGAGTTTGTATCAATCTTGTTTCACTATGTTCTGTCTGCTCAATATTTTTTCTATTTTCTGTCTGCATGGGAATTTTATGAGTTTCTATTGACGATGATTGTGAGCTTGTCATTTTAATCCTCCCATAGAGGCAACTGCATTCATAATTGTCTGATATAGAGAATCAGGCATCCAGAAGCACAATATTATTGATGTTAAAAGCAGCAGATATTGTGGCAATATCATACTCAATTTTTGTTCCATGTGCTTTTTGTCTGTTGAAATCTTTCCAATATCAATCTTATTGTGAATATCAACCCTATATGAACGAATCTTATCCATCTGAATTTTACTGAAGTTAGCTGTGTCATTGTCATGATCTGAAGGTCCAAATGAGATTTTCATCATCTGATTGGAAAAACCTGCAAATATTATGCAAAGAGTCAATATAAATATTCCTGCTGCCACAAAGTGACCTGAACGGAAAGCAGCCATGATAATAAAGAATTCACCAATAAATATCCCAAAAGGTGGAAATCCAGCGATACCCGCAAATCCTGCAAAAAATGCCACAAAACTTTTTGGCATAAGTTTTACCATATTACCGGTCTCTTTGATAAGTTTGGTTCCATAACCCAGCAGCATGTTACCAGATGTCAGGAAGAGTGAAGACTTAATAAGACTGTGATGAATAAGGCAAAGTAATGCCCCATAAACACCCATTCCCCCAATTCCTGTCCCAAACGCAATAATTCCCATGTTCTCAATACTCGAATAGGCAAGAAGTCTCTTGTATTCTGTCTGTTTAAGAATAAATGTTGCAGCGGCAATAATCGAAATAAGACCAAAAGTCATTAGAATATTTCCGGAAAAATCGCCAAGACCTGCCTCGTGCATGATTTTATTTGTCTTAAAAATTCCAAGATATGCACAGTTAAGAAGCACTCCTGATAATAGGGCAGATGCAGGGCTTGGAGCTTCAGAATGGGCATCAGGAAGCCATGTGTGCATTGGAGCAAGACCCATTTTAGTTCCATATCCAACAAGTATGAAGACAAAACCCGTTTTGAGCCAAATCGGGTCAAGATGTTTTGCAACAGAGGTCAAGGCTGAAAAAGAGACTGGAGCGTTTACTTGTCCAACGTCCATTGCAATTGCAATAAAAATTGAACCTAACAGTGCCATTGCAATGCCAACAGAGCAGATAATCACATATTTCCAGGTAGCTTCAAGCGATGCCGCTGTTCTGTGAAAGTAAATAAGAGGTGCACTTGCCAAAGTTGTGGCTTCTATTGCAATCCACATGACCATGATATGGTCAGAAAGCGTTACCATCGTCATAGTTGAGAGGAATATAAGAATAGAGCCAATAAATATTTTTTCTGCTTTAATTGTCTCTATGCCAGTATTGGAGATCAAATTCTCATGATCTGACAACAGGTGTTGCTCTTCAGCTTTAAGATAACCTTGTGAGTATATGGAAATCAGAAAAAAGAGCAGAGATATTACAAGCAAGGATAGAAGCCCTTCTGGTGTAATGGCAAAATAATCTGGAAATGGCGGAGTCGGTCGTTCTACCCACAATAGAATAGAGGCTATAAGGTGAATAAGACCAATTGCAACAAGCAGTTTTCGTCCCGCTTTCTTTGGAATAAAAAAGGCAATGATGCCAGCAATGAACGGTAAAATTATAAGAGTTTTAACCATTATGAGAGTAACCTATTCCTTTAATTCACTTAAAAATGCAGTATCAACATCATCGAATTTCTGTTTCATATTCTCAAGCATGATAGCCATAATCATAACACCAGCGAGCACATCAAGAAGAATCCCGAATTCCACAATATGATGAGTTCCCATCGAAAATGTTGTTCCTACAAGATAGATACCGTTTTCCATCATAAGATAACCAAGAACCATGGCTATGGCGTTTCTTCTTGCCATTAGGATAAACATTCCAGTTACAAGAATCGTAATGGCTGTTGGCATAAGAAGCACGCTGTTGGTAGTTGCCGGCAAGGCAAGTTTGTGGTTTATAATTGATGATGCAACAATCAGCATAAGACCAGCAAACAAAGAGGCATGATATCCGATTATGGGCTGAACCTCGCGGCGAATAGCAATTTTTTTTATTAGGAGATAGATGGCAAGCGGTATGATAATTCCCCTGATGGTCATGGTAAACATGTAAAAGGTTACAGCAGAACTTGTAATGTTATGCTCAATAAATATCGGAACCATTGAGACCACTATTCCCTGAAATCCGACAATCTTGATAAGTCCGGGAAGACGACTTGAACCAAGGGCAAATAGGCTTGCAAGCAGTGCAAAAGACAGCACTGTATCAACTGAATAGAGCATTTATTATAAATCTCCAAAAAGAAAATTAGTTACAGAACTCATTATTTTATAAACTCCATTGTTATAACTGTAGCAAAAAAAGCTAACGCAAATGATGTCAGAATAAATTTTTGGACTTTATCCATTTTGTAGCGAGCAACGATAGACTCCATAATTCCTACACAGCCATATACAACTATAATGGCTAAAAAGCCCAGCAACAGAGAGTAAGGAGAAAAGATACCCTCTCTTTGAAAAGGCAGAATAAGGCTTGATATCATAGTTGAATAGAAAAAAAGTTTGGTAAAAGAACCAAGTTCGATAAATGCAAGGTCAGGACCACTGTGGTCAAGTACCATAACTTCATGGATCATTGTCAACTCAAGATGTGTTGCAGGATCATCAACAGGGACGCGGGAATTTTCTGTCAGAAGAACAATAAACAGTGCAATAACAATAAAAACCATTGATGTTCCTGCCATGTCCCAAAGATACACGGGGTGGCTGCCTTCAAAATAATTGACGAGACTCAAGTGACCAGTCAACTTGTAAAACAGAATCAGAATCATGAACATTGTGGCTTCGCAGATTATTGGAAAAAACGCCTCTCTTGCTGCCCCCATACCTTCAAAAGGTGATGCTGTATCCATTGCAGCGGCAATTGTGAAAAAACGTCCTAATCCCAAAAGGTAGAGCACAAAGATGATATCCCCCTCAAATGAGAATATCGGTCTATGTCCAAAAATAGGTAAAAACATCAGGGCAGTAAGAGCAGCACCAAGAGATATAACTGGTCCGAGTTTAAATATAAATGTGGTGCTTGTGCTGTAAACCGACCCTTTTTGCAATAGCTTCATAAGAGTGTAGTAGTTGATAAAAATCGGTGGTCCCTTTTTCCCCCCAAAGAACGCCTTGACTTTAAGAATCACCGCAGAGAAAAAAGGTGCAGTGATAATCCCAATAACCCATAGTAAAAGTGATTCAATCATAATTATTTCCAATTATTTTTTTATTCAGGAATTTCAATTATACAAAAAACATAGCCACAACGATGGCAAGCAGTATATATCCGATATACAGATGAATATCACCGTGCTGAATCCAGTGAAGCTTATCAAACAGAAACAGGACGGGCTTGAGTGTTACTCTGTCCATGTAAAGTTCTGCAATATCGTTGACATGACTTTGATAGTGTGACCGTCCAGCCATTCTGCCTTTTACAGGTGAGTGATCTTCATGGATTGGTGCAAATGGTCTAAAAAATTCGACAATTGAAGCAGCATAAGATGTTCCTGTATATTGCATTTTAACAGTAGGCTTTGTAAATCCGCAGCCCCATGTACCTGATGTGGTAACTGGTTTATTCTTGTATGCAAAATTGCGAAGCAGCAGAACTGATAGAATCATTGAAATAAATAGCAGAGCAGCACCTGAAATTGTACCAGCCATTCCGATCATTTTGGTTGTGATCTCAATAACACTTGCTCCTCCTGATTCTGTTCCAATATTGGAGATATTTAAAGATGATATTGCATTCATGCTCATCAGAACAGGCAATTCAGGAAAAACACCAATAGCAAGACATAAAAGAGCGAACACAACCATTGGAACAAGCATTGCAACACCTTTTTCATTCACGCCTTCAGCAGCACGAGTTCGAGGCTCTCCTTGAAATACAACTCCTACAACTTTAGTAAAACAGGCTAAAGCAAGACCTCCAATAACGGCAAGGCTCACAATTCCAAAAGCTGTAGTTCCAAATGTCAAACGGCTCATGGCAAATTGATTAACTGCAAATCCAGCTACTGATGCATCATTTACTGTAATAGCAGTCATGCCGACACCTTTAAAGCCTCCCATATAGATAAAAAATTCACTCACAAAACCGTTAAATGGAGGAAGTCCTGAAATGGCAAGAGAACCAATAAGAAAAGTGGTGCCTGTTATTCTCATGTTTTTTATGAGACCGCCAAGTGCATCAATGGAGCGAGAACCAGTTTTATGCAGCACCACTCCTGCACCCATAAACAAAAGCGATTTAAAAATAGAGTGGTTTAGAATATGGAGGAATCCACCTGAAAAACCAATAATTACCATAGCTGTATTTCCAGACGAAACACCTATCATTCCTATACCAAGAGCAATAAGAATGATACCAATATTTTCCATGCTTGAGTAAGCAAGCAGCCGTTTCATATCATTTTGACCCAATGCATAAACAACTCCAAGTATTCCTGAAATTACTCCAGCTACAATGACTATATGTCCTATAAACTGTGAATTGCCTATAATCAGTTGATTCGCTCCCATAACTGGTGAAGAGAAATTAAGAAGAGAATAGATTCTGATAATACCGTAAATTCCTGTTTTAATCATCACTCCTGACATTACTGCAGAGATGTGGCTTGATGCTGCTGGATGAGCGTGTGGCAGCCATACATGAAATGGGAAAATACCAGCTTTTGAGCCAAAGCCGATAAAGGCAAGTATAAAAATTAAAACTTTTTGGTTTTCTGATAAATTTGCTAAAGCATTAGATATTGGTGATACAGCAGATGCAAAAGAGTGGCTTAAATCAAAATCTCCTGTAAGGGCGTATAAAACACCAAATGCTGAAAGAATGAACATTGCACCTACATGAGAAAAGATAAAATATAGATATCCTGCCCTTCGATTCTCTTTTGATTTATAGTTGTATATAACTAAAAAGAACGAGGAGAGAGACATCATCTCCCATGAAATCATAAAGGCTATCATGTTGGAGGCAGTAACGACAAGACACATGGACGCTACAAGCAGGCTGAAAAAGAGATAATTTACAGCAGTACCAAGGCTTCTTTCAGGCTTGTCCATATAATGAAAACTGTAAAAAGATGCCATTAAGGAGATAGCAAAGATAATAACCAAGAAAAAAGCGGATAAACTGTCGAGCTGAAATGAGAGGGTAAAAGATTTAAGATAAGTCAACGAGGCAGTATAATCGCACGAATTTATGGTTGCAGATTGGCTCATCAGTTTAGAGCCAGAGTCAATAATCCCTCCAATAGAACCCACAATCATTGTGCTGACAGCTATAAATTTCATGGTTGTAAAATTATGCTTAAAAAAAGGAGATAGAACGCCTCCAGAGGCGATTATTAAAAGAGATATAAAAAAAAGACTCATGCTGTCCTCAACTTAAATTAATGTAGTTTGATTTTTAACTTAGCAGCCTAAATTTAATTGTGGAATGAAATTTTAAATTTATATATTGTAAGAAGTGTTCTGAGTCAAGCAGCTATATCCATTTGGATATAGCAATTCTAAAAAAATAATAAAAATAACCGGAATAAATAAAATTGGAATCACAACAAACCAAATCGAAACAGATAGAGCTGTCTGAACAGCAAAAAAAAGCTATAGCCCACTACGGTTCACCTGCATTGGTGGTCGCTGGTGCGGGATCAGGTAAAACACGAACCCTTACCGCAAAAATCCTTGATATTATCAATGCTAAAAACGCCTCCCCGTCCGCATCAAAACGAATATTAGCGATAACATTTACAAATAAAGCAGCAGATGAGATGAAAAGTCGCCTCTATGAGCTTACAAACAAAGGATATGCAGAGTTTCCTTGGGTTAGAACCTACCACTCAGCCTGCCTTATGATACTTAAAAAACACTGTGATCTTGTGGGTTATCACCATCCAATACAGATATGCTCGCTTTATCATCAAAAAAAGATGGCTACAGAGATACTTGTCAACAGCAATCTTGATAAAAAACATGCCTCAAATCTTATATCTGTCATATCACAGGCAAAAAATTCAGCTAACCCTGAACGCTATTTTGATGAAAGACCAAGAATGACAGGCATACATGTTAGAGCCTACGAGCTTTTCAAAAGATATGAAGAAAAGCTGATGGAGAGTAACAGTGTCGATTTCGATAACATTTTGCTTAAAACAAGAGATATATTACGAGATAACAGCAAGGTAAGAGATTATTATCAGGAATATTTCACCCATATTTTAGTTGATGAATATCAAGATACAAATAATTTGCAAGATGAGCTTACTCGTCTGCTGCTTGGCTCTCACGGCAATCTTTTTTGTGTAGGAGATGATTGGCAGGCTGTTTATGGATTTCGTGGCAGCAATGTGAGCCATTTTCTTGAGTTTCCAGAACGGTATGAGCGTGCAAAAGTATTCAGGTTAGAGCAAAATTATCGTTCTGCAAATGAGATTGTTCAGGTTGCCAATGGATTGATTGGCTTTAACAAGGATAAAATGGATAAACGCTGCTTCTCCACAAAACAAGGTGGCAAAGTTGAGATTTATGATTTTGCATCTGATACTGACGAAGCCCAGTGGGTTACAAGCAGAATAAAAGCACTCAATCAGCGTGGTGATGGCGTTCCTTTTGACAAGATGGCAGTGGTTTACAGAACAAAATTTTGCTCTCTTCCATTTGAAAAAAATTTCCGTCTGTTTAAAATTCCATACAAACTTATGGGTTCACAGGGCTTTTTTGAACGTATGGAGATTATGGATATCAACTCGTATTTGGCAGCAGCAGTTTTTCCACGAGATGATGTCTCTTTTGACAGGATCATCAATACTCCTAAAAGAGGTATTGGTCCTGCCAAAATAAAGGAGATGGGCAAACTTAGACGTGAAGGTATGGGTCTTCAAGATTGTGCGAGGGTAATGGTAAAAGAGAGGTTGCTTGCAAAAAAAATACATGAAAAACTCTCCGAGCTTATTGGCATACTTGATGATATCCTTGATTTATCACCTGCAAAAGCTATTGAGACAGTTATTGAACGAACTGACTATTACGAATATTTAAGACATCAAGTAAAAAATGAAGATGATTTTATCTCAAAAAAGGAGAACCTTGAGCAGTTGTGGTACACAGCCAAAGATAAGGTAGATATTTTAGAGTATTTAGAAGAGGCTGCACTGATTAGAGAGGATAGAGATGACTCTGACAATAAAGAAGAAGAGCAAGGTGTGGCTCTTCTGACTATCCACTCTGCCAAGGGTCTTGAGTTTGATACTGTATTTGTGGTTGGGTGCGAAGAGATGCTTTTTCCACATTGGCGTTCGATTGATTCAGGAGATAAGGCTATTCAAGAGGAGCGGCGGCTTATGTATGTTGCTATGACAAGAGCAGAAAAACGTCTCTATCTATCTTATGCTGGTTACAGAAAAGGGCAGTATGGTATGAAAAGTAGGTTCATTGACCAGATTGAGCAGTATCTTGGACGCACTGTTTAGTTAGTCTTACAAAAAATGGGTAAAATCCGTACATTGAGGTGAAAATTTTGTAATTTTACGATTACTGAAAGTTGATACATTGTCCTAATACATACTATTCTCCGTGTATTCTACCTGCTTTTCAATATATTGAAAACTTGGCACATTTATTGCTGTAATGAAATTAATAGTAGTGGAATTTTACAAGTAATATCTAAAGTTTTATATAACACTTATATAATTATTTATATAATAAGCAATGAAAGTTAGTTAAGATACTTTAATATAAAAAGCAATGGCGATTTAAAAGACAGGTTATGCGGAGAAATAAAATATGAAAAAATTTAGTCTCATAAAAACAGCAAGTTTTATGGTTGTAGCTTTTTTGATGATGATTACAAGCAGTTTAATGATTGAGGCAGTTATGGCGGATAGCATTTCAAACGTTATAACTAATGCTCAAGAAGTTATAGTTAAGGGGAATGTTGTTCGGGCTGAAGATGTATGCGGTATAGTTGCGGAGGACAATATCTACTTAATTCCATGTGACCAAGTGGATGGTTTTAATGAAAAAATGGTTAGTATTATTGGTATGATTACCCAAGAGGGTGAAGTCCAGAGCATTTATGCAACGAGTGTCCAGACAATTAAATAGAAATTTATCTGAATGAAAACCTGTGAGGGGAAAAAGAACTTACTCCCCTCACAATTTACTAAATATAATGTAAAAACTCCATATCCTTATCCTGAGTATTTTTTGTCCCTATCACTAATATCTCAATTCTATTCCCCTCAAGATTTCTGAAATAGAGCCTCCCATTATATGCAAAAAGAACCTCAAAAGATGCGGTCTTGTTTTTTTTGCCAGCAAAAACTTTTCTTTTAACCGTTACACCTGCTGGATCGTAGTTAAGCTGATGAATAAGCTCTTCTGCCTTTAGCTGCATATCATCGTCATCAAGGTCAAGTAACCCCTCAATAGCCCTTTCATTCATCTGTATATTTTTATATAGATTTACAAAGCGTTTTTCTATCACATCCGCGGTTTTTCTCTTTTTACCCCCGCCTTTTCTTCTCTCTATCTTTTCAAGCTGATTTTTAAGATTTTCAATCTCTTCCTCTTTCTGCTGTTGGAGCAATATGTTCTCTTCAACTTTCTTTTCAAGTTCAACAATCTCTTCAAATAGCTCCTCTTCGGCAAGACTGGCTCTTCTGCTCTCCTCTTGATAATCTGCCTTTGCTTGTTTCAGCTTTTCTGCAAGAATCTCACGCTCTTGTTTAAGGGCTTCAAGTTTAGCAATGTACTCTTGTTCATCTTTTACCAGACTGGAAATTGCATCTCGTCTCTTAAGGTCGTCCCTGTTTATCTTTGCAATTGCTTGTTTATAGAAAAACCAGAAAACAGACAGGGTCAATCCAATATATACAAATAAAATAGTGTTGAATATTAAGTTGTTCTGTCTGAGCAGCACTTTTATTTGAACAGTAACCATCTCCGTATCTGAGATAGTTTTATTTTGAATTTCGTTACTGTTTTGAAGTTCTGTTTTCTCGATGTTTCTGTCATAGTTGTAGTTTTTATCTAAAATACTATTTTTGTTTATACCATTAATACTGTAATATGGATAAATTAATTTGCCAGACATATCCATTATCCTTACAGCAATATCAAGGTTAAAATTTTTTACCAACATATCACTTGCTGAAAGATTTATAATAAATTCATCTATTGAATCTATTATAAATTGCTCAGACAAATCAGACACAGAACTTTTTTGATTTATAAAATTTTTATATTCATTGATGATATTATTTTGTATTTTTCGTTGATATACCGTGTTTAAGTATGTTTCCATCATAGTTAAGGTTGTGGTAAATAACAAAGGAACAATAAGAATACAAAAAAGAATTGTTTTTAAAGGAAAATATTTCATGCCTACTCCAAAAATATCCAATGTAAAAAATTGCAGCGGAATTCGCTGATGAGATGAACTGCACCCAAATTGTTTAAAGAGTCAAGGTAAAAGAGATGGGGAGATGGCTAATTAATCAAAACAACTTCCCTGCGGAGCATATCCATAGCTTTAACTGCAAACATCTTTTTGTTCATAGTTCTATCGCCGTAAGTAAAGAGGTAACGCTTTGATTTTGCAAATATTTCACCATTAACTCCTCTGCTTGCAACTCCTATACAGACCGTTCCTACAGGCTTCTCATCACTTCCACCCCCAGGACCTGCAATACCTGACGTAGCAACTCCATAATCTGCACCTGCAACTCTCATAACACCCAGAGCCATCTCTTTAGCTGTCTCCTCGTGCACTGCACCATACTGCAAAAGAGTCTCAGGATTTACGCCAAGAATATTGATCTTTGCATCATTTGAGTAGGTAACTGCTGACAAAAGAAAATAGTCAGAACTTCCAGCAACATCTGTGAACATACTGCCAATAAGACCGCCTGTGCAGCTTTCTGCAACAGCTACTGTTTTTTTCTTCAAGGCAAGAAGTCTGCCAAGCTCCTGCTCCATATTAAGTCCAGTGTATGAAAATATATAATCCTCAAGCCGTGAAGATATCCATTTAGCAGCGTCAGACATCTGCTTGTGTATAGACGAAATATTAGTTGCAAACAACTCTTTATCTGCCCCATTAAGCTCGCTCTCTCTACCACTGAATTTAACCTCAATAATAGGTATTGACGCTCTAAATCCAAGTTTTAGCTTAGGAAATTTCTGATTAAAACCTTTAAGTCGGCTGCCTACTTTTGACTCAGGAAGTCCAAACAGTTTAAATCTTGTGAGCATCTGTTTTGAATTATTTGCATCTGACTGATCTTTAAAAAATCGATCTTTAATGATAGGTAAGACGCTCTGCTCAAACATCGGCTTCATCTCTCTTGGCACACCAGGCATAAAAAAGAAGATTGTTTTATCTATCTCTATATAAAATCCAGGGGCGGTTCCATGAAGATTCTCCATTACTCCAGCACGAGAGGGAAGCATTGCCTGCTTTATGTTGTCATCTGATAGATTCCAGTTTCTTTTACTAAAGTATGACTTCATAGAGTTGAGTGCAATCTGGTTCATTATAATAGTATCATCAGACGCAAGAGCCGCTGCTTCAGCACTTAGATCATCAGAGGTTGGACCAAGTCCTCCTGTTACTAATACAATATCTGTTTGAGAATAGTCCACCACCTGAACCGAATCAGCCCATACAGATGAACCTCTAACTGATATCTCCTTCATTATACCTGCAATATCTTCAAGATGATCACCTACGCAGCTAATACGAACAATCTCAATATCATATTCACGCAATTTACGGGAGAGCCAGCTTGAGTTAGTATCATCAATATCTCCCCATAAAACCTCATCACCTGTAGATAAAATTTCTGCTCTAATACTCTTTATAATCATAGTTGTTTAATCTCTTATCGTTATCGTTTATGCTGATCAAAATTTGCATCTTCGAGCAAATTTTGATCAAGGTGCAATCCTTGACTATTACCCAATTTCTGATTTCATTGGATTGGTGCTGATTTATAACTGATAGGAGTCAGCAATGGTTTGTTACCTCTGAAGTCTCCTATCAATATAGAACAATTTGCCTATATTTTTGTCAAGAAGAATAGAAGATTTTGATGGAAACAGGGTTTTTGCAATAACAACAAAAACATTGCTCTGAATCTTGAATATTGATAGATATTAGAATGTAAAGATTTTAAAGTTTGAACTATAAACAATTAAGGAGGTATCCATGTCAAACGAACCTAAGAATACTGAAATTGAATCAGGAAAAATATCAGAGATATTAAACAGTGCGAGTGATTTTTTTGCTAATTCAATATCTCCCTCTGAGCTTCTTGAACCTTATCCATATTCACCAGCAGACAACATTGAAGGTTATAAGATAAATATGCCTTGGAAGAGCAGAATTGTCGGAGGCTTTATACGCAACACCCTTCAGTGGAAAAATATTCTGCGAACAATGGCTCAATCTCCCCATATATTTGGCCCCCTCTCAGGTGTTGCACAATTTCATAAATGGCTGATTGAACATAACATAACCGACCCTATATACCTCCATGCAAAAATAGCTACAAGAGCAGGTTTGACACCTGATACTTACGCAGAACGTGATGAAAATGTCGAAAACGCTTACGGCAACATGATTTATACACTTTGCACACTCTGCATGAGCCGTAAAGATTATTTTTGCGATAAATCTTTTAATTCAAGTAGTGGTGATGATGCAGAATTGGGCAGCTCTTTAAAGGTTATCAGCACATTTGACAGAGAAAAATGCAGAATGCTCTCTACTACCCCTGAAGGAATTGAAACACTTAAAAGATATATGAAAGATTTTGCACAACTTGAATGGCAGTATAACTCTCTTGGTCTTACACGCTTGAAAGCAATGAAAGAGCTGCTTCTCTCTTTGTTAATTGTGATAAGTGAAAAACCATTAAACTCTAAATCAACAACAGAACAACCAGCAAGCGATATGGAAACAATAAGATCGCGTGAGCAACTACAACCAGACGATATGCCTTTTGCACTCAAGCAAAAACCAGGTAAACCAACCCCGCTCTTTTCTGAATATCTAAACAGCGTCCGAACACGTCTTGAAAATCTCTACAATCGTAACGCATTCAACATCAAATTATTTTCTGAGGCAGCAACCAACGGCGAGATAGGATATTGTAAATACAAGATTGTGGAAGGGTCACAAATACACACTGTAACTCTCCGCCATTACATGCTGCCAGACGGGATACAACCAAACGGCAAAATACTTTACATGGTGAGTCCTCTTATCAACAAAGCTGAAATATTTGACCTTGCCAAGGGAAAATCAGTAGTTCAGGGGATGCTGGAGGCTGGCTATACTATTTACCTGCAAGCTCCGGGTGACCCGGGAGTTGAAGATACAGACCTTGGACTTGATTTTTACGGAAAAGTTGTGCATGACAGATACATTGATATCATCAAGAGACGCCATCCAGATCAGGAGATTTATGTGATGGGTTACTGCATGGGTGGAACTCTGTTTATGCCATATCTTGCAAGAAGAGCTGAGGAGCTTTTGAGCAGAGGCGAAGAGATGGATATCAAGAAAATTGCTCTTATGGCGGCACCTGTAAAATTTGACGATGATGCAAGCGGTCAAGGTTACATGCGTCAAGTTATTAAAGATGACTACGATGAAGTATTGATGGCTGAAATGTACGGTGAAGTTAATGTGCCGCCACAGATTATAAGTGTTGGTATGAATGAGATTCAGCATGGTGTGCAGTATAATGTAGCATCAGGATTTTATAGTCGAGCCTCTTTTCCAGGAGCTATAGAGGACTCTGCACCGTTTCTATACTGGCTCACGCATGGAACGAAGTTCGGTTCAAAAGCACACAGAGAGTGGATACGAAATATTTTTATTGAGAATCAGATTTACAGGCAAACATACTGCCTACCGTCAAGTGAGCCACATCTTGATGGAAAACCTGTAAATATGGGAATACTCAAAGAGGCAAAAGTACAGATTTTTGATTACAGGGGAAAGCGAGATCCGATTTCGCCAGTAGGTTCATGTGTCTCAAGCGAAATGTGGGGGATGGTGCGAGAGGAAAATTGCATTAAGAAAGAGTGTAATTTAAGCAAAACCCGTTCAGGACTAAATCGTACAATTGAGAAAAATATAGGGCATATTTTTGTGGTCAGCACTCAGTTGCTGTCAGAATACCTTGATATTGTGAAAAACTTTTATGATGGAACTCTGAAAGATTTAGATGCAGTTTGAATTACTAAAGTTCAAATTTGACTTGATAATAATTACCATGATTTTAAACATTTACTGGAATTGATGACTGTGTTGAGGTTGTTTAAGGTAAAATGTCAACAGAAACTAATACTATGCTAAAAAGTATCCTAAAAACTGTTTTATGGGTATCAATTTTAGCATTAATATCTGTTTTTATACTGCTTCCACCTATTGCAGAGAGGCTGATTGTTGAAAAAACAGCAGCAATTGCAGGGCTTGACCGTTTTGATCTCAAGGTTAGAACAATAGGTATTTCAGGTATTGGAGTCGACAAAATTACCACAGGAGATTCTATTTCTGTTGACTCTATCTTCTGTAATTACTCTCCTAATTCACTTATGAAAAACAGGGTCAACTCTCTTAATATCTCAGGAATGGAGGTAAACGGTGTAAAGAGGGATTCATCTGTTATTTTGACTGATTTTTCAACGCAAAATAAGGTTATTAATCAAAATAACGTTATTAATACAGATAAGAAAAGTGATATCCAAACCCAAGATGGGCTAAACATTAAAGCTATAGCCGCTATAATACCTTTTCTGCCTCCTATTATAGAGATTAGCCACTCTGTTTTTACTTTAACAGAAAGCGATGGACAAAGTATATTTACGCTGCCATTCAGCCTTATGTTCAAGATTGACAATAAGAGTACAGATAAAGAGAATTCCAGCGTAATCAATCTGTTATTCAAACCTGTTCTATTTGGTCAGACCATTAAAATTTCTGTCGAGGCTGATATTATCACTGGAAATATTTTAGATGGCAATTTGTCAGAAAATATATCTAACTCCAAAGATATCTTACGATCTATAGCTATAAGTATCGACAATATCTCATTGTCATCATTAAGAGGGCTTTTTTCTGTAATGCTGCCTGACTCTGATATTGCACTTAATGGAAAGTGTGACATCACAATCTCAATGATAGGGGATATCTCCAAATGGAAGATTGCCATTTCACATGTTGGTATGGCAAAACCGATTGAGTCACAGATAAATAATTTTATAATGAATCTTACCATTACCGACTTGGAACGGCTGCTACAGGCTTCAACAGTTGCCAAAACTTCTTCAGTTAATATAGGAAATACTATTAAAGAATCCTCAAAAGATAGCACCATATCTTCTCAAGTTTTGGCAGAAGGCTCTTTTAGGCTTAACAGCGATATGTTATCTTCTGTTAATGTTATTTATAACTTTAGAGCAAACCAAGATAAAACATGGTCATTTTTTATTAAGGGTGATGAGATAGAAAAAAAGAGACCATTTATAATTGGGTCAGACAAACAGGCTCTTAAATTGAACTCACCAAATTTTGAGATATCTTGCAATGGCAATAGTGCATCATTTGATGGGAAATTGACAGTAAAGGCAAATAGTCTAAGTTATGATGAACAAAAACTACAGATAGGAAAAATAGACTTAAATCTACCATTTAAATATGTAGATAAAGGTAAAAAATTCACATCTGAAGGCAAGCTAAATGTTGATGGAGTTGCAGCAGTTCCGATTAAGTCAAACATTCAACTGCTTAAAAAAAATATCAAAGTTGATTTAAACTACAAACTAAATCCTGTAAAATTCACTCCAGAGCTGATTAAAAAGATTTATACGGATCCGAAGATTTTTGCAGGTATGAATTTTAGTGCAAATCTTGCATCTTATGGAGATATTCTCTTTTATGACAATAAGATAACAAGCAGCATAAACATTAATCTTGACAATGGAAAATTTTCCATGCCTGAAAAGAAAATAAGCATCAACGGTATTAATACATCTCTCTCTTTTAGAGGAATTGATGATATAAAGCCACTTCCAGCTCAAGTTCTGAAAGTTGATAAAATTGATATCAAAGATATAAAGATATCTGATGCACAGGTACGATATACGATTGAATCAACACCAAACAGTGCTGTTTTAATTGAAAATGCCTCTTTCAACTGGTGTGATGGCAAAGTAGTATCAGAGTCAATGCGTTTCTCTTCAGGGCAGAGTGAGTATCATATCAGTCTTTTTTGTGATAGACTTAAATTATCATCAATTTTAAAACAGGTAGGAGCATTTGATGCAGAGGGAGAGGGTACGCTCAACGGCAGGATTCCTGTATCAATCATTAATGGAGATATTAATTTTAACAATGGGTTTCTTTACTCAGCACCTGGTCAAGGTGGAACAATAAAGGTCTCTGGCACAGAGAAACTTATTGCTGGCATTCCAGAGGGAACGCCTCAATTTAACCAGTTAGATTTGGCTAAAGAGGCTTTGAAAAGCTATAAGTATGAGTGGGCAAGACTTGGATTTGATACTAAAGGCGAGCAGCTTCTTGTAAAGATGGAGTTTGATGGCAAGCCAGAAAATGTTCTGCCATTTGTCTATAAAAAGGAGCTTGGTGGTTTTGTAAGGGTTAGTGCAGATAATGCTGGTTCTAATTTTCAGGGAATTAAACTTGATGTAAATCTGCAACTGCCATTTAACAGGGTTTTGAAGTTTGGAAATGAGATGAATAATCTTTTTAAGTAGGAGAGGGAACTTAAATTTGGAATCAAGTCAGAAACGGGCAGTTGTACGGCTTGCCCTTATAAGCGGTACGGTTATAGCTATAGATCAGATGACAAAGTATATTATATCAAATGCTTTAATGCTCCATGAAATAATTTCTGTAACCCCTTTTTTTAATATTACACATGTTCTCAATCCAGGGGGGGCTTTCGGGCTTTTTGCTGATCACTCTGCTGTGGTTAGAAAATTCTTCTTTCTCTTTGTCTCTTCTGCTGTAGCTTTTGCTCTTTTGTGGTTTTACAAAAAAGCGGCAGATGGATATCCATTTCTTGCAGCAGGTCTTGCTGCAATTTTTGGTGGTGCTGTGGGCAATCTGATTGATCGTTTCCGATATGGGAAGGTTGTTGATTTTTTAGATTTTTATGTTGGATATTATCACTGGCCAGCCTTTAATGTGGCGGACAGTGCAATATGCGTGGGAATGGCAATTTTTGTATATCATGTTGTGTTTAATAAAGTACCTAACTTCTAACAGCCTGAATATTTAAACTATCTCTAAAGTCAAGTCGATAGTTTTTAAACGATATCTTGTTTGACAAGTAACGATATCGTTTCAATTAGATAAGGATATAAATATTGCACACATGCGTTATAACGTGCTAAAATGAGACATTTAAATAGCATAACAGAAAAAAGTCTGAATACGATGCTGTCAATACAATGTCATTTATACAACAAACAGGTAATGCTTTACGCAACAAAAAATGAAATTCAGTTAAGAGACTTTCATATAAACTGGAGCTAAGTGTGGTAAAACTTCCTGCCCTCAGAATAGGACATTTGAGAATTCTTGACCACCTAATGCTTGGCTTTGCTTACAACGGCTTTGGTGAAGATCTGTTTAAACAGACAACAAGGCATCTTATAACACCAGTTCATATGGGAAGTTGGAGTCAGATAAAAAAAGCCTTTTGTGACGGTGATCTTCACGGTGCATTTATTCCGCTTCCTGAAGTTGTGCATCTGTTTGATTCTGGCATAAAGCTCAAGGTGCTTGTTTATGACTGCCGTCCAGGAGCCTGTTTAGTGAGCAACGGTTATGCAAATATAGAGAACATAAGAGACTTTAAAGGCAAAACCGTTCTTATATCCCACTATATGTCTATTCATCATCTTCTTTTTTACCGATTAATGGCATCAGTAGGATTAAAAGCAGGGCTTGAAAATGACAGCCATACAGATGTATATATTGAAGTTGTACCGCCGTTCATTGCTCCTGAGATGTTGAAATATGATCATGCAGGATATATTGGCGGATGTTTTATTGAAGAACCTTTTGGCTCTATGGTGATTAATGATTGTAGAGGAAAGATAATGTTATCTTCTTCTCAGCTTTGGACAGATCACCCTGGTTCTGTTTTGGTTCTACACGATTATGTAATTGACGATTACCGCAGTCATGTTATGGATTTTATTCATCTTATGGTAGCTTCAAGCAAGTTTATATTCAGAGGTTCAAATTATCTTCACCGCCTTTCACAACATTTTTTTAATCAAGATCATCATGTAATTGAAAAAATGTTTTCAACGTTTATTCCTAAAAAGGCAGCATCTATTATGCCAGATATTAAATCTCTTGAGAGCATCAACCAGTTTATGGTTAAAGATATGGGAATTATGAAAAATATCATAAATATGAATGAGCTTGTAGATACAAGTTTTGCTCTTGAAGCAGAAACCATAGATACAAAGGCATGAAAACTTGAGAATAGATATACGAAATGTGTCAAAAATTTTCCCTCGATTCGATGGTGGTGAAAATGTTGTCTTGGACAAGATATCTTTTTCGGCTGATAGCGGTGATTTTGTTGTTATACTTGGAGAATCCGGAGGTGGAAAGACAACTCTGCTCAACCTTGTAGCAGGGCTTGAAATCCCCACATCAGGAGAAATTTTTGTAGATGGCGTAAAGGTCAATGGAATTAACCCTTCACGCTCTATGCTGTTTCAACAGCCTGTGCTCATTCCATGGCTTACTGTAAAGGATAATGTAGCTTATGGATGCAAAATTCGCGGTGATATTGAAAATCTTGACTACCGTGTCTATCAATTCATTGAGATGATGGGACTTTCTGGCTTTGAAAATGCAAAACCAATCTCTCTTTCCCTTGGAATGGCACAGAGGGTGTGCCTTGCCCGTGCATTGGTGGGGCGTGCAGATATACTTCTTCTTGATGAGCCTTTTGCATCCTTAGATACATTCACTCAGGCACATATACAAGAAGAGCTAATTAATATATGGCTCAGCGAAAGATTTACAGCAATTTTTGTAACGCATGATATAAATGAAGCCATTCTGTTAGGAAACAAGATTGTTCTGCTTGGTGGATACCCTGGTTCTGTAAGCAAAATCTATGCTATTGATGACCCATATCCAAGAAATATCAACGATCCGTCATTCAAGGATTATAGGGCAGAGATATTAGCAAATTTAAAGCAGGCACATGTGGGGAACAGGAAATTTTTTCAATAATGGTATTTTACAATCAAGCCTTTTATTTTTTTATTATATATTGTGCCTCTAAGGGCAAGGGCGTTATTTAGCCTGTTCAGGAGCTTCTGATTATGGATACAATAGACAGACGGTCATTTCTCAAAAAAAGTGCTGCTATAACAATTGGAGCTGGAGCTACCTTTAGCTCTTCGTTTATGCCTAATAACTTGTTATCTTCTTTTTCTGCCTATGCAGAGAACAATCCACAAGAGTTAAAAATCGGCTATATCCCCATAACAGATGCTACTCCCCTTCTGATTGCATACAGTCTTGGCTTTTTTAAAGATGAGGGGTTAAATGTTCCAAAGCCTGTCATGGTAAGATCGTGGACAGTTCTTACTGAATCTTTTATCGGGGGACAGTTCAACTTTACACATCTGATGTTTCCAATACCTATCTGGATGAGGTTTAAACAAAATATTCCAGTAAAGGTGCTTGCATGGGATCACACCAACGGCAGTGCTCTGACAGTTGATGGAAATTCCAATATAAAAGGATTTGGAGATTTAGGCGGTAAACAAATTGCTGTCCCTTCATGGTATTCCACTCATAATTACATGATACAGATGGGAATCACAGCAAAAGGGCTAAAACCCGTTATCAAACCACAGGGGGTAGCAATTGCACCAGATGAGGTCAATCTGTTTGTTCTTCCGCCGCCTGAAATGCCTCCAGCACTTCTTGGCAGAAAGATGGATGGGTTTATTGTGGCAGAGCCTTTTAATGCACTTGCAGAGATGAAAATTAAAGCAAAAATCATGCGTTTTACAGGAGATATCTGGAAAAATCACCCCTGCTGTGTTGTTGTCTCCCACGAAAATTTGATAAAAGAACAGCCTGTAATGATACAGAAAGCTATCAATGCGGTTGTGAGAGCACAGTTGTGGTGTACTAAAAATCCTGAAAAAGCTGCCCATATTTTAAGCCGTGACAAAGGAGGTGGATATCTTCCTGTAAATGAAGATGTTCTTTTAAGGGTATTTACAGGTTATAATTTAAAAGAGTATCTCACAGAATCTATGCCAAGACCTATAATACACCCTGAATGGAATATCGGCAGAATTGGTTTTCAGCCATATCCATATCCGTCAGCAACCAAATTTATTGTAAGTCAGATGGCAAAGACAAAAGTTGAAGGAGATTCTGATTTTCTTCGTGCTCTTGATCCTGTTTTAGCAACAGCAGAACTTGTAGATGACACATTTGTGAAAAAAGCTATGAAAGATATGGGTGTTTACGGTTCCTTTGGTTCTGCTACTTCTAATGATTCAGGTAATTCTGATTCTTATAGCGAGTCTAATCGTTCTAATGGCAATATCCATGAGTCTGGAAGTGATTCTCTGGAACGCGAAGAGGTCATTGAAATTGGTTGATAAAAAGAATCACTATAAATCATCAAGTATTAAATTTGAAGTGATAGGAATATTGCTTCTTCTTCTGTTGTGGTTTATATCAGGATGGATTTTTCTAATCCTGCCAGCACTCCTTTCGGGTCAGGTTTCACTCTTAAACCAATTTAACGAAACTTCGCAAGTTAATGTAATCGGTCAGTTTAATAACTTTTTCCCTATACCAACATTCAAGGCACTTTACAAACTTACACTTGAACAGAGATTTTGGATATCTGTAGGGGCAAGTTTGAGAAGGGTATTTATTGGTATATCAATAGCCTCTGTTATTGGTATTCCTATCGGTCTTATTACAGGGTTCTATCCAGTTTTAAGAAATATTGCTTATGCTCCAATTCAATTTTTAAGAATGATAAGCCCTCTTGCATGGATGCCTGTTGCACTTATTGTATTTACAGGTTTTGAATCTTCAATCTGCTTTCTTATAATAATGGCAACTGTCTGGCCAATTATGTTGAATACAGCGTCAGGGGCTGCTAATGTAAATCCCAACTGGATAAAGATGGCTATGAATCAGGGGGCAAACCATTTACAGATATTTAGCACAATTATTATTCCAGCCTCGCTGCCAGATATTATGGCAAGTATCAGGTTGGCTCTTGGGGTTGCGTGGATTGTTCTCGTGCCAGCAGAATTTTTAGGAGTTGCAAGTGGATTGGGTTATCTGATAAATGACGCAAGGGATACAATGTCATATAATAATCTGATGGCTATCATTGTTGCCATTGGAATTATAGGCTTTACTTTAGATAAAATATTTCAGACAATTCAGAGTAGATTCACTCAAACATGGATAAAGTAATAATTATCCATGTTTATATTATTACTTTTTAAATTATTGTAATCGCATTGCTAAAATAATATTTAACATATATTGATTGACTTTCTAAATATATAAACGATTCTATTTTCAAGATATAAAAATCAAGGAGCTTTTTTATGGCAGTGGATCCGAAAATAAAAATTCTGATAGCAGATGATTCAGGTACTATGCGCATCATGTTCAAACAGATGCTCAACAAAGCGGGATTTGAGAATATTGTCATGGCTGTAGATGGTCTTGATGCTACAAAAAAAGTTGAGGAGTCCAAACCTGAGCTTATTATCAGCGACTGGAATATGCCAAGAATGGATGGTTTAGAATTTCTAAATTGGTTAAGAAAGACCCCGCCATATCAGGATATCCCCTTTATAATGGCAACGGCTCAGGCAGATAAAGGTCAGCAGATTGCCATTTATGAGGCAAAGGGCAATGCACATGTACCCAAACCATTTGATTCAAATCAGATTAAGGAAGCAATATATAAGGTTTTTGCTCCTGAAACGGCAGCAGCGGTTGCAGGACCTAAAAAGCGTAATGTAATTGATGGTAAAGTTGAGCTTAACGTTGCACATATTCAGATTACCGATCACCTTGCCCTTGGAGCATTAAAGCATAGAATAGAGACTGGAGAGATTACTCCCAAGCATTTTCATCTAAAAACAGAACGTAAGCCGGGCTGGAATCCAATCCAAGAAGGTCTTGAGACAGGCGAGCTTGATTGTGCATTTGTCCTTGCCCCTATTGCTATGGACCTTTTTGCTTATGATTCACCTATACAGCTTGTTCTTCTTGCTCACAAAAACGGCAGTACATTTGTCCGAAGCCGCAACTATGA